>DAIQNR010000058.1:0-37190 GCA_036788295.1 Myxococcota bacterium
GTGCGGGACCGGTGGTGCGCGCTGCTGAAGGAGCTGCTGCCCGAAGGGGCGCCCACGCGCCGGGTGCCAGCCCACGTGACCGAGGACCGCTTGCTCGGCGGTCTCGATCTCGCGGCGACGCTCCGGGCCGGACGGGTGGTGGCCGAGCGGGGCCTTCTCGCCGACGTCGACGGCGGCGTGGTCCTGGTCCCGATGGCCGAGCGGCTCAAGCCGACCACCGCCGCCCACCTCTTCGGCGCGCTCGACCGGGGGGAGGTCGTGCTCGAGCGGGACGGGCTCGCCCGTCGAAGCCCGTCCCGATTCGCGGTGGTGGCGCTCGACGAGGGGATCGACGACGAGCGGGTTCCGCGGAGCCTGGCCGACCGGCTGGGGATCCATCTGGACCTCGACTCGGTCCCTCCGCGGCTGCCGCCGGAGCTCGACCTGCCCTTCGAGGTCGATGACACCGCCGAGGCCCGCCGCTTGCTCCCGTCGGTCACCGTGCCCGATGCGGTGGTCGAGGCGCTGGTCGGGACCGCCTTCGCCCTCGGGATCGACTCCTGCCGGGCCCCGATCCTCGCCGTCGCCGTGGCCCGAATCCACTCTGCACTGTCTGGTAGGACAGAGGTGGTCGAGGAGGACGCGGCGGTGGCGGCAAGGCTGGTGCTCGGACCCCGCGCCACCCGGGTTCCGGCGCCGCCCGAGGAGCAGCCGGAGGACAACCAGGAGGAGGCTCCTCCCGAGCCCCCGTCCGATCCGGAGCCGGCCGAGGATCCGGGCGAGATCGAGCCTGGGCAGCTCGATGAGCTGATCTTGGCCGCCGCGAAAGCGGCCTTGCCCCCCGGACTGCTGGAGCGACTGGCTGCCGGGCGGGAAGGGAGCCGGACCCCTCGGAGCTTCGGTCCGGCGGGGGCGCTGTCCGCCTCCCTCCTGCGCGGCCGTCCGGCGGGGACCCGCCGGGGAAACCCGAAGTCCGGGGGCCGGCTCAACGTGGTCGAGACCCTGCGCTCGGCCGCGCCCTGGCAGCGGGTGCGGGGCCGGGTCGGGTCGAAGGTCGAGGTTCGGCAAGATGACTTTCGAATCGCTCGCTACAAGCGAAGGACCGAGACCTTGACCATCTTTTCGGTGGACGCGTCGGGATCGGCGGCGCTGGCGCGGCTCGCCGAGGCGAAGGGCGCGGTCGAGCTGATGCTCGCCGACTGCTATGTCCGAAGAGACAGCGTCGCACTCATCGGCTTTCGGGGGGCGGGAGCGGAGCTGCTGCTGCCTCCGACCCGGTCCCTCGCGCGGGCGAAGCGAAGCCTGGCTGGCTTGCCCGGGGGCGGTACCACGCCGCTCGCTCATGGGATCGATGCCGCTCGCGAGCTCGCGGAGGACGCGCGGCGCCGGGGAAAGACCCCGGTGGTGGTGCTGATGACCGACGCCCGCGGCAACGTCGCTCGCGACGGCTCCCAAGGACGGGCGAGGGCGGAGCAGGACGCGCTCGCTGCGGCCCGGGCCCTGGCGACCGCCGGCATTCGCGCCCTCTTCCTGGATACCGCGCCCCGGCCCCGGCCCCCGGCCAAGGCGATCGCCGACGCGATGGGGGCCCTCTACCTCGCACTGCCTCGCACCGACGGCGCCACCTTGACTCGGACGGTGCGGGCGGCCGCCGACGCCCCGGCCCCTCGATGAGCCCGAAACGCAGGCCAGATTTCGAAGTGCCAGCCGACTGGCCGAACCGGTCCGCGAGCGTGCTGCTCGAGCAAGGAGACTTGCGATGGCACTGGCAGCGGCTCGGGGCCGGTCCGCCGCTGCTGCTCCTTCACGGCGCGGGGGCGAGCACGCACTCGTTCAGGGACCTCGCCCCCCGGCTCGCCGAGCGCTTCGACGTCTTGGCGCCGGATCTCCCCGGTCTGGGCTACAGCCGGTTCATGGGGCCGGTCCGGCGCATCGCGATGCCCGAGATCGGGAGCGCTCTTGGGACCCTGCTCGAGCGGATCGGGTTCGAGCCCAAGATCATCGTGGGTCACAGCGCCGGAGCGGCGATCCTGGCCCGCATGACCCTCGACCGGCGGGTTCATCCGGATCTGTTCGTCGGCCTGAACCCCGCGTTGCTGCCCATGCGGGGGATGGCGGCCCGGATCCTCCCCTCGGTGGCCCGGATCGCGACAGCGAGCAGTCTAGGACCCAGGCTCATGGCCTGGGCCTCCGACGAGCGGCGGGTGGACCAGACCCTGAGAGGGATCGGGTCACGGCTCGATCGTGAGGGGATCCGTCTGTACACCCGCCTCGCCCAGGACCCGGTCCACGTGGAGGGGACGGTGGCGATGATGGCGGCCTGGGACCTCGCTCCGCTGGTGCCGGATCTGCCCGGGCTGACCGCGCCGGCCTTGTTCGTCGTCGGCTCGCGGGACGCAGCGGTCGCTCCGGGGGAAGCCCGAGCGGTCGCCGCCCGCCTGCCTTCGGCCACCGTCGAGGTCCTCGAGGGACTCGGGCACCTCGCCCACGAAGAGGCCCCGGATCGGACCGCAAAGCTCGTCTTCGAGCACGCCGTCCGCGTCGCTCGCTGACGTCCTCCCCAGGCCGCGCCGAATGCGCCCGTAGAACGTTCCGAGCGTCCGTGGGGTCGAGCCTCGTCCCCTTCGCTTGGTGTCAGGGTGTCCCTGTGTTAAGGCCGCTTCACAGCCTAAACTGTCAAGTTTTGATGACAGTAGGGGAGGGGCCGCATGGACAGCACCACCAAGAGGATCGAGAGAGCACTCGAGACGGCCATCGGCCACGCAGAGCGCCCGGGGGCGCCGCCTCGGCTGGCGAGCGCGCTTCGCCACGCCGTTTTCCCAGGGGGGGCCCGGGTACGTCCGAAGCTTTGCCTGGCCGTCGCCCAGGCGTGCGGTGACGACCAGCCTCCGCTCTCCGACGCCGCGGCGGCCTCGATCGAGCTGCTGCACTGCGCCTCGCTGGTGCATGACGACTTGCCTTGCTTCGACGACGCAAACGAGCGGCGAGGCAAGCCATCCGTACACATCGTGTACGGGGAGCCGCTGGCGGTGCTCGTTGGGGACGCGCTCATCGTCCTTGCCTTCGAGACCCTCGCTCGGGCCGCGGATCGGTCTCCGGCTCGACTCGCGTCGGTGCTCTCGGTCGTCGCCCGCGCCGCTGGGAGCCCGGCAGGCCTGGTTGCGGGGCAGGCGTGGGAAGCGGAGCCGGAGGCCTCGCTCGAGGCCTACCACCGGGCCAAGACCGGGGCTCTGTTCGAGGCGGCGACCGTCGCCGGCGCGCTGGCCGCCGGGGTTGACCCGGTCCCGTGGCGGGGCCTTGGACAGCAGCTCGGAGAGGCCTACCAGGTCGCCGACGACCTTCGCGACGCGGTCGCGGAGCCAGAGGAGATCGGCAAGCCGGTGGGTCGGGACCTCGCCCTCGCTCGACCGAGCGCGGTCACCGCGCTGGGGATCCGGGGGGCGGTCGCCCGCCTCCACGACCTGGTCCAGGCCGCGGTGACCTCGATCCCAGATTGCCCAGGCGCGAGCGGCCTCGAGCAGCTCGTGTCCCTGCAGGTGAAGCGCCTCGTCCCCAAAGCCCTCCAGGAGTCGGCGGCATGAGCTTCGCCGGTCCGGCACAGACTCCCGAGACCGCCGGTATCGGCGGTTCAGGCCTCGATCTCGGGATCGGCGGCGTTGCCGCGGCCGGACCGGACCTCGGCTCGCTAGCGGGGGCTCGATCCGGCGAAACCCTGGTGTTCAATCAACTTGACACCTACGACCGTCCAATGGGATTTACACAAACAGTGATGGACGCCCTGGCTGTCGTGCTCGCCCGCCCCGAGCAACTCGAGCTGCGCCGCCTCCCGCTCACCCCACCGGGTGCTGCGGACGCGGTCGTCGCCGTCGAGTGGAGCGGGATCAGCACGGGGACCGAGCGTCTGTTGTGGCAGGGGCGCATGCCGCCGTTCCCCGGTCTCGGCTACCCACTGGTCCCCGGCTACGAGTCCGTGGGCCGGGTGGTGGAGTCCGGTCCCGAAGCGGGCATCCCCCCCGGGACCCGCGTGTTCGTTCCCGGCGCCAAGTGCTTCGGCGACGTCCGCGGGCTGTTCGGAGGCGCCGCCTCCAAGTTGGTGGTGTCCGCCGCCCGGATCCTCCCCATCGGAGAGGACCTCGAAGAAGAGGCGATCTTGCTCGCCTTGGCCGCGACCGCTCGGCACGCCCTGGCGCCAAGCGGCGAGCTGGGTCCGATGCCCAGTCTCGTGGTCGGCCATGGGGTGCTCGGTCGCCTGCTCGCCCGCCTGATCGTCGCTGCTGGCGGCCATCCCACCGTGTGGGAGACCAACCCCCAGCGCCGCGAAGGCGATTTTGGTTACCCGGTCGTGGACCCGGGGCAGGACGAGACCCGCAGCCATTCGGGGATCGTCGATGTCAGCGGTGATGCAGACTTGCTCGACGAGCTCATCAGCCGCCTCTCGCCGAGGGGCGAGATCGTGCTCGCAGGGTTCTACAAGGACCGCCCGTCGTTTGACTTTCCGCCGGCCTTCCTTCGGGAGCTGCGGATTCGCGTCGCCGCCGAGTGGCAGCGAGACGATCTCGAGCAGGTTCATCGGTGGGTCACCGAGGGGCGGCTGTCCCTCGAGGGTCTCATCACCCACCGCCAGGAGGTACAGGCCGGGGGCGACTCGGTCGCAGCGGCCTACCGAACGGCGTTTCACGACCCGAACTGTCTCAAGATGTCTCTCGACTGGAGGAGCTGCCGATGACCGCAATTCAAGTGCCCGCCCTTTCGACCCGCCCTGCCGACCCCATCGAGGCGGCGGGCCGCCGGCTCCGGGAGGAGGCGAAGGCCGAGCCCGCGCCGATCGCGACCGGACCGGTGACGAAGAAGACCCAGATCATCGCCATCTACGGCAAGGGCGGGATCGGCAAGAGCTTCACCCTGGCCAACCTGAGCTACATGATGGCGCAGCAGGGCAAGAAGGTCCTCCTGATTGGTTGCGACCCGAAGAGCGACACCACCTCGCTGCTGTTCGGAGGTCGGGCCTGCCCCACCATCATCGATACGTCGGCCAAGAAGAAGGAAGCGGGCGAAAAGCTCGAGATCGGCGACGTCTGCTTCAAGCGCGATGGCGTGTTCGCCATGGAGCTCGGCGGACCGGAGGTCGGTCGGGGCTGCGGCGGTCGGGGCATCATCCACGGCTTCGAGACCCTCGAGAAGCTCGGCTTCAACGAGTGGGACTTCGACTTCGTGCTCCTCGACTTCTTGGGCGACGTGGTCTGCGGAGGCTTCGGCCTGCCCATCGCCCGCGACATGTGCCAAAAGGTCATCGTCGTCGGCTCGAACGACCTGCAGTCGCTTTACGTGGCCAACAACGTGTGCTCGGCCACCCAGTACTTTCAGAACCTCGGCGGGCACGTCGGCGTCGCCGGCATCGTCGTGAACAAGGACGACGGAAGCGGCGAGGCGGCGGCGTTCGCCGAAAAGGTGGGCATCCCGGTGCTCGCCGCCATCCCCCAGCACGACGACATCCGCAGGAAAAGCGGAAGCTACGAGATCATCGGCCGGCCCGGAACCGAGTGGGCCCCGCTGTTCGAAGAGCTGGCCATGAACGTGGCCGAAGCGCCTCCCATGCACCCGAGGCCGCTCAGCCACGACGATCTGCTCGGCCTGTTCAAAGGAGAGACCGTCGGCCGTGGGGTCATCCTGCAGCCGGCCAGCCCCGAAGACATGGGGGGCGGCGAAAAGACGCGGAAGAAGTCTCTCGAGGTGATTTACGACCGGGTTTGAGCTATGATGGAACAAGAGAGGAAAGAAGCGATGTCAGCGAAACCCGAAACCAACGGCTGCCACTCTGGACGAGAGAAAATGCGCGAAGCGGCGGCGGCGGCGGGTTCGAGTGAGCTGCTCGAGCGCTACTCGAAGGACTATCCGGTCGGCCCGCACGACCAGCCCCAGAGCATGTGTCCGGCCTTCGGATCGCTCCGGGTGGGGTTGCGGATGCGCCGGACGGCTACCATCCTCTCTGGCTCCGCGTGCTGCGTCTACGGTCTGACGTTCACCTCGCATTTCTATGGCGCCCGGCGCTCGGTGGGTTACGTCCCATTCGATTCGGAGAGCCTGGTGACCGGGAAGCTGTTCGAGGACATCCGGGAGGCGGTGTACAAGACGGCCGACCCGGCGAAGTACGACGCGGTCATCATCACGAACCTCTGCGTGCCGACCGCCTCCGGGGTCCCGCTGCGGCTCCTGCCCAAGGAGATCGACGGGGTCCGCATCATCGGGATCGACGTCCCAGGGTTCGGGGTTCCTACCCACGCCGAAGCGAAGGATGTGCTCACCGGAGCCATGCTCGGCTACGCGAGGGGTGAAGCGGAGGCGGGCCCGGTGGCGGAGCCCCGCGGCGGAAAGAGCGCGATGCCCAGCGTGACCATCGTCGGCGAGGTCTTCCCCGCCGATCCGATGGTGATCGCGCAGCTGCTCTTGCCGATGGGGCTCGCGGCCGGACCGGTCGTCCCGACCCGGGAGTGGCGCGAGCAGTACGCGGCGCTCGACTGCGCCGCCGTCGCTGCGGTGCATCCCTTCTATGTGGCCACCCTCCGGGAGTTCTCGGCGGCGGGGCGGCCGATCGTGGGATCGGCCCCGGTGGGTCTCGAGGGCACGGCGGCGTGGCTCGAGGCCATCGCCGAGGCGACCGGCTCGGCGAAAGCCAAGCTCGAGGCGGCCAAGCAGGCCGCCCTGCCCGCGGTGAAGGCCGCGCTCGCGCTGGCTCCCGTGAACGCCAGGATAACCCTGTCTGGCTACGAGGGCTCGGAGCTGCTCGTGGCTCGCCTGCTCGTCGAGAGCGGGGCCGATCTTCGGTACGTGGGGACCGCGTGCCCGAAGACCGAGCACAGCGAGCCCGACCGGGCGTGGTTGTCCGCCCACGGGGTGGATGTCCGCTACCGGGCATCGCTCGAGGACGACCTCGCCGCGCTCGCCGAGTTCGAGCCCGACCTCGCCATCGGCACCACCCCGGTGGTCCAAAAGGCCAAGGAGCAGGGGACCCCGGGGCTGTATTTCACAAATCTCATCTCGGCCCGGCCGCTGATGGGATCGGCGGGGGCGGGCTCGGTGGCCACCGTGGTGAACGCCGCCTTGGCGAGCAAGCCCCGCTTCGACCGGATGAAGGCCTTCTTCACCGGGGTTGGCACCGGCGCCGCGGCCGGGGTCTGGGAAGAGGTCCCGCAGGATAGGCCCGAGTTCCGCAAAGCGCAGCTGGTTCAGCTCGGGAAAGCGAAGAAGCAGGCCGAGACCAGGCAGGCGAAAGAGGAGCCAATCGGATGCTAGTTCTCGATCACGACCGGGCAGGCGGCTACTGGGGCGCGGTCTACGTGTTCACCGGGGTCCGTGGTCTGCAGGTCATCATCGATGGACCGGTGGGCTGCGAAAACCTCCCGGTGACCTCGGTGCTGCACTACACCGACGGGCTGCCACCGCATGAGCTCCCGGTGGTCGTGACCGGTTTGTCCGAGGAAGAGCTCGGCAAATCCGGGACCGAGGGCGCGATGAAGCGGGCCCACCAAGTGCTCGATCCGTCGCTGCCTTCGGTGGTGGTGACCGGCTCGATCGCGGAGATGATCGGCGGCGGCGTGACCCCGGCGGGGACCGGCATCCGGCGCTTTCTCCCCCGGACGATCGACGAGGACCAGTGGCAGAGCGCCGACCGGGCGATGACCTGGCTTTGGACCGAATACGGGATGAAGCGGGGCAAGATGCCCAAGCCGAGCGCGAGACCAGAGGGATCGAAACCTCGGGTCAACATCATCGGACCGACGTTCGGAATGTTCAACACCTGGTCGGATCTCGCGGAGATCCGCCGATTGATCGAGGGCATCGGAGCGGAAGTGAACATGGTGTTCCCGATGGGAACCCACCTCGCCGACGTCTCCAAGCTCGTCGATGCGGATGTGAACGTCTGCATGTACCGCGAGTTCGGGCGGCTCTTGTGCGAATCCCTCGAGAAGCCCTACCTGCAGGCGCCGATCGGGCTGTTCAGCACGACGACGTTCCTCGAGACGCTGGGGGAGCTGCTCGGGCTCGACCCGGCGCCGTTCATCGAGCGAGAGAAGCACACGACGGTCAAGCCGCTGTGGGACCTCTGGCGGTCGGTGACACAGGACTTCTTCGGCACGGCGAGCTTCGGCATCGCCGCGAACGAGACCTACACCCGCGGAGTCCGAAACTTCCTCGAGGAGGAGCTCGGCCTCCCGTGCAACTTCGCTTTCGCTCGGAACGCTGGGAAGAAGACGGACAACGAAGCGGTGCGGTCCGCCATACGGGAGAAGACCCCGCTCGTTCTGTTCGGGAGCTTCAACGAGCGAATGTACCTCGCCGAGTGCGGGGGGAGAGCGGCCTACATTCCCGCCTCCTTCCCGGGCACGGCGATCCGCCGCCACACCGGGACCCCGTTCATGGGGTACTCGGGGGCGTCCTATCTCTTGCAGGAAGTGTGCAGCGCGCTGTTCGACGCTCTGTTTCACATCCTGCCTCTGGGCACGGACCTCGACGCGGTTGAGTCCACCCTGGCTCGCTCGGTGGAGCTGCCTTGGGACGACGACGCGAAGTCCGAGCTCGACCGCTTGGTGGAACGCCACCCGGTGGTCGCCCGCATCTCCGCCGCTCGTCGGCTCAGGGATGCGGCGGAACATTCGGCTCGAGCGCAGGGCGAAGAGCGGGTCACCGTCGCCCGAGTGGAGGCGCTCAGATGAGCACGAGAAGCGCGAACGAGCGGCTGCTGCTCCTCGAGGGGGGCAAAGGGAGACGAGCCATGGTCCATATGAACCACGTGATCGCCACGCAGACCAGGAGGCGGCACGAGCGGCGTGAGATGTCATTCTACTACGCCGCCGGCTTCCTGGTGTTTCTTCCGCTCGTCGCGCTCAAGCGAGGCGCCGAGCGAATGCACGGGCGAGTGGACCCGCGCAAGGGTTCGGTCCTCGAGGAGACCCACGCGAAGCTGAGCGCCATGCTCGGGTTCGTGTTCATGGCGTGATTCGACGCCCCAATCTGCCGGACTTTGGTCCGGTTCATCACCGCCGAGCCCCGAATCAGGGTTCGGCAAACGGTCTTTGCGCGCCTCGATGGCGCAAAGAGGCCGGTAGGCGAGCAGCTCGCCGAAAGGATCGATAAATGTCTGAAGAAAAGGGAATCTTCGCACAGTCCGGGCTGAACGAGGCCGAGGCCAAAGAGGTCCAGGGCTACATGCAGCAGTACTTCACGATCTTCCTCGCGTTCGCGATCGTGGCGCACTTCCTGATGTGGGTCTACAAGCCCTGGCTCACCGTTGGCGGAAACTGAAGGAGAACAAGATGCACAAAATCTGGATGATCGTTGACCCCCGCCAGGCCATGCTCGGCCTCTTCGCCTTCTTGGGCGTGCTCGCCCTCATGATCCACTTCCTGCTCTTGAGCACGGAGCGCTACAACTGGATCGACGGCCCGAAGCCGGTGGCTGAGCAGATGTCGGCGTTGCCGGGCAACTGAGAGGGCTTGGCGGTATCGACTGGCGGCGGTGGGGGAACTCGGGTTGCGAGCTTCGGCTCGGCGACTCGAGGCGACCCTACCGCCTCCGACGACAATCGCAGCCCACCGCCCTGGCCCTCTCGAACGGAGGTAATCGATGGCCTTGCTCAGCTTTGAAAGAAAATACCGAGTCCGAGGCGGCACCCTCGTGGGCGGCGACCTATTCGATTTCTGGGTCGGCCCGTTTTACGTGGGCTTCTTCGGTGTGACGACCATCTTCTTCACACTGCTCGGAACCTTGCTCATCATTTGGGGAGCGGCGATGGGGCCGACCTTCAATGTTTGGCAGATCAACATCGCCCCGCCCGCGCTCGAGTACGGACTCAAGCTCGCGCCCATGGCGGAAGGTGGTCTGTGGCAGGTCATCACCGTCTGCGCTCTGGGGGCCTTCGGGTCCTGGACGCTCCGCCAGGTGGAGATCAGCCGAAAACTCGGGATGGCGTACCACATCCCGGTCGCCTATGGCACGGCGGTCTTTGCGTACTTCACCCTGGTCGTGATTCGGCCGGTGCTGCTAGGGGCTTGGGGCCACGGCTTCCCCTACGGCATCTTCAGCCACCTCGACTGGGTATCCAACGTTGGGTATCAGTACCTACACTTTCACTACAATCCCGCACACATGATCGCGGTGTCGTTGTTCTTCACGACGACGCTGGCGCTGGCGCTGCACGGCTCGCTCATCCTGTCTGCTCTCAACCCGAAGAAGGGCGAGACGGTCAAGCAATCGGAGCACGAGGATACGTTCTTCCGCGACTTCATCGGGTACTCGATCGGGGAGGTGGGAATCCACCGCCTGGGTCTGGTCCTCGCGTTGAGCGCGGGCATCTGGAGCGCGATCTGCATCGTCATCAGCGGGCCATTTTGGACCCGCGGTTGGCCGGAGTGGTGGAGCTGGTGGCTCAATCTGCCCATCTGGAACTAGAAAGGGGTAAGATATGATAAACGACTATCAGAACATCTTCACCCAGGTCCAGGTTCGCGGGCCTACGGATCCTGGAGTGCCGATCGACGAGGGGATCTTCCCGAGGGTCAAGGCATCGGGATACTCCCACCTGATCGGCCGATTCGGAAACGCCCAGATAGGTCCGATCTACCTGGGGTGGCTCGGCATCTTGTCTGTCGTGTTCTTCTCGATCGCGTTTCTCATCATCGGGATGAACATGTGGGCCTCTGTAGGGTGGAGCCCGGTCGAGTTCGTGCGGCAGCTTCCGTGGCTGGCGCTCGAGCCTCCGCCACCGAGCCTAGGGCTCTCCTGGCCGCCGCTCAACCAGGGTGGATGGTTCCTGCTCACGGGCATGTTCCTGAGCGCTTCCATCTTCCTGTGGTGGGCTCGAGGCTACCGGCGGGCCCGCGCGCTGGGCATGGGGACCCACGTCTCGTGGGCGTTCCTGTCCGCGATCTGGCTGTACATGGTCCTAGGCTTCTTCCGCCCGATCATGATGGGCAGCTGGGGCGAGGCGGTGCCTTACGGCATCTTCCCTCACCTCGACTGGACCACGGCGTTCTCGATGCGGTACGGAAACCTGTTCTACAACCCGTTCCATGCGCTCTCGATCGTCTTTTTGTACGGCTCGACCCTGCTGTTTGCGATGCACGGAGCCACCGTGCTCGCAGTGGGCCGCTACGGCGGCGAGCACGAGGTAGGGCAGGTCGTCGACCGGGGCACCGCCGCCGAGCGCAGCGCGCTGTTTTGGCGGTGGTGCATGGGATTCAACGCGACCTTCGAGTCCATCCACCGGTGGGCGTGGTGGTTCGCGGTGCTGACCACCCTGACCGGCGGAATCGGCATTCTCCTGACCGGAACCGTCGTGGATAGCTGGTACCTCTGGGCGGTGAAGCACGGCGTGGCGCCGCAGTACCCGCAGGTCTACCCGATTCTTCCCGATCCGGCGTCGTTGGGAGGGGCCCCATGAAGCGCTTGACCACATTCTACGTCAAGCTCGCCATCGCGCTCACGGTGGGCTTGCTCTTCCTGTACACGGCGTGGCGACCGAAGGTCGTGACGGTGCAGCGCGGCTACGACGGCGTGGCCATGGAGCAGAACGTCAACGTCGCTTCGGCCAGGAAGCTGGTGGCGAAGAACGAAGTCCCCGTGGCGATCCCGCAGATCCCGGGCGATGGCCCGAAAGCGGGCGACGTGTACCAGAACGTTCAGGTGCTGGGGCACCTGACGACCGGACAGTTCACCCGCCTGATGACGTCGATCACCCAATGGGTATCGCCGGAGCAGGGGTGCAACTACTGCCACAACGCCGAGAACCTGGCGTCCGACGACATCTATACGAAGCGGGTCTCGCGGCGGATGATCCAGATGACGCAGCACATCAACTCCGAGTGGCAAACCCACGTCGGGGAGACCGGGGTGACCTGCTACACATGCCACCGCGGGCTCAACGTCCCCGAGTACATCTGGTTCGAGCGCGAGCCCAGCAAGACCGACCACCCGATGCGGGTCGGGGCGACCGCTGGCCAGAACGCGCCCGCGTTGGAGGCGGGGCTCACCTCCCTCCCGCTCGATCCGTACTCGGCGTTCTTGCTCGGCGACGCGAACATCAGGGTGAACGGACCCACGGCGCTGCCGACCGGGAACCGCCAGTCGATCAAGCAGACCGAGTGGACCTACGCCCTGATGATGCACATGTCGAACTCGCTCGGCGTCAACTGCGGCTACTGCCACAACACGCGGGCTTTTGCCCCCTGGGAGCTCAGCCCGCCGACGCGGACGAACGCTTGGTATGGGATTCGCATGGTCCGGGCCCTCAACAACGAGTACCTGGTCCCGCTCCAATCCGAGTACCCAGAGCACCGGCTGGGACCGACCGGCGACGCCCCCAAGCAGAACTGCATGACCTGCCACCAGGGCGCGTTCAAGCCGCTGCTCGGGGCCCGCATGCTGGACGAGTTCCCGTCCCTCGCGAAGCCGGGCCCGAAGCCCGCTTCCGCGTCCCTCGTTCAACCCTGAGCGATCCGGGTCCCGAGGCGCCCCGCCTCGTGCCCCTCCCTCCCGGAGGGGCACGGACCTGCGACACTGTACCGCATCAGGTTCGACGCACCTCGAGGCGCGGGTTCCGTACGCGGACTTGCTCTGTACCGAAACGGAATGGATCCATCGGGTTGGCCGAGGGGCCGAGTTTGGGATCAAGCAATTGAAATCACTGAGATTTCGGCGCATCCCTGGCGCCTCGGCGGCGGCAATCGACCGGGCCTCGTACGCAGGAACCCGAAACCGCGGATCGAGGGCGAGTCCCGCTTGATTCTTGGCCCTTCCGCACCGAAGGTCCGCGCCACCGTGAGTTCCATCTTTCCTCGTTGGACCAATCACCTGCCGACCGCCGTCGCCGCAGCCGTGCCGCTATTGGGTCTCGGGGTGGTGGGCGGGGTCACCTACTTCTTCTCTCCGTACTACACGGACGTCGGGTACCAGCCCACGCAGCCAGTCGCCTACAGCCACGCTCTGCACGCCGGAGAAATGGGCATGGACTGCCGCTATTGCCACAACACGGTGGAGGTCGCGGGGCACGCCGCGGTTCCGCCGACGGCGACCTGCCTGAACTGCCACACCTACGTGAAGACCGACAGCGAGCTGCTGTCGCTCGTCCGTGAGTCGGGCCAGACCGGCGAGCCGATCCCGTGGGTCAAAATCCACCAGTTGCCCGATTACGCCTACTTCAACCACAGCGTGCACGTCGCCGCCGGAGTGGGGTGCGTGAGCTGCCACGGGCGGATCGATCACATGGAGGAGGTCTACATGCAGGAGCCCCTCAGCATGGGCTGGTGCATGCGCTGCCACCGAAACCCCGAGCCTCAGCTCCGGCCCCGCTCCGAGGTCACGAACATGGCGTGGTCCAAAGAGGAGTCGGGCTACGACCCGAAGGCCGATCCGCACCGCACCCGTGAAGTGCAGCCCCCTCAGTACTGCTCAGGATGCCACCGATGACGAACAAGAAAGCCGGCCCCGAGGGGCCCAACAGCCCGAGCCGTCGCAACTTCCTCGCTGCCATGGGCGCGACGGTCGCGAGCATCAACACGGCAGCGTGCATCCGCAAGCCCATGGAGCGGATTCTGCCGTTTGGGCAGCGACCCGAGGACCTGGTCCCGGGCAAGCCACGCTACTACGCCACGGCGTTCTCCGTGGGCGAGTCGGTCCAGGGCCTGCTCGCCTGCTCGAACGACGGTCGTCCGACGAAGGTAGAGGGCAACCCCAAGCACCCGGCCAGCATGGGGGCGACCTCCAGCTTCGCGCAGGCCTCGGTGCTCGCCCTCTATGACCCGGAGCGAAGCCGCAACCCGTTCAAGGGGAGCACGCCAGCCTCGATCGCCGACGCGGAGGCGTTTCTTGCCTCTCTTCACTCCGAGCTGAAGGGATCCTCCGGCGAGGGATTCGGGATCCTTACCGACCGGACCCCGTCCCCCACCGTGGAGCGCCTGCTCGCCGCCGTGCTCGAGGCGATGCCCAAGGCGAAGCTCTTCTCGCACGACCGAATGGGCGACAACCACGCCGAGGCCGGCGCGGCGATGGTCGGTGTGACCGACGCATCGTTCACCTACGGGGACGCGGCCCGAGTGATCGCGGCGTTCGACGCCGACCCGCTCGGAGGGGAGGGAGACAGCCTGGTCTTCACCCGACAGTTCGCCGCCGGCAGGAGCCCCGAAGCGAAGCAGAAGAACCGCTTGTACGCGATCGAGCCGTGGCTGAGCCTCACCGGGTCGAGCGCCGACCACCGAAAGGCGGTCAAGGGGGCGCAGGTGTCCGACCTGCTCGCGGCGGTCGCGATGCACCTGCGGTCGGCCGGCCTCGACCTGCCGGTGCTGAAGGTGCCTGACTCGGCGATGCAGGACCCGTTCGCGAAGGCCCTCGCCGACGATCTGAACGGCCAGCCCAAGGGAACGACGCTGGTCCTCGTGGGCGAGCGGCAGTCCCCTTCCGCCCACGCGCTCGCGCTGCTGATGAACCGGGCGCTCGGCAACCTAGGAAAGACGTGGGTGTCGGCCGAGAAGAAGCGGGCGCCCCGGGGGTCGATGCTCGAGCTCGCGTCGGCCATGACCAACGGCGCGGTGAGCACGCTCGTCGTGTTGGACGCGAACCCGGTCTACGACGCGGCCGGCGACGTGCCGTTCGCCGACTTGCTCGAGAAGGTGAAGACGGTGGTGCACGTCGGCGGGTACCGGGACGAGACCGGTGCGAAGGCGACCTGGCACATCCCGAAATCCCACTACCTCGAGGCGTGGGGCGACCTCATCGGCCGGGACGGGACCATCGCGATCCAGCAGCCGCTCATCGCGCCGCTGTATCCATCGTTCTCCGTGCCCGAGGTGCTGTCGTTGCTGCTCGGTGAGAAGGAGGCCGGCTACGAGCTCGTTCGAGCCACCCTGAAGCCGATGGCGCAGGGCGACTTCGACCGGTCGTGGCAGACCTGGCTCCACGACGGGATCGGTCCCAAGGTGGACGCGGTTTCGGTCAACCCCACCGCGAGAAAAATCGCGGCGACGTGGGCCGCCGCGGCGACCGAGGGCGGGATCGAAGTGAACTTCGTTCTCGACCCGACCGTGGGGGATGGCCGCTTCGGCAACAGCCCTTGGCTGCAGGAGCTGCCCGACCCGATCACGAAACTCACCTGGGACAACGCCGCCCTCGTGTCGCCGGCGACGGCGAAGAAGCTCGGGGTCAAGCGGGAGCAGGTGGTCGAGATCGAGCACCACGGGGCCAAGATCCGCATGCCGGTCTTCGTGCAGGTGGGGACCGCCGACGACGTGATCGTGCTCCCCATGGGGTACGGACGGACCCGCGGGGGCAAGTACGCGAAGGCTGGCTTCGCGGTGAGCCCGCTTCAGGTCGAGGCCTCGCTGGCGGTGCTCACCGGCGCGACGGTGACCGCGACGCGGAAGACCTACGCGCTCGCTTCCACCCAGGTGCAGGAGAGCCTCGAGCCCGGGTTCGGGTTCGATGCGCGCCCGCTGCACCGCCAGGCGACGCAGGCCGACTTCGCCGACGATCCCGAGTTCGTGGGGCGGTTCGAGAACATCCCCAAGGACTGGTCGCCGGACATGAAGACCCTCCTGTGGACCGAGCCGCTCGAGACGGTCGAGGTCGATCACCGGTGGGGCATGACGATCGACCTGAACTCCTGCACCGGCTGCGGGGCATGCACGATCGCGTGCCAGGCCGAGAACAACATCCCCTGGGTCGGCAAGGACCAGGTGATGAACGGCCGGGAGATGCACTGGATCCGCATGGACCGGTACTTCGAGCCGGCCGGGGAGCAGGTTCAGGTCAAGTTCCAGCCGCTGAACTGCCAGCAGTGCGAGACGGCGCCGTGCGAGGCGGTGTGCCCGGTTGCGGCCACGGTGCACTCGCCGGAGGGGCTCAACGACATGGTGTACAACCGGTGCATCGGCACCCGGTACTGCTCCAACAACTGCCCCTACAAGGTCCGCCGGTTCAACTTCTTCCATTACACCGTTCGCAACGACGCCGAGTACGGTCTCGGCATCGCCATGCAACGGAACCCGGACGTCACCGTGCGGTACCGAGGCGTGATGGAGAAGTGCACCTATTGCGTGCAGCGCATCAGCCGGGCCCGGATCGACGCGAAGGTCAACGGCGACGGCAAGATCAAGGAGGGCGAGGTCGTGACCGCCTGCCAGCAGGTGTGCGCGGCGCAGGCGATCACCTTCGGAAACCTCGACGACCCGAAGGCGAAGGTGAGGGAGAAGGCCAACGACAAGCGCAACTACTCGCTCCTCGCCGAGCTCAACACCCGGCCTCGGACCACGTACCTGGCCAAGCTCACCAACCCCAACCCCAAGCTGACGACCAACGGGTGATCACGGATGGACATGCGAGCATACCAAGAACCTGTCGACCGTAGGATCCCGCTGGTCGACCCCCCGACCAGCTTCGCGGGCATCACCGAAGCGGTCGCCAAACCCATGGAATGGAAGACCCCCTTCGGATGGTGGGTCTTCTTCCTCATCTCTCTCGTCTTCGCGCTGTCGTACGCGGCGAGCACCGCCTACCTCGTGTGGGAAGGCACGGGCATCTGGGGCCTGAACAACCCGGTGGCCTGGGGCTGGGCCATCGTGAACTTCGTCTGGTGGGTCGGCATCGGCCACGCTGGGACCTTGATCTCGGCGGTGCTCTTCTTGTTTCGGCAGAAGTGGCGAACCAGCATCAACCGGTTCTCGGAGGCGATGACCATCTTCGCGGTGGTCTGTGCCTTGTCGTTCCCGACGATTCACGTCGGTCGCATCTGGCTTCTGTACTGGGTGTTCCCAGTCCCGAACCAGATGGCGATGTGGCCGCAGTTCCGCAGCCCGCTGCTGTGGGACGTGTTCGCCGTCTCCATCTACGGCACCGTGTCCATCCTGTTTTGGTACGTCGGGCTCATCCCCGACCTGGCCACGATGCGGGACCGGGCGAAGTCGAAGCTCGGCCAGTTCCTGTACGGCGTGTTCGCGCTCGGCTGGCGGGGGTCGACCCGGCACTGGCGCCACTACGAGGTCGCCTACATGCTGCTCGCCGGACTCGCGACTCCGCTCGTGCTCTCGGTGCACTCGGTCGTCTCCTTCGACTTCGCGATCTCGAACCTTCCTGGATGGCACACCACCATCTTCCCGCCGTATTTCGTCGCCGGAGCCATCTTCTCCGGGTTCGCGATGGTGCTGACGCTGATGCTCATCGCCCGGGTGATCTTCAAGCTCGAGCACATCGTCACCATGCACCACATCGATAACATGGCGAAGATCACGCTCGTGACCGGGACCATCGTCGGCTACGCCTACGCGATGGAGTTCTTCGTGGCCTGGTACTCGGGGAACCCGTACGAGCAGTACGCGTTCGTGAACCGGGCGCTCGGTCCGTACTGGTGGGCGTACTTCTGCATGGTATTCTGCAACGTCGTGGTTCCGCAGGTGCTGTGGTGGCGGAGCATCCGCCACAACATCGTCATCCTGTTCATCGTGTCCATCCTCGTGAACGTGGGGATGTGGTTCGAACGCTTCGTCATCGTCATCACGCTGACGCGAGACTTCCTCCCGTCGAGCTGGGGCATGTACTCCCCAACTTTCTGGGACGTGGCCGCGTACCTGGGGAGCTTCGGGGTCTTCTTCACCCTGTTCTCCCTGTTCGTGAGGTTCTTGCCCATGGTGGCCATGGCTGAGGTGAAGACGGTGCTGCCCGAGGCCGACCCCCACTACGAGGACCATCACCACGCCGAAGCGGCCGGAGGTGCCCAGTGACCCAGCAAATCTACGGGGTGCTCGCCGAGTTCGAGAGCCCCTCCAAAATCTACAAGGCCTGCGAAAAGGTCCGCGACGCCGAGTACACGAAATGGGACTCGTTCACGCCGTTTCCGGTCCACGGGCTGGAGAAGGCGATGGGGCTCGCCCGGTCGAAGCTGCCGTTCGTGGTGTTCGGTTTCGGGATCACCGGCGCTTCGTGCGCGTTCGCGCTGCAGTCGTGGATCTCGGCGGTGGACTACCCGATCATCATCGCAGGCAAGCCCTACTTCTCGTGGCAGGCGTTCATCCCGGTCACGTTCGAGGTGATGGTGCTGTTCTCGGCGGCCTCCGCGGTCATCACCATGCTGGCGATGAACCTGCTGCCCCGTTGGCACCACCCGCTGCTCAAGACCGCCCGGTTCGCGAAGGCGACGGACGACGGGTTCTTCATCGCCATCGAGGCGGCCGACCCGAAGTTCGACCCCGACCAGACCGCCGACTTCCTGCGCTCGCTGGGGGCAACCCACGTGGAGCTCGTCGAGGAATAGCCCAGTGCGTATTCGAAACATTGCTCTACTGGGATTCGCGGCCGTGGCTTTTGCCTGTGAGGGCAACAGCTTCCCGAATCCCCCCATTCACCTGAACCAGAACATGGACTTCCAGAAGCGCTTCGAAGCCCAGGAGGAGAACCCCTTCTTCTCCGACGGGCGGGCCATGCGGCACCCGGTGGAGAACACCGTCGCCGTGGGCGAGCTGAAGGTCGATGAGCACCTGTACGCCGGCCGGGTCGAGGACGACTGGGCCCAAACCCTTCCGTCCGTGGACCCGAGCGGGCAGTCGATCGCGCTCGACGAGAAGTTCCTGGCTCGCGGCCAGGAGCGCTACGAGATCTTCTGCACCCCTTGCCACGGGTTCACCGGAGTGGGGAACGGCCTCGCGGTGCAGCGGGGCATGATCCAGCCGGTGTCGCTGTACGACGAGCGGCTTCAGGGCATGAACGTCGGCTACTTCTACGACGTGATCACCAACGGGAAGCGGAACATGATGGGGTACAAGTCCCAGATCCCGGTCCGGGACCGGTGGGCCATCGCGGCGTACGTGCGCGTGCTTCAGCGCAGCCGCGCCGCCTCTTTCGACCAGGTCCCCGAGGCCGAGGCCGCCGCGCGCGGATGGAGGGCACAATGAGCGGTCACCTGACCTCGATTCCTGAGGACTGCAAGGTCCGCATCCCGTCCGACTCGAAGTGGGCGGGCTACCCGAAGCTGGCCGCCGGCGTGGGAGGGGCGGCGCTGCTCGCCGCCTTCCTGCTGTCGAAGTCCCAGGGGGAGCACCGCTTCGAGTTCGCCTACCTCACGGCGTACATGTTCGTGCTCAGCATCGCGATCGGCGGGCTGTTCTTCGTCATCATCCAGCACCTCGTGCGGGCGGGCTGGAGCGTCGTGGTGCGCCGCATCGCCGAGAACGTGATGGGCACGCTTCCGCTGTTCGCGGTGCTGTTCATCCCCATCGCGTTTGGCCTCCACCACACCCACCACCATTGGTGGGACGTGCCGGTCGGCCAGGATGCGATCATCGACGGCAAGCGAGCCTACCTCAACCACGGGTTCTTCTACTTCCGCGCCATCGTCTACCTCGCGGTGTGGAGCGGCCTGGCTTGGTGGTTCCTCAAGACGTCCACGAAGCAGGACGAGACCGGCGACCACGATCTGACCAGGAAGATGCAGGGCATGGCCCCGGTGGGGATCATCCTGTTCGCGTTGACGGTGACCTTCGCCGCCATCGACTGGATCAAGACGATGGACCCGCACTGGTACTCCACGATGTGGGGGGTCTACTACTTCGCTGGCAGCCTCGTCGCGATCTTCTCCACCCTGGCGCTGATGGTGCTCTGGCTTCAGAAAGATGGCTTCGTCAAGGATGTCATCAGCGTGGAGCATCGGCACGACATCGGGAAGCTGCTGTTCGGGTTCAACGTGTTCTGGACGTACATCGCGTTTTCGCAGTACTTCCTCATCTGGTACGCGAACATCCCCGAGGAGCACCTGTTCTTCTACCACCGGTCGATGCACGGGTGGGAGACCCTCGGCAAGATGCTGATCGTCGGGCACTTCTTCATCCCGTTCTTCTTCCTCATCTCGAGGGCGACGAAGCGCAACCGAGTCACGCTCGGGGTGGCGGCGGTGTGGATGCTGTGCATTCAGTACCTCGACATCTACTACCTGGTGATGCCGATGGCGCCCGGCGGCTCCGAGCATGGGGTCGCGCACGCGGCCGAAGGGGGTGGCCACGCCGAGGCGGCCCACTTCGCGCTGAGCGCGATCGACATCCTGGCGTTGGTTGGCGTGCTGGGGCTGTTCTTCGCCGCGTTCTCCTACCTGATGGCGCGCTCGAACCTCGTTCCCATTCGGGATCCGCGTCTTCCCGAGTCGCTGCGGTTCGAAAACTTCTGAGTCCGAGGAGTCATGATGCATTTCGATATGAAAGGATGGGCGCTGAGGGCCTCTGGTGCCGTGCTCGCGGCCGGTCTGCTGACCGGTTGCTGGCAGGACTTTCGCAAGAGGGTCACGCTCAAGTACAAAGAACACACCGAGACGATCGAGTGGAAGAAGGCCGAGAAGGAGAAGCTCGCGGTCTTCGACCGGCTCGACGAAGAGAAGGGCGTCTACCAAATCCCGGTGTCGGTCGCGATGAAATCGATGGCGGCAAAGCCAGAGATGCTGGCCCCGCTCATCGAGATCAAGTCGGACCTATCCGACATGTCCCTCGCGCAACAGGGCGAGCAGCACTTCAAGATCACCTACGCCTGCGCGGGCTGCCACTCGCTCGAGGGTCAGCGGCTGGTCGGTCCGGCGCTGAACGGCCGCTGGGGCGGGGACGCGCCGCTCGAGGGCGGCGAAGTGGTGAAGTTCGACGACGAGTACTTCCGCGAGTCGGTGTACTACTCCCAGGCCAAGATCTCTCGAGGCTATCCGGCAGCCATGCCGGTGTTCGCGGACACGATGACCGATGAGCACTTCGAGGCGATCAAGGCCTACGTGAAGACCTTCCAGTGACCGAGAGAGGCCGGGGTCCACCCCGGCCTCCCGTCCGGTCCTCAGGGCACGGCCTTCGAGCTCGCGCCGATGCGCCTCAGGTGAGGGTCGTCCTCCCCTGGGGCTACCCCTAACTGTACTCGGTCGTCTCGTCCTCAGCCGACGTAGCGGTCGAGCGCCCGGGCGAGTCCGGGCACGGCGGCCTCGACGTTTTTCTCTCCGGTGGGCCTGAGCCGCTCGTAGGCGCCCTTCACCGGCCCGGATTGGATCTCGCGGGCCCGGGCGTCGGTGACCGCGAGCAGGGCATTCGCGACCCGGTTCGGCTCCCGGTTCAGGTGCGCACCAAAGCTCCCGCTGCGGCCGCTGCTGTCCCATTCGGCGAAGAACGGCTCGAGGCGGGCCACGAATCGGTCGAGCAGGGTGTCGACCGCGTCTCGCACGAGAGCCGGCTTCATCTTGTTGACGGCGGCGAAGGCGGCCTTGATCGCCATGCCGCTCAGCCCGGACTTGCCCTGGACCTCGGCCTCGACCAGCGCGACCGCGTCGGCTATGACCTTCGGGCGGTTCTCCGAAGTGAGGAGGGTGTCTTTCAGCGAGGTCACGGCGGCCTGTCTACACCGGACTCGGGCGCGGGCCCAGAGCTGGCCCGCGGCGATGTCGCTGATCGTGGCCCTCTTTGGCCAGGAGGCGGACGCGGGGCCGCCCCGATCCCCGCCGCCGAAGGTCGTTCTTCACCAGCTGGAGCTGCGCTCGGCCGAGGGCCAACGGAGGCAGGTGCAGTTTGGAGCTCCCGAGGGCTGGACGCCGCTCGCCGACACGGGCCCGGCGGAGCGCGAGCTCGTCGGACCGGACGGGGAGGGCCGGATGCTCGTGTTCGCTCGGCTCGAACCGTCGCAACTCGGCCCGGTCCTCGACCGGCTTCGGGCCGAGCACCCGTCTGCGGCCCCCAGCCCGCCGGAGAAGCTCGACCTGCCCGGCTTGCGTCCCCCACTCGGGGAGCGAGCGACCCGGTTCTCGATCACCGGTCGGGAGGCGGGGGAGCTGGTGATGATCGAGCGGGACGACACCATCGTGCTCATCGTCACCGTCGTCGCGCCCAGCGCCTGGCCGGCGCTCGCGCCGCGCCTGGCTCGTACCTACCCGCTGGTGGCGGTTCGTCGGCTTCGATGACGCCGGGTTGACCGCGGCCGGCTCGCGGCGATACGCGCACCCCGTGCCGGTCGCCTCCCGTGTTTGCGCTTCGATCGTGGTCGCCGCCTGCAGCGGTTGCTCCGGGCTCGCCACCCAGATGGTCGCCAATGCGCTCTCCGGAACCGGGAGCTCGTTCGCTCGGGACAACGATCCGGAGCTCATCGCCGACGCCGCCCCCTTCGGTCTCAAGACCATGGAGGCGGTGCTCGAGAAGACCCCGGAGCACGAAGGCCTGCTCCTCTCCCTCGCCTCCGGTTATGCGCAGTACGGGTACGCCTTCGTCGCCGAGTCGGCGGCGGACCTCGCCGAGTCCGACCCGGAGCGCTCGAGGGCGCTCACCGTGCGCGCGCTCGGCCTGTACCAGCGCGCGCTCCGGTTCGGTCTGCGCGGGCTCGAGGCGCGGCATCCGGGGATTCAGGGCCGCCTTCGGGAGGACCCGGAGGCGGCGCTCGCCCCGATGAAGCCCGAAGACGTGCCGTTTCTGTATTGGACCGCGGCGGCTTGGGGGCTCGCCATCGGAGCTTCGTCGATGGCGCCGGACATGATTGCGGATTTCCCGCTGGTGGAGCGGCTCGCCCGCCGGGCGCTCGCCCTCGACGAGACCTGGGGCGATGGCGCCGTGCATACCCTGCTGTCCACGGTGGAGGCGACCAAACCAGGCGGGGACCTCGATGCCGCCGAAGCCCACTTTCGACGGGCCCTGGAGCTCGATGGCGGCCAGCGGGCGGGAACCTACGTCGGCTTCGCCGAGTCCGTGCTGGTCAAGCGGCAGGACGTTCGCGGATTTCACGCTCTGCTCGACCAAGCGCTCGCCGTGGACCTCGAGGCGCGCCCAGATGACCGGCTGAACAATATCGTCATGCAGCGCCGCGCCCGTCGGCTGAAGGCTCGAGAAGAAGATTACTTTCTCGAGACCCTCGACGAGGTACGCGAGCACGACGAGAGGAGTGAACCATGAACCTACGACATTCATCCTTTGGGCCCGCGCTCACCGCCGCCCTCCTAGGCCTCTTCACCATCTCTTTTGCCGTCCCGGCGTCCGCCGAGAAGAAGGTCAAGATCAAGCTCGGGACGCTCGCTCCCCGCGGCTCGAAGTGGCTCGACTCCATCGAGAAGATGGGCCGGCGTTGGGAACAGGAGAGCGGAGGAAAGGTCAGCCTCAAGGTCTACCCGGGCGGGGTCTCCGGCGACGAGAGCGACGTCATTCGCAAGATGCGGATCGGCCAGCTGCAGGCGGCGACGGTCACGAACCTCGGCCTTGGGAGCATCGACCGCTCGACCATCGCCCTTCAGATTCCGATGATGTTTCGCTCCTACGAGGAGCTCGACCATGCCCGGGACAGCATCGGGCCGGATCTCGCGAAACTTCTCGAAGAGAAGGGGTTCGTCGTCCTCGAGTGGGGCGACGCCGGGTGGGTGCACTTCTTTTCGAAGGCGCCCGTGCGCACCCCAGAGGAGATGAAGAAGCAGAAGCTGTTCGTTTGGACCGGAGACCCCCACGCCGAGGCGGCGTGGCGGGCCGCTGGGTTCGAGGTCGTCCCCACGGCGGGAAGCGACGTGCTGCAGGGCCTGCAGACCGGCCGGATCGAGGCGTTTGCGACCGTGCCTCTCTACGCGCTGGCGAGCCAGTGGTTCGGGCTCGCCAAGAACATGCTCGCGGTGAAGTGGGCTCCGCTGTCCGGCGCCACCGTGGTGGACAAGAAGGTCTGGGACGGGATCTCGCCCGACTTGCAAGACAAGCTCCGCACGATCGCGGTGGAGGAGAGCCGGGCCAGCCGGGACGAGATCCGCAGCATGGGAGCCAGGGCGCTCGAGGCGATGAAGGACCGGGGTCTCATCGTCCACGAGCCTGAGCCGGCCGCGGTCGAGGCTTGGCGGAAGGTGGCCGAGTCGGCGTACCCGTCGATCCGAGGCGAGGTCGTGCCCGCCGAGACCTTCGACCGGGTGAAGTCGCTGGTCACCGCGCACCGGGCTGCCAAAAAATGAAGGACGAGCGACCGGCGCCTTCGAGCCGCTTCACGACCGTCGAGGACGGGCTCAGCCTGGCGCTGCTCCTCCTGATGGCGGCGATCCCGCTCATCGAGGTTGGGCTTCGGCAGGTGGGGGCGTCGGTGCCGGGCGCGCTCCGCGTCGTGCAGGTGCTCACGCTGTGGGTGGGCATGGCCGGCGCGCTCATCGCGAGCCGCGAGGACCGGCACTTGTCCCTCGGGACCGGGGTCTCGGCCCTCCCCGAGCGGCTTCGGATCGGGGTGAACGCGGCCATCACCGTCATCGCGGTGGCGGTGACCGCCGGGCTTGCCCTCGGCGCGTTCACCACCGTTTCGGCCGGCCGCTTCTCCACCGAGCAGATGGCGTTCGGGGTCCCGGCCTGGATCCCGCAGATGGCGCTCCCGCTCGGCTACGCCGGCATGGCCGTCCGGCTGGCCTGGGTGCGGGCGCCGCGGCCGATCTTCACCCCGGTTCTGCTCGGGGCGGCGGCGCTGCTCCTGTTCGGTTTCGAGCAGATCGATCCGGACGGGCTCGGCGGGCTCGCGGTGGGGGTGCTCATCCTCGCGGCGGCGCTCGGGCTGCCGATCTACGCCGCCATCGGCGGCATCGCGCTCGTCGCCTTCTGGTCGGACGGTGGACCGATCGCCGCCGTCGCGGCCGAGACCTTGCGGCAGCTCGAGGACGAGACCCTGCCCGTGCTGCCGCTGTTCACGTTCACCGGCTACGTGCTCGCCGAGAGCCGGGCGTCGGAGCGCCTGGTGGCGGCCTTTCGAGGGCTCTTCGGCTGGCTGCCCGGAGGGATGGCGGTGATGACCGCGGTGGTCTGCGCGTTTTTCACCACCTTCACCGGGGCCAGCGGGGTCACGATCCTCGCCCTCGGCGGCCTCCTGTATCCCGTGCTCCGAAAGGATGGGTACCCGGAGAAGTTCTCACTCGGCCTGCTGACCGCCTCCGGAAGCATCGGGCTGCTCTTTCCTCCCGCTCTGCCCGTGATCTTGTACGGCGTGGTCGCCGGGGTGCCGATCGACCGGCTCTTCGTGGCGGGGCTCATCCCCGGCTTCGTGCTCGTCGGGGCGGTGGCGCTGCTCGGGGTCCGCACCGCGGCCCGGACTCCGGAGGTGCGGCGGCGGCCCTTCCACCTCGCCGAGGCCAAGAGCGGAGTGCTCGCCGCCAAGTGGGAGCTGCTGGTGCCGGTCGTCGCGGTGGGCGCCTATTTCACCGGGTTGGCCAGCTTGCTCGAGTCGGCCGCTCTGACCGCGCTGTACGTTCTCATCGTCGAGGTGCTGATCCATCGGGATCTCGGGCTCAAAGACTTGCCTCGGGTCGGCAAGGAGAGCGCGGCCCTGGTGGGAGGCGTGCTCGTCATCTTCGGAGTGGCGATGGGCCTCACCAACTATCTCAACGACGAGGAGGTTCCGCAGCGGCTGCTCGAGTGGGTGGAGCAAGGGGTGGAGTCGAAGTGGGTCTTTCTCATCGCGCTGAACCTATTTTTGCTCCTGGTTGGGTGCCTGATGGACATCTTCAGCGCCCTGGTGGTCGTCGTCCCGCTGATTCTCCCTCTCGGCGCCCACTTCGGGATCGACCCCATCCATCTCGGGATCATCTTTCTCGCGAACCTGGAGCTCGGCTTTCTCACCCCGCCGGTTGGAATGAACCTGTTCTTGTCGTCCTATCGGTTCGAAAAACCGCTGCCCGAGATCTACCGCACCGTCGTCCCGTTCCTCATCGTGCTGATGCTCGCGGTGCTGCTCATCACCTACGTCCCGGCTCTGACCCTGGGACCGGTGGAGCTGCTGTTCCCGGCGACCGCCGACGCCCCCCCGCCCATCGATCTTTGAGGCAGCTTCCCCGTCGGCTCGGGTTGACTCCGGGGCTCGTTTAGGGGTTTCTGCGGAGGTCGTGCAAATGAGGGCATTCACGGTGGCGCAAGCCAACGCGCTGATCCCCTGGCTCACCGAGGTGTTCACCGCGGTGAGGGCCGACGTGGACGAGCTGCTCGCGCTCCGGGTTTGCGCCCGGGGCCGAGCCCTCGCCGCCCGCGCGGACGGGCTGCGGGACGACTCCGATGACGCTCGGGTCGTCGAGCTCGGGCGCCGCATCCACCTCAGAGTGGGGGAAGTGGCGGCGCTCGGGCTGCAGGTCCGTCGAGTGGACGGCATGGTGGACATCCCGAGCTGGCAGGGAGGGCACCCGGTGTTCCTCTGCTGGCAGCTCGGGGAGGATCGCATCCGGCACTGGCACCCCGTCGATGGGGGTTGGTCGGAACGCCAAGCGCTCTCGGCGGAGGAGGCTGGGGCGAGGGCGGAAGCGAACTAGTTCACGCGGTTGGCGAGCCAATGAGGGCCCCCGGGGCCACAAGAGGAGGAGGAGGACCCCCCGAGGCCCGGGGCCTCGGGGGGCACGCGCGCTCGGCACAGAGCAAAGCCCGCTACGCGAAGCCCACCGCTGCGCCGGCGTCGCCGGCAACAGCCCGTTTCGCCGAGCCCGGACCAGGAAGCCCGTTTCGCTGAGCCCGCTCAGCCAGCGTGACCGTGGGGCGGTCGAGGATCCACCAGGACGAGACGCGGGCCTAGCGCTCCGATTCGGTACAGCGTGTGGGCGAGCTCGTTTGGGGCCTCGAAGATAAGGACGTCGGTGCCCCGACGGGCCGCATCCCGCAGCGCCGCCGCCAGGGTGGCGATCGGACCCCCCTCGTCGGCATCGGCGTCGGCGAGCTCGAGCTTGAACCCCGCAGCCGCCGGCGATTCGGCGAGCCGCTCCGCGATCGCCGCCACCGCCGCCTCGTCGAGTGGACCGTGCACCTTCACGTCTTCGGCAAGGCCTTCAGCACCGCCTTGCCCCCCTTGATGACGACTTTGAACTCGACCTCCCGGGCGCCGGTCTTCTCGATGAGCTTTGGCACCTGTCGCCGCAAGGTGGTGGCCATGTCCTCGAAGCGAAGGTCGGTGCTCTCGCCGCACCGCTTCCTCGCCCCCATGTAGGTGTCGTACAGGCGGCGCAGCGTCGGATCGGTCAAATCTTCGGCCGAGCGAGCCACCGGGCGGGTCGGCGCGCTCGGGCGGGCGGGCAGAGCCGGGCGGGGCGGCGGTTCGGTTCGGGGCTCGGAACGGTCCGCGGTGGGCACCTCCGCCGGACGCTCCGTCACGGCGGGCTGAGCCCGCCGCTTCATCCTCGCGAGGTCGCGATGGTAGGTGCCCGCCTCCCGCTGGCGCAGGGTGCGTTGCCAGTAGTTTTCGAGGGAGACCATGCGGGCCTTCAGCTGCTGCAGGCGGAACCTGAGGGCGGTGTTTTTCGGCTTTCGCTCCTGCAGGCGGCGCAAGCGGGCCTTCACGAGGTCCCGCTGCGAAGCCGGCTCGAGCTTCTCCACGCCCATGAAGTACAGCTCGTAGGCGGCCCGCAGCTCGTCGAGGTCCTTTTCGATGGCGTCGAGCTCGACCCCGAGGTCGCGGTCGCTGCGCTTTTCGCGCCGCACCTCCTCCTCGGCGTCGCCCTTTCCGCCGCCGCCGAACAGGGATCGGTTCTTGTTCGCCGCCACCACGCCGAGAACGGTGGTAGCAGGTCCGCTTCGCCGACCCAAGATCCGGTCCGCTCCCTCGCCGGGGCTTTGGCTCGAGGCCCCGCTCGGGTAGGGCTGGGCTCGTGTGGTGGATGGTCCTCTTCGCGGCGGCCGGGGAGCTCGACGAGGTGGAGAGGCTCCTCGATGCGCGACAACCAGACCGGGCCCTGGCTCGTCTCGACGCGCTCCCCGATGCTCCCCCCGGACCGAAGGCCCTGCTCGCGGCCGAGGCGTGGGTGCAGCTCGGGCCGCCCAGCGCCGCTCGGCGCGCGATCGAGGACCTGCGGGCCCACCGAGGGTACGACCGTCACGCCGACGCCCTCGAGCGCCGAATCGGCTTCGAGGCCGCCCGGCGCTGGGGGGAGCGGACGGGCCTCGGGCTGTTTGCGCTCGCCCTCGCCGCGCTCGTTCTCGGCGGCGCCGGGCGGCTCTTGTCGCCCACTTCGGCGCTGATGACCGGCGTGCTGCTCGGCGCGGTCGCGACCGGGGCGGCGGCGGTCGTTCACCCCCCCTGGACGGCTCCGGTCGGGATGCTCTCCGTGGGCGGGACCGCGCTCGGTCACGCCGCCGCGGCCGCCCGAGCCCGGCTGGCGCTCGGTCCCCGGCTCGCGGTGCTGGCGGTCGCGCTGGTGGGGCTCGGCTTCGCCGGGCAGCTGATGGCCATCGGAGCCCGATGCGCCCCGGTTCGGTGGGATCGGTCGAATGTTGACCGAAACCTCGCCGAGCCCTAACACGGCGCCCCATGGCCGACGAAGCGAGCCCGGAGTTCGACGCCGAGGCGCTCGCGCACATCGAGCGGATGAAGGCGCGGTATCCGGATCCGGCCGCGGCGCTGCTTCCGGTCCTTCACCTCGCGCAGGACAGGTTCGGTCACCTCGACGTCGCGGTGCAGCGCCTGGTGGCGGTCACGCTCGGGGTGGCCCCGACCCGTGTCCGCGAAGTGGTCACCTTCTACGAGATGTACCACGAGCACCGCGAGGGGCAGTTTCACCTCGAGCTGTGCACGAACATCGCTTGCCACCTGCTCGGCGCCGATTCCCTGCTCGACCACCTGAAGGCCCGGCTCGGCATCCGGCCCGGCGAGGTGACCCAAGACGGCCGCTTCTCCCTGATGGAGGCGGAGTGCCTGGCCGCGTGCGGATCCGGTCCCTGCCTCAAGGTCGGGCTCGATTACTACGAGCACATCGACCAGCCTGCGGTCGACACCCTGCTCGCGCGGCTCGAGGCGCTCGCGCCGAGCCTCGACGGCCGGCCCTACCGGCACGCCCAGCCCGAGCCCCACACCGGCCCGGTCCCGGGCCACGCCCCGAAGGAGCAGCCATGACCGACTTCTCCACCGAGACCGTGTTTTCGAAGACCTGGGCCGACCCCGCCGGACACCGGCTGGAGAACTACCGGGCGGCCGGAGGGTACGAGGGTCTGAAGAAGGCGCTGCAGATGTCGCCCGAGGCCATCATCGACGAAGTCACGAAAGCGAAGCTGCGGGGCCGGGGCGGCGCTGGCTTCCCCACCGGCCGCAAGTGGTCGTTCGTACCTCGCGACACGGACAAACCTCGCTATGTATGCGTGAACGCGGACGAGTCCGAGCCAGGCACCTTCAAGGATCGGTACCTGCTCGAGCGGTCGCCCCACATGCTCATCGAGGGGACGATCATCGCCTGCCTCGCGATCGGGGCCCGGGTGGCCTACGTCTACATTCGAGGAGAATTCGGGCTCGCGTGGCAGCGGCTCGAGCACGCGATCGTCGAGGCCAAGGCGGCCGGCATTCTCGGCGCTTCGGTCTTTGGCACCGAAAACGCGGTGGAGATCCACGTCCATCGAGGCGCCGGCGCCTACATCTGCGGCGAAGAGACCGCGCTGCTCGAGTCGCTCGAGGGGAAGAAGGGCCAGCCCCGGCTCAAGCCTCCTTTTCCGGCCGTCGAGGGCGCGTTCGGCTGCCCGACGATCGTCAACAACGTCGAGACCCTGGCCGCGGTCGGGCCGATCATCCACCGCGGCGAGGGGTGGTGGCGGTCCCTGTCCAGGACCGAAGCCGAGGGGGGAACGAAGCTGGTCGGTGTCTCGGGGCACGTCCGGCGGCCCGGCGTGTACGAGCTGCCCGGAGGCCTCACCCTCGAGGAGATCATCTTCGACGTGGCCGGCGGGATGAGGGACCCGGATCGACCCCTCAAGGCCGTGATCCCCGGGGGATCCTCGTGCCCGATCCTCCTCCCCGATGCGCTCGACACCTCGTTCGACTTCGACGCCCTGCGCGCCGCCGGCTCCCTGATGGGTACGGGCTGCCCCACCGTCATCGAGGAGGGGACGTGCATGGTTCGGCTCTTGAAGCGGGTGGAGCGGTTCTACGCCCACGAGAGCTGCGGGCAGTGCACGCCGTGCCGCGAGGGCGGGGATTGGCTGTTCAAGGTGGTGAGCCGGATCGAAGCCGGAGAGGGAACCGCCCGCGACCTCGAGCTCATCGAGTCGGTGGCGGCAAAGATCGAGGGCCACACCATCTGCGCGTTCGGTGAGGCGCTCGCCTGGCCGGCGCGGTCGTATTTGAAGGCGTTCTTCGCCGAATTCGAGCAGCACGTCGAACTCCGCCGGTGCCCCTTCGGTCCGATCCGCACCGCGCCCACCCCGCTGTACGGGGCGCTCGCGGTCTGAGCCGGCGGTTGCTCCCGAGGTCGGCCTGAAGTACGGCCCCGGGGTGCCCTCGGAGCTGCTCTTGTTCGTTCTGTTCGCGATTGGGGCGACGGTGAGCGCGCTCGGTGTGGTGATCCTGCTCGATCCGGTCAAGTCGGCGATGGCCCTCATCGCCTGCTTCTTCTGCCTCGCCTGCCTCTACATCCTGCTCGAGGCGGAGCTCATCGGGGTGCTGCAGGTGCTCGTGTACGCCGGCGCCGTCATGGTGCTGTTCGTGTTCGTTCTGATGCTGGTGGATGAGCGCGCCGCGACGCTCATCGGGCCGGCGGTGGGGCAAAAAGCGGTCGTCCCGTTGAAGGTGTTCGCGGCGATGGCGGTGGCCGGGGCGCTCATCGCTGCGGTGGTCGACGGCGGCCCCTGGGGCCCGGGGGTGGAAGCGGGCTCTCAGGCCCGATCGCCAAACCCAGCTTTCGTCGGCTCCGGTCCGGGTGCGTTTTGGGTGCGGCCGGACGGGTCGGACTTCGGGACGGCGGTCGGCCTGGGCCGGAGGCTCTTTGGGAGCTACGGGCTTCATTTCGAGCTGGTGAGCGTGCTGCTTCTGGCCGCGGTCGTCGGCGCGGTCGCGGTCTCCCGCCGAGCGAAGCGACGGGGGGGAGCATGACCGCGGTCCCCGTGCAGGCCTACCTCGGGCTGGCCATCGTCCTGTTCGGCATCGGCACCATCGGGGTGCTCATCCGCCGCAACGCCATCGTGGTGTTCATGTGCATCGAGCTGATGCTGAACTCCGGGAACCTCGCCCTCGTCACCTTCGCCCGCCACCGCGGCGACAGCGCCGGCCACGTGTTCGTCCTGCTCGTGATGGCGGTGGCCGCGGCGGAGGTCGCGGTCGGGCTCGCCATCATCATCGCGCTGTTCAACGAGCGGCGCACCGTGCTCGTGAACGAGGTCCGCGACCTGCACGGGTAGAGGGCCTGTGACGAAAGGGTCTGCACAGGCCCCAAGGGCTCAGCTCGGTGGCCCGTCTGGGGGCTCGAGGTCGTCGCCGTGGTTCGGGTCCCCCGGCGTGCTCGACGAGCGCCCTCGAGCGAGGCGCCGCTGCCGGCGCTCCTCCGCCCGCGCGACCTCCTGCTTCCACAGCTCGGGGTAGTCGAGGCGGGCCCGGGGCGGAGAGGGGCGCGGCTCCTCCGCCCGACGTTCGGCCGAATCGGCGATGCGGGACAGCACTTCGGCGGTCGCCTCCACCGAACCGTCGGCGACGGCGGCGCTCTCGCCGGGCGGAGGCCGCGCCGGGTCGAGCGTCCGGAGGGCCTGAGCGAGCGCCCCGAAGTCGATCGCGTGGGGGTAGGCGCTTCGGCGTTCGAGCAAGTCGTCGGCGAACTCGGCCAAGCGGTCCACCTCGAAGCCGTAGCGATCGATCAGCTCCTGGGCCACCACGCGGACCACCTCCGCCGGCAGCGTCGCGTCGAGGACGAGCGCCACCGCGGTCTGCAGGTGGTTGCTGATCGGCACGACCCGCGGAAAGAACGGGGCGAACCGCTCGACCGGGGTCGCCTGGTCCAGATGGATGATGATCCGGTCCACCGCCGGCTCGTGCACGAGCGCCTCGAGCGCCTCGCGGATGTCCTCGACCTGGTCGGGGTAGCCGCCGGCCGCCCCGACGACCTCGAGCACGGTCTCATGAGCTACCTCGCCAGCTACGACGTCGGCGAACAGGGAGTAGATGAACGCGTCGTTCTCCGCGTCGTCTCCAAATAGGGTCTCCGGGGTGCCGATCGGGACCTCGGCTCGGCCTTGGAGCAGGTGGCCGAGCTTGTACGCGACCTGGCTGCGCACCGCGCGAAACCGCCCCCGCAGCACGTCGGAGAGCGTCGGTTTCAGCGCGAAGCCGTCGGGCTGAAACCCGTCGAGGCTGAACTTCTTCTCGATGACGGCGCGGATGAGGTCCGGAGATCCGGAGATGAAGTAGACCTCGTGCGCCTCGGGCTCGGGGGTCGCCGCCTTGATCGCCCGGAGCAGGGCCGCGGAGCCGGGGATGTTCTCCCGCTGCTCGGCGGTCAGGCGAGCCATCCGGACGATGTCTCGCACCGTCTCGAATTCCGTCTTCAGGTACGTCTTGTCGAGGTCCCACCGAAAGACGTGCCGCACCGCCACAGGCAGGAGCATACCCGAAGCCGCTCCGGACCCAAGGGGCGGGGTCGCGCTTGCGTCGGCTCTGCTGGCCTGCGCACCCTCCGGAGGTGGATCGGCGCCTCGTGGAGCAAGCCTTCGCCCGATTGGGCACGGAGCGGGGCCCCGGCGCCGGGCAGCGCCGGTCCGCCCCGTATCGCTTCGCCCTCGGTTACCCGAGCCCGTACCCGCTCGCGATGTCGAGCCTCGGCTACCTGCAGATCCACCGGCTCGTGAACGAGCGGCCGGGCTGGGTCGCAGAGCGGGCGCCTCTGCCCGACCGGCTGGCGCTCGCGCGGCACCGGGCGACGAAGACGCCGCTGTTCACGCTCGAGTCCCAGACGCCGGTGGGCGACTTCGACGTCCTCGGGCTCTCGCACGCGTACGAGCTCGAGCTGACCGGGCTCGCCGAGTGGCTCGAGCTGTGCGGCCTCGCTCCGCTTGCAGCCGACCGGGACCACCGGGACCCGCTCGTCGTCCTCGGGGGGCCGATCACGTTCTCGAACCCCCGCCCGAGCGCCGCCTTCGCCGACATCCTGCTCCTCGGCGAAGCGGAGAAGACGCTCGACGAGCTGCTCGACGCGGTGGAGCGACACGGCGGCCGCGGGGACCGGGCCCGCCGGGCGGCGCTGCTCGATGGGCTCGCCGACAAGCCCGGCTTCTACGTCCCGAGCCGCCACCGGGGCCACTTGCCCCCGATCGCGAGCGCCCCCGACGACCGACTGCCCGCCCGCTCCGCGATCTGGACGGAAGACGCCGAGCTGTCCGGCATGATGCTCATCGAGCCGGAGCGGGGCTGCCACCGGGGCTGTACCTTCTGCGTGATGCGCCGGAGCACGAACGGGGGCATGCGCCTCGTAGACCCGGAGCGCATCGCCGCGCTCGTCCCCGACGAGGCCGAGCGGGTGGGGCTCGTCGGAGCCGCGGTCACGGACCACCCCCGCATCGAGACGATCCTCTCCGAACTCATCGAAGGCCGGGGCAAGCGCATCGGCATCTCCTCGCTGCGGGCCGACCGGCTCACCGACCGGATCGTTCGGCTGCTCCACCTCGGTGGCTACCGCTCGCTCACGGTCGCGCTCGACGGGGCGAGCGAGCGGCTCCGCGACGGACTCGAGAAGAACATTCGCGCCCGGCACATAGAGAGCGCGGCGGCGATGGCGGCGGCGGCGGGCATGCGGCACTTGAAGCTGTACGTCATCGTGGCGCTGCCCGGTGAGACCGACGAGGACCGAGCGGAGCTCATCGAGCTCGCGCTGCGCCTCCGCCAGACGATCCCGGTCGTGCTCGCGGTCTCTCCGTTCATCCCGAAGTTTCACACCCCGCTCGCCGAGGCCCACTTCGCCGGGGAAGCGAAAGTGCAGGCGATATTGCGAGACCTGCAGGCAAAGCTGCGGGGCAAGGTGGAGGTCCGCGGCCCCGGCGCCCGCGAAGCGGCCATCGAGGCCAGGCTCGCGGTCGGCGGCCCCGAGCACGGGGCGGCGGCGGTCGAGGTCGCCCGGGCAGGCGGCCGGCTGTCGGACTGGCGCCGAGCCCTGGCCTCGCTCCCCGAGCGGTCGCTCCCCGACGATTTTGCTGCCCTCGTGCCGCCCCCGACCCGGCGCCGGGCCGGTCGGTCCTGACCGAGCGATCCGACGCGAACCCTCTGCCCGTCCGAGCGGGCTCTGTTGGTGGCGACGGGCGCACCGGAGGGGCCTCGGCGTCTCCTCGGTGATGCGACACGGCGATTTGCCGCGAGGGTCCGGCCGAGGCGATTTGCTCCCGCTCGGCCGCCGGCCCCTGCCTCAGCTCGGGGACAGTCGCACGTAGTCATCGACCCCGGCACCGTTCAGGCAGGCGTCGATGATCTGTCGGCCCGTCGGGTGGAGCTCGGGGTGATCGAACAGGGCGAGCTGCTCGTGGAAGAAGCGGGTGAGGATCCCGGCGCCGGCGTCGTACGCCGCCTCGCCCACCTCGGGCTGGGTCTCCACCTGGAGGAACCACGGGCCGATCGGGGCCCCCTCGACCTGGATCGAGCGGAGCGTGTAGCCGAGGAGGGCGCAGCGCGCCGGCGACAGCTGCTCGGGTCGGAAGTGGGACGCGCCGCGGCGGGCGAGATACTCCCGCGCGATCCACTGCGGCATGAAACCCACCTTCCAGGCCCCGATGTGCTGGTTCGGGCAGAGGATGAACAGGGTGTCCGGGGTCCGCAGGAACTGGTCGAGGAGGAGGTTCGCCTGGTCGACCCGGCGGCCGGTGGCGAAGGGCCAATAGGATCCCACGCCCTCTGAGGTCATGCCCACCGTGTCGGTGATGCTGGGGTTCGCGTGGCCCCGAGGAGCGACGAGGCGCCACAGCCACGCGAGGGCGGGCGGGAGGACATGGAACAGACCCAATATCCCGTACGTCGGCTGGTCCTTGGTGCAGGGTGGGGCCCGCACCCCGAAGCTCCGGATGTCGACCTCGACCGGCTCGTCGAGCACGCCGGGGACGATGCGGCGGGGGATGACCACGCGCGGGTTCGGGCACGGCACGCCCGGCGCGTCTTGGATGTGGTCGAAGATGAGGGCTCGACTCCCGGGCATCGCGTCGATGTTGAGGAAGAGGAGGGGCTCCGGGGGCGCGATGGTCAGACCCTCGAGGTGCGGGTCCGTCCTGTAGCGCGTGATGTGGTTCACCCGAACGAACCAGGCGTCCTCGGCGTCGGTCACCACGAGCTTCCGCTCCTGGGCGAGGCCTTGGAGATGGTTCGGGCAGATGGCCATGTCGTCGCTGACGGGGTTCAGCTCGCAGCCCCGCGGGAGGGTGATCGTCCGCCGCTCGCCGTTCAGGATGTTCGTCCCGAGGAGGAGCGAGCCGTCCGCTTCCCGATGGATCTGCTCGAGCATCTCCGACTTTCCACCGCCGCTCGCGCCCTCGTGCATGATGTGGACGTGGTTGTCGTATGGGGTGGTGACCCGGACGGTGGCGCAGTGGGCGGTCACCCAGCCCTCCTGCTCCCCGAGGTCGATGAGGACACCATAGATGCCCTTCTTTGCGCTCGGCCCGGGGTAGAGGTTGTAGCTGAACAGCTCGTAGAGCTTGTCCGTCCGGTTGTGGACGACGACCTGCTTGCCGTCGAAGTGGGTATGCCGGAACGGGGGCGCCACGTAGATGACGGCCTTCGGGTGGAAGTCGGCGCCGAGCGCCCGGACCGGCCGCAGCCCCTGGAGGAGGGCGAGCCCCAGGGCGAAGAAGCCGGCGTTGGCGGGGGCCACCACCATCGCGTCGACCCCTCGGTGCACGACGCCCGCGGTGAAGGCGAAGGCCGCGAGATCCTGGGTCTCGAGCCACTCGAAGGTCTCGGCTCGGAGCGGGTCGAAGGGCACGCCCAAGCGCTCTTCGAAGCGGACCTTGTTCGTCGGCCGGTCGTCCCCGATCACCAGGCAGTCCGGGTCCCGGCGGCGCATGTAGGTATCGACGTAGTTGGCGGAGATCCCGTTCTTCACGCGGCAGACGCGGGCCTCGGGGGTGTAGCCCCGACCAGGAACGTCGTACCCGACCTCGTGGATGCCGTTTTTGGCGTCCTCCACGGCCAGCTCGACGAGCTCGGAGACGTCGGAAGCGAAGCGGACGGTCGGAGCGGCCTCGAAGAGGGCTCGCGCCTCGGTGGGTAGGTCGAGCGAGCGCCAGACCTCGTCTCGATCTATGTTTCGTATCGTGTCCATCGAATCGTCTCCTTCATGAGCCTCCCCCTCAGAGTCCCCCAAACCAGGTTGCGTGAATCTTCGAGCGGAGTCGAGGGGGGTAGCCGTCACCGCAGTGCGATTCGTTCTCGGCTTCGGGGGCTGATGCAAATTCCTCAGCAACGGGAGGTCACGCGCCCGGTCGAGACTCGTGGTCGGCGTCTCGCGACGCGCCTGTCGTCGTCAGGGCAACGGGTGAGCGGCGAGGAACGCGAGCATGTCCACTTCCCGATCGGGGCCAACCGTCGCTCCGGAACGATCGCTCACTCCGTCCGGCCAGATCAGGTGATTGAAGTAGCACAAGCAGTCGATGTCGCGGCTCGTGGTGGTACATGGCCTATTTCGTGGCGGTGGGCAGCTGTCTCCAAATTCATGGCACGACGTGACATCGCTGTTGACGCCCGCGGCGCCGCGATCGAAGCCGCCGATCAAGAGCGGTTCGATGTTCAGTCGTCCAGTTGCCCGAGCGAGCCACGCGGTTGTGTCGTAGCCGGGCTCGGCTCGAAAACAATCGAATTGGCTCGTGCCGCACGGAACCGCGAAGTCGCAGCTTCGGTAGACCAGCTGAATCGGAACTTCCGAAGAGGGAACCTCCGAGAGCCCACACTCGTGGTCCGGTAAGGTCTCGTCGGTGCGTGGGTCGCGCTCGACGCCCGCGAAAGGGTCTGCCGTTGCGAACACGGCGGCCGCCGCCACGCGATATCCCGCAGTGGTGGGTGCATGCCGTGCAATCGCGAACATTTGTCCGAAGAACCCGCCGTTGGACCAGCCCATGACATAGATCCGTCGCGGATCCACCCCCTCGGGGAGGAGACGTTGAACGAGCGTATCCATCGCGGCGAGGTCCGGGTTTCGGGAAGGTGCGTCGAGGTCGCGAAACAGGAAGTCGTGATGGCGACCGTCTCGGTCGGCGAGCGTGGGATAATGAAGGTTACGTCCGTGAATGGCTGCGATGAAGAACCCGCGCGCGCCGGCACCCCAGTCGTAATCCTCGAATCGGCTCAGCAGCTGCGTGGAGAGCGCGAGGGTATCGGCACCATCAGCGCCACCTGGATGGAGAAAGAGCACGAGGGGTGCAAGAGATTCGGTGCTCGCGCCTGGTGGTCGCGCAACGCAGGCGTGTCGCGTGAACCCGCCTGCCTCGAAGGTCTCGACCGTCAGAGCGGAGTGGGCGCAGCGGGGTACCGGACTCGGATCGGTGATG
>DAIQNR010000059.1:0-36063 GCA_036788295.1 Myxococcota bacterium
GGGGCGCTGGACGACAAGATCGAGCTGAACCGGAAGATGAACCGGACGTTGGAGGAGATGGCGCAGGCCATCTTCAAGTCGTGGTTCATCGACTTCGACGGCGTGCCGCCCGAGGACCTCGTCGACAGCGAGCTGGGCCCGATTCCCCGCGGCTGGACCGTCGAGCCGATCGGGGTACTGACGAGCCCAGTCGGCGGAGGAACGCCGAGCAGCAAGAACCCCGAGTTCTGGGACGGCGGGACGCACTACTGGACATCGCCTCGTGACCTCTCAGGCCATTCAAGTCCGCTCCTGCTCAGAGATCAGCAAGCGTAACTTCCGGCCCATTCCCGTCGCGGTTCCGCCGGTCTCCCGATTGAAGACGTTCGAGGGTGTTGTCGCGCCCCTGTTCGACCGGATCGAGGCAAACGACCGCCAGATCGAAACGCTCGGGGAGCTGCGGGATGCCCTGCTGCCGAAGTTGATCTCGGGGGAGATCCGAGTGCCCGAGGCCGAGGAGCAGGTGGAGGCGGCGTCGTGACCATCACCGAGGCTCAGGTCGAGCAGGCGGCCATCGAGGTGATGGAGGACCTCGGCTACGGCTTCGTGACCGGGCCCACCATCGCGCCCGGCGGCGAGGCCCCCGAGCGCACGAGCTACGCCGAAGTCATCCTCGCCGACCGCTTCCGGAGCGCGCTGGCCCGCATCAACCCGCACCTGGGCCCCGACGCGCTGGAGGACGCAGCGCGGACCCTACTGAGCACGGCCACGCCCGACCTCGTCGAGAACAACATCGCCTTTCACCGCCACCTCGCGCGCGGCATCGAGCTGCAGGTCCAGACGGACCACGGGACTCGGGGCGACCTCGCCCAGCTCGTCGACTTCGCGAACCCGGCCAACAACGACTGGCTGGTCGTCAACCAGATGGCCATCAGGACCCAGAAGAACACCCGCCGGCCGGACCTCGTGGTGTTCCTCAACGGGCTCCCGGTCGCGGTCATCGAGATCAAGGACCCGACCGAGGTCGACGCCACCATCGAGAAGGCGTGGAACCAACTCCAGACCTACAAGACCGACATCCCCGAGCTGTTCGAGACGAACGCGGTCCTCGTCATCACCGACGGCACCGAGGCGAAGGTCGGCAGCCTCACCGCCGGCTTCGAGCGCTTCGGCCCGTGGCGGACCATCGACGGCGACAAGGTCGAGCCGGACAAGACCCCGAAGATGCCGGTGCTCCTTCGCGGCGTGTTCGAGCAACACCGGTTCCTCGACTACATCCGGCACTTCATCATGTGGGAGGTCGGCGACAAGCCGATCAAGAAGATCGCCGGCTACCATCAGTTCCACGCCGCGAACCGCGCCCTCGCCGAGACCATCCGCGCCTCACGCCCGGACGGGAACAAGCGCATCGGCGTGGTGTGGCACACCCAGGGCTCGGGCAAGTCGATCAGCGCGGTGTTCTACACCGCGAAGCTCATCCTGCACCCCGAGATGGCGAACCCGACTGTGGTCGTGCTGACCGACCGGAACGACCTCGACGGGCAGCTGTTTGCGCAGTTCTGCGCCGCAAAGGATCTCATCCCCATCCCCGAGCAGGCCGACGACCGTGACAACCTCAAGGAGTTACTCGATGTCGCGAGCGGCGGACTCATCTTCACCACCATCCAGAAGTTCGGGACCGCCAAGGGCCAGCGCTACCCGAAGCTGTCGGACCGGCGGAACATCGTCGTCATCGCCGACGAGGCCCACCGCAGCCAGTACGAGTTCACCGAGGGCTTCGCCCGCAACTTGAGGGACGCGCTCCCGAACGCCTCCTTCATCGGCTTCACCGGGACCCCGATCACGTTCGATGACAAGAACACCTACAGCGTGTTCGGCGACGAGATCCACGCCTACACCGTGATGCAGGCGGTCGAAGACGGCGCGACGGTACCGATCCACTACGAGGCCCGACTAGCGAAGATCAACTTGGGCGAGAGCGCCAAGGCCGAGATCGACGACAAGTTCGAGGAGGTCACCGAGGCCGAGGAGACGAGCGCCAAGGAGAAGCTCAAGAGTCGGTGGGCCAAGCTGGAGGCGATGTTCGGGACCGAGGAGCGCATCGCGCTGGTCGCCCAAGACATCGTCGAGCACTTCGAGCGGCGGACCGAGATCATCGTCGGCAAGGCGATGGTGGTCTCTATGTCACGGCCGATCGCGGTCTGGCTGTACGACGCGATCGTGAAGCTGCGGCCCGAGTGGCACGCCGATGATGACGATGACGGGGCCATCAAGGTCGTGATGACCGGCGCGGCCGACGACGAGCCGTTCCTCCAGAAGCATGTCCGGACGAAGGCCGGGCTCAAGGCGATCGAGAAGCGCTTCAAGCACCCCGAGGACCCGCTGAAGATGGTCATCGTCCGCGACATGTGGCTGACCGGCTTCGACGCCCCGTGCGCGCACACGCTGTATGTGGACAAGCCGATGAAGGGCCACGGCCTGATGCAGGCCATCGCCCGCGTGAACCGCGTCTTCCGCGACAAGCCGGCCGGCCTGGTCGTCGACTACCTCGGGCTCGCCGAGGACCTCAGGAAGGCGGTGACGCGCTACGGGAGCGAGGCGCCCGGCGAGGCCCCCACGGTCGAGATCGAGAAGGCCCTCGAAGTCCTATTGGAGAAGTTCGAGGTGGTGAAGGCGATGTTCCACGGCTTCGACTACGAGCCCTATTTCACGGGTCAGAAGCAGTCTGAGCGGCTCGACATCCTGGCGGCGGCCGGGGACCACGTCATCCAGCAGGACGAGGGCAAGAAACGGTTCCTCGACGCCGTGGCGGCCCTGACGAAGGCGGCCGGCATCGCCCTGCACCTCGACGGCGCCCGCGACATGCGCGACGAGATCGGCCTTTTCCAGGCGGTGGGCGCGAACCTCCGCAAGTACACCGTGACGGGTAAGTCGACGAGCGAGCTGAACTCCGCTCTCCGCCAGATCGTGTCGGAGGCGGTCGCCTCGGACGGCGTCATCGACATCTACGGCGCGGCCGGCATCACCAAGCCCGACATCTCGGTCTTGAGCGACGCCTTCCTGGAGACCGTCCAGAAGAGCCCGTACCCGAACCTGCAGCTGGAGGTGCTCAAGAAGCTCCTCAACGACGAGATCAAGGCCAAGCAGAACAAGAACGTTGTGAAGGCCCGCCAGTTCTCCGAGATGCTGGAGGGGACCCTGCTCCGGTACCAGAACCGGACCCTGGAGGCCGCGCAGATCATCCTGGAGCTGATCGACCTCGCCAAGCAGATGCGCGAGGACACCAAACGCCCGCCGCCCCTCGACAAGCTCACCGACGACGAGGTCGCCTTCTACGACGCCCTGGCCGACCACGGCGACGTCAAGAACCTCATGGACGACCAGGTCCTCGCCGCCATCGCCCACGACCTGGTCGAGGCCATCCGCGCCTCCGTCACCATCGACTGGACCCAGAAGGAGGCCGTGCGCGCCGACATGCGCCGCAAGGTGAAGCGCCTCCTCCGGAGGCACGGCTACCCACCCGACAAGCGCGAACAGGCCCTCGCCACCGTGCTCGAGCAAGCCGAGGTAGTGTGCCGAGACTGGGCAACCGCGGCCTGAACGGACCTCCGATGAAGAAGCGACGAGACCCCGTCCGGGAGCGCGAGGAGCTGTTCTGCGACACCCTCGATGACCTCCGCGAGAAGGTGGCGAACCCGACGATGTACAACCTCATCCGCTGCTCGGGGCTGCTGCGTCAGCTCCTGCTCGACGCCAACTCGCTCCTCAACACGGTCAACCGCAAGCACCGGACGAAGATTACCTTCTTCATGCCGATATTCGACGCTACGCCGGATCCGGACCACCCTCTCTCCGGCGCGCTAACTTACTCAGAGTTGCCCGACCTCATCGATCCGGATGTAGACGATCCGAAGGCGCCAAAGGCGCAGCGTAGCCTCAAGGATTTCCTCGGGTTTGTGCCGATTTGGAGTCGCGGGGCCCAGCTGACCGTCAAGGACATCATCCGATACGAAGCACATGTACGTGGCGGTGTTCACACCGGCGATGCGAAGGAAGCGGGAGACCACGCAGCCGAAACCCTGAACGAGTTTGTGATGTACGGCGACCGTCCACTGTCGCTCTACCATATCCGCGGTATCGCGAAATGCGCGATTCACGCTCTCACTCCGCTCGAACAGAGAATTCGCCGTGGCCCCCCGTAGGCGCATCACTTCGCGGGTCTCGGTGTCGAGGCGCGGGTGGCAAATGGGACCGAGTTGCCAAGGAAGTCGGGTGGGCTTTTTTGTTTAGGGCTTACGGCCCTGACACCGGGAGGAAGTCCGGCTTTTTGGAGAGTCGGGGTGAAAGGATTCGAACCTTCGGCCTCTTGATCCCGAACCAAGCGCTCTGACCAAACTGAGCTACACCCCGAGATGCTGGTTCCGGGCGAGCGCCCGGCGGGCTGCGGTCATAGGGGTGAGCCGGGGTGCCGGTCAAGCACGAAATCGGGGGTCGGCGCGGCGGAGCTCGGAAATGGCGTCGGCGTAGCTCGGCCGCTTGAACACGGCGGAGCCAGCCACGAGCACGTTCGCGCCGGCAGCGATGGCGCGGGGGGCGGTGCTCGCGTCGATGCCGCCGTCCACCTCGATGTCGACGTCGGTCGAGCGGCCGACGGCGGCGATCCGCTCTCGGACCCGCTCCACCTTCGGCAGGACCGCGTCGATGAAGCGCTGGCCGCCAAAGCCCGGGTTCACGGTCATGCAGAGCACGAGGTCGAGGTCCTCCCACAGGTAGTCGAGCACCTCCGGAGGGGTGTGGGGGTTGAGCGCCACGCCGGCGCGCAGGCCCAGGTCCTTGATCCGGTGCACGCAGCGGTGGAGATGGGTGACCGCCTCCGCCTGCACCGTGAGGCCGTTTGCCCCCGCCTTCGCGAAGTCTTCGAGGTAGCGCTCCGGCTCCACGATCATCAGGTGCACGTCGAGCGGCTTGTCGGTGGCCCGCCGCACCGCTTCGACGACGACCGGCCCGATGGTGAGGTTCGGGACGTACCGACCGTCCATCACGTCCACGTGGACCGCGTCGGCGCCAGCGGCGTCGATGGCCCGCACCTCTTCGGCGACGCGGCCGAAGTCGCAGGACAAAATCGAAGGGGCGATCCGCACCGGCCGCATGGGGAACCCGTGTTCGACCCCGAGGCCCCGTCGGTCAAGCGCCTCCCGCCCGCGCCCTCGCGCTGCCCCCAAAGCGGCGCTCAGGCGCCGCGCGCCTCTTTGCCGGCGCCGTTTCGCTGCCGGTCGACCACTTCTTCGGCCCGCTCGAGCAGCACGTGGAGCATGCGGATCACCTGCCTCGCCTCCGCTTCGCTCAGCGGGCTCGCGATGCCGTCGGCGACCCGGCGTAGAACGGCGGCCCGCGCCATCTCCAGCCGGGCCAGCTTCTGCCTGCCCTGCGCGGTCAGGCTCACCCCGTCGGCGGTCACCCGGACGAGCGCCAGGCGCTGAAGCCGCAGCGCGGTGCTGCGCAGCTGCGCGCTCGAGACCCCGAGCCGCCCGGCGAGGTCCGCCATCGAGCTCTCGGATTCGGTCGGCTCGAGCTCGAGCAGCACGTCCTCGAGGTCGAGCGGCCAGCGGGACATCAGCCGGTTCTCTCTGACTTCCGGCGCGCTGCGCAAGGCCCGTTGCATGGCCTCGATCGCGGCCCGGCCCAGCGCGAGGATGTCGGCCGAGTACGCGGGCCGGCCGTCCACCAAGCCCTTGGGCGACGGCGCTGAGACCAACCGGTTTTCCTCCATCGGCAACCGTTTGTGGCCGACCCCATCCGCGGTCTCAACCGGACGATCGGCGGCAGGCACCGGTTGACGGATGCGCCTCCGCCGCGGATACGGGCCGGGTGCCCAGGGCGGCCGCGGTCGAAATCTTGCGTCGAATTGCGGTCGAGGGGGCGTTCTCCGGGCCGGCGCTCCGGCTGCTCCTGCCCTCGGAGCTGTCTTCGGCGGACCGAGGGCTCGCCACCGAGCTCGTCTACGGGGTCCTTCGCCGCCGCGGCCACCTCGACCAAGCCCTGCGCCGGGCCGCGGGCCGAAGGCTGAAGGACCTCGACCCCCGAATTCACGAAGTGCTCCGGGTGGGCGCATACCAGATCATGTATCTGGACCGGGTCCCGGACCACGCCGCGGTCCACGAGGCGGTGACGCTCGCGAAGGGCCGGGCCGGTTCCCGCGGCGGCGCTCGTACGAACCAGATCCTGCGGGCGCTCGCCGACACCGCCCCCGAAGATCGGCTGCCCGCGCCGCCACCGCTCGACGCGGACCCGGCCGCCCACGTGGCCGCGGTGGGGTCGGTCGGAGCCGAGGTGGCGGCGGAGCTGGTGTCGTCGCTCGGCGCCCCGGTGGCCTTGGCGTTCGTGGAGGCGAGCCTTCTTCCCGCGCCGCACGTTCTGCGGGTGAACCGGCTCCGCGAGACGACGGAGGCGCTGCTCGCCGAGCTGTCCGGCCACCCCGGACTCGAGCCGTTCTCGTTGGTGCTGCCGGACGGTTTGCGGGCGCTTCCGGCCGAGCTCGCGGCCGTGCGGGAGGGTCGGGCGAGCCCGCAGGACGCGGCCTCGATGCGGGTGGTCGAGCTGCTCGGTCCCGAACCGGGGGAGCGGATCCTCGATGTGTGCGCAGCTCCTGGAGGCAAGACCTGCCACGCCGCCGAGCGAATGGGGGACGAAGGCGAGGTGCTCGCCCACGACCGGCTCCCGGAGCGGCTGGCCCGGGTGGGGAAAAACGCCGAGCGGCTCGGCCTCCGGTCGGTGCGGCTCGCCGAGGTGCTCCCCGAGGCCGAGTCGAGCTTCGACCGAGTGCTCGTGGACGCGCCGTGCTCGGGGCTCGGCACGCTCCGGCGACACCCGGAGATCAGGTGGCGCTTTCGAAGGCACGATCTCGCTGCGCTCGGGGCGACGCAAGCCAAGTTGCTCGCGATCGGCGCCCGATTCGTTCGCCCCGGTGGGGTGCTGGTCCATTCGGTGTGCACCGTGACCGAAGCCGAGGGCCCGGGGCTGGTGCGCGGGCTCGAGGGCTTTCGGCTCGAGGAGGAGCTTCGGACCGGTCCCCAGGACCCGGGCGCGCCCGACGGCTTCTACGCCGCCCGGCTGCGCCGCATCTGACTCGGGAGCGACCGCGTCAGTGCTCGGAGAAGAGATCTTCGTACACCGTGTAGCGAGCCCCGTTCATGCCGAGCGAGGCGTAGGTCTCCCTCGCGAGCTGGTTGCCCGACTCGACGTAGAGGCGGAGGCCGGCCGCGCCCGCTTCGACCGCTTCGGCCCGGACCGCCCGGTAGAGGAGCCGGTACAGCCCCTGCCGGCGCCGATCCGGCCAGACGTAGACCGACTGCACCCACCACACCGACGCTGCCCGCCAGTCGCTCCACTCGTAGGTCAGGAGCAGCTGCGCCGACACCCGGCCCTCGCTCTCGGCCACCCGGTAGGCGCCGGGCCGCTCCTCGAGCAGCACCGCCCGGACCCCTCGGGTCACCGTGGCCCGGTCGAGCGAGAGGTTCTCCGTCTCCTGCGCGAGGGCCAAGTTGCCCTCCACCAGGACGTCGAGGTCGTCGATGGTTGCTGGCCGGATCATGCAGCGGAAGTACCACGTTGACCGGCGGCCTGTCCGCCGGTTCACCATCGCCCGGTGACCACGGCTTACCTGCGTTTGGGCGGCGAATGGGCGCTGCGGGGCATCATCCACCAATTCGTGGACGAGATGGTGGCGGATCCGATGATCGGCTTTTTCTTCGACGGCGTGGACCGGCACCGACTCCGCGAAAAGGAGTTCGAGCTGACCGCCCGCTTCCTCGGGGCCGAAGTCCCCTACACCGGTCGCGGCATCCGGGAAGTCCACCGGGCCCACCGCATCATGGGCGGGCAATTCGACCGCCGGCGGCAGATCCTGCTCGACGCGATGAGGGCCCACCAGGTCCCCGCGGACGTCGAGGCCGAGTGGCTCGACCACGTGGACCGGCTCCGGGCGACGGTGACCGCGGACGGCCCGGGCTTTTGCCGCTGAGGCGGTTCACGGCGAGGCGCCGCCACCGATGCCGGCCGATTGGGGTTCGAGATCGAGCGCCGCCGTCCGAACTGCCAAAAAGAAGGTTCCCCGCGGCTCGTCGTCACGGCGAACGCGTCGGGCCTCCACAACAAGAGGCCGACGGCCGCAGGCCGAGGCGGCCACCGCCTCGGAGCCCACATGAGCCACGACGCCCTCAACCCAATCATCGTCGAGTGCACGCTCGCCTTGTTTCGCCACTACGAGGTGGAGCTCGAAGCGGTGGAGGCAGCCGAACCTTCAGACATCTGGGAAGAAGATCTGGTGCTGGCCGGGATCATCGGCTTCACCTCGGCCGACCTGCGGGGCAGCCTGGTGCTCGCCATGGGCAAGAGCCCGCTCGCCCGGGTCGAAGCCGAAGAAGCCCAGCACCGGGACTGGATTCAGGAGCTGTCGAACCAGCTGCTCGGGCGGGTCAAGAACCGGCTCTTGTGCTTCGGGATCAGCCTCCACATGACGACCCCGCTGTCCCTCCGGGGCCTCCACCTCGTGCTCGAGCCTGCGGGTGCGGGTAGCGCGCCCCTCTTGTTCCGGACCCCGGTCGGCGGCGCGCTGTGCGTGATGTTCGACGGAGAGCTGAGGCCAGGGCTCGATTTGCAGGCCGTCGAGGGACAAGACGCAATTTGCCCCGACGAAGGATCCCTCCTCCTCTTCTGAGCGCTGAAACGGCCGAAGGGATACTTGTACCCATGGGAAAAAAAGTGCTCGTCGTCGATGACTCCATGACCGTTCGCCAACAGGTCGGAGCGGTCCTCACGCAGGCTGGCTACGACGTGGTCGAGGCGAGCGACGGGGTGGAGGGGGTCGAGGCCATCGCCGCCCACGCCGATCTCAAGATGGTGATCTGCGACGTCAACATGCCTCGCCTCAACGGCCTCGACATGGTCGAGAAGGTGAAGGCGGGCGGTCTGAACGCGAACCTCCCCATCATCATGCTCACCACCGAAGGGAGCCCGGCCCTCATCCAGAAGGCCAAGGGCGCAGGGGCCAAAGGATGGATCCTCAAGCCCTTCAAGCCCGACCAGTTGCTCGCCACCGTCGAAAAGCTGACCGCCTGAGGCCCTGGTGAAACCGGAAGCGGACACCGCCTCGGAGACGGCGGCGGCGGTGGCGGAGGAGCTCGAGCGCTGCCGCGAGCAGGTGGTCGCCCGCATCGCCAAGGCCCGAAAGCTCACCGACAGCGAAGTCCTCGGGGCCGGCCGGGCGCTCGACGAGGTGGTGCAGATCGCCAAGGGCTACATGGGCACCGTCAACGAGCGAATGAGCAAGACCGCCGAGAGCGGCGGCGGGGTGGGTTCGCGGCTCTCCGGGATCCTTCGCGTGGCGAAGGTGCAAGAAGAGCAAGTCGCAAAAGCGCTCGAGAACCTCGACGCGATCACGAAGGCCGGACGCAAGATCCGGGAAGCCTCGGGGGCGAGCCGCTTGCTCGCGCTCAACGCCAGGGTCGAGTCGGCCCGCTTCGGGGGGGAAGGCGGCCGCGCCTTCAACGTCATCGCCGATGAGATGCGGGAGCTGTCGGTGTCGGTCGAGACCACCAACCTGCTCGTCAGCAAGCTCGCAAACCAACTGAGGAGCTCCCTTCCCCACATCCAGGACCAGACCAAAGAAATGGGTCGCTCGGTCGAAGAGCTGGTGGGACATCTCGAAGAGAAGACGACGGAGCTGTCGAGGCTCGCCGCGCTGTCCGCGGCGGCGGGAAACGAGGCGCTCGACGCCGTGCTCGCCGCCGCGCAGCGAGGGCTGGGACACCTTCAGTTCCAGGATCTCATGATTCAGGACCTCGAGGGCATCGAGCGGCTGCTCAAGCGGGCCCACGAGGCCGTGCTCGCGCGCATAGACCCGGACGGACGAGGCTCGGATTCGGCCCAGGACGCGTTTTTGGGCACGATCGGGGCCGATCTCGACGACGCGGAGCAAGAACCCGAGATCGAGGCCGGCGAAGTGCTGCTCTTTTGAGCCCCGGTCCGCGCGAATGGGTACCGAGCTCGGGCGAGAGCGCCCTTGACCGGGCAGACGCCGGGGCCTACCCCCTTGGCCGCGCCTGGGCTCGTTCCTCGGTCGAGCGAGGAGCAAGCTCGACGGCCACGAAGAGAGCACGATCTTGCGCATCGCCGACGTCGCCGAATTCTACGCCGAGGGCGGCGGTGGGGTCCGCACCTACATCGACGCCAAGATGAAGGCGGCGGCGGATCGCGGCCACCACCTCACCATCATCGCGCCGAGGCCCACCGCCGGGACGGAGGAGCGCGACGGGGGCCGCATCGTGTACGTGCCAAGCCCGCCGGTGCCGCTCGACCCCCGCTACGCCTTGTTCGCGTCGCGCCGGGCCGTGCACGCCGCGCTCGCCGCCGCCGACCCGGACGTCATCGAAGCGTCTTCACCCTACGGGGGGGCTTGGTTTGCGTCGAGCTACCCGCGCCAGGCGGTTCGCGCGTTCGTCTTTCACCAAGACCCGGTGGCGGCGCTCGCCCATCCCCTGCTCGACCGGTGGATTTCCGAGGAGCGGCTCGACCGGTGGGCGGCGCCGGCCTGGGCGTACCTGCGGCGGCTCGGGTCCCGCTTTCACACGACGGTCGTCGCCGGCGCGTGGCTCGCCGATCGACTCCGCGGGCTCGGCCTGCCCCGGGTGGAGGCGGTGCCGTTCGGCATCGACCCGGCCCCGTTTCGAGCCGCCCGGCCCGACCCGGACCTGCGGGCCCAATGGCTCGAAGCCACCGGCCTCGGTCCCGGCGGCCGAATCCTCGTCGCCGTGTCCCGGTTTCACCCGGAGAAGCGCCTGCCGACCCTGTTCGAAGCGGTGGGGCGGCTCTCGAACGTAGGCCTCGTCGTGTTCGGCCACGGACCGGACCGGGCCCGGGTCGAGCGCGCCGCCCGCCGCTGCTCCCGGATCTGGCTCGCCGGCCACACCCGGGACCGAGCTGCGCTCGCCGCCGCGCTCGCGACCGGCGACGCCTTCCTCCACGGCTCGGCGGCGGAGACCTTTGGGCTCGTGGTGAGCGAGGCGCTCGCCGCCGGGCTCCCGGTGGTCGTGCCCGACGCGGGGGGCGCGGCCGAGCGGGCCGACCCGGCGTTCGCCGAGACCTATCCGGCCGGGGACGCGGAGGCGTGCGCCCGAGCGATCGAGCGCTTGTTCGACCGGGACCAGGGCAAGCTCCGGGCCGCCGCGCGCTCGGCCCCCATCCCCACCGCCGACCACCACTTCGACGCGCTCTTTGCGCACTACACCCGGCTGCGGGGCGCAAACTGAGCGCCCCACTGTCGTCAACGCGCAACACCTGTCGTCGAGTTTCACGCGGCGCGGCACGGCGGCGCCACCGTTTCGCGAGCCGTGCGGGTTGGCCCGGGTCTGGCTTGGTCGCTTCCGGGCCACCATGTACGAAGATTTCCGGAGCAGCTCCCAGGGACCGGCCCAAGCGGCCACGAAGCGGGAGGCAGGACACATCGGCATCCTGAACGACTACGTGCGGGTGCCCTACGCCGCGGGCTCTTCGTTCGCGGCGCAGTTCCTCCACGAGCAGTTCACCCGGAGGGGCCACGCCGTGACCCTGGTCGGACCGAGGGACCCGGCCGCTCGCCCCGAGGACCTCCCCGAGCGCACGGTGCTGTTTCCCGGCATCCCCGTCCGCTGCCAGCCCGGGTTCTTCTTGCCGATGCCGTCGCTGCCGAGCTTGCGGTCGCTGGCCAACCAGCGCTTCGACATGCTGCTCGGCCAGACCGGCTCCGAGCTGATGGACGCGGGGGTGTGGCTGCGGGCGACGCAGGGCGTACCCCTGGTATGCGTGAACACCTCGCTTCTGGCCGCGCTCTACGACGCGCTGCTCCCCGAGTCCTGGTCGGCGAACCGGCACATCCAGCAGCTGTGCCACAACCACCTCGTGCCGATGGCCGAGCGGGCCTGCGTGCGGGTCTACAACCAGAGCGACGGCCTCGTCGTGCTCTCGAAGGGGCTCGAAGCCTACTGGCGGCAGCTCGGCGTCCGGGTGCCGATCCATGTCATCCCCCGGTCCATCAACCCGAGGGTGGTCGCCGCCCGGGTGGGGCCGGATCCGTACGATCCGAGGGCCCACCGCGGCGGCCGGGTGGTCGTCTTGTGCCGCCACGTGCGGGAAAAAGGGCTCGGCCGGCTGCTCGACCTGTTCGCCGAGCACATCGCCCCGAGCCGGCCAAACGCGAGCTTCACCCTGGTGGGCGATGGCGCGGACCAGGACGCCTTCAAGGCCCGCGCGGCGCGGCTCGGCATCGCCGACCGCTGTTTTTGGCCGGGCGAGTTCTCGGTGGAGGACGTGCGGACCTGGTACGCCCACGGCGACGTGTTCGTGTATGCGTCGATGTCCGAGACCTACGGCCAGGTCGTGAGCGAGGCCATGTATTGCGGCCTTCCGGTGGTGGCTTTCGACGACGGCGCCGGGGTCGCCCAGCAGATCCGGCCCGGGATCGACGGGATCCTGCTTCCCCCGGGGCCGGACGCCGAGCGCGCGAACGCCAACTTCGGGGCCGAAGTCCTGCGGCTGCTCGACGACCCCCAGCGCCGGCGCCACGTCGCCGAGGCTGGGCGAGCGAGCGCCAGGGAGCGCGCCGATCCGGATCGGGTCATCGAGCGCTACTACGGCGCGTTTGCCGACGCTCGGCGCCATCGGCAGGCCGCCGCCGACCCGGCGTCCCTGGTGGAGCAGCTTCGCCCGCTCGCTCGCTGGACCGCCGTGCATGGCTTCGTCGGGGCGCTCAGCATCGTGCGGCCAGCGACCACCCTGAACCGGCACGGGCGCCGGCAGCCGGGGTGGGCCAAAGAAGGCGATTCCCCGTCCGCGCTCAGCGCGTGAGCTCGAGCGAGGCCGCCGCCCGGTCCACTCTAGCCGCGAGCAGCTCCCCCTCGGCCCGGATCCACTCGGCCCGGGCCCGGGCGACCTCGTCCTCGGTGGCGGCGTCCTGATCGAGCCGCTGCTCGGCGTCTTCGAGCCGGCCCCGGGCGGCCTCGACGAGGCGGCTGGCCAGAACCACCCGGTCCCTGGCGTGCCGAAGCCGCAGCCGCAGGGCCTCTTGCCGCCGGGTCCGCTGGTCTTCGGCTCGGGCCTGCTCCGCGGCCAGCGCCCGCCGCTCCGCCCTCGCTCGTTCGACCTCGGCGTCCCTTTCTCCCCCGTCCCAGATGGGGAGCTTCAGGCTGAGCGCGCCTCGGTACACCGGAAACAAGCTCAGCTCCTGACCCCGCAGGCCCACTTGCAGGTCTATCCCGAGCGCGGGCAATCCGGCCCGCTCTTCGAGATCCACCGTCGCCGACAGCGCGTCGATTCGAGCGCCGAGCGCGTCGAGCGCCGGGTCCTCGGGCTCCTGCAGGCTCCTCTCGGCGCCGAGCTCGAGCAGGGCGCGGTCCGGCGCGGCGCCGGCCGGGAGCCCGCCCACCGCCTCGGACAGGGCGAGCGCGGCGTTTTCGGCGGCGTGGGTGGCGTGGGCGAGCCGAAGCTCGTGGCTCGCGACCTCGGTCTCGAGCGCCCACCGGGCCGACGGCGCGAGGGCGCCCTCCTCGATCCGCATCACCACCGCGGCTTTGCGGGCGACCACCGCCCGCTGGGCCTCGGCCTCGTGGGCGACCCGCTCGGTCGCGGCGAGCCACTCGAGGTAGGCCCCGTCCACGGCGCGAACGAGCCCCACCGACGTCGCCGCCACCTCCGCCTCCCGCGCCCGCCGCTCCGCCCTGGCCGCCCGCACCGCCGCTTCGGCGCGACCGAAGTCGAGGAGCATCCACTCGACCCCGACGAGCCCGGCGTAGCGAAGCTGGGGGGCAAATGCGGCCGAGCCCTGGTCGAGCGTGGGCGAGCCCTGGACGAGCAGCGGGTTCTCGATCCCGAGCAATTCGCCCGCGGGCAGCTCGACCAAGAGCCCGCCCGGCGCGGCCGACAGCTCGAGCGTGCCCGCCACCTTGGGGCGGCTCGCCGCCTCGGCCCGCTCCGCGCTCGCCGCCGCGCTCTCTACCCGCGCCGAAGCCGCGGTGAGCTCCGGGCGCCGGTCGAGCGCCGCCGCACGGGCCGCGCCGAGCGAGAACACCTCCTGCCCGGAGGCTACGAACAGCAGGCACGCGAGGACGTTCATCGGTCGTCCACCACCCGGCCGTCCTGAAGCACGATCCGGCGGCCAGCCCACGCCGCCACCCCCGGGTCGTGGGTGACGAGCACGATGGTCAGCCCGTCCTCCGCGTGCAGCTCCGCGAGCAAATCCATCACCGCAGCCCCGGTTTTGGTGTCGAGCGCGCCGGTGGGTTCGTCGGCGAGCAGCACCTTCGGCCGGGCCACGACCGCCCGCGCGATCGCGACCCGCTGCCGCTGCCCGCCCGACAGCTCGTTCGGGCGGTGGTGGCCCCGGTCGCCGAGCCCCACCCGCTCGAGCATCGCCTGCGCCCGCTCGTCCCGCGCGCGGCGGGCGACCCCGGCGTACATGAGCGGCAGGGCCACGTTCTCGAGCGCGGTGGCGTCGGCGAGCAGATGAAACGACTGAAAGATGAACCCGAGCACCTCGAGCCGGACCTTTGCCTGCTCGGAGCGGCCCAGCGTGGATACATCCTTTCCCGAGAGCGCGTAGCGGCCGGTCGTCGGCCGATCGAGGCAGCCGACGATGTTGAGCAGGGTCGATTTCCCCGAGCCGGACGGCCCGCACAGGGCGACGGTCTCCCCCGGGGCGACGTCGAGATCCACGCCCTTCAAGACCTCCACCTGCAGCGCCCCTTGCCCGTAGCGCTTCGTCACTTCGCGAAGGTGCAGCACCATCAGCGGCCCCCGAGCGACAGCCGCGCTCCCGAGGCGCCTTCCCCGCTGGGCGCCCGCCCCACGACCACTTGATCGCCGGGGGCGAGCGGGCCTCGGACCTCGACGTACACCCCATCCGAGACCCCGGCCTCCACCTCGACCGGCTCGATGGTCCGGTCTCGCCGTCGAAACACCCGGCTCCGCGGCGGGCCGGGCGGCGCCCCGTCGGGCACGAAGCGAAGCGCGGCCTCGCGCACGGCGAGCCCCTCGGCGCGGCCGACCTCGAACCGGACCATCGCGCTCATCCCGGGCAAGAGGCGCCGATCGGGGTTTTCCACCTCGAGCTGGACCCGGTACCGGGCGTCGCCCGGCGCCGGCGCCACGTCGAGGTGGGTGATGGAGCCGGGGAACGCCTCTTCGAGGAACGCGGGCACCTCGACCGTGCCCCGCTGCGCCACGGCGAGCCGACCGATGTCCACCTCCCCTACCCTCGCCACCGCGACCAGCGTCTCGAGCGGGTCCGCCAGGCGAAACAAGGGGGGACCGCGGGGGGACACCATCGCGCCGAGCTGGTCGGGGACGGACAGCACGACGAGCGGGCCCGGGCTCAGCACGGTGGCCGCGTCGTACGCGGCGCGGGCGGCGTCGAGCCGGGCCCTCGCCTGGTCCCGAAGCGCGGCCGACCGCCGGGCGTTGGCGTCAGCCCGGGCCTTTGCGCCGCGGGCCGTGGCCAAAACGGCGTCGCTGGCCTGGCCTCGGGTCGCGAGGCGCTCGACCCGCGCGAGCTCCGCCGCCGCTTCGTCCCTCGCGAGCGCCGCCTCCTCTGCCCCCGCCGCCGCCGCGGCGAGCCCGGCTCGGGTGGCCGCCGCCTCCGCGGCCAGCGCTCGGTCGTCGAGCTTCGCGAGCGGCTGCCCCTCCTCGAGCCGGTCCCCGGCCCGAACCAGCACCGCCTCGAGCCGGGCCTCCACCCCGGCCACCACCACCCGCACGCCGCGGGCCTCGAGCTGGCCCTGCGCCTCGACCGCAGCCACGACCGTCCGCCGATCGACCGGTTCGAGCCGATATCCGACCTCCGCTTCGCCTCCGCAGGCCATGCCGAACGCGAGGCCCACAAAGAGCGCCCCCCGCGAGGCGTCGTCCGACCGCATCGTCCCCGCTCCTTCCCACGGCCCGGACCGAGACGCGACCTTTTGGCGCTCGCCTCGAGATCGATGGTCGGGCCGGTGCGGTGGGGCGACCGTCGCTCGGGGCTTGCGTCCGAAGCCCTGCGGCCCCTAGCACGACGGCATGTCCATCGTCCGCCGGCTGGTGCAGGGCACCGACTTCCGCCGGTTCCTCGACTTCGCGACCCCGGCCTTCTTCGAGGTGATGCCGGCGCGCGGGCTGCTCTCCGCTGCGGGCTCGCTCGTCAAGGGGTACAGGGATCGGGACGGGTACCGGGCCGCGGTCGAGCATCGGGCGGCGCAGCTGCCGGCCCTTCGGCTCACCCTCAGCGAAGAGCGGCCGGCCCGCCCGGTGCGCGAGCTCGACGACGGGGAGCGAAGACAGGTCGGGGAGGCGGCGCTTCGGCTGTATTTTCACCAGCTGCTCGACCCGAGCGGCGCGACGCTGTTGAACCTCGGCGCCGACCGCTTCGGTTTCGACGGCGGGCCGCTGTACCGCCCCGGTCCCGGGTTCGTGCAGTGGCCGCCGGCGTTTCAAGGGGCGCTCGCCGACGTGTACCGGAGCTTCTATCTCGACACCGGAAAGTCGCTCGATGAGGCGCTCGAGCCGCTGGGGCTCGTGCCCGCGGCCGACGTGTTCGAGCGGCACTTCGGGGACGGCGAGCAGCGGGCGGTGAAGTTCCGGGTTTCCCACTTCATCGCGGCCTTTCACGAGGTCTTCCTGGTCTGCAAACGAGAGAAGATCCGGCTCGATCCGGCTTTTCTCTCCCTCGGCATCTATCTTGCCACGCTGTACGAGACGCTCGAGGAGGTGGGGGTGCCGCTCGACGTGCGGGCGAGCTTCGAGGCCGCCGCCGATCAGAGCCGCCCGGCGTGAACGAGCGCGAGCGCGTCCATCGCCCACGCGATCGCGACGTGGAGGATCGCGCCCCAATAGATGGACCCGGTCTTGAGGCTCATCGTGCCGAGCACGAACCCGGCGGCGATCGACCCGATGCACTCGAGAAGCGGCTTGTCGAAGTGGATCATCATGTACGGGATCATCATGACGAACACGCTCGCCCAGCCGAGCCGCGGGGCCAACCCGTGGACCATGAACCCCCGAAAGAAGATCTCGAGCGCGAAGAACTGAAGAGCGTACAGCATCTCCCAGGCGAAGAACCACGGAAACAGCGCTTCCCCGGCAGCGAGCCGATAGAACGGATATTTGTCCTGAAAGCTCGGAAGAAACGACGCGGCGACGACCACCGGCGCCATCACCGCCAGCATCGCGAGGTACACCGGAGCGTGGGCCCAAAACCCCTCGGACCTCAGGCCGAAAATCCGGCGCATCGAGACCTCCGAGCCAAGCCACAGCCGAACCGCGATCATCGGAAACAGGACGTATCCAAGCAACCGGGTGACCGCCCAGAACAGCTTTCGATGAAACTGCGCGTCTTCATGGGAGTACAGCCAGGACCGAATCGAACGCCAGATCTCCTCGAGGCCGAGCCCGGAGAAGATGGGCGGCCAGTGGGCGTTGATCCGGTCGGCGCTGCCGAAGAAGCGCATGAAGATGAGGCAGGCGCAGGCGACGAGCACCACCACGACGAGCTGGCGGTCGGCCGCCGGCCCCACCGCCGCCGCGTCGGCCTCGGCCCGAACGTCGGTCCCGTACGCCTTCCAGAGGGAAGAAACCCAGTTCACCCGAACACCGCCACCGTCTGCCCGCCCCGGGCACAGAGCCGTCCGTCCTTCGTCCACATTCGGCACGCCATCTGGCAGTACCCTTCCCCGGCTCCCTCGCTCCAACTATCATACTGCCACCAGTCGGTGGCCAAAGCGGCGCCCGTGGCGGCGGCGGGGGATGTGAGATCGACGCTCCACGCCATCGAGCTCGCCGGGACCGGCCGGTCGAGCAGGGCCAGCGCGGGCGCGGGCCACGCATCCATCAGCAGAAGCACCGCCTCGGCCCCCGCGACGCTGCCCTTCCGCAGCCGGACGTAGCCCCCGTTGACGGTCTCGGTGCCGCCCGAAAACGGCAGCTCTCCCCGGACCCAGCGGTAGTCGAACCACTGCGAGAACGCGGGGGCCAGGGTCTCGAAGTACGGGATGGGCGGCAGGGCGTCGGGCGCGGGGAACGCGGGGGCCAAAGACGGCTCGACCCGCACCTTGGACGGCCGGTCTTCCCCGAGCACCACCCGAACGAGCGCCCGCTCGGCGCCAGCCTGCTCCACCCGCGCCTCCACCGAGGTCGCCGCCCTGCCCGCGCGCACCACCCGGGCCCGGACGTCTACGGAGCCGACCTCCGTCGGCGCGGTGAAGAGGGTGTGGATGGCGCGGGCCGGACGGGGCCCGGCGACCGCCGAGGCCCGCCGCAGCCCGAGCGCGGCCACGAGGCCCCCGTAGACCGCCCGGCCCTGGGCCCAGCTCTCGGGGACCTCGGTCGTCTCGCTTTCGTCGAGCGCCGAGAGGATGTCGTCGATGTCGCCGGCCGCCACCGGGGGGCAAGCTCCCCAGCGGGTGGCCGCTTGGCAAGCCCCCGGGCGACAGCACCGCTCAGGGGAGCTGATCGATGATCGCGTCCGGCTCGGGAAAGCCCCGCCCGCTCGCGTTCTTGTTCCACAGCTCGGTCGTGCTCTCACCAGCGTGGACGAGCACGATGAAATCGCCCCCCGAGCCTTCGATGAGCTCGACCGGGGTCCCCGGGCGCGCGACTCCGATCTGGGCCGCCAACCTGGCGGCGCGCTGGCGATAGCCTCACATTCGGCAGTATTCGATGCTGATCTTCACGCCGAAGAGCCTCCCACCGCTCGCCCGCCGAGGCAAGCGCCGCCGGCCCGCGGCCTCCCCAAGGTCACAGGGGACAACATCCCCACCTGCGCCCACCCGCGTCCTTTGCAGTCAAATCGTCGAGGGGGGGATTGACCCTGGCAAGGCCAACGGTGTCCAGTGTCGCAAGTCGGTCGAGAAAGGCAACGAACAACAGTGAACGTTGCAAGAAGACTCTCCTACAGGGGCAGGAGCCAACAATGCCGCCCCATCGCCCCCCCCCCCCCCGCAGGAGCCTAGCCGCGATTTGGCTGGGTCTTGTGCTCGCGGTCTCCGCGCCGAGTTGGGCGTTGCCGGACGACGATCCGCCAGAACCAGCCGAGCCGGTCAGCGTGCTTCCGACGGTCGAAGTCTATTTCGAAGGAACTGGGACCGTTCCGCAGGCCCTGAATCACGTGTTCGCCTACCTGGCAGTGGACGACGCAGCCCTTGTCGCCCCATTGTCCGCCCTTCGTGAAAACCCGGAAGCGACGGTGGGACTGCTTCAGTCGAGCTACTGGAACATCTTCACCGAAAACGCTCCATCCAAGGATGCTTTGGTCTTCGTGGCCGGCCAGCTGGAAAGCGGCGTTGCCGTCCCTTTCCTGGTAAGCGCCATCACGTCCCCCATGCCCGAACCGGTCGCTCCGGACGACCCGGACAGTCACGGTGAGGACCCCTTCGGCGCCGAGTTCAAGCACCGCTTGATGGCGATGTACGCACTCCACTCCCTCGCGAAAGCCCAGGTCGATACCGCCCGGTTGGCCCTCCGCCAGGTCCTTTCGAACGGTTTCCTTTACGATGGCTTGCGAACGATTGCGGTGGTCTCACTCCGTGACCTCGGCGAGACCGAGGAGGACCTAACCGTTTGGGCGGGCACGGACGTGTCGCTACTGAATGTCCGTACCGTTCTGACTGAAGAGGAGGTCGCCATCGAGCTAGCGATAGGTGCGCTCATGGACGATGCGATCGGCAGCGAGCCGCTGCCGACTCCGCCAATCATCGTGGAGGGGAACCCATGAAGCGTTTGGGTACGCTGCTCGCCGCCGCCTATCTTCTGGCTGGTCCCATTGGACCACAAGCCGCTCATGCGCAAAGTTCGCATTACCTCGTAAGTATCCCGGAGGGTCGCATCCCGAGAGTCTGCCCGCTCTCGGTTTTCCCCAGGCATGTCAATGAGAGCGGCGACCTCAACGCCGCGCGGTACTTCGTAGGCCGACCGCACTGGGGGGAATACAACGAATTCTTTTGGCGAGGTTACCTTCAGAGCAACCGGGGTGGCTGGAGCAACGAAGCTGGATTCAACCGAGCCACCGACCAATGGTTGCCGCTTGCGCGAATGTACAACGCACTCTTCGCCCTCACGTACGTCAACCCCAACCCAAACGGTCCGACCAGGGTCCCTCTAGCATACTTGGACTGCAGCAATACGCCACGCTCACGCGGGTGCGGCCGCTCTCGGGGTACGAGGATACCAAAATACGGTCCACTCGTTTACGGTCGGTACGCGTGGCGCATTTCGATCCAACGGGGCGTTCGGCCTAGCTTCGAGTGCAAAGGCGATTCGGCGGCTGCCTACAACTCGTTCGGCTGGGTGAACTTCCGACACCCTTTCGTCTGGGGAGGGTTCTCCAGGCCGACGACGATCGGCGAGCGGGCCGGAATCTATTATCATGAAGCCGTTCACGCCACTGGGCAGGGCCATGACGGTGGATCCCACTGTGATCGAAAAGTCTCATGTGACGACCGGTTCCCAAGCGCTGGAGCCAACACGGCTGAGGTCCGGTTTCTCGAGGAATACGCATACTGCGCCACTGGGTCCACGAAGTTTCTCCGGTATACCGCACTGGCAGCGGCCAACGACATTTTGAGGAGGGGTTTCCGAATCCGAGGGATGCCGTTGCCGGTCGAACCACCTAGCGGTTTCTGCACCAGCCGAGGCTATTGAATAGCCGAGATGAGGAGGAACATCATGGAAAGACTTCGAACCGGATTCCGCCGCCTCGCGGTGCTTGGCCTCGCGATGGTCTCCGCCTGCGACGGCTTGGGCTTTGACGGCGAATTCCACCCTAGAACTGTGCTGTCAGCAATCAGGACGCTTCCGATCGCGACGCTCGACACGGGCGTCCAAGACACTTTCTATGTCAACGACACCCAAGATCCAAACGTCTTTCTCGCTTCATGGTCACGCTATCGGATGGTCCTCGGGGAGCGCCCGTGCAGGATTGCGCACTATCGAAACCGACAGCTGGACATCTCGACGGCCGAGCTCAATGACGCCATGGCGGGCTTCTTCGCTCTGGACGAGTTTTCTTTTTCGCCGGTCGATTGGTCCGCCCAAACCCAGCTCGGCTGTCTGCCCGCCGGCCGCAGCGCGGTCTACCACGTGATCGGTCCGTCCACGTTCGTGGAGTGGGTAGGCGATGTACCACCGACCCCGGTGACCATCGAGACCCTCGAGCCGCTGGGCCGGCTGTGGGACCGCGTCGTCAGGGAGGGGAAAACTCACAGCGAAAGATACTCCCCGGACGTGCCGATCCCCGCCGATGAAGTGGAGCTCTGGCCGGGGCCGGAGTGGTCGCTCGGCCGGTGAGCTGCTTTCTCGTATCCCTCTCGACACGCACTCTTGCCCGAGGACCGGTCACCAGAGGGTAGCGACCGGAGAGGTCTCGAGGATTGGGTCCCGCGTCACGAGCGTCAGTTCTCCAGGTGAGCCTGCGCCGCCAGCATCCGGTCGAATGGATCCCGCTGAGGGAGCGGCCAGAGCCCTGCCCGGGCCACCATCGACATCCGCACCTGACCGGAGCTCGAGGCCGAAGGGACCACGCAGGGCTGAGGAACTGGCCGTTCCATGTGCACTTGGAAGCCGCTCGACCGCGGCTCGGCACACGTCGGGGAGTCGCCGCAGATGGGCTGCCGGCAAAGCTCGACGAGAATTCCGGCCCCAGGACGAGGTAAGGTCGGGTATAGCAATGCCGAGCCTGCGTCGCGATGCGGAGCTGCTGCCTCACGACCACCGCATCGAGGTCCGCTATGAGGACGGGCGGCCACCGTGGCGTTTCGTGTACCCTCACGACGAGCAGCTGGAGTTCTCCACCATCCTGGGCGACCGCTTGCTCGTGGTCGGTCACCGCGGCTCGGTCGCCCTCTACGACTTGGAGACCCGGTCCCGTTCGTCGTTCGTTTCGGCGCCTGATCCCGGGCCCCACTGGCCGTTCTCGACGGGGGTTGGGCTCGCCTTCGGCGCGGTCTGGGTGGGGTTCAGGGACGTAATCGAGGGTTATCGGCTCACCGATCTCTCCCCCGTCGCGACGCTGGGCCCCCAGGATGAGCACACGATCATCGGCCCGCCCGTCGGGCTCTCCCGAGGGCGCGTCGGCGTGCGTGCCAGGCTGGACGACGAATCTGGAAATCGCAGCTGGGGGGTACTGTCCTTCGACGTCGCGACCCGCGAGAACGCGTACCTCCCCCTCGCGGCTCCCCCCATCCAGGCGCTTGCCCTGGAGCCTCAGGGCGACCGCGTCGCGTGGCTCTATCCACTGCGAGGCGACCAGGAAGTCGAGCTGCGATTCCATCGCACCAATATCGACAGCGGCCGCGATGAGGTGACGCATCGCCTCACGTTCAGATGGCAGTTGGGCATCCGATCCCTCCTTCCACGGCAACCCGCCGCGATCCCCATCGCGTTCGCGCTGCTCGACGCTCGACAGCCTGGCCTCCTCTCGGGGCTGCGCCGCGCGGCCTGGCGCCGAGCGCACGCCGCGAGCTTCCCCGAGGCCAGCGATCCCGAGGAGGCGGCGCTCGAAGTGATCGATGAGGTCGTCGGCCGAGTGCTGCCGGCGATCGGCTGGGGGCCCAATGGGAGCAACTGGGTGGTGGGGGGCGACCTGCTCTACGCAATCGACGGGCGAGGCGAGCTGCAAGGCGGATTTCGACTGCCGAAGGCGCTGTCCCCGGGGGATGTGGAGTACGAGTTCAACGCCCGCGCCACGGGCGAGCTCGAGCTGGTCCCCCAGTGGGGGCCGCTGGTCGACCTCGGGCTCATCACGCCGCCGGGACCGGGGCGAATCGTGGACCTCCCCAAGGAGAGCATCAGAGAGCGCCCCACCGCGCCCCGACCGGACGCCGACGTCGAGCGCGGCACGCTCATCCTTGCGGTCGAGGCGCTGGACGATTCCGCAATCGCGGACGCGCTGGACCGCGCCATCGCTCGCCTCCGGGAGCTTCCGTTTCTCGTCGACAAGGACCGCTTTCGCATCGAGCTCTCGCATCGAGGCGAACGGGTGCGAGAGTCGCAGCTCTTCGACCTGGTGGGGCCGGACACCCCAAGGGCGTTCGCAGCAACTCGGCGACTCATCGAAGCCTACGCGACCGAGTGCGCCCGCATGGATGGGGCGCCGTGGTACGACGACGAGGTCTCCAGCCTCTCCTATGCGGCACGGACGCTGGCGCTCCGAGGCGGCGAGGCCGGGCTCTCGATCTACCGTGATGTGTACCTGCAAACGGTGGACCTCGAGCACGACGTGTTCCACCGCGAGGTGCTGTGGCCGGCCCTCGGCGAGGCGGGGCAAGCGCTGGCGAACGCACTCGGTTTCCAGGAGTCCACCTGATGGACGCCTCGGCCCTTGGGTCGGCGGCGGGTCAGCCCTGCCGGCTGGCCGCCTCGAGGGCCAGCCGGGCAGCTGCGCTGGCATCCCCGGTCCGTTCCATCGCTCGGGTGAGGTCTCGATCCTCCGGTTGACGGAGCGGGAGTAGGAGTCCGACAACAGGCCCACGGTGTCGCCCTCCCGGTAGGCGGAGGACTCGTGGCCGCCCCACGTTACGGCCTCCATCACCCCCGCCCGGCCTCCGCACGGGACCCGCGCGCGAATCGACGGGTCCACCTGGTGCTCGCCGTCGGCCACGGCGCCGCGCGAGCGGAGTCCGCCGCGGAGGCGGCGCCCGAAGTCGAGTCGTCGGCGCCCGAGCCCTCGAACGCCGGCGCGTCGAACGCGAAGCGCGCGGGGTGTGTGTGCGTGGCGACGCGAAGCCGCAGCGCGGGCTGGATCGCGCTGTTCGTGGGTCTTTTCGGGCTGCTGCGTGCGACGCGAGCGCGGATCGCGTCGAGGGGCACAGAAACCCATGGCGCTCGTTCGGGTAGTCGGGCAGCGATGCCCGACCTCGCGTCGACCCACCCCGACTTCGACGTGGGTCCACGGTTGGCACGCCCGATGCTTTCCCGGGAGGCATGAACCACCAGCCTGCCTTTCCCCTCTCTGCCCTGGTCCTCCTCGTCGCGTGCGGCGGCGGGACGCCCGAGCCACCCGGTGAGCTCGTCCGATCCCAGCTGCAGCGTGAGCTGGAGCCATCCCTCAGCGATGGCGACGCGAAACAGTTCTCGGACGACCGCGCGACCTTCGCGCTCGACCTGTACCGGTCGAACGACGCGAGCGAGAACGTCGTCGTCTCGCCCTACAGCCTCGATGCCGTGATGGCGATGCTCTACGCCGGCGCCCGGGGCTCTACCGAGTCGCAGATGGCGAGCGGCATGCGCTTCTCGCTTCCGCAGGACAGCTTGCACGCCGGGTTCAACCAACTCGACCTCGAGTTGGCGTCGCGCGGCGAGGACGCCAAGTCCTCCAGCGGTGGGGACTTCAGGCTGCGCCCGGTGAACCAGCTGTTCACGCAGAACGGCTTCACCTTGAACGCGCCCTACCTCGACACGCTCGCGAAGAACTACGGTGCGGCGGTGTCGATGATGGACTTTGCCGGAGAGTCCGAGGCGAGCCGCGCCAAGATCAACGACTGGATCGGCGCGATGACCGAGGGGCTGATCCCCGAGTTCCTGAAGCACGGCGCGATCGACCCCCACCTCGTCCTCGTGCTCGTGAACACGCTCTACTTCGACGGCGCCTGGGCGGCGGAGTTCTCCGCCGAGGACGTCGTCTTCGAGGGCGGTCGGGTCTCGGGATTCACCGGCGCTTCTCCCGGGCGACACGTCAAGGGCGACGGCTTCGAGGCCGTCGCGATCCCGTACGACGACGAGCAGATCGAGCTCTTGGTGATCGAGCCCGATGACTTCGACGCGTTCCACGCCGCGCTCGACGCGGACCAACTCACTGCGATCCTCGACGGGCTCTACAGCGTCGAGATCGATCTGACGATGCCGACCTTCGACCTCCGCAGCCGGCACGACCTCGGGGGCACGCTCCAACAGATGGGGGTCATCGACCTCTTTTCCGCCGCGGTGGACCTCTCCGGGATCGCGGGCGCCCCCGGCGACCTCGAGCTCGCGTGGATCGTGCAGGAGTCGGTGATCAAGGTCTCCGAGCGCGGCACGGTCGCGGCGGCGGCGACCGCCGGTGGTATCCAGTCGATCTCCGCGCCGCTGCGTGTGCCGGTGACCATCGACCGCTCGTTCGTCTACTTGCTTCGCGACCGCGGCACCGGCGCGATTCTGTTCATTGGTCACGTCCGCGAGCTGTGACCGACCTCATATCCCTTTTGGGCGCGCACGCTCGCCCGATGTCCGAGGACCGGTCTGGCGCGGCGCGCGGGCCTCGATCGGGACAACATCGCGCGGGGCTCTGCAGCTTTCGCGACCTCACCGACTCGGACGTGTTCGAGCATCCTCGAGCGGTGGGTCTTGGCTTCGTGCCCGTTGACCTTTGCCACCGGGGCAGGATGGCTAAGTCGCTTGGCTTGGTCAAAATGCGACGCCGCCAATCTCCGCTTTGCCGCCGCCCCGCTCCTGGCCGACTCTGGTTGTCGTGTCGTCGATGACCGAGGCGGTGCGCACGGCCGCCCGCAGCCTCCGCCGAAACCCCGGCCGCAGCGGGCTGACCGTGCTCGGCCTCGCCATCGGGGTCGCGACCTTCATCGCCACCGTGAGCTTCGGGGTGGGGGCTCGGGCGTCGGTGCTGGCCCAGTTCGAGTGGCTCGGGGTCAACGTGCTGTCCGTGAGGCGGCTCGGGGGCGACGCCCCTCCTCTCTCGCTCGAGGAGGCTCGGCTGCTCCGGCGGTCCTCGACCACCCTAGAGCACGTGGTCCCGGTCTATGAGTGGGAGACGGAGGTCTCGGGCGCCGGCCGCCAGCACCGCACCCTCGTTCGCGCGGTTCCTCCTGGGTACTTCTCGCTGGTGCGGCTCGCATTTCTCGCTGGCGGACCCCACGACGAGCGCGACGAAGCCCTCGGTGCCCCAGTCTGCATCCTCGGCGCTACGCCCGCCGACGCGCTCTTCCCGGACCGCGACCCGCTCGGAGGGCGGGTCGAGATCGAAAGCAAGCTCACCTGCCGGGTCATCGGCCTGCTCGAACGCCAGGGAACGGCGACCAGCGGCCGCGACCTCGACAACCAGGTCCTCCTCCCCTCGAGCACGGCCCGCGCCGGTCTGTTCGGTCCAGGCGCGAGCCACACATCGTTTCAGATCCGGCCCCTCCCCGGGCTGCGGCAGGATGCCCCCGAGGAGATCGCAGAGATCCTCCGGACCCACCGAGGGACCCCGAGGGGCGGTGTCGACCGGTTTTCCATTCACAGCCCCGACGACACCTTGCGGGTCGCGGACGGGGTGGCGTCGATCCTGACGAGCTTGCTGGGGGCGATCGCGGCCGTGTCCCTGCTCGTCGGGGGCATCGGGATCATGAACATCCAGCTCGTCGCGGTGGCGGAGCGAACGAAGGAGATCGGGATCAAGGCCGCGATCGGCGCCACTCCGCGCCAGATCCTCGTGCAGTTTTTGACCGAGGCGGTGTTCCTGTCTTTGGTGGGCACGACCATCGGGACGGCCCTCGGCATCGCGGTCGCGGTCGCGGTGGGCACCGCGATGGCCTGGCCGTCTTCGGTCCCGCCGGTTGCGGTGGCGATCGCCGTGGCCTTCGGGGCCGGGACCGGCGTGCTGTTCGGGCTGCTGCCGGCCCGGCGCGCCGCCGGGCTCGATCCGGTGGAGGCGCTGCGGCAGGGGGATTGAGCCGCCTGCTTTGCGCGTGAATTTCTGTCGTTGCCCACTTTGGTCGTTTCTCGGGGAAGCCCGACAAATTGCCACAGACCGCGGCGGTCCTCGCTGTCGAACCGCGACATTCGGTCTATGTTGCCGGGGTGCGTTCCTTCCGGGTTCGAGCGCTCCAGCGGGCGGTGTGGGCGTCGCTTCTGGTCCCACTGGTCGCAGGCGTCCTGTTTTTGGCCCAGCGAGCCGGGGTCGACCTGCCCGACCGGCGCTGGATCGGCTTTCTTCTCCTCGGAGCATCGGCCGTCCCGGCCGCCATGCACCTGCTCGCGGCCGCCGCCGGGCACCCGTGGCACCAGATGGAGCGAGACTGGAACGGCCTTCCTCGCTGGATGCGCGCGATCTCCTCGGCGGTGGCGCTCGTCTGCGGGCTGACCACCGGGGCGGCGGTCGTGCTCCTGTCGCTGTCGATCGCGGGGCTCGACGCGAAGGCCACCGAGGAGCCGCAAAAAGGGGCCCCCCAGCATCAGGGGATTGGCCGGTGACCGGCGTGGATCGGCCGGTCGGCGGCACGGTGTGGATGACCGGGCTCTCCGGGTCGGGCAAGACCACGCTCGCGCTGGCGCTCGAGGCCCGCCTGCTCGAGCACCAGCGCCTCGCGTACCGGCTCGATGGCGATGTCCTCCGCAAGGGCCTGTCCTCGGACCTCGGGCTCGCTCCTGCCGACCGCACGGAGCACCTGCGCCGGGTCGCCCACGTCGCCGCGCTGTTCGCCGACGCCGGCCACATCGCGATCGTGGCCGCGATCAGCCCGCTCTCTGCCCACCGCGCCTTCGCCCGCGAGGTCCACCGGGCCGCCCGGCTGCCGTTCGCCGAAGTGTTCGTGGACGCGCCGCTCGAGGTCTGCCGGGAACGGGACCCAAAAGGCCTCTATGCCAGGAGCGCGCTCGGTGATCTCGTCGGCTTGACCGGCGTGGACGCCCCCTACCAGGCGCCGGTCGCGCCCGAGCTCCGGGTGGCCACCGCGGAGACTTCTCTCGACGCCGCAACCCGAGCCCTGTTCGAGCTCGCGCTCGACCTCGCGAGCACCGTCGCCCCCGAACCGGCGTGACGACTCGCAAAAAGGCCTCCTGGGTCGCCTCCTCCTACTTCGCTGAAGGTTTGCCCTACGCTGTGGTGCACAGCTTCGGGGAGATCCTGTTCGTCGAGCTGGGGGCGAGCCTCGGCGCGGTGGGGTTGACTTCGCTGTTTCACCTGCCGTGGAACCTGAAGTTCCTGTGGGCCCCGCCGGTGGACACCTACGGGACGAAGCGGGGGTGGATCCTAGGCACCGAGGCCCTGCTCGTCCTCAGCCTGCTCGCGCTCGCCGCCGTCACCTTCGCCGCGCCCGGGTTCGCTGCCCCAGCGGCCCTCTTTTTTGCCGTGGCCGCGCTCGCCGCCACCCACGACATCGCCATCGACGGCCACTACCTCGAAGCGCTCGACGACGCCGGGCAGGCCCGCTTCGTCGGTTTGCGGGTGGGCGCCTACCGGGTCGCGCTGCTCGTCGTGGGCGGCCCCGGCTTGGTGCTCGCCGACCGATACGGGTTCCCGGTGGTGTTCGCCGCTTCGGCGGCGGTGCTCGTCGCCCTGCTCGGGATTCACGCCACCGGGCTGCCGCGGCTGCCGGCGGGGGGGAAGCGGCCCCCCCGGTACCCGTTCGCCGTGCTCCTCGGGCTCGGTCTCGTCGGGGTAGGCATCGCCGCTCTGCCCATCGGCGAGGGCCGGCTGTGGGTCCTCGACCGGGCGCCGGACCTGCTCGGCGCGGCGGCGAAGCTCGCCTCCCCGGGTTTCGTGGCCTTCGCGCTGTTGCTCGGCCTCTTGCTGCTCGGTCCGGTGCTTCGCCGGCGGGCCCGGGGCTCGGCCTACGCGGCGAGCTTCGCGAGCTTTCTCTCCGAGCCGAAGCTCGGCCGGATCTTGTTCTTTGTCCTGTTCTTTCGGGCGGGCGAGTCTTTCCTCCAGAAGATGAAGTATCCGTTCTTCAAGTCGCTCGGCATGTCCCTCGAGTCCTACGGGTGGGCGAGCGGTACCGCCGGGATGGTGCTCGCCATCGCCGCGCCGGCCCTCGGGGGCTGGCTCATCGCGAAGCACGGGCTGCGCCGCTGGATCTGGCCGTTCGTCCTCGCCCAGAACCTCCTGAACCTTGGGTTCTGGGGCCTCGCCGCCCTGCCCGAGCCGCCGTCGACCGCGCTGATGACCGCCGTGATCGGGCTCGAGATGTTCGGGGCTGGGCTCGGGACGGCGGTGCTGATGGTCTACCTCAATCGCCTCCCCCAGCCCGGGCACCGCGCGGCCCACTTCGCGATCCTCACCGCCCTGATGAGCGCGAGCTTCACCGTGGCCGGGGCGGTGAGCGGCTTTGCCGCCGAGGCGCTCGGCTTTGGCCCCTACTTTCTTGTCACCGTCGCCCTCGGAGTGCCGGCGATGCTCGTGATGCCGACTTTGCCCTACCTCGACGGTCCGCGGTCGCCGAATCCGGCTCCGGTGCTCTAGACTCTCTGCATGTCGACGTTTCAAGCGGTGGCCTACGAGCCGGGCGCGCTCATCCTGCTCGACCAGACGAAGCTGCCCCTCGAAGAAGTGTACGAGCGGCTGTCCACCGTGGAAGCGGTCGCCCGGGCCATCGAGACCATGGTCGTGCGCGGCGCCCCGGCGATCGGGATCGCGGCCGCGTACGGGATGGCGATCGCTGCCCGCACCGGGGTCCCGCTGCCCGAAGCCGACAGCCGGCTGCGGCGGACCCGGCCCACCGCCGTGAACCTGTTCTGGGCGCTCGACCGGATGCAGCGGGTGTGGGCCGCCGGCGCCGACACCGCCCTCATCGAGGCGGAGGCCCAGGCCATCGCGGTAGAGGACGCCGCCGCCTGCGCCCGCATCGGCGAGCTCGGCGCGGCGCTCGTCCCCGACGGGGCCGGGGTGCTCACCCACTGCAACGCCGGCGCGCTCGCGACCGCGACCCTCGGAACCGCGCTCGCGGTGATCCGGGCCGCGCACAAATCCGGCAAGCGCCTGCGCGTCTTCGCCGACGAGACCCGCCCGTGGCTTCAAGGGGCCAGGCTGACGACCTGGGAGCTGATGAAGGACGGGCTCGACGTCACGCTCATCTGCGACGGCGCCGCCGCCCACCTCGCCGGGGCCGGCGAGATCGACCTCGCCGTGGTCGGAGCCGACCGGATCGCGAAAAACGGGGACGCCGCCAACAAGATCGGGACCCGGGGCGTCGCGTGCGTGATGCGGGCCCACGACCGGCCGCTGTACGTCGCCGTCCCGTGGTCCACCGTGGACCTCTCGCTCGCCGACGGCCGCTCGATCCGCATCGAGGAGCGCCCCGAAGAGGAGGTCACCGTGGTCAACGGCCGGCGGATCGCGCCCCCCGGGGTCAAGGTGAGAAACCCCTCCTTCGACGTGACCCCAGCGGCCTGGATCGCCGGCATCGTCACCGACCGCGGCGTGACCGGGCCGGACCACGGCGCCGGGCTCGCCGCGCTCGACAAATGACGGCGACTACCGGGACAGCACCGTCCACAGCGGCACGCCGTCCACCCTGCGCTCGAAGAGCACCGTGAGCGGGCGGAGCCGCGCGAGGTCGGCCCCGTACCTTCGAAACCTCCGCTCGTGGGTGAGCACGATGATCTGCGCCGCCGCCTCGCCGTTCACCACCCGCAGATCCTCGCGCAAGCTGCCTTCCTCCCGGTACCACTTGTAGGTTCGGACATACTCCCAGTTGTTGGGGAGAAAGTGGATGCCGGCCCCGGGCGGCGCGTTTTCGTTGAGCCAGACCACCAAGTCCCGAAACGCGAGGTCGTAGTATTGCCGCTCGAAGCCGGCGGCGGTGGCCCCGCGCAGGCCGCCGATCGCGCCGTTGTACTGAGACAGCGGGGCGCCGCCATACTTTCCGTGCTGGGCGAGCGCCGAGATCCCGGCGAGCGCGAGCGTCAGCGCCGACCACTTGGGCTTCACCGTCTCGAGCAGCCGGAGCGCCCCGTAGCCGGCGAGCGCGCACCAAAACGGGAAGAAGGGCATGAACAGCTTCTCTCCGCCGTACTTTGCGCCCCCGGACAAGGCGACGGTCAAGAGGGTGGCGGCGGCGTGCAGGCCAAGCCACAGCACGTACTCGCCCTCCCGCGCCGGTCCGGGGGAAGCGGCGCGGGCGGCGTCCCCCATGTACAGGCGGCGCCCGACCGCCGGAGCCCCAAAGCCGAGCCCCAACACCGCGAGCGCCGAGATCGCGAGCGGCACCGTGATCGCCGCCATCACCACCGGGGCGTGCCAGGGGGCAAATGGGTCCTTTTCGTACAGCTCGTTGAAATACAGAAAATAGATCCCGTAGTGGTTCAGGTGGAATTGCACATAGTTCGTGACCCGCTCCACGGTGTCGAACCACATCCACGGCCAGACCAGGAAAAACGTGAGCGGCCCGAGCACCGCCATCGAGAAAAAGCCCGCCGGCACCACCGGGAGCCGGAGCCCCCGGCCCGGACCGAGCGCCGCTTTGGCCGCCCCGCCTCGCACGAGCACGGCGTAGATGAGATAGGGGACGACGAAAAACGGGGCGTTCAGTTTGGTGGCGGCGGCCAGACCGAACACTGGACCAACCGCGATGGCCGACTTCCACGAGCGCTCGGCGGCGAGGGCCAGCGCGGCCACCGCGAGGTACATGCCCGTCACTGGGACGTCGAGCGTGGCTACCCGGGCGTGAAGAAAGAACCGAGGGAGGCCGAGCAGGCACAACACGGCGATCCCGCCGGCGATGAGGCCGCGCCGAGGGCCGAGCATCAGCTGCGCCATGAAAAGCAGCATCGCCGCGGCGAGCGTCGAGAACAGCGCGGTGGCCACCCGAGGCCCGGCGATCGGCCCGAGCACCGGGCCGAACAGCGCGCCCGCCACCCCGAAGCCGTATTTGGCCACCGGGGGATGCTCGTGGTTGACGGTGAACGCGGCGTCGATCGCCTCCTTCGAGAAGGCGGCCCGCTCGAGAGAAACCGCCCTCATCAGCCACCCCGCATAGGACTTTCCCGCCGGAAGATAGAAGTCGTCGTCGTCGGTGAGCGGCGCCGCCGGCAGCGCGAAGAGATGCACCGCGAGCACCAGGGCGACGAGGCCGAGCGAAACCCACCGGGTCATGGCGCCGCTCACCTCGGATCCTCGCTCTGGACCTCGTTCGGGACCTCGATGACCTGCGCGGCCAGGCAGTGGTGGCGGACCCCGTCCCGCCCGACCGCGACCTCGAGCCGGATGGGGAGATCCGGCGACACCGTGAACCGTCCCTCGGCGAAGCCCTTCGCGTTGCTGCGCGCGACCTGCCCGACCGTGCCTGGCCCTTGGCGCACGGTGGTCCGCACCGTGTCGCCGTCTGGCGTGCGGGTCGCATCGTCGGCGAGCGCGGACGACAGGCGCAGCTCGAGCCGGTGGCCCGGCGCCGGGGACGGCAGCGGCGGCAGCTCGAACACGACGAGCGCGCCGGTGCTCGGGTGGGCCCACACGCAGGCCTCCTCCCGGCCCGACACCCGAAACCGGGTCGGGGCAGCGTACAGCCACGGAGGCTGCCCCGGGCAAGAGACGCCGCCCTCCGCCCGGGGGGCGTCGCAGCGGGCGGCCACTTGGCCCGGCGGCCGCTCCACCGTCATCCGGACCGAGGACAGCTCGGTCTCGAGATCGAAGATGGGGACGGACCGGGCCGCGCCGGTGGGCTCGAAGACCCGGAGCACGACCGGGCCGGCCACCGAAACGATCTGCTTCGGCCGCCCGAGCCCGCTCACCGGGTGGTCCCGGTGGTCCACGACGATCAGGCGGCGACCGGCCCGAGCCCCCCGCGCGGGCAGGTCGGGCCGTGCCGACAGATCCCCGAGCCCGGACAGCGCCTCCACCCCGAACAGCGGCGAGTGGACCACGATCGTCCCCGGGGTCCGGTGTTTTTCCACCTCGGACCTCGCGGCGGCGAGCTGTTCGGAGGTCACCAGCTCGGCCGCAGGCCGGATCGCGGCGTACAGATCGACCACGCCGAGGACCACCACCAGGGCGGCGGCGAGGCGAGCGCCGATCATCGCGCCCCTCCGTATTGGTCCCGCCACAGCTCGAACGCGAGCACGGTCCAAAGGGGCTTTCGGTGGTCGGCGGTGCCGTCGAGGTGGGCCCGAAGCATCCGGGTCACCCGCTCGGGCACGAACAAGCCGCCCCGGCGCAGGCGGTCCTCGTTGAGCAAATCCTGGGCGAGGCCGGACAGCGGCCCCCTCAGCCAGCTCCCGATCGGGACGCCAAATCCCTTCTTCGGGCGGTCCACGATCCCGGGGGGAAGCCACGGCCGCGCCGCCTCCTTGAGCAGATACTTCGTCGTGAACCCCCGGAGTTTCCACTTCGCGGGCAGCGCCGCCGCCAGCTCCACCACCTCTCGGTCGAGCAGCGGCGCCCGCACCTCGAGGCCGGCCGCCATGCTCGCGCGGTCCACCTTCACGAGCACGTCGGCGGCAAGGTACAGCCGGGCGTATTGGAGGGTTGCCCGGTCGAGCGGGCCCCGCGCGTCCGATGCGCCGTGCAGGCGAGAAATGGGGGCATACGGGTGCTCGGCGAACGCCTCGGCCCGGATCTCGGGCGACAGGAGCTGCTCGACCTCGCTCGGCAGAAAGCTCCCGAGCCACGCTTGGTGGCGCTCGTCGGGCGAATATCCCAAGCCGCGGGCGAAGCTCTTCACCTTGAAGTCGAAGCTGAAGTTTTGGGTCGACACCGGCAGGTGGCGGGCCGCGGACAGCGCGAGCCGCCCGAGCTGCCGCTGCGCCGATAGGGGCAGGACCCGGTCGAGGACCCGGGCGACCCGGTCGGCCGGGAACGTGGGGTAGCCGAGAAACAGCTCGTCGCCTCCATCGCCGCCGAGCGCGACCTTCACCTCCCGCCGGGTGAAGCGGGACAAAAGATAGGTAGGGAGGACCGAAGCGTCGCCGATCGGCTCGCACAGAAACTGCGCCACGTCGGGCAGCAGGTCGAGCATCGTCTGGGGCGACAGCCGCTCCTCGTGGTGCTCGGTGCCGAGGTGCCGGGCCACCCGGCGGGCGTGCTGGCTCTCGTCGAAGCTCGGATCCGAAAACGCGACCGAGAACGTCCGCACCTGCCCGGAGGGGACGAGGCGGGCCATCGCCGCCGCCACCATCGACGAGTCCACCCCGCCCGACAGCAGCACCCCGAGCGGCACGTCCGACATCAAGCGGGCCTCGACCGCGCGCAGGACCCGCTCCCGAAGCAGCTCCACCAGCGCCGTTGGCCCCAGCCCGGCGATGCGGGCAGCAGCCGGCGAGCCGCGAAAGCGAAGCTGCCAATAGGTCTCGGCCCGGACGCTGCCCGTGTCCGGCTCGACGACGAGGTACTGGCCGGGCAGGACTTTCTCGAGCCCCCGGGTGAGCCCGAGCCCCTCCGGGACCGACTCGTACACCAAGTATTGGGCGAGCGCCCGCGGGTCCACCTCGCGGGAGACTTCGGGGTGGGCGAACAGGGCCTTCGCCTCGGAGGCGAACAGGAAGTCTTCACCGATTCTCGTGAAATAGAGGGGCTTCTTTCCCATCCGGTCCCGCGCGAGCAGGAGGCGCCGCTCCTCGGCATCCCACAACGCGAACGCGAACATCCCCTCGAGCCGCGCGAGCAGCCCCTCGCCCCACTCCCGGTAACCGTGAACGACCACCTCGGAGTCCGAGCGGGTCGAGAACCGGTGCCCGGCCCCCTCGAGGGCGGCCCGCAGCTCGAGATGGTTGTAGATCTCCCCGTTGACGACCGCCATCACCTGGCCGTCCCCGAGAGGCTGCTGGCCGCCGGCGAGGTCGATGATCGACAAGCGCCGGTGGCCGAGCCCGCAGCCTCCGCTTTCGTCGAGCCAGAGCCCGAGCGCGTCCGGCCCCCTCCGGGCGAGCCGCTGCGTCATCTCTTCGAGTAGCTCCCGGTCCACCGGCGATCCCCGAGGCCGAATCCATCCTGCGATGCCGCACATATGTCAGAACGTGAGGTCACCGGTGGGGCGCCCGCCGGAGGGGAGGTTCTTTCGTTCCCGGACCATGTAGATCGGGCGGGATTGGCTCTCGTGGTAGGTGCGAATCCCGATCTCGGCCAAGAGCCCCAGGAACAAGCTCTGAACCCCGGTCAGGAACAAGAACACCGCCACCAGCAGCAGCGGGTTTCGGTGGACCCAGGCCCCGAACGCCACCTTCGCGAGCAAGGTCACGACGGCGGCGAGCACCCCGCTGCCCATCAAGAGAAAACCCAGGCCCCCGAAAAAATAGATGGGCTTCGTCCCGTAGCTGCCGAGGAACTTCACGACGAGCAGGTCGAGCAGGACCTTGAACGTGCGCATGATCCCGTACTTGCTCGTCCCGTACTTTCGGGGGCGGTGGTGGACGACGACCTCGGCCACCCTCGCTCCGGACCAGGATGCATAGATGGGGATGAACCGGTGCATCTCCCCGTACAGCTGCACCGGCTGAAGGACCTCCCGGCGGTACGCCTTCAGCGTGCAGCCGTAGTCGTGAAGCGCCACCCCGCTGACCTTGGAGATCAGCCAATTGGCCACCATCGACGGGATCTTTCGGTCGAGGACTCTGTCCTGCCTGTTCTTCCTCCACCCGGAGACGACGTCGTAGCCCTCGTCGATCTTGGCGATGAGCTCGGGGACGGCCGCCGGGTCGTTTTGCAGGTCGGCGTCGAGCGGGATGATGATCTTGCCCTTCGCGTGGTCCATGCCGGCGACGAGGGCGGCGGTCTGCCCGAAGTTTCGGCGAAAGCGGACGAGCTTCACCCGCGGGTCGCGCTCGGCGTGCACGCAGAGGCGTTCCCAGGTCCCGTCGGTGGAGCCGTCGTCCACCACGACGAGCTCGGCGTCGAGCTGGTGGGCGTCTACGACGCCGAGCGCCTCGCTGACGAGCTCGTCCACGCTCTGTTCTTCGTTGAAGCACGGCACGACGAGCGAGATCCGGGGCTCTTGCCCGTCCTCGAACGGCTTCGGGGAGCCCGTCGGGCGCGGCGTGGCCGGAGCGATCATGGCCGGCCGGCAGTGGCCACGGGCGACGCCCAATTGCCAAGCCCGGACCTCAGCGGCGGCAGACCCGAGCCGCCGCCGTCACCGCCGCCCCGAGCAGATCCGGACCCTTCACCGCGAGCAGCGCCGATGCGTCGGCCGGGCCTCCGTGGCGGGCGAGCACCGCCACGGCCGCCGCCGAGCCCTGTCCGATCAGCGATCGCGCGGCCGACCGGGCCGGGCCCGGGGCGAGGCGAGCCAGGGCGAGCAGGCCCACGTCTCTCGCCTCACCGGTCCACGAGAGCACCGCGGCCTGGACGGCCCCGGCGGTCTCGTCGTCGAGCACGGCTCCGGGCAGGCGGGCGTAGGCGTCGATCACCGCCGCCGC
>DAIQNR010000060.1:0-35247 GCA_036788295.1 Myxococcota bacterium
CGCGGCCGGAGCACTCGGGACGGCGGCGATGGGAGGGACATGACAGGAGAAGATCCGCGCGGCCGCCGCCGCTTTCTCAAAAAGGCGCTCGGAGCCGGAGTGGTGCTGGGGGCCTGCCGCCCTCCGCCGGCGCCGACGTCGGAGCCAGGCCCGGCCTCCGCTCCCGCTTCATCCGCATCCGCCGCCCTTCCCGGGAAGGAGCTCGGCGCCGTGGCCGGCAAGGATCTCGAGCACTTTCACCTCCACTCCGAGCAGCCCCTGGCCCTCGAGACCCGGCGCTCCGCGTACGGGGTCGCCGCGCTCACCCCGACCTCCCGGTTCTTCGTCCGCAACAACCTCCCGATGCCGAGCCCCTCCATCTTGGACGACCGGTTGTCGTGGTCGCTCGAGGTCTTGGGCACCGGATCGGAGCGCTCGGTGTCGCTCGCCGAGCTGCGGCAGCTCGGTGCGGAGACGATGGCGACCGTCATCCAGTGCTCCGGCAACGGTCGAAAGTACTTCGACCACGGCCCCTCCGGATCGCCCTGGACCCTCGGGGCCGCCGGCTGCGCCCTGTGGACCGGCGTCTTCGTGCGGAGCCTGGTCGAGGCCCTGGGGGGCCTGCGCGACGGAGCCCGCTACCTGACCAGCACCGGGGCCGATCCCATCCCGGCCGGGGTGGACCCGGAGTCGGTGATGGTCGAGCGCTCGGTGCCGGTCGAAAAAGCGCTCGAGGACTGCCTGCTCGCCTGGGAGATGAACGGGGAGCCCATCCCGCTCACCCACGGCGGCCCGCTTCGGCTCATCGTCCCCGGCTACTACGGCTGCAACAACATCAAATACGTCCGCCGGATCGCCTTCAGCGCCCACCAGAGTTCGGCCAAGATCCAGAAGACGGGGTACCGCATGCGCCCGATCGGGGTCCCGGGCTCGCCCGATCAGCCAGCGATGTGGAAGATGCCGGTGAAGTCTTGGGTCCACGGCCCTGGCGCCGACGGCCAACCGGTGCTCGCCGGCCCGGTCCAGTTCTTCGGCGTCGCGTTTTCGGGGGGGGAGCCGGTCGAGGCCGTAGAGGGCTCCGTGGACGGGGGAAAAACGTGGACCGAGGCGACCTGGCTCGGGCCCGATCTCGGCCGCTACGCCTTTCGGAGCTTCGGCTTCTCCGCCGCCCTCTCCCCTGGCGAGTATGTCGTGCACAGCCGGGCCCGCACCGCCGACGGGGAGCAAGCCGAGTTTCGGACCGAAAACGAGCGCGGCTACGGGCACGACGGGTGGCGGGACTTGGGCTTGACCGTCACCGCGGTTCAAACCTTGCCGAAAGCGGCGGTGCGCCGGCCCGACCCGGCCCCCGCCGCGGCTCCCACGTCTCGACCGGCCCGCGCCCCCGCCGAGCTCGACGACCGGGCCCGCCGGGGCAAAAAAGCCATGCTCGAGCAGGCGAATCCGCCGTGCGGCGCCTGCCATAGCCTCTCGGACGCGGGCACGTCAGGGGCGGTCGGCCCGAGCCTCGATGCGCTCGCGCCCGACCGGGCCCGGGTCGAGGCCGCGGTCCGAAACGGCGTCGGCGCGATGCCCGCCTACAAGGAGACCCTCTCCGACGAGGCGATCTCGGACATCGCCCATTACATTCACCAGGCCACCCGTCGCTGAGGGAGATGACCGTGCTCGACCATGCCCTGACCTATCCCATCGCGCTCGCGGTGATCTCCGTCTTCGTCGCCCTGCTCGAGCGCTGGTTCGGGCACCGGCCCCAGCCCGCGCTGCGGCCCCGGATTGCGAGCGACCTGTGCCACCTCGTGTTCAACGGGCACTTCCTCGGGGTGATCCTCTTTGGCCTCGCCGGGGCCTACCTGCTCCCGTGGCTCGACGCCGGGCTCGACGGCGCCGGCCTGCGGCCCCACGTCTATCGAAACGCAGCCGCCTCGTGGCCCATCGCCGCGCAGATCGCGGTGGCGCTCGTGGTCATCGACTTCCTGCAGTGGGGTGTGCACGTCGCCTTGCACCGCTTCGGCCCGCTGTGGGAGCTGCACAAGACCCACCACTCGGTCGTGGACGGGGAGATGGATTGGATCGCGTCGTTTCGGTTTCAGTGGACCGAAGTCGTCATCTATCGGTCGGCCCTGTACCTCCCGCTCGCTTGGTTTGGCTTCTTGGGCGAAGCGGTGATGGTCCACGCGGTGTTCGGGACGCTGATCGGGCACCTGAACCACGCGAACCTCGATTGGGACTACGGCCCGCTGCGCCATGTCTTCAACAACCCGCGAATGCATCTATGGCACCATGATCATGATGCGACGAAGACCGTGAACTTCGGCATCATCTTCAGCTGTTGGGATTACCTGTTCGGGACCGCCCATGTGCCGAACCACCCACCGGCCCGCATCGGATTTCCTGGGGTGGAGCGGTTTCCAAAGACGTTCTTCAGCCAGACCGCGTGGCCCATCGGCACCCTCCTTCCTCCGGCGCTCCGCGAGGGGGCGTCCACGGTCCTCGGCGTCCTGCTGCTCGCGAGCGGGGCGTGGCTCCTGACGCCGGGGCCGGCCCGAACGGCGCCCGAGGGCGCCACCCCCATGCTCGGCGAGCGCCAAGCCACGAGCCAGCCAGCGGACACGACGCTGAGGTTCGCCTACGCCCGGGACCAGGACGAAGCGACGGCCCGAATCGCGGACTTTGGCCAGGAGGCGGCCCGGCTCGGGTTCGCTCTGCCCGAGTTCATGGTCTCGGCCGACGAGCTCGCGGCGGCGCTCGGCAGCCCCCGCCTGGCGCTTGCTCGACGTGCGCCCCCGGGCCCGAGTGGAGGCCGGCCGCATCCCATCGGCGCGGCCGGTCGACCGGGCTGACTTCACCGTGAACGAACCGGTCCCCGGCCTCGCCCTGGACAAGACGGGCCTTCGCCGCCTGCTCGAGTCCCGCGGCGTCGGCCCAACCTCCGAAGTGGTGCTCTACGGCGACGGCGGTCCGGAGCCATACCGGCTCTGGTGGGCGCTTCGCGAAGCAGGCGTGAGGACGCGGGTGCTCGACGGCGGCCTCGGCGCATGGACGGCCGCTGGGCACCGCCTCGCCGAAGGTCCCGTGGCCGACGCCGAACGCGCCGCCCCCCGAGCCCAGACCGACCCGGACTCTCCGCTCCTGCAAAAGGACCTGACCCAGCTGCTCGAGGGCGCGGTGCTCATCGACACCCGCAGCGTCGAGGAGTTTCGGGGAGAGTGGCAGGACCCCCGAGCCGCTCGAGCCGGGCACGTCCCCGGAGCCCGCCACCTGGACTGGTGGACCGTGTTTCGGGACGACGAGGACCGACGGCTCGCGTCCCCGGACATCATCCGAGCCGTCGCCGCCGAGGTCGGCGCCGTGCCCGAGCGGCGGGTGGTGACCATGTGCCAGTCCGGCACGCGGACCGCCGCCGTCCACTTCGCGTTTCTGCAGGCCGGCTTTCCCGAGGCGTCGCTGACGCTCTACGACGGCTCGTGGGCCGACTACTCCCGCCGCCTCGAGCTCCCGGTGAAGAGGACCCCGGAAGCGCCCTGACCACCGATCGTCTCGAGTCCACGGGAACCTCGAACCAGCGAGGGCGGACTCCGTGGCCACTCTATCCGAGTCTGAACTGCAATGCCTTCGTCGAGGGGCGCGGGGCGACCTCAGTCCCGGTTTCGGGGGGCGGCCACCCAGTTGAATGCCTTGAAGGGGAAGACGAGCGCCTCTGCCATGAACGCAGCCGTGACCGGGGTCTCCGCGTGCAGCCAGCCGCGCAGCGTGAACACGTCGTAGCCGAGTTCCTCGGTGAGCAGTTCATGGAGCTGCTCCGGAGTCTTTCCGAATCGAGTGAGGCCCATCGGAGCGCATTCGAAGAGCACGAGAGGCCGGTGGCCCTTGAACTTCTCCTCCCCACCTTGAAACACATCGTACTCCCCGCCTTCCACATCGATTTTTACATAGTCAACCTTCGAAAACCCGAAGGCAACGTCATCGAGACGTACGACATCCACGTCGATGCTCTCACATTCGCCTTCCAAACTCCTCGTGAGACCGCTAAACCCCGACTTCTCCTTGTCTACGAAGAACTGTGCGCAACCTTGCACGCTGCCAAGGGCCTTCCCGTGGATGTCGACCTCGGGGAACTTCCGTCGCAGGAATGCAAGCTTGCTCGGCACAGCCTCGAAAGCGACATGGCGGCCGTGCGGCGCATGGTGCAGCATCCTTGCAAGCACGCTCCCATAACGGCCGCCAATATCGATACAGTTGGAGCAAGCGTGGAGGTATCGGGCCATGACCGACTCCATGAGCCGCCCCTCCCAGATGGGAGCCAGCTCCGGTTGCCTCCATCGACGGGGCAACGTCATCCAGTCCCGCACCGTCATGAGCGGTAGCTGAAGCGGGGTGCGGACAAATTCGTATCGTAGGTCTCTAAGGCCCATGCCGAATCTCCAATCCGTCAACGTCCGGGTTCCAGGCGGTCCACGGTTTCCCGAGCAATGTATCAGGGCTCAATAGGAGAAGCAAGGAGCACCGATCCACGATGAGCTCCCCAGAGACAGGTGCAGTACCAGCCCACTGGAACGTGGCGATGCAGCCGGTTGATGCTTCGGGGCAGCGGGCGGCTGCCTCGGTCATCCATCAATTTTCCAGGGACGATCCGGAGGTGCCTGAGCGAGCCTCGCTCAACCGGGAGGTGCAAATCTCGGCAACTCGGTCAGCGCAACCCGTTCGACGCTGCTACGGCGCAACCGGTCAACGGACGGGGCGGGGGACGATCCGGAGGTGCATGGGGCGGCCCTCCACCGAGAGCTCGGTCGAGCCGGCCGGGGGCTCGGCGGCCACGCGGACCTCGGTCGCGAGCGCCTCTTTCGCCAGCACCGGCTCGAAGCGCCGCACCGCGGCGAGCACGGCGGCGTCGCCGGCGATCTCGACCTCGATCCGGGCGTCGAAGTCGAGGTCGAGGTTCTTTCGCTCGGCCTGCACCTTTGACAGCAGCTCGCGAAACAGGCCCTCCTCCCGGAGGTCGTCGTCGAGCTCGGTGCTGAGGACGACGACGCCGACGCCGGCCGAGGCGGCCGCGAACCCGGGGCGGGCGTTCACCTGCACGAGCAGGTCGTCCTTCTCGAGCACGACCATCTCGCCCTCGACTTCGAGCTCCACCGCGCCCCGGTTGTCCATCTCGGCGAGGACCCAGGCGACGGGCGCGGCCGAAATGGCCGCCGCGGTCGCCTTCATCTTTCCTCCGAGCCGGGCCCCGAGCGTCTTGAAGTTCGGTTTCACGGTGGCCTGCACCCGGTCATCGGCCTCGGCCGAAAACCGGATCCGACGCACGTTCAGCTCGTCGGCCATGATGTCGGCGTAGGGCTTCACCGCGGCCTGGCGCCCCGGGTCGGCGAGCACCACTTCGGCCTCCGGGAGCGGCTGCCTCGTCTTGAGCCGGTGGCTCGCCCGAACCTGAAGCCCGAGCGAGACGAGCGCCCGCACGTCCGCCATGTCCCGCGACAGTTCGACGTCGATGCCCTCCCGGTTCGGCGTCGGGTACGCGCACAAGTGCACCGAGTCGGGGTGGCCCGGCTCGACCTCCACCACCAGCGCCTGGTACATGTCTTCGCAGGAAAACGGCAGAAACGGGGCCAGCATCGACGTGAGGTCCCGAAGGCATTGGTACAAGGTCCACAGCGCGTCGAGCTTGTCCGCCTCGCGGCCCGGGGCCCAAAAGCGGTCCCGGCTGCGCCGAACGTACCAGTTCGACAAGCCCTCGACGAACTCACTGAGCACCCCGGTCGCCTCGTACGACCGAAACCCATCCATGTGCTCGACCACGCGGAGCTTCGTTCGCTCGAGCTCGGACAAAACCCACCGGTCGAGCAGCGCCCGCTTCGCCGCCGGGCGCCGGTGGCCGGCATCCTTCACCGGGTCGAAGCGATCGAGGTTCGCGTAGGTCACGAAGAACGCGAACACGTTCCGGAGCTTGATCGGCAGCTCCTTTTGCAGGGCCCGGACGTGGGTCAGCGAGTGCCGGGTGCTGTTCCAGGGCGGATTCGACGCATAGAAAAACCATCGAAACGCGTCCGCGCCCGGCGCGGGCAATCCCTCCGAGGTCAGCCGCACCCGATGGGCGGAGGCCAGCCTCTTCACCTCCCGAGGGAGGATCTCTTCGGTCCACGGCTCGAGGCCCAAAGCCTCGAGATCCTCCTTCGCCAGCACCAGCACCCGGCGGGGCAGCCCCCGCTGCACCTTCAGCCGCACCGACCGGGACGGCCCCGGCTCCACGGACAGCCGCACCCGGGCCCCTTCGGCCAGATCGAGCCCCTCGAGGTCCTCGCGGCCGATGAGCGCGGTCTCGGCTGCAGGCAGCTCCGCCCGCCGCGCCGGCTTCGAACCGGGCGCGACCACCGCAAAATCCATCTGCACCGCATCGAGGATCACCTCCGGCGGCGTATAGTTGCCAGATGACTTCGATTCCTTCTTGCCCTGCTTGTCGAGCACGTGGCCGAGCACGATGCAGCGCTCGTACGGGTGGGGCGCGGGCCGGTCGAAGACGAGCCCCGAGATCATCTGCAGGGAATAGAACCAGCCCCGGGTCTGATCGATGGCTTCGCTGATGAAATGAGCGGGAAACGTCGCCGCGAATCGGTCCGCGCTCCCTGGGACGTGCGGGTAGCCGTGCTGCGCAAAGGGCATGCACCCGGAGTCGAACCAGCAGTCGATGACCTCCGGGACCCGTCTCATCGTCCCGGCGCAGCCCTCACAGGGAAACTCCACCTCGTCGATCCATGGTTTGTGGACCTTCAGGTGCTCGGACAGGGTGGGGTCGGCCTTCACGGCGGCCTCGAACGCGGCGAAAGCCCCCGGGTTCTTGGCTTCGATCTCGGCGCACGACGCCGGGGCCTCCTGCCTGCCGCAGGCCTCGCACGTCCAGATGTTCAGCGGGGTTCCCCAAAACCGCTCCCGGGACAGCGCCCAGTCCACGTTGCCTTCGAGAAAGTCCCCCATTCGGCCGTCGCGAATGTGCTCAGGCATCCATTTGATGGCGCGGTTGTTGGCCAAAACCTCGTCGATCTTCGCCGTCGTCTTGATGAACCACGCCTGTCGCGCGTATTGGATGAGCGGGTCGTTGTCTGCCCGGGGGCAGAAGGGATATTCGTGCCGATAGATCTCGTGGTGCACGAGCCGGCCGCTGTCCTCGAGCGCACGGATGAGCTTTTCGTCCGCGTCCTTCACGAACACCCCGGCGAGCCCGAGCGAAGAGAGCCGATCGTCGAGCCGGCCGGCCGGATCCACCGCGCAGAACATGTCGAGGCTGTCGTCTCTGCCCTTCTCGGCCCGCCAGACCTTCCAGTCGTCCTCGCCAAAGGCGGGGGCGAGGTGGACCACGCCGGTGCCGGCGTCGAGGGTGACGAACCAGTCGGGGGTCGAGGTGCTCGATCGGTCGCCTGGGACGACCCGAAAGTATCGGACGTCGGCTTCGCTTTCGGCAAAAGTCGAAAACGGGGGACGGTAGCGCCGCCCGAACAGGGTTCGGCCTTCGACGGTGCGCTCGACCCGGAGCGTTCGCCCCGTCTTTTCAGCCAGGGTGCCTACGAGCGCCTCGGCGAGCACGAGCTTCTCCCCCGTCGCCTCGTCTACGGCGTAGGCGTAGGGTAGGTCCCCATGGACCGCCGCGAACATGTTGGACGGGAGCGTCCACGGCGTGGTCGTCCACACGACGAGCGAGGCGTCTTCGTCCAGAAGGGGGAAGCGAACGTAGACCGACGGGTCGTCCACCGTCTTGTAGCTGCTTCCCACCTCGCCCGAGGACAGCGCCGTGCCCCCCTGCGGCCACCACCACACGACCTTGTGACCCTGGTACAGAAGACCCTTGGCGAACAGTTGGGAGAGCGCCCACCACACCGATTCGACGTAGCTCTTGTGGTAGGTGACATAGGCTTCGCTGAGGTCCACCCAGAAGCCGATGCGCCGGGTGAGCGTCTCCCACTCCTCCGTGTAGCGAAACACCGAGGCGAGGCAGGCTTTGGCGAAGCGGTCCACGCCGTATTCGAGGATCCCGGCCCGGCCCTGGATGCGCAGCTCCTTTTCGACCTCCACCTCGACCGGGAGGCCGTGGGTGTCCCACCCTGCCCGCCGCTGTACGTGGTCGCCCCGCATCGTCCGGTAGCGGGGAAACAGGTCCTTGATGACCCGGGTCAGGACGTGACCGTTGTGGGGCAGCCCGTTCGCGGTCGGCGGCCCCTCGTAGAAGACCAGCTCGGGGCGACCCCGGGTGGCCTCGAGGCTGCGCGAGAACACGTCCCGCTCCGCCCACAGCGACAGCACCCCCCGCTCGAGCGCGGGGAAGTTGGGAACGGCCTGGTCGACCTTCCGAAACGGCATCGCGCCAATCTCCCACCGGCGCCCAGGCGGGCCAAGACCCGAATTCGCGAGCGAAGCGCAGCCGGGGGCATCCCCGCCGCGACGATGCGGGCTTGCGTCGAACCGGCGTCGCCCCGACGGTAGGGCGGTGCGGTCCAAACCTCGCTTCGCTCGGGCTGCGGGCGCGTACCGGGCGGCGGTCGTTCAGCTCACCGCGACGGCCGATCGAGAGGCCACCCTGGCCGCGGCCGAGGCGCTGGTGAAAGACGCCGCCGCCGCCGGGGCCCGCTTGGTGGCGCTCCCCGAGAACGTGAGCTTTCTTGGCCCCGAGGGGGACAAGGCGGCGCGGGCCGAACCGCTCGATGGCCCGACCGGGGCCCGCTTGTCGGCGCTCGCTCGGTCGCTCCGCATCCATTTGGCCGCGGGCAGTTTCCCCGAAACGAGCCCGGATCCGGCTCGGCCCTACAACACCGCGGCGCTGTTCGGCCCGGACGGCGCGCTGTTGTGCCGCTACCGGAAGATGCACCTGTTCGACCTCGACCTCGGCCCGGGCGGACCTTCGCACCGGGAGTCGGCAACCACGACGGCTGGAGACGAGATCGTCGTCACCGACACCGAGCTCGGCCGAGTGGGCATGAGCATCTGCTACGACCTCCGATTCCCAGAGCTGTACCGGGCCATGGGCAGCGTGGACCTCCTGCTCGTCCCCTCCGCCTTCACCGTGGTCACCGGTCAGGCCCACTGGGCACCGCTGCTTCAGGCCCGGGCCATCGAGAACCAGGCCTACGTGCTCGCCGCCGCGCAGGTCGGGCCCCACGGGGCCGGGCGGAAGAGCCACGGGCGCTCGATGATCGTAGACCCGTGGGGGGTCGTGCTCGCCACCTGCCCCGACCGCCCGTCGGTGGCCTTCGCCGACATCGACCTCGAGATGCAGGCGGACCTTCGCCGACGCATGCCGGTCGCGTCCCACCGGCGCCGCCTCTGACCGATGCGCATCGTCGCTGGAACGTGGCGGGGGCGGCGGCTCTTCGCCCCCCGCGGAGACTCGACCCGGCCCACCCCGGAGCGGGTGCGGGAGGCTCTGTTTTCGATGCTCGGCGACCTCAGCGGCGCCCGGGTGCTCGATCTGTTCGCCGGGACCGGCGCCATCGGGCTCGAAGCCCTGTCCCGGGGCGCGGCGGAGGCGGTCTGCGTGGAGCGGGCCCGCCCGGCCCTCGATGCGCTGCGGCGCAACGCCGAAGCGCTTGGCGCCGGACCCCGCCTCCGGGTCGAGGCCCGGGACGTCGCCCGCTACCTCTTGGGCGAGATCGGGCGCTTTCATGTCGTCTTCGCCGATCCGCCGTGGTCGGACGCTGAGCGCTTCGCCGCAGCCGTGGCGCCGCGGGCGGCTGCGCTGCTCGAGCCAGGGGGCGTGTTCCTCCTCGAGCGAGCGGCCCGCGGTGAACCCCCGGGGCCCATGCCCGGGCTCGAAGGCCCGGTCTCGAGGCGCCACGGCGACGCCCTGCTCGTCCGCTACGATGAAGCATCGTCGGCCTGAGCTCCGATGGACCCTCTCGTGTCTCGGGGCCAAAACCGCGCCAAAACCCGGCTTCAGCCGTCGATCGTGTGGACCTTCAGCATGTTCGTCTTCGTGGCCTCGGTGAAAGGGAGCTTGCTCGTGATGACGAGGCGATCCCCGGGCCCGAGCACGCCGTTGTCGAGCGAGGCGTGCTCGACCGCGCCGACCAAGCCCTCGAAAGAGCTCGGTGGGCCGATCCGCAGCGGACGCACCCCCCAGAAGAACGCCATCCGGCGCAGCTCGTCGTCCCGGTAGGCGATGCCGAGCACGTCGCAGCGGGGGCGCCACGCCGCCATCAGCCTCGGGCCGAGCCCCCCCTGGGTGAATGAAGCGATCGCGGAGGCGCCGATCTCTTCAGCGAGCACCACCGCCGCCCTCGACACCGCCCAGGCGTGCTCCTGGCGGACTTCGTCGCAAAAGAAGTCGGGCCGGACCTCTCGCCCTTCCGGTCCCGCCTGCTCGGCGGCCTGGGCGAGCGCCGCCATCGTCTCCACCGCTCGGACCGGAAACAAGCCCATGGCTGTCTCTTCGGACAGCATGATCGCGTCGGCGCCGTCGTACACCGCGTTGGCCACGTCCGACACCTCGGCGTGGGTCGGCCGGGGGTGGCGGGTCATCGAGACGAGCATCTGGGTCGCGACCACGGCGATCTTGGCCCTGGCCCGGGCGAGGCGAAGGCACTGCCGCTGCACCGCCGGCACCTTCTCGGGGGGCAGCTCCACCCCGAGGTCGCCGCGGGCGACCATCACCCCGTCGGCGACATCGACGATGCCGGTGAGAAACTCGACCGCCTGAGGCTTCTCGATCTTCGCGATGATCGGCACCACCCGGCCGAGCCGCTCCATCGCGTCCCGGAGCACGCGCACGTCGTTCGGGACCCGAACGAACGAGAGCGCGACGTAGTCCACCCCGAGCGCGAGTCCGAACTCGAGGTCCTCGAAGTCCTTGTCGGTGAGCGATGGGGCCGAGACGTCCGAGGAAGGGAGGTTGATGCCCTTGTTGGAGGTGACCTCCCCGCCCACGACGACCCGGGCCCGGACCTCATCGCCCTTCACCTCCACCGCCTCGAGCTCGAAGCGCCCGTCGGCGAGCAGGATCGTCTCCCCCGGACGAACGTCCCGGGCGAGCTGCGGGTACGTCGTCGGCAGGCGCGTCGGGCCCCCTACGAAGTCGCCCCGGGCCGACAGCACGATCTCCTCTCCCTCGACCAGGGCGACCGCGCCGTCGATCTTGCCCAGCCTGATCTTGGGGCCCTGCAGGTCCTGCATGATCGCGACCGGGCGGCCGACCCTGGCCTCGGCGGCCCGGATCCGGTCGTAGACCTCTCGGTGCTCGTCGTGGGTCCCGTGGCTGAAGTTGAGGCGAGCAACGTCCAGCCCGGCCCGGATGAGCCGCTCGATCATCTCCGGGGACGAGGAGACCGGTCCGATGGTGCAGACGAGCTTCGTGCGCGGTCGTTTCGATTCCACCCGTCTCTCCTTCAGCCGGGCAGAAGCCCCCGGCGCGGTCAGTCGTCCTCGTCCTCGTCTTCGTCGAACTCGCCGTCGGCGTCGTCGAACGCTTCGTCGTCCTCGAAGGACAGCTCGTCCTCCTCGTCCTCCGCGCTGTCGTCGTCGTCGTCGTCGTCGAGTCCCCCGAGGCCCGGTTCTGATCCATCATTGCCGCCGTAGGGCGCGGGCAGGGTGTCGGTCTCGAGCTGAAGCTCGAATTTGACCTTTGGACGGAGGGCCGCCATGGCGGTGAGCAAGTCCTCCAGAGCCTGAGCGAGCTGCTGGGCGCGATGCGCCTGGGGACGGTTGCCGCAATGGGGACACTTGAGGGCGCCGGGACGCTCGAGCATATGGAGCAACTCGATATCGAAATCGCCGTCGCAGGCCGCGCACTGGAAGTTGATGGTCGTCATCCCTGTCCCTTTTTTTCGGTCTCGGGGGGCAGGGCCTCCCGAGCGACCCCCACCGGGCGGCGCAACCGTTCCCGAGACGCGTCTTCGGTCCGGCCGCCCACCCGGCCCGTCGGCGCCGGAGAATGGAGAGGCTCAAGTCGTTTGTCGAGACCTTCGACAGGATTTTGGGCAGGCCAGAAAAGCCGGTTCCGGATGCTCGGACGGGGGGCGCTCGCCCTCGCCTCGCTCGTCGCCGCAGCGTGCTCGGATGAGCCCGGACGCTCCGGGGAAGATCCGCCGGGCGGCGCCGACGGAGGGGCGCGCAGCGACGCCGCTGCAGGGCCCGATCTCGGGGGGTGGTTCGACGGCGCCGTCGGACCCGACGTCCCGCTCGATCCGAACCACCCGAGCGACCGCGATGGGGACGGCCTCGAGGATCGGATAGACCCCGAGCCGGATCGACCGAACCCGCTGCTGTTCTTCGACGACTTCTCGGCCCTGAGCCCCCGGTGGAGCTTCACTTCGGTCTCGATGGCGATCGACGTCGGGCGTCGGCTGCTCGCGGTGGACGCGCTCGAGCCGTTCGAGCGGGAAGGTTGGATCGGTCCTCAGCCGAGCTGGTCCGACTATCTCGTGCAGGCCAGGCTGCGCCTCTTGTCCGTCGGCAGCTCCGATCGGAGCGGAGCCGGACAGGCCGCGGTGCTCATCCGGGTGGAGCAGCTGACGCCGAGCCGATACATCTCCTGCGGGCTCGACCGGCGCCGGGGCCGCTCGGTGCTGCTCGAGCACCGGGGCGCCGAGGTGCGGGTGCTCGACGAGGGCCCGGCCCCGGCCAACCCGAGCGATTGGGTGGTGGTCACCCTCCTCGCCCGAGGCGCACGCTACGCCTGCGACGTGTCCTCCGTGTCGCTGAGCGGGTCCAGCGACCGGCTGGTGGGGGGATCGGTGGGCTTTCGATCGGAGGACGCGACCTTCGAGGCCGACTGGCTGCGCGTCTACGACGTCTTTTGAGCCCGGTGGGACCGCAGAGTCCGCCCTCGTTCAAGCCTTGTCCCGCTCCCTGGCTTTGGCCTCGGCCCAGGCCGCGGCGAGCTCGTCCTCGCTCGCCTCCGCGATCGATCGGCCAGCCGCGCCGAGCAGCGACTCGACCACCCCGAGCCGCCGCTCGAACCGGTCCACGGTCCCAAGGAGCGCCCGCTCGGGGTCGAGGCGGAGGTGGCGCGCCACGTTCACGAGCGCAAACAGAGCGTCTCCGAGCTCCTCCTCGGCCCGGGCCGGTCCCTCGAGCAGGGCAGCCCGCAGCTCGCTCAGCTCTTCCTCCACCTTCGAAAGCGGCCCGCTGACGTCCGGCCAGTCGAAGCCCCGGCCCGCCGCGCGCGCACCGGCCGACACCGCTGCGGCGAGCGCAAGAACGCGATCTGCCCCGTCGTCGCTCACCCCGCCCCCCAGGCCATCGACCGGCGCCAAGGTCGCTGCGGCGTGGCCGCTCCGTTGCCGCCGCGTTGCCATCGGCACCGGTCAGGCCGGGGCGGTTTGGCCTTGTTCCCCATGGAGTCGCCGAGTTGGAGGCAGGCGATCGCTTGCGGCGCAAGCGTTCGAGACGCAGACCACCGCGGTGGCGTTCGGGAGCAAGGACTCGAGCCCGCGAAACGGCGAGCCCCCCCGTTGTTGCGCACCAACTTTGTGCGCGAACGACGAACCGAGGCTGGGGAACCAACTTGCCGTCGCCATACCCAACCCTTTTCACAGCTCACCCACAGCGAGGGTGAAGAACCAGCGCCGCTCGAGCTGGCTCGGTCGAAGATCCGACTCACCGCCGCCTCCATCGCTTTTTCGCCGCAGCGAGCACCGCCGCCGGCTCCGAGACCCCGAGCCGAGCGGCGATGAGCCCGTAGCCGACCACCAGCACCGATCCGGCGGCGCCGAGCAGCAACACGCCGGTGGGGCTCGGGCCATCGAGCCACGGAAACCCGCGCACCATCGCCGCCGCGAGCAGGGCGGGCGGCGCCACCGCGAACAGGCAGCGAAGCCCGTGCCCGATCAGTCCGGGGGGGTTCTGCCGTCCGTCCGGTCCCGAGCGGAGTTCGGCCGCTGGCAGAGGAGCCTGGATCGGCTGAGGACTCGAGACCGGCGCGAACGCCCGCTTCAACCGCCCGCGGAGCCAGAAGGCGAGCAGGCTTGCTTGCACGATGGCCGCCACGACCGTGGCCAGCGTCAGCCCCCTGATCTCGAGCCATGGACCGAGCGACAGGCCGAGGCCGGCCGTGGTGGCGAGCGACGCGGCGGCCGCGAGCACGGGGGTCCTCGTGTCCCCGAGCGCGTAGTAGGTGGGAACCATCACCCGCAGCGCGCCGACGGGGACGAGCGAGAGAGACATCATGCGGACCAGATCCGCGGTGAGCGCGGCGGAGCTGGCGTCGAAGCGCCCGTGGCGAAACAGGGTCCCCACGATCGGCTCGGCGAGGATGAACAGGCCGGCCATGGCGACGACGGTGATGAACTGCGTGGCCAAGAGCGCCCGGCGAAACGTGGCCTCGAGCGCCCCGGCGTCCCGGCGGGCGGCGTGATCGGACATGGTCGGCAGCGCCGCCACGCCGATGCTCACCGCGAAGACCCCGAGCGCGAACTCCTCGAGCCGGGTGGCGTAGAAGTAGCAACTCAGCTGGCCGCCGGGCAGGTAGGACGCGATCTGGCGGATGACGATCATGTTCAGCTGGTAGACGCCCACCCCGAACAGCGCGGGCAGCAGACGCGCGCCCAGGCTGCGAAGAGCGGGGTGCCGAAGATCGATCCGGGGAACCACGAGCAGGCCCCGCCGGGCGAGCGGGACGATCTGCAGGAGGAGCTGCGCCACGCCGCCGACGGTGAAGCCCCAGGCGGCGGCGAGGATCGGCGGCTCGAACCAGCTCGCGAACCCGTAGGTGACCCCGATGATGCTGACGTTCAGGAGCATCGGCGCCGCGGCCGGCGGGGCGAAGACCCCGACCGTGTTCAGCGCCCCGCTCGCCACCGCCACGAGCGAGATGAAAAACAGGTACGGCATCATCACCGCGGTGAGCTCGGCGGCCATCTCGGCCCGAGCCGGGTCGAAGCCCGAGGCGAACAAAGCGACCGCCGCCTGCGGAAACGCGAGGCCGAGCCCAACCAGGATGAGCAACACGGGGATCAGCACCCCGAGCACCGCGCTCGTGAACTGGCGCATCGCGGGAAGCCCGCCCTTCTCCCGCTCCTCCGCGAGCAGCGGAATGTAGGCGATCATCAGGGTGCCCTCCGCCACCAGCCGCCGGAGCACGTTCGGGATGGTTTGGGCAGCCACGAACGCGTCGAACGCGCCGCCCGCCCCGAACGCGTGGGCGAGCGCCGCGTCGCGCACGTAGCCGAGCACCCGGCTGCCCAGCGTGAAGGCGGCGACGACGCCCGCCCGCCGGGCGAGCACGGCCCCCTCTCCCCTCGGGGTCGACGTGGTCGTAGGCATCCCGAGCCCGGTGCCGAGACGGGGTGGCCTTGACAAGCCCAAGGCCGAGGTTTACATCCGCCGGCCCATGGCCAATCACCCGTCGGCGGAGAAGCGGCACCGCCAGAACCTGAAGCGCGCGAAGCGCAACCGCTCCCTCCGTTCACGGCTCCGCAACGCGATGAAGGCGGCGCGGACGGCGATCAGCTCGGGAAGCGAGGACCGGACGACGAAAGTCCAAGAGGCGGTCCGCACCATCCAGCGGAGCGCGTCCAAGCGGGTCATCCACAAGAACACGGCGAGCCGCTACGTGTCGCGGATCGTCCAGGCCGACAAGAACGCCCAGAGCTGATTCGTCACCGGCCCGAGGCCACTCAGCGCTGCCACCGCCCGCCGGTGAGCAGGTGCTCGAGCGACCCGGGCAAGTGGGCCTCGATGCGGTCGGGGTTCGCGGCGACGAGGCGCTCCTTCGTGCTGTCGCCGCCTTCGATGAGCCACACCTCGAGCCCGAGGCTGCGCGCCGCCTGAACGTCGACCTCGGTGTCCCCGATCCACAGCGCCTCCCGCGGAGGCATGCGGTAGCGGGCCCGCACGAGCGCCGCCTTGTGCCGCCACTCGAGCGTCGGGTCCGGCCTCCGGGTCGGCGGCGGGGTCCCGGCCAGCACCTCGACGAAATACGGTCGGACCTTCAGATCCGCGAGCTGGCTCTCGAGCGCCTCCCGGTCCCGGCGCTGGGCGACGAGCACGATCGGGGTCTTGGTGTGCACCTTGCCAAGGAACGTGAACGCGCCCTCGACCAGCTCGTCGAGCCCGAGCAGCTCCGGCGCCTCCTGTCGCTCCTGAAATCGCTCGAGGAAGAGCCGGTGCTTCATCGGGAGCACGCGCGACGCCCGCAAGACCTCCGGCCAGCCCTTGCCTCGCCGCCGGTCTTCCCAAAACAGCCGCTCCGGGATGGGAACGCCCCGGACGTCGGGCTGCTCGAGCACGCCGAGGTAGGCGGCGTAGGTTCGCTTGCGAATCGACAGCAGCGTCCCGTCCAAGTCGAGGAACAGCACGGTCAGCCCGGCCCCACGCCGGCCTGCGCGCCGATGTCCCGCCGATACTGGCAGCCCTCGAATCGGACCGTTCCCGCCGCCCGATACGCGGCCGCGGCCGCATCGGCGAGGCTCGGTCCAAGCCCGGTGAGCGCGAGCACGCGGCCTCCGGCGCTGACCAATCCGGATTCGCCCTCGGCGACGCCGGCGAAGTAGCACCGCACGGCATCGTCGCCGGCGATCGCGTCGAGCCCGTGGATGGGGGCCCCGGTTCTCGGCCGGTCCGGGTACCCCGGCGCCGCGAGCACCACGGTCAGCGCCGCGCCGGGGCGCACCGAGAGCGCCCGGGGGGACAGGGCTCCGGTCGCTGCGGCCCGCATGAGCTCGAAGGCGTCCTCGGCGAGCAGCGGCAACAGAACCTGCGCCTCCGGATCTCCGAAGCGCACGTTGTACTCGAGCACCCGAGGCCCGTCCTTCGTGAGCATCAGCCCGGCGTACATCACGCCGACGAGCGGGGTGCCGGCCTCGGCGAGCGCGTCCACCACCGGCTGCATGCACCGATCCCGGATCTCGGCGAGGACCGCGCCCTCCCCCACCGGGGCCGGCGCGTAGGCGCCCATCCCTCCCGTGTTGGGGCCCAGGTCGCCGTCGAGCAGCCGCTTGTGGTCTTGCGCCGGGGGAAACAGCGCGAGGCGAGCCCCGTCAGAGAGGGCCAAAACGGACAGCTCCGGTCCCTCGAGCCGCTCCTCGACCACGACCGAGTCCCCGGCCGCGAGCGCCGCCTCCACCGCGGCGTCGGCCGTCGCCGCATCGGACGCGACGACAACCCCTTTGCCCGCGGCGAGGCCGTCTTGCTTCACCACCGCGGCCCCGCCCAGCTCCCGAACGAACCGCCGGGCCGACGCCGCGTCGTGAAAATGGCCGAAGCGCGCCGTCGGGACCCCCGCTCGCTGCATGATCCGCTTCGCGAACGCCTTGCTCCCTTCGAGCCGCGCCGCGGCGGCCGACGGCCCCAGGGTCGGCACCGCCTCGGCCCGCAGCCGATCGGCGAGGCCGGCGACCAGCGGAGCCTCGGGCCCGATCACCGCGAGGTCCGCGCCCCTCGCGACGTCTACGAGACGGTCGAGATCGGTCGCGGGGACCGGGACCGTCTGGACCAACTTCGGGAGCCCGGGGTTTCCGGGCGCGACCTGCACAACCGGCCTCGACGGCGCGCCGAGCAGCGCCTCCACCAGGGCGTGCTCACGCCCGCCGCCCCCGATCACCAGGACCCGCGCCATGTCCGGGGTTCGAACGCGAAACCGCGGCCCCGGTCAACCGCCGCCGGCTACTCCGACAGCGGCTCCCCGATGGCTTCCTTTCGGGACAGCCGGATCTTCCCCTGCCGGTCGATGCTCATCACCTTGACGAGCACCTCATCCCCTTCGCGAAGGATGTCCTCCACCCGGTTCACCCGCTTCTCGGCGAGGTCGGAGATGTGCACCAGGCCGTCGGTCCCGGGGAAGATCTCGACGAAGGCGCCGAAGTCCACCACCTTTCTGACGTTGCCCAGGTAGATCTTCCCGATCTCCGGCTCTCGGGTGATGTCCTTCACCATCTTGATCGCCTTCTCCGCCATTACCGAGTCGGAGGACGCGATCGAGATCGTGCCGTCGTCCGCGATGTCGATCGACACCCCGGTCTTGTTCACGATGTCCTTCACCACTTTGCCGCCGGGCCCGATCACGTCCTTGATCCGCTCCAGCTTCACCTTCACCTTCGTGATGCGCGGCGCCCACTTCGAGATGTCCGGCTTCGGCCCGTCGATGACCTTCTTCATCTCGCCCAGGATGTGAAGGCGGCCCTCGCGGGCCTGCTCGAGCGCGGTCTCGAGCGTCTCCCGGCTGACGCCGGTCAGCTTGATGTCCATCTGGACCGCGGTGATGCCCTTCTCGGTGCCGCAGACCTTGAAGTCCATGTCGCCGAGGTGGTCTTCGTCACCCAGGATGTCCGAGAGCACGGCGATGCCGCCGTCCTGCTCGATGAGACCCATCGCGATCCCCGCCGCCATCGCCTTGAGAGGCACCCCGGCGTCGAGCATCGACATCGTCGCCCCGCACACCGAGGCCATCGACGACGACCCGTTGGACTCCGTGATCTCGGAGACGACCCGCACCATGTACGGGAACGCTTCGGCGTCGGGGAGGAGCCGGGCCACCGCCCGCTCCGCGAGCGCGCCGTGCCCGATCTCGCGCCGCCCCGGATTGCGCAGGAACTTGGTCTCGCCCACGCAGTACGGGGGAAAGTTGTAGTGGAGGATGAACCGCTTGAACGTGAACCCTTCGAGGGTATCGAGCTTCTGCTCGTCGGCGCTGGTGCCGAGCGTCGCGGTGACGATCGCCTGGGTCTCGCCCCGCTGAAACAGCGCCGAGCCATGCACCCGCTCGAGAAATCCCGTCTGCCCCGAGATCGGGCGGACGTCGGCGAGGCCGCGGCCATCGAGGCGGATCCTGTCCTTCACCGCCTTGCGGCGAACGAGCACGTACTTGAGCTCGGAGAACGCGTTCTTGGCGATGCGCTCCTTGTCGGGCCACGCGTCACCGAGCTCGGCGGCGAGCTGCTCGAGCGTCGCCTTCTTCACCTCGTCGATGGCGGCGTACCGGGCGTGCTTCTCGGGGACCACCACCGCCTCGGACAGTCGTCCCCCGGCGATCGCCTCCAGCCGCGCCTCGACGTGCGGGTCCCGCTCTTCTTCGGGGATGGCTCGCTTCGGCTGACCGAGTTCCGCCCGCAGCTCGTTTTGAAAGCGAATCAAGGGCTGGCAGGACTCGTGGGCAAACAAGAGCGCGTCCACGATCACCTGCTCGGGGACCTCTTCGGCGCCGCCCTCCACCATCGTGATCGCCTGCTCCGAGCAGGCGACGATGAGGTCGAGGTCCGAGCGCTCGCGCTGCTCGACCGACGGGTTGGCCACGAGCTGCCCGCCCACCCGGCCGACCCGAACGGCGGCGATCGGCCCCTCGAACGGGATGTCGCTGAGGGTGAGCGCCAGGGAGCTGCCGATGAGGCCGCACACGTCCGTGGCGTGGTCGGCGTCGTAGCTCAGCACGGTCGCGATGACCTGCGTCTCCGACCGCCAGGTCTTCGGGAACAGCGGGCGGAGGGAGCGGTCGATGATGCGAGACGTGAGCGTCTCGTGGTCTCGGGGGCGCCCTTCCCGCTTGTAGAACCCGCCCGGGATCTTGCCCGCGGCGAACGTCTTTTCGAGGTAGTCGACGGTGAGAGGGAGAAAGTCCACCCCGGGGCGGGCCTCTTTGGCCCCGCACACCGTGCACAGGACCCGGCTGTCGCCGAACCCCACCATGGTGGCCCCGTGGGCTTGTTTGGCAATGTGGCCCAAAGAGAACGTGAACGTCTTCTCTCCGACCTGAACGTTCCTGATGATTTCGGTCATGGTGCTCCGTGGGGTCACGCCCGTGGCCGGGCCCGCCCCGTCCAGGGCGCCGCGGAGCATCGTCGGTGGATCGAGCAATGGACCGAACGAGCGGAGTGCCGGGGGCGGTTCGGATGGCTCGTCAGAAGACGCTCGGCCCTCGCCCGCTCGGCCCATTGCGCGACCTACCCACGCGGACCGAGCCGGCGCCCGATGAACATCGGCCGTCCAAGCCCGCTCGAGCCCCAGGGCGCGCGTCTCGGTGGGTCTACTTGCGAAGACCGAGCTGCCCGATCAGCGTGCGGTACCGGCCGTCGTCGCTCTGCTGCAGGTAGCGCAGCAAGCGGCGGCGGCGGCCCACCAGCTTCAGCAGCCCTCTTCGGGAGTGGTGGTCCTTCTTGTGGCTTCGAAAGTGCTCCTGGAGGTGGTTGATGCGCGCGGTCAACAGCGCGACTTGCACCTCCGGGCTGCCGGTATCGCCGTCGGATCGGCCATACCCCACGATGATCTCTGTCTTCTGGGCTGGGAGTAGGGACATGCTCGTTCGTACCTTCCTGCGAGAACCGGGGGACCTTAGGGGCGAGCCTCCGGGCTGTCAAACCGTTCGTGCGAGGTCTTCGGGACGAACCAGGACGACCTCGTAGGCGAGCTCCGCTTCACCGGCGGCGCGGGCCACCGCGACCAGCGCGCCCGATGGGTCGAGCAGCGAGAGCCACCCCTCCGCCAGCGACGGGCCGCGAATCCGCCGGCCGTGGGCCACATGCCAAAGCGCCGAACCGTCGAGGGTCAGCGCCGGCAGGTGGCAGAGGGCCTCCGCCGGCGCCATCACCGGCGGCGCCTCGAGCGCGAACCGCTCGGGGGGGTGGGCGTCCTCGACCCGGTGGGGGCCCACCGCCGTTCGCCGGAGCTGGGCCAGATGGGCGGGCACGCCCAAGCGACGGCCGAGCTCGACGGCGAGGCTCCGAATGTAGGTCCCCTTCGAGACCTGCGCGCACAAGGAGATCCGAGGCGGATCGTAGCCGAGCAGCGTGAGCCCGTGCACGTCCACCCAGCGGCGAGGCCCCGTCGTCGCCTCGCCCCTGCGGGCCTTGGCGTACAGCCGCTCGCCGTTCACCTTTACCGCGGAGTAGGCCGGGACCTCCTGCTCGAACCGACCGACGAGCCCAGCGAGCGCGCGCTCGACCAAGGATCGGTCCAGCGGGGGCAGCTCGACCACCTCGAGCGTCTCGCCCGCTCCATCCCACGTGGTCGTGCTCCGCCCCAGCTCGACGACCGCCTCGTAGCGCTTGTCGGTGGCCTCGAGAAAACGAGCGATCCGGGTGGCCCGGCCGAGCGTCACGACCATCAACCCGGTCGCGGCCGGATCGAGCGTCCCGGTGTGGCCGACCTCCCGCTGCCGAAGCCCCCGGCGGAGCTGCTGCACGACGTCGTGGCTCGTGGGGCCGGCGGGCTTGTCCACGAGCGCCACCCCCGACACCGACGGTTGCCGGGCCACGTCAGCTCTCCTCCTCGGGATCGCCGCCCGACGGCGCCGGCCCGGTGCTCGCTCCGGGCTCGGACGCCTCGCGGATCTCACCGAGCAGCGCGTCGATGCGCGAACCCCGCTCGAGGCTCTCGTCGAGGACGAAGCGCAGCTCGGGCACGTGGCGCAGCCGCATCCGCTGGCCAACCTGGCTGCGGATCCGGCGGGCGGACCGGGCGAGCGCATCGAGGATCGCGAGGGCCACCTCGGGCTCCGGGGGGAACACCGAGGTGTAGATCCGCGCCACCGAGATGTCCGGGCTCATCTTCACTTCGGTGAACGACACGAGGCTCGCCTTGGCCAGGTCGGGAACGCCGAGCGCCCCCGACATCTGCAGCTCGCCCAGAACCTGGCGGATCTGCTCGCCGACCCGCTCCGGCCGCCCACCTCCCCGTCCCGTTTTCGTCATGGGTTCAAAGGTGGCGCGAGCCGACCACGAGCACCTCGGTGTGCTCGGCCACCACCTCGGCTCGGCCGACCACCGCGACCTCGATGGCGGACCGAATCTCGGCCAGCACCGCGCCGACGTGGGCCGCGTCGTTGCCCACGGCGGCCACCCCGATCACCGCCCGCTGGTGGACGTCGTTGTCTCCGACTTCGGCGACCGACACCCGGAACCGGGCCCGGGTCCGCTCGATCACGCTCCGCACCACCGAGCGCTTCTCCTTCAGAGAGCGAACCTCGGGGATGAACAGCTTCAGCTCGAGCGCGCCCACGTACATCGACCACCTACGGCCGGGCTTCGACCGGGCCGCTGACCGGTTCATCGAGGACGGCTTCGGTCATCACGATCTCGTAGGCCTCGAAGATGTCCCCGTCCTTGATGTCGTTGAACTTCTCCATGCCCATGCCGCACTCGAAGCCTTCCCGGACCTCTTTGGCGTCGTCCTTGAACCGCTTCAGGCTGGCGAGCCGGCCGTCGTAGACCTTCTTTCCGTCCCGGAGCAGCCGGATGTTGGCGTTTCGCTGCATCACGCCGTCGACCACCTTGCAGCCAGCCACCGTACCCACCCGAGGCACCATGAACGTCTTGAGGACCTCGGCCCGGCCCAGGTACTGCTCCTTGGCCACCGGGGCGAGCAGGCCGCGCATGGCCGCCTGAACCTCGTCCACCGCCTCGTAGATGATGTCGTAGGCGCGGATGTCCACCCCGAGCGACCGAGCCGCCTTCAGCGCCGGCGTGTCCGGCCGCACCGCGAACCCGACGATGATCGCCTCGGACGCGGCCGCGAACTCCACGTCGGACTCGTTCACCGCCCCCACGCCCGAACCGATGACGTTCACCTTCACCTTCTGGGTGCTGAGGTCGGTCAGGGCCTTCGCGAGGGCCTCGACCGAACCCTGAAGGTCGCCCTTCAGGATGAGCCGAAGCTCCTTCTGCTCGTCGCCGCTGAGGCGCGAGAACAGATCCTGCAAGCTGACCTTCGCGGTCCCGGCCAGCTCCTGCGCCCGCCGCTTGCCTCGGCGGTGGGCGGCGAGCTCCTTGGCCGCGGCCATGTCCTTGGCCACCCGGACCTCTTCGCCCGGGTTCGGTACCGCGTCGAGACCCAGGATCTCCACCGGAGTGGACGGACCGGCCTCTTTCACCTGCCGACCTCCGTCCACGATCATCGCCCGGACCTTGCCGACGCTCTCCCCGACCACGATCGTGTCGCCGCGGCGCAGCGTCCCTTCCTGCACGAGGACCGTGGCCACCGGACCCCGGCCCTTGTGGATGTGGCCCTCGATCACCGAGCCCACCGCCGGGACGTCGGTCTCCGCCTTGAGCTCGAGGATCTCAGCCTGCAAGGCCAGCTGCTCGAGCAGGGCCGGGATGCCCTCTCCGGTCTTGGCCGAGATCCGCTGGGCGAGCGTGTCTCCGCCGTACTCCTCGACGACGATGTTGTACTCGGTGAGCTGCTGGAGCACCCGGCCCGGGTTCGCCTCCGGCTTGTCCATCTTGTTGATGGCGACGATGATCGGCACCTTGGCCGCCTGGGCGTGGCGGATGGCCTCCCTGGTCTGCGGCATCACCCCGTCGTCGGCCGCCACCACGAGCACCACGATGTCGGTGACATTGGCACCGCGGGCCCGCATCGACGTGAACGCGGCGTGGCCCGGGGTGTCGAGGAAGGTCACCATGCCCTTTGCGGTCTCGACCTGGTAGCCGGCGATGCGCTGCGTGATTCCGCCCGCTTCGCCCTCCGCCACCTTCGCGTGGCGGATCTGGTCGAGCAGCGACGTCTTCCCATGGTCCACGTGGCCCATCACGGTCACCACCGGCGCCCGCGTCTGACCGGTCTTGACCGTCTTCGCCTTCACCGTCTCGAGCGAATCGCCCGACAGCAGCTGGCCTTCGTCGAGCAGCCGCGAGCTCACCTCGTACCCGAGGTCTTCGGCGAGCATCACCGCCGTCTCGTGGTCGATCGGCTGGTTGATGGTCGCCATCACCCCATTTCTCATCAGCCACATGATGAGCTCGTTGGCCTTGCGGCTCATCTGCTGGGACAGATCGGCCACGGTGATGGTCGCGCCGATGACGATCGGCTGCTGGTTCGCGACGACCGTCACCTCCCGCTGGGCCTGGGACTTCTTCTTCCCCTTCGGCTTCTTGCGGCTCGGGGTCGGATAGAAGACCTGCTTCGTCTTGGCTTCGAGCAGCTCCTTGGCGGACAGCTCCTCCCGCCTCGGTCGGCCGCTCTTCTTGCCTTTGGCGACCTCTCGAGCGTCCACCAGCTTCCCGCGGCCACCGGCATCCTTCACCATGACCTTCTCGGTCACGCCGGGGGTCGGCTCGGTCTTCTGCTTGCCCCACTCCTTCGGGGGCTCGGGTCGCTTCGAGGCGTTGAGGCGCGCCTTCAGCTTCTCGGGGTCGATCTTTCCGACGACCCTCGGCTTGGAGATGTCGTCTTTCTTGGGGTTCGGCACGGTCGTGGATGGGGGCGGAGGCGCGACGCGGCTCCCGGTGTCTGCTTGGGGCCGCAGCGCGAAGTCCGCTTCGGAGATCCCGAAATCCTCGAGGTCGAGGTCGGGCTTCTCGTCGTCGTCTTCGTCGTAGTCGTCTCGGAGCCGACGATCGAGGCGCGCTCGCGGCGTCTCCAGATCGTCGTCGCTCGAGCCGGGCGCAGCGGAAGGATCGCTGGGGCTCGCTTCCGCCGCCGCATCGTGCGTCTCAGGGGTAGGCGGATCGGTGGGTTGAGCGGTCTCGACCTCGGTGCGCAGCTGAGGCTGCACCGGTGCCGCGGGCGCTTCGCCCGGCGCCGCTTCCGCGGTCGCCGCAGAGCGCAGAACCTCGGCGGGGGAGGAAGTCGGGGTATGGTCCGATGCGGCCACGGCGGCCGGCTCGGATCGGGCCGCCGGATCCGGCGAGACGACCGCCGTCGGCGCAGCCTCGGTCGCAGAGGACCGCGCCGGCTCGGCCGACCGGGCCGGCTCAGCGGCCCCGTTCGACTCAGCGGGGCGGGCCGATTCAGCGGATCGAGCCGATTCAGAGGACCGGGCGGGCTCGGCGGACCGGGCGGGCTCGGCGGACCGGGCCGATTCAGAGGACCGGGCCGGCTCAGCAGCGCGGGCCGGCTCAGCAGCGCGGGCCGATTCCGCGGATCGGCTTGGACCGGACTGCTCCTCGTCCGCGCCTCGCGCGACCGCTGCTGGAGCGGGTCGAGCCGGCGCGGCCGCGGGTCGAGCGGGCGTAGAAGCAGGGCGCGCGGGCGTGGCGCGAGCCGGAGTGGGGCGGGCCGGCGTCGCCCGAGCCGGCGTTGGGCGGACCGGCGTTGCCGGAGCGGCCGCCGGCGCGGAATCGGTGCGGGAAGCGGCGGGCGTCGACCCGGCCTCACTCGCCTGCTCCGAGGCTCTGCCGCCCCGGCGAAGGATCGCCTTAGGCGCGGGCTTGGGAGCCTCCTTCTCCTTACCCGACCCCCGTCGGGTCTGGTCCTCTTGGCGCTTCTTGACCATTAGTGGCAGTTCCTCGCGTCCACGGCGCTGCCGCGGACCATCCCTCTTTGCTCGTCGACCCCAGAGCGGTCGCTTCGCGTTCCCGCCCGCATGTGCGGCGGATGTTCATCGTGGTCCGGTGGTTCCATCCCGGCCGCATCGTCGGCCGCCTCGGACGCACTCTCGACCGCCGGACGGTCTCGCCAAAAGGCCACTTCCTGGCCACGGAGCCGACCGAGCCTGGCTCCTTCGGCGCCAATCCGGTCGGCCAGGGCACCGGCCTTGCACAGCAAGATGCCGGTCTCGCCGCGGCCCATCGCCGAGCCAAGCCCTGATTTCGTCCCGAATCGGCGGCGCCGAACGAGCCACTTCGCCCGCTCGACCGCCTGCTCCACCGACTGCCGGCTTCCCTCCGCGAGGTCCTCGGCCAGGACGAGCGTGGTCCCGCTGGGACTCTTCAACACCGCTTCCACCACCGCTTCGAACCCGATCTCCAGTTGGCCCGCCCGTCGGGCGAGCGCAACCAGTTCGACAGCGCGCCGGAGCAAGAGTTCTTCGATGGCCGCAACCGCGCCGTCCGCGCTTTCTCCTACCGGTCCGAAGCCCGCTGCCCGCCCCCGAAACAAACGACCCAAACCCTTTGGAGACAATGCCCGGCCAACGACGTCTGCGTCGGGGACGATGTAGACGCCGCGTCCCGGCGCTACTCCGCGCAGGTCTACATACGCCCGGCCCGACCGGTCAAGAACGAGTCGCAGCAGTTCGTCTCGGGGCGCCGCCTCGCGGGACCACGCGCACCGGCGCATCGGTCGGCCGGCGCCGCCTGGCGTCCGGAGCACGCTCCGGGGCTTCTTTCCCGTTCGACCCAAGCGTCTTCACGACCGCCTCAGGCGGTCGCCTCCGTCTCTTCCGGCGGCGCGGTCAGCGCGAGCAGCGCTTCGGACGGGGCGTAGTCGGGCTCGGGCCCGGCGCCGTCGTCCGAAGCCTCCCCCTCTCGCCCCTCGGCCTCGCGCAAAAGGTACGCGCGCGCCGCGTGCTGCAGCTCGTCGAGGCGCTCCGGCTCGAGGCCGGTCTGGGCGGACACCGCCTCCAAGTCCTCGAACTCGGTCAGGTCCTCGACGAAGTGGATCCGTCCGAGCTCCAGCTTCGCGACCGTGTCCTCGCCCACTCCGCGGACCCGGCGGATCCGGTCGTGCTCGGTGCCATGGGAACCCACCTGGGTGGCCTTCTCGAGCATGCGGCGGGCCTCGACCCGGGCCTCTTCGGCCGCCATCTTCTTCGTCGCGCTCTCCTCGAGCGCTTCTTCGGCCACGACGCGCTCGGCGTCGCTCTGGATGCGGGCGGCCATCTCCTCCCCGATGCCGGGGATCCGAGCGAGGAAGTCGACGTCCGACGCGCGCAAGTCTTCGGCGCAGCGAATCCCGTAGTTGAACAGGGTCTGCATCTGGATCTCGGAGACCCGCTCGAGCCGGCCGAGCGACCGGAACGCCCGATCCTTCACTTCGCGAACCTTCGATTCCGAGATGATGTCGAGCCGCCAGCCCGACAGCTGGCAAGCGAGCCGTACGTTTTGGCCGCGGCGTCCGATGGCGAGCGAGAGTTGGTCGTCGGGGACGATGATCTCCATGCGGTGGTTGGTCTCGTCCATCAGCACGCGGCTGACCTCCGCCGGAGCGAGGGCGTTGCACACGAAGCGGGCCGGGTCGGCATCCCAAGGCACGATGTCGACCTTTTCGCCCCGCAACTCCTGCACGACGGCCTGCACCCGCGAGCCCTTCATGCCCACGCAGGCGCCGACCGGATCCACGTCCCGGTCGTTCGAACTCACCGCGATCTTCGACCGCATCCCCGGTTCCCGCGCCGCCGCCTCGATGCGGACGATGCCCTCGTAGATCTCGGGGACCTCCATCTCGAACAGCTTCATCAGGAGCCCCGGCGACGTGCGGGACAGCACGATCTGGGAGCCGCGGGCCTGCTTGTTCACGTCGAGCACGTAGGCCTGGATGCGGTCGTTGATGCGGTACGACTCCCGCGGGACCTGCTCCCGAAGGGGCAGGACCGCCTCGGCCCGGCCGAGGTCCACGATGATCGCGCCCCGCTCGAACCGCCGCACCGTGCCCGTGGCGAGCTCTTCTTTTCGGTCGCGGTACTCGTTGAAGACGTTCTCTCGCTCCGCTTCCCGCACCCGCTGGATGATGACTTGCTTGGCCGCCTGCGCCGCCACCCGGCCCATGTTCATGTCGAGCGGCAAGCCGACCGAGTCTCCAACCATGCAGTCGGGCCGGTGCTCGCGCGCCTCCTCGAGCGTGATGAGCGTCGGATCGGGGCTCGGCTCTTCGCTGACCGTTCGAAACTCGAAGAGCCCCACGTCGCCCGACTCGTCGTCGAAGTGCGCCTCGAGGTCTCGCTCCATGCCGAGAACTTTGCGGGCCGCGGTCAGCACCGCCGCCTCCAAGGCTTCCACCAGCACGTCCCGGGAGATGTTCCTCTCTCGGGCCACCTGCTCGATCACGGAGTTCAGATTGGTCCCATCCATCGATTCGTCCTCGTGGCGGCCCGATGCCGCTCTTCATGTTCGGGCCGCGCCACGGGACGCGGCCCGCCGTGGTCCCCGCTCCGAGGGCCACGACCGATCCACGACCACCGAGGCGGCGAAGATCGGGGGAGTTCGCCCGGCCGCCTCGCCGCAGCGAGGCAGGGCCGATTCCCCTCAGTCGAAGAGAGGCTCGAGGGAGGCGCGCGCGACTTGCGCCAGCGGCACCTCCACCAGAGCCCCGTCGACCTCCACCTGCAGACGGTCGTCCGACAGGTGGCGGAGCGTGCCCACGAGCACCCGGCGTCCACCGAGCTTCTCGCGGGTCTTGACCTTGACTCGAGCCCCAAGGGCCCGGACCAGGTGCTCCGGCTTGGTCAAGGGCCGGAGCAGACCGGGCGACGACACTTCGAGCACATAGGGCCCGTCGATCGGTTCCGCCCCGTCGAGCGCTGAACTTAGGGCGCGAGAGAGCCGAGCGCAATCATCGAGTCCCACTCCCGCCGACGCATCCCCCGGGGGAATGGTGTCCACGAAGACCCGAACGATGCTCCCCTGCGGACCCGTCCCCTCTTCCACGTCCACCAGCTCGAAGCCTTCGCTCTCCACCACGGGCTCGATGACCACAGCGAATTTTTGCGCGAGTTCCGATCGGGCTGGGGACCACATGCAGAGTCCGGCGCCAAGCGCCGTAAGTCGTACGGTGTGCGACCCAGGAGCGTAGAGGCAAGCGTTTTGTTGCCGTCGCGATGCCGGTCGCGCCTTGCTCGAACCCAGCCGAGTCGGTAGCGGCCGGCCCATGCGGCTCGCCGACGTCGTAGCCTGCGCCGACGCCGTAGCCCGGCTCTCCGGCCGAAACGCGAAGGTCGCGCGCCTCAGCGAGCTGCTGTCGAGGCTCGACGGGGAGGAGCGCACCGTCGTCCCCCACTTCTTGTCCGGGTCCCTCCGGCAGGGCCGCATCGGACTCGGACCGGCGGCGGCGAGCGGTCTGAGGGTCGCCCCCACGCCGGCCTCGAGCCTCGAGGTGCTCGAGGTCGATCGCGCGTTCTCCGACCTCGCCGCGGTCGCACCCGGCGCCGGGTCGCGCCAGCGCCGGATCGAGGCGCTCGGTGCCCTGCTCGCCCGAGCCACCGCCGCCGAGCAGTCGTTTCTCGTCCGCCTCCTGCTCGGCGAGCTGCGCCAAGGCGCGCTCGAGGCGGTGCTGCTCGACGCGGTGGCCGAGGCCGCTAGCCTGCCGAAGGCGGCGGTGCGGCGGGCCCACATGCTCGGCGGCGACCTCGGCCGGGCGCTCGGCACCGCGCTGTCCGAAGGCGCCCCGGGGATCGCCAGCTTCACGGTCGTGCCGCTGTCGCCGGTGCGACCCATGCTCGCCGCCACCGCCAGCTCGATGGAAGAGGCGCTCGCGGGCCGCGATGAGGTCGCGCTCGAGTGCAAGCTCGATGGCGCCCGGGTGCAGGTCCACAAGGACGGCGAGGACGTCCGGGTGTTCAGCCGAAGCCTCGCCGACGTGACCGCGGCGGTCCCCGAGCTCGTCGAGGCCGCGCGCGCGATGTCCGCGCGGAGCGTGGTGCTCGACGGCGAGGTGGTCGCGCTCACCGGGACCGGCCGCCCCCTGCCGTTTTCGACGACGATGTCCCGGTTTGGCCGCCGCCTCGACGTCGAGGCCGAGCGATTGCGGCTGCCGCTGTCGCTGTTTCTGTTCGATGCGCTGTTCGTAGACGGAGAAGCGCTGATCGATGCCCCGGCCGAGCGGCGGCACGCTGCGCTGGCCGCGGTGGTCCCGCCCACCCTGCTCGTGCCGAGGGTGGTCACCGCCGACCGGGCGGCAGCGGACCGCTTTTTCGCCGATGCGCTGGCCGCCGGGCACGAGGGGGTGCTCGCCAAGGACCTCGACGCGGTCTACGAGGCCGGGCACCGGGGGGCGTCCTGGCGAAAGCTCAAGCCGGTCCAGGCCCTCGACCTCGTCGTCGTCGGCGCAGAGTGGGGCTCGGGACGGCGGACCGGCACCCTCTCGAACCTGCACCTCGCCGCCCGGGATCCCAACTCCGGCCAGTTCATCCCCCTCGGAAAGACGTTCAAGGGCCTGACCGACGCGCTGCTCGCCGAGCAGACCCAGGCGCTGCTGTCCAGGGAGACCCACCGCGACGGGGCGGTGGTGTGGGTCCGCCCGGAGCTGGTGGTCGAGATCGGTTTTGACTCGGTCATGGCGAGCGCCCGCTATCCGGGCGGCGTCACCCTCCGCTTCGCTCGGGTTCGAGGCTACCGCCCGGACAAGACCGCGAAGGAAGCGAGCACGATCGACGAGGTGAGGGCGCTGCTCCGCCCGCCCCCGCCCACTTGAGCGGCCAAGAACCGAGTCAGGGCCCGGCCTTCTTCCCCAAGAGCGCGAACAGCACCGCGTAGGGCACGGCGCAGGGGCCGAAACCGACGATCGCCCGGACCGCCACCCAACCCGCGTCCCCCCGCAGCGGCCGGTGAGGGGACGCTTCGAGGTTCAAGCCGAGCGAAGCGAGCACCGAGCCGGCGGTGGCCACGGCCAAAAACGGCACGAGGCAGTGGGCCGACAGGTCGAGGGCACGGTCGAGGTCCAGCCTCCGGTCGGCCCGGCGCGACCACAGGTTGAGCCCAACCGCGCCGGCGATGGCGACGCCGACCACCACAGCGAGCCGATCGACGGCCGTGCTCAGAACCAGCGTCGCGCCGGCCCAGGCGTCGGATCGCAGCAAGAGCAGCCCGCGACCCACCGGCTCGGGCGCCACCGCGACGACCCAAACGAAGAACCAGCCTAGGACCCCGAACAGCCGGCCCTCGTCGCGCTCGATGAGGCGACCGAACGTCGCCTTCGGGGCGACGAGCACGCCGCCGAGCCGGTCGATCGACGCGATCACCGGCGGCGACGCCAAAACAGGAGGAGCACGGCGAGAGCGCTGGCAACGGTCCCGGGCCCGGTTCGGCACCCTCCGCCCTCCCCGGTGTCCGGGACTTCGGGCTCGGGCTCGGGCTCCGTCGTCCCGGTGCAGGTGGCGGCGAAGTCGAGCAGCTCGATGTCATCGATCCCGATCTCGACGTTGGCTGGCTGCTGCTCTTCGGCCACGAACCGAAACCGGACCCGGTCGGTGGGCTCGATGGCGTCCCGCAGCCGGAAGCTCACCCTCGCCCACGATTCGGTCTGGCCCGAGAACTCGCCGAGCGGAGCGTAGGTCTCGCCGCCATCGCTCGACACCGAGACCCTGAGCGGCGAGTGGCGCTCAGGTCGCGGCGGATCCTGGGTGAAGTCCCAGACGCTCCGCCAGGCCCGGAACACGAGGACCGGGTCCTGGGCGTCGCCGAGGGAAAAGACCGGGCTCTCGAGCGTGGTGCGGCCGCCGGTCAGGTTGTGGGTGGAGAAGAAGCTGCCCGCTCTGGGCCCGGTGAAAAACGCCAGCTCGCCGTCCGGCGTGTGGTCCTCCCCAGGCTGGGTGAGCACGCCCGCCGCGCTCACCTCCTCGGGCGGCCCGAGCGCGAACGCGCCTCGGGTCGCGTTGTCGTTTCCATCCGGATCGACCCGCCAATCCGGCGCCTCCTCGAGCGGGTCGAACCGAAGCCGCCGCGTTCCGACCGCCACCACGAAGTCGTCCGTGAACACCGGACCCTCGCGGGTGGTGATCTCGGCCCGCAGCGCCACGCCGCTGCCGCAGGCCACCGTCGCCGACACGGTGAGCTCGAAGCCCTCCGCGAGCTGCACCGACTCGCCTTCGGGGACCGGCGGAGCCACCCTCGCCTCGCCCTCGACCGTCGCCGCCGGGTCGAGCGACGAGACCCGCACCTGCACCCCCTCGGCGGTCCCGATCCCGACGTTGCGAAGAACGGGGAGAACCCGAACCCGCTCTCCGGGGGACACGATGCCGTCGCCGTCGTCCTCGATCACCGGAGGGAGCAGCCGCAGCTGCGGCTCCGGGCACGGGGTGGCGATATCGGTGCACAAGCTGCCCCCGCCCCACGCCCGCCACGACGCGGGCAGGCTGGCGCGGGCCTGCTCGAAGGCGTCGAGCTTCGCCTGGTAGGCCGCTCGGGACTCGCCGGGCGCGGTCACGAACGCGAACGCGACCCGGTGAAACGGGTCTTGGGCCCGCGCGCTCGGCTGGCGCCGGCCCATCGCGTCGATGACCTGCTGCACGTTGACGAGGACCGGCTGTCCCCGGATCTCGGTCCCGACCTCGAGCCGGTCCGTCCTCGTCACCGCTTCCCCATCGACGGTCGCGTTCGCCAGGTAGAACAGCACCGGCACCTGCTCGGGAGGGATGCGGCCCATGGCGTAGAGGTCGAGCGGCGCGAAGCCGAGGTTTCGCCCCGCGACCCGGTAGGCCCCGACCCCGTCGGCATCGGGCGGGGTCACGACCTCGAGCAGGACGCCCCGGGCCAAGGAGCCGCTGGACTGGGCGAGCGCGCTCCAGCCGAAGTCGCCCTCCCCGAGAAGAGCGGTCGATGGCCCGGTCGCGGCTTGAAAGCGGAGGTACATGGTCCAGCGGCTGGCGAGCAGGGCCGAGGCCAGGGCGTGAAACCGGCCTCGGACCGCGCCGAGCTGGTCGAGCGGCCCATAGCCGGCCACGTCCCCGACCGTCGCGTAGGTGCACAGCCGTCCGTCCGGGGAGAGGCCAAAATCGGGGCGGGCGTCGAAGACCGACAGACCGATGCCGCGCACGTCGTTGCAGAGGAGCTCGAAGGCCGCGTTCTCCACCGCCTCGTCCTCGAAGCTGGTGCCGACGAGCACCGCGTCGTAGCGATCGGGGAGCACCGACAGGACGGCGTCGATCACCGCTCTTCGGTTCTCGGCGGTGATCCCGAACCGCCCGGGACCGGACGAGCTCACCGTGCGAGCGTCCCCAGGGACGACGACCACATCGCCAACCAGCGACGCGCCCTGGCGGATGGTGGCCACCGCCGGTGCGGCCGGGACGAAGGCCGGGTCGTCCTCGATTCGAGGCCTCGCGCCGTCGAGGCCGGACTGAGGACCGGGGTCCCCCGAAACGCCGCAGGCCGCCGCGCACAGGACGGTCGTCACCCCCCACCGGATCATGAGCGCGGAGGTTCGCACGGGGAGGACGGCCCGGCAATCGGCGGTGAAGCCGGCCTCCGCGGGACCAAGGGGAGCGGCCGGGGCGGGGTCCTCGTCCGCGGGCACCCATCCGGTGGAAGAGCGACCGATGACGGGGCCGAAGCTGTCGCCTATCCTCCCACCGTGGTTCGCCTGCTGACCGTGACCGCGCTGGCCCTCGCCTCCCCTCCGGTGGAGGCGACCGTGGTTCGAGCGATGACCCTTCGCGAGAAGGTGCAGCGGGCGCCGGTCATCGTGCACGGCGTGGTGCAGCGGGTGGACTCGGCGTTCACGGACGACGAGGCGCGGATCCGCACGACGGTGGCGTTGCGCGTGATCGAGTCGATCAAGGGCGGTTTTTCTCCCGGGGCGACCGTTCTGTTCGAGCGGGGGGGCGGGACCGTCGGGCAGACGTGGCAGACCGCTCCCGGGCTCGCCCACTACGAGCCGGGTGACGAAGTGGTGCTGTTCCTCGAGCCGCTCGGAGCCACGCTGGTGAGCATCGGGATCGGAATTGGGACCTACACCGTGGACGTGGAGGACATCGGCCGGGGTCCAGAGCCGGTGGTTCGGCACCACCCGGACGTCGCCGCCCTCCGCTACGACGGAGACGGCCGGCCAAGCCGCATCGAACCTCTGCCCCCGATGCGACCGGAGCCGCTCGGCCGGTTCCTCTCCCAGGTTCGGAGCTTCGCGCTCATCTCGAAGAACCCGACCCTCAAGATCCCCGAGCTTCCCCGGCCTATCCCAGTGGCTTCGGACCGAGGGATCTGAATGTTCTCCTGGGCGCTGCTCCTCACCGCCGCGGCGTGGGTTCCGACACCGGCGCGGTGGAGCCCGGCCGATTTGCCGGTCCCCTACTGCATCACCCCCAACGCGACCCGAACCTCCGCGACCCAGGCCGAGCAGCGCCAGGCCGTGGAGCGGGCGATCTCGGCTTGGACCTCGCGCGGCTCCGGCGGCAGCGTGAGCTGCACGACCTACACCGCGCGGCCCGCGTCCTACCCGTGCACCCCCCAAGCCAACGGCCAGGACGGGCGCAACAACATCTTCTGGGAGCGGTCCTGGACCAACGGCAGCGGCGCCATCGGCGTCAACTGGACGACGGGGACCGGGCGCGCCTGCGGCCGGGTCACGGACAACACCGGCCGCCGGCACGACCTGCAGTGCCGCTTCGACTCCGACATCGAGTTCAACGACCGGGACTACACCTGGTCGGTCCGCACCGACCGGCCCCGCACCGACATCGAATCCATCGCCGTCCACGAATACGGCCATTTTCTCGGACTCGGGCACTGCTCGGACAACGGCACCTGCGGGCTCGGCACCGGGGTGATGAACGCCGCCTACGCCGGCGGGATCCTGCGGGTGCCGTTCACGGATGACATCCAAGGGGTTTGCGCCTTGTACCCGGGCCAGCCCGGCGGACTCGGCTACCCGTGCACTCGCAACACGGACTGCAACTCGCGGCTGTGCGTCGGCCCGAGCACCGGCAGCTACTGCACCGAGCCCTGCGGTCCCGCCGGCTGCCCTCCCGGCTACGCCTGCGGTTCGCTCCCGTCCGGCGCGCAGGTGTGCCTGCGGGACGACGGGCTCGAGCGGGGCGCCTGCGAGCTGTGCCAGCTCGAGGTCCCGAACGCCTGCGCCGGCGGCGGGCTGTGCCTTCGGGGCCTGCCCGACCAGGACTTGGGCCGATGCGTCGTCCCGTGCCAGGGCTCGAGCTGCGACCCGAACTTTCGGTGCCTCAGCGTGCAGTTTCAGGGGGGGACCAGCGCCGACTTCTGCGTCCCCCGCTCGGGCGACTGCGAGGACCCGGGCAACTTCAGCGAGCTGCAGCTCGGGCAGCGCTGCGACGGGAGCCAGGCCTGCGCCGATGGCCTCGATTGCGTCGGGATCTGCGCCCCTTCCTGCGCCTCCGGGCAGGCGTGCCCCGAAGACTGGGCCTGCGAGACCGGGTTTCGGGAGGGGGCCTGGTGCCTGCCCGCCGTGCGCGAGGGGCAGGACTGCTCTGGGCTCGTGACCTGCGGCACCGGGCCGTGCCTCGGCTCGGCGAGCAACCGCTTCGCCACCTGCTACCAGGACTGCTCCGGCGACCCCGCCGTCTGCAACGCGGCCCAGACCTGCGAGAGCTACACCCTGCAGGCAGGCGGCCGGGTCTCCGTGTGCGAGCCCCCGGGCGTGCCCCCTCCGCCCCCGGACGCCGGGGTCTTGCCCGAAGACGCGGGCGCTTCAGCCGAGGACGCGGGAGCTCCGGCCGAGGACGCCGGCGCCCCGGCCGAGGATGCCGGCGCCGGGCCCGAAACCCCCGCGGCGAAGCCGCCGAACCCGTGCGCCTGCGACCGCACCTTCGCCTGCGACCCGGACGGCGCCGGCGGCGCGTGCGCCTGCGACCTCGAGTGCGGCTGCCCCTGCGACCGCACGTTCGCTTGCGACCCCGGCTGCGAGGCCTGCGATCCGGAGTGCATTTGCGTTTGCGACGTCACCTTCGCCTGCGACCCCGGCTGCGAGTACTGCGATCCCGAGTGCAAGGACCGCCCGTCCTGCGCCTGCCATCGGCCCTCG
>DAIQNR010000061.1:0-6423 GCA_036788295.1 Myxococcota bacterium
TGCGCCGAAGAGATGGCGGCGACGCACGCGCAGCTCATCGAGCAGGTCGAGTGGGAGCAGCGACCGATCACCGTGTTCGGAAAGGAGGTGCTCCAGCCTCGCCTCATCGGCTGGGCGGGGGACAGGCCGTACCGGTACTCGGGCCAGACCTTGCCGCCCCGCCGATTCGGCTCCGCGCTGTGTTCGCTGCTCGAGCGGGTGCAGGCGGCCACCGGGCTCGAGTTCGACCACGTCCTGTTGAATCGCTACCGGGACGGCAGCGACCACATGGGCATGCACGCCGACGACGAGCCCGAGCTCGGGCCCGATCCCCAAATTGCCGCGCTCTCGCTCGGGGCGGCCCGGCGCTTCGTGCTCGAGCCCAAGCCCAAGAAGCTGCGGCACCGGAAGATCTCGATGACGCTCGAGCCCGGATCGCTGCTCGTGATGGGGGGGCGGATGCAGCACGGCTGGCGCCACGGGGTGCCGAAGCAGCCCTCGGCGGCGGGGGAACGCATCAACGTGACGTTTCGCCGGCTGGTGTCGGATCCGGCGGAGGGAGGAGCGCCGGCGCTGGATTGCCCGGCGCCGGGCGAGGCTCAGTAGCGGTACCACTCCGGCTTGTACGGGCCGGTCGCCGGGACACCGAGGTACTCGGCCTGGGCGGGGGTCAGCTTCTCGAGCTTCACGCCGAGCCGACCGAGGTGCAGCGCCGCCACCTTCTCGTCGAGCCGCTTCGGGAGCACGTAGACCTTGTTCTCGTAGGTCTTGCCCTCGGGGTTCGCGAACAGCTCGATCTGCGCGAGCACCTGGTTGGTGAACGACGCGCTCATCACGAAGGACGGGTGGCCGGTGGCGCAGCCCAGGTTCACGAGCCGGCCCTGGGCGAGCAGGATGATCTTCTTGCCGTCGGGGAACGTGTAGTGGTCGACCTGGGGCTTGATCTCTTCCCGCTTGATCTCCGGGTTGGTGTTCAACCACTTCACCTGGATCTCGGTGTCGAAGTGCCCGATGTTGCAGACGATGGCCTCGTGCCTCATCGCCTGCAGGTGCTCCTTGCGGATCACGTCGTCGCAGCCGGTCGCGGTGACGAAGATGTCCGCCTGCGGAGCGGCCTCGTCCATCGTGGTGACCTCGTAGCCGCTCATCGCCGCCTGCAGCGCGCAGATGGGGTCCACCTCGGTGACGATCACCCGGGCTCCGCTGGTGCGCAGGGAGTCGGCCACGCCCTTGCCGACGTCGCCAAAGCCAGCGACGACGGCCACCTTGCCGGCGACCATCACGTCGGTGGCCCGCCGGATCCCGTCGAGCCCGGACTCTCGGCAGCCGTACAGGTTGTCGAACTTCGACTTCGTCACCGAGTCGTTCACGTTGATGGCCGGGCACTTGAGGATGCCCTTTCGCTCCATGTCGTACAGCCGGTGCACGCCGGTCGTCGTCTCCTCCGAGACGCCACGGATCGGGTCGTTGCCGGAGAAGAACTGCGGGTAGCGCTCGTGGGCGATGAGCGTGAGGTCCCCGCCGTCATCGAGGATCATGTTCGGGCCCTGACCCCCGGAGAACGCGGCGAGCTGCTGCTCGATGCACCACTCGTACTCCTCCTCGGTCTCCCCCTTCCACGCGAAGACGGGGGTGCCGCCCTTGGCGATGGCCGCGGCGGCGTGGTCCTGGGTCGAGTAGATGTTGCACGAGGTCCAAGTGACTTCGGCCCCGAGCGCCTCGAGGGTCTCGATCAGCACCGCGGTCTGAATGGTCATGTGCAGGCAGCCAGCGATCCGGGCCCCCTTCAGCGGCTTCGTCGCGCCGAACTCCTCGCGGAGCGCCATCAGCCCCGGCATCTCGTTCTCGGCGATCTCGATCTCCTTGCGACCAAAGTCGGCAAGGGAGAGGTCGCGCACCTTGTAGGTCTTCGTCTCGTCCATGGTCGTCCTTTTCGGGGAGCACCGGAGGGCCGGCGCGGCCCCCGCTGCCTTCATCCGTGCATCCGCATTAGCAGGGGGAAGTGGGGGCGTCGAGCCTGACTAGACGTCGGCGTCGAGCGCGCGTTCCAAATCGGCCACCAGGTCTTCGGCGTCCTCGAGCCCGATGGACAGGCGCAGGAATCCGGGCCGGATCCCGGCCTGGACCCGAGCCTCGGGGCTCAAGGTCCGGTGCGAGGCCCGGGAGGGGAGCACGACCAAGGAGTGGGTGTCGCCGAGCGAGCCGGCCCTCGCAAACAGGCTGAGGCGGTCCGCGACCTGGCACGCGGCCTCGTCTCCGCCCTCGACCTCGAACGCCACGAGGCCGCCGAACCCCCCAGACAGCACGTCCTTGGCTCTCATGTGGTCCGGATGCCCGGGGAGGCCGGGGTAGTGGCAGGCCCGGACGCGGGGGTGGCCGTCGAGGTAGCGGGCGACGGCAAGGGCCGAGCTCTGGTGCTGGACCATGCGCAGGGGGAGGGTTTTCAGCCCGCGCAGGATCAGCCAGGCGACGAACGGGCTGATCACCCCCCCGGCGTCGATGGCGACGAGCCGGACCGCGCGCAGGCGGCCGAGGTCTCCAGCGACGATCCCGGCGATGAGGTCTCCATGCCCTCCGAGGTACTTCGAGGCGCTATGGATCACGAGGTCCGCCCCCCGCTCGAGGGGCCGGGCGACCGCGGGCGAGGCGAGCGTCGAGTCCACCACGAGGCGGGCGCCGTTGCCGTGCGCGAGCTCGGCGAGCCGGTCGAGGTCGGGGACGGCGAGCAACGGGTTTCCGATGGTCTCGGTGTAGAGCACCCGCGTGTTCGGGCGCATCGCCCGGGCGAAGCCCTCGGGGCTCGCGTCCTCCACGAAGGTGGTCTCGATGCCTAGGCGCGGAAAGAGCCGCTCGAACAGGGCATACGCCCCGCCGTACAGGGAAAGCGGGGCGACCAGGTGCTCGCCGCTCTTCAGTTCGGCGACGAGCGCGGCGTGGATCGCGGCCATGCCGCTCGCGAAGGCGATCGCGCCCTCTGCCCCTTCGAGCTCGGCCACCGCCCGCTCGAGCGCGTCGACGGTCGGGTTCTGGATCCGGCTGTAGGTGTACCCAGAGCCGGGCGTGGTCATGCACGCCTCCATGTCGGCCATGCTCTCGAAACCGAAGCTGCTGGTCTGGACGATCGGGACGCTGAGCGGCTGACCGTACGAAGGAGGGCTCGGGGCCTCGGTGTGGACCGCGCGGGTGTTGGGTCCGAGGGAGGGGTCGGGCATGGTTGGATCAACCGGGATGGTGGCGGCCGGCGCAAGCACCGGGCTTTGACTTCCGCACCGGTCCGGCCTAACTGCGCGCGAATGGAGGGCGCGCTGGTGGTCCCGGTTCGGTTTCGGGCGCTGCCCGGACGCCCCTTGCTGCCTCTTCCCGCCTACGCGACGGCTGGGTCGGCGGGCCTCGACATCGCGGCGGCGGAGTCGGTGACGATCCCCCCCGGCGGGCGAGCCTCGGTGGGGACGGGGCTTTGCGTCGCCCTGCCCGACGGATTCGAGGGCCAAGTGCGCCCTCGCTCGGGCCTCGCGTGGAAACACGGCGTGACCGTGCTGAACGCCCCGGGGACGATCGACGCCGACTACCGGGGAGAGCTCCGGGTGCTGCTCATCAACCACGGGGACGCGCCGTTCGGCGTCGCGCCCGGGGACCGCATCGCCCAGCTCGTCGTGGCGCCGGTCGCCATCGCCGAGATCCATCTGGTCACCGAGCTCGACGAGACCCCCCGTGGGGCGGGGGGTTTCGGCCACACCGGACGGTGAGGGCCGGCGACGAAAAACGCTGGGCCAGCTCGGGACCTCATCTCCAGCCCGCGATTCGCTCGGCCGGAGCCGGCGGTGGCGCGAGGAGGGAGCAAACCGGCCGTATTCGACCGACGAGACCGAAGCGCCGACGCCGCCAGCGGCGGCGAGGGCCGCCGAGACGATGCAGATTGTTTTGTCGCCGGCCCTTCGTCCGTTGCTTCCGACGGGCGCCCTGGGGCACGGCTGCGGGGACCGAGAGGTTTGGGATTGCTCTGTTATCGATGCGGCAGCCACGTCCAGGACGGGGCCACGAACTGCTGGAATTGCGGCGCCGACTTGAGCGCCGGACCTGCCCCCGGGCGATCGCGTCCTCGCACCCAGAGCCGGGTGATGGCCGTGGTCCACAAGCCGGGGGACCGGGTGGCGGACCGCTACCGGATCGAAGACATCGTCGGCTCGGGCGGGGTCGGTGTGGTCTACCGAGCGGTGGACGAGCGGGATGGCTCCGCGGTGGCGTTGAAGGTCGTCAACGCCAAGCTGGTCCAGACCGCGGATGACCGGCGGCTGTTCTCCAGGCAGATTCGCATCGCCCAAAAGGTGCATCACCCCAACATCGTCTCGGTGCTCGACGAGGGCCGAGACGAGCACCGCCCCTACGTCGCGACCGCTTTCCTCGAGGGCCTCTCGCTGCGCAAGATCATCGACCTGCGCAAGGACAAGGGCCAGGTGTTCTCACTTGCCGAAGTGGAGCCGATCTTCGGGCAGCTCGCGGACGCCCTCGACGCCGCTCACCCCACGACGTTTCACGGGGACCTGAAGCCGGAGAACGTGCTCGTCCTGCCCGACCTGCTGGTCGTCACCGACTTCGGCCTGCTTCGAGGGCTCCCCCGAAAGCCATTTTTGGCCATTCAGAAGCAGCGAGGGGCCGGATTTCGGTACCTCGCTCCCGAGGTCAGGGCGGAGGTCGCCGAGCTCGAGCCATCGGTCGATGTCTACAGCTTGGGGGTGATCCTCGCCGAGATGCTCACCGGCGTCATCCACGACGACGCGAAGCCGGACCTGCTCCGCCGCGCGACCGAGAGCCTCACCCCGGAGGTGGCGCGTCTGGTCCTCCGAGCGGTGGCCCGCAGCCCGAAGGAGCGTCCGCGGACGGCCGGGGCGCTCGCTCGAAGCCTCGCGGAGGCGTGCTCGGGTCGGCCCGAGGACCCGCCCACCGAGCGACTCGACGTCGACCGCCACCGCATGCCCTCACGCACGCCGAAGGACGGGACCGGGAGCTTCTCCGTCGAGGACGAGATGATCGAGGCCGCGGTTCCGGCTCGTCGCGGTGCATCCCAGGTTGCGGCGTCTGGCTTTGCGGGGTCGGACACGCGCGCCGACCCTGCCCCCGATGGGGCGGACCTCATCGATGCTCGGGGCGGGAGCTTTCTCGGCGAAGAGGACGAAGCCACCGAGGCCGCGCTCGACCCGATCCCGCTCGTCGGGCTCGAGGAGGTGAGCCCCTCCTCCATCGAGTTCATTGGTGATTCGCAGGATTTCGGTGGTCACGAGGAGGCGCCGGAGCGTCTCGAAGACGAGCCGGGACTCGTCATCGTGCGCCCGAAGACGGTCGACGTTGCGCTGCCGGCCCCTTCGTTCGCCGAGCTGTCGGACCACACCGCACTCGGACGGCTCGACGGGGGCGAAGGACCGCGCTCGGGCGCGGCCGCCGTGCTGGCGGCGCTCGACTCTGGGTCGGAACCGGGGATCGGCCCGCTGCCGGTACCGGAAACGGCGGAGCACGAGCTAGGTGGTGGTGACCACGATGGATCGAGCTTTCGGTCCGAGGCTCCCGACTCTTCGAGCAGGCAGACGGAGCCGACCGAAGACGATCGGTCGCGCCCCGCTCGGACGGCGCCCCATTTGGAGCCCTCGGTCATCCCCCATGGGGAACCGCCGGCGGCTTCGGGCCCGGTGGTCAACGGGAAGCCTCGGACCAGGCCGCCCACGGTCGCCCGCGCGGTCGTGATCCCCGACCGCAGCATTGCGGTCCCGGCCCCAACCGGGATGATGCCAACCCCGCGGCGGCAGCGGCCGATGACCCGTCCGCGGATCTCGACCCTGCCGGCGGCGGCGAGCCCCCCGGTATCGAAGACGCTTCCGCCGTCGCGGGTGGCTGGCGTTCCTCCCCTCGCTGAGGCGAGGTCCCGGCGCTGGATGGCGATCGCGGTGTCGGTCTCGGTGCTCGCGCTGGCCTTGCTCGGTTTCGCGGCGTGGCAGGTCGGCGAGAGCGCGCGAATGGTGGCTCGCCAAAACGAGCTCATCGAGCAGCAGAGCGCGATGATTCTCGCTGCTCGGGAGCGGGAGGCGCGCACAGGCTCCCAGGCCGAGGCTGGCGACGCCCAGCAGCAGCCCGCCGAGCGGCCAGAGGCGGCGGCGGACGCGGCAGCGGCGCTGGCCCGAGAGGAAGGGGCCCGGCTCCAGGAGGAGAGGTCGCAGGCGGCCCGGCTGCAAGAAGAGACGGCTCGAGCCGCCCGGCTTCAAGAGGAGAAAGCGCAGGCCGCCCGGCTTCAAGAGGAGAAAGCGCAGGCCGCCCGGCTCCAAGAAGAGAGGGCTCGAGCCGCCCGGCTTCAAGAGGAGAAAGCGCAGGCCGCCCGGCTGCAGGAAGAGAGGGCGCAGGCGGCCCGGCTGCAGGAAGAGAGGGCGCAGGCGGCCCGGCTGCAGGAAGAGAGGGCGC
>DAIQNR010000061.1:6523-32501 GCA_036788295.1 Myxococcota bacterium
GCTCCGCCCTCCGCTCCGCCCTCCGCTCCGCCCTCCGCTCCGCCTTCGGGGCCGCCTGCCGCTCCACCCGCCCAGCCGAGCGCGCCCGCGTCGGCGGTCCGCACCGCCGGCTTCGTGGCGCCGGAGGGAGACGACGCAAGCTGTCCCAAAGGGATGACCGCGGTTGGGGCCGGCTCGTTCACGATGGGCGCGCCCCGCAACGACCCGGAGCGCAACTTCGGCGATCTCGACGAGCGAGCGGTCGAGGTCGCCGCGTTTTGCATCGACTACTACGAGTATCCGAACGGTCGCAGCAAACCGCCCTCGGCCGGAGTCCGGTGGGGGACGGCGAGCGCCGCGTGCAAGAAGCGCGGCAAGCGGCTGTGCACGGAGGAGGAATGGGAGAAGGCGTGCAAGGGTCCGGGTGCTCTCAGGTACCCCTATGGTTCGGTCTGGGACGCGGCGCGATGCAACACCGAGAACGAGGAGGGCGTGGACCGCGAGGTCGCTCCGTCGGGTGAGTTTCGGACGTGCCGCTCCGGCTACAGTGTGTTCGACATGAGCGGCAACGTCGCGGAGTGGACGGCGAGCAAGTCCGGCAGCGGTTACGTCGTCAAGGGCGGCGCGTCCGACCGGCCCGGCTACGACGGTCGCTGCGCCGCTCGCCGCATCCAGGCCCCCGGTCTGGCGAAGGACAATGTCGGCTTCCGCTGCTGCGCGGACCCGAAATGAGAAGCCCATGATCCCTCGGTATTCCCCCCCCGACGTCGCCGCGCTGTGGACCGACGCCCACACCGTGCGCACTTGGCTCCGGGTCGAGGTCGCCGCCTGCGAGGCGATGGCCGAGATCGGCCTCATCCCCCCAGAGGACGCGGCGGCCATCGGGGCGGCGGCGAAGACCGCAGACATGGAGCGCCTCGCCGCTCGCGCCCTCGAGATCGAGGCGACCACGAAGCACGACGTGATCGCGTTTCTGACCGCCTTCGAGGAGGTGGCCGGACCGGTGGCGCGCCACGTGCACTACGGGCTGACCTCGAGCGACGTGCTCGACACCGCGCTCGCGCTTCGCTTGGTGGAGGCGGTTTCCGTCATCGAGACCGAAATCGTCGCTCTTCGGGCCTCGGTTCGGGCCCGAGCCGAAGAGCACCGGGCGACGGTGATGGTCGGCCGCTCCCACGGCATTCACGCGGAGCCGATCAGCTTCGGGGTCGTGCTCGCCGGCTTCTACGCCGAGCTGGGGCGCAACCTGGGCCGGATCCGGGCGGCGCGCGCCGAGGTGGCGGTCGGCAAGCTCTCCGGCGCGGTGGGGACCTACGCCCACCTCCCGATGGAGGTCGAGGCCCGGGCGCTGGCCAGGCTGGGTCTCGAGCCGGAGACGGTCGCCACCCAAGTGGTGCAGAGGGACCGCCACGCCCAGCTCTTTGGCGCCTTCGCTACGCTGGCCGGGTCGCTCGAGCGGTTCGCGGTGGAGGTCCGGCACCTGCAGCGCACGGAGGTTCGGGAGGCCGAGGAGCCGTTCACGGTGGGGCAGAAGGGATCTTCGGCCATGCCCCACAAACGAAACCCGATCTTGACCGAAAACGTGAGCGGGCTGGCCCGGCTTCTTCGGTCCTACGCGCAGGCCGCCTACGAGGACGTCGCGCTCTGGCACGAGCGCGACATCTCCCACAGCTCGGTGGAGCGGGTCATCGCGCCGGATGCCACCGCGCTCGTCGTGTTCATGCTCCGGCGGATGCGCCGGGTGGTGGATGGCTTGGTCGTCTATCCGGAGCGCATGCGGCAGAACCTCGGGCTGACCCGCGGTCTCGTTTTTTCGCAAGGCGTCCTGCTTGCCCTGACCAGGGCCGGTCTCGAGCGTCAGGACGCCTACGTCCGGGTCCAGCGGGCGGCGATGCGGGTCTGGGACGAAGGGGTCGAGCTGCTCGACGCGCTCACCGCCGACCCGGACGTGACCCGCCACCTCGACCCGGCCGCGCTCGCGGCCCTCTTCGAGCTCGGCCCCCACCTCGAGAAAGCGGGCGCGATCCTCGAGCGTGCGCTCCGAATCCCCCCCGAGGGCTGACGACCGAAGCTCGCCCGGGTGCGCCCTCTTTCGCCAAGCTACCGAAGGGAGCTGCATCCATGTCCATCCGCATCGACGCCCTCGAACTCGAGGCCATCCTGGCCCTGACGCCCACGGACCAGAGCCTCATGCTCATGGGAAAACAGGGGATCGGAAAGTCCGAGATCATCCGCGCCCACTACGAGGCGAGAGGCATGCGGGTCGTCCCCTTCTTCCTCGGGCAGATGGCGGACCCGGGGGATCTCATCGGGCTCGCTCACAAGGACGAGGCAACCGGCCGGACCGTGTTCTTGCCGCCGCACTGGTGGCCCGAGCCGGGCGAGCCGATCGTGCTCTTTCTCGACGAGCTCAACCGGGCGCGACCGGAGCTCCTGCAAGCGGTGCAGGATCTGACCCTCAACCGGAGCCTCGCCGGTCGCCGCCTCCCGGAGGGCAGCGTCGTGGTCGCCGCGGTCAACGAAGGCGATGAGTTCCAAGTCACCGACCTCGACCCCGCCCTGGTCTCCCGGTTCAACCTGTACGAGCTGACCCCGACCGTCGACGACTGGCTCGTCTGGGCCAAGCGCACGGGCGTGGATGCTCGGATCGTGGCGTTCATCCAGGCCGAACCCATCCACCTCGATGCCGACCGCGGGGCGTCCGAAGCCGAGATCGCCGCCCGGTCGGGGCTGGTGAAGACGCCGGACCGAAGGGCGTGGGCCCGCGTCAGCCAGCTCATCGGCTCCGTCCCGGAGCTGAAGGACATCCACTACAAGGCAGTGGCGGGGATCGTGGGAGCGCGATCGGCCGCCGCGCTGAGGGCCCATCTCGCCTCGGCGGGCGGGCTCCGTGCCGACGACATCCTGTTTGGCCGAGCCGCGGACCGAAAGAAGGTGGAGAAGCTCGGCCTCGCCGAGCTCGCCCTCCTGAACGACGGAATCCTCCTCAGACTCAGCCCGCCGCTGCCGACGGACGACCTCGAGCTCGCCGCGAAGAACCTCCTTGGCTATCTCGAACTCCTCGACGCGCCCAAGCGGAGGGAGGGGCTCGCCCACTTCGCGTCTCGGCTCGAAGATCCCCGCTTCGACGCCGCCTTCGGCTTCGTCGCCAGCTCGCCCAAGATGAAGAAGCTGCTCGAGGCCTACGTCGGTGGCATCGAAGTCTGATCCGGCGCCCCCCGGAGGACGGCGGCGCAAAGGACCGAAGACGGCGAGCGAGCGCATCGGGGCCGAGCTCGAGCGCTGGTTTCTGGTGGAGCCGCTCCTGTTCGGCGTGTGGTCTACGCACCGGCTCGTCGCGAACCCACGGTGCCCCACGATCCGCACCCTCGCTGGGCGCATCGAGTACGATACAGCCTTCATCGATGGGCTCGACGACGGCGAGCTTCGCGCCGTGATGCTCCTCGAAGGCCTCCGGATCGCGCTTCGGCACCCGTACCACCGCCGCCAGCCCGATCCCTCACTCGCCTACCGAGCGAGCAACCTGGCCTTGCAAGAGGTCTTGCGCCTCCCCTTCCTGCCGACGGCGCGCGAAGTGTTTCGGACGGCCGATCACGACGGCCAATGGTTCGAGTACTACTATCGGCTGCTCGCACAGACCGCTCCCGGCTCGAAGCGAGGTCCGGGCTCGCCCGACGAGGAAGGGGGCGGATCGGGGTCGGGGTTTGGCGAACGGACCGGGGCAACCGGCGCGAAGCGAGGTCAGGGCGCGGCGCGCGGCGCTTCGGGAGGCTCCAAGGTCGGCGGGGATGGTCCGGCCTCGGGCGGCCGGTTCGGCCTCGCTCTTCACGGCGACGCCGAGAAGGTGGGATTGTCGAACGCCGCCGGGTGGGATGGAGACGACGACGTGGCGGAGGCGATCGAAAAAGAGATCCGCATCGCCGAGTCCAGCCAGAGCTGGGGGACGGTCGCCGGCCGTGCAAAAATCCAGCTCTTGGCCGGGCTCTCCCCCCGGCTCCGCTACCAGGATGTCCTGCGGCAGTTCCGGGCGAGCCTGCCCTCCTCCGACGTCCGCCTCACGCGAAGCCGGCCCTCGCGCCGGTACGGCTTCGAGCAGCTTGGCCGGCGCTACGAGCCGAAGGCCCGGCTCCTGTTCGCCCTCGACGTGAGCGGCTCGATGTCGGACGAGGACATCGCGGCGGGCTTTGGCATCGTGCACCGGTTTTTTGCCCACCGCGTGCCCCAGATCGACGTGATCGCCTTCGATACCGAGGTGCAGGGCCCCGTGCTCAGCCTCCGCCGGGGGCGCCGGGCCTACACGGTCCTCGGCCGCGGCGGCACCAGCTTTCAGCCGGTGATGGACCACATCGACGCCCACCCCGTTTACGACGGGCTCCTCATCTATACCGATGGCTTCGCCCCGACGCCCACGCCGCCCAAGTGCCGACGAACTCGGATGGTCTGGCTGTTCACGCAGGAGTCCACCTGGCGGACCATGGGGGTCCGCCTCGACCGAGCGGGGGGGCGGCTGGGCAAGGCGTGTTTCATCCGACCGGACCGCTCTTGACGCGGACGGGAAGGCGGCGATCCGTTTTGCCGTGCTCCGGTCGTCGGTTGACGCTGCCGTCGTTGTCGAGAGGATGGAGCCCGGCGGTCGCGGGCGAAGGAAGGCGGATCGAGGCTGACATGGCGCTGGCAAGGCCGACCCTCCTCAAATGGCTTCGTGAGACCTTTCCCGCCAAAGAACCGGCGCTGAGGCTCGACAGCGCCGAGGCCGAGGCCCATCTCAGGGCGGAGCTCGAGACGACGCTCCGCGGCCGCGACGGCCTGTCCATCCGGTCCGCTTCTGGCTCGGCGAGGATCGAGGACGGCTGGCGCGATTTTCTCGTTCTCTCCATCGAGGCGCCCGGCCAGCCCTACGGAGGGGAGTCCGTCCACCTCGACCTCGACCGCGAAAAGAGGCTCTACCTCCGAGCCTTCCGATACGCTCGCCGGACGGAGATGACCTTTCCCGTCGCCGCGGCCGCGCAGTTCGAGGCGTTTGCGCTCTTGGCCGAGACGTGGCGGCAAGGGGTGGTCGCCCGCGCGGCGAAGCGCGAGAAGAAGAAGCGGCTTCAGCTCCGGGCCCTGCAGGCCCGGCTCGAGCCGCTCGCTCGCGCTCAGGGATTCGATTTCGCGTTCGACCCTGGCGCCACCGGCGCGCGGGTGCACCTTCGGTGCGACGAGCGCAGCCTGGGCGATATCCACGTCCCGTGGAAGACCATGGACGACGCCCCCGATCTGCTGGAACGGCTCATCGGTCCCCTGAAGCGCGCGGCCGAGCTCGGCATGAAGATCAAGGCCACGGGCATCCCTCGGCCAACCGCGCCGATCTCTCTCGAGTGGCACCCCCGTGAGCGGCCGAGCTCGAGGTGAAGCGGTCTTGGCCAGTCGTTTGCCCGGTCCCATCTGCGCTACGCTTTGGAGCATGAACTTTCTCGAGGCGACCCTGCACAACTTCGAGCGAGCCGCGCGGTCGCTCGGCCTCGGCGCGCGGGCCCAGCGCCAGCTGGTGACCCCGAAGCGCCAGGTCAAGGTCGAGATCACGATCGAGCGGGACGACGGGCAGATCGAGACCTTCATCGGGTACCGGGTGCAGCACGACGACGCTCGGGGGCCGATGAAAGGCGGCCTGCGCTACGGTCCAGCGGTCGACGCCGACGAGGTGGGCGCGCTCGCCGCGCTGATGAGCTGGAAGACGGCGATCATGGGCCTCCCCTACGGTGGCGCGAAGGGCGGGGTGGACTGTGATCCCCACGCGTTGTCACGGCGCGAGAAGCAGGAAGTGACCAGGCAGCTCACCGACGGGCTCGTCGATGTCATCGGCCCGAACAAGGACATTCCCGGTCCCGATATGGGCACCGACGCCCAGGTCATGGCCTGGATCGTGGACCAATACGCGAAACACGCCGGCTTTTCTCCGGGCGTGGTCACGGGCAAGCCGCTCGAGCTCGGGGGCTCGGCGGGCCGGGTCGCGGCCACCGGTCGGGGGTGCTTGTTCGCGCTCGAGGCGGCGCTCGAGGACTTGGGCCGCCCGCTCGCCGGGCTGAGGGTGGCCGTGCAGGGCTTCGGCAACGTCGGCAGCTGGGCGGCGCGCCTGGTGGCGGAGCGAGGGGCCCGCGTGGTGGCGGTCAGCGACCGCGCGGCCGGGCTCGAGAACCAGGACGGCCTCGACGTGCCGGCCTTGATCGAGCACAACCGGAAAACGGGGACCATCGAGGGCTTCTCCGGAGGCGATTTTGTCCCCCGTGACTCGGTCCTGCTCTCCGATTGCGACGTGCTCATCCCGGCGGCGGTCGAGAACGTGCTCACCGAGAGCAACGCCGCCGACGTTCGGGCCCGGATCGTGGTCGAGGGGGCCAACGGGCCCACGACCCCGGAGGCGGACGCGATCCTCGCCAAGAACGGGGTGGTGGTCATCCCCGACGTATTCGCTAACGGAGGCGGGGTGACGGTCAGTTACTTCGAGTGGGTCCAAAACCTCAGCCAATATCCATGGACCGAGGCGAGGGTGAACGAAGAGCTCGAGCGGCGCATGCGATTGGCCTACGCCGAGCTGCGGTCCGAGGCGTCGGCGCCGACCGAGTTGAGGGCCGCCGCCTACCGGCTCGCGGTGGCCAAGGTGGACGCAGCGACGCGACTGCGCCGCTAGGCTCCTTTCGTCACCGGCCCTCGTTTCGCCACCGGCCCTGAGCGCTCGGGCTGGGCGGTCCCGGCCGACCGGTCGTGGCATGATGGGTCGATGGCGGAACTCGAATTCTACGGGGCGTCGGAAGGGGTCACCGGGTCCCTCCACCGGATCAGGCTCGGTCCGGGCGAGGACGTGCTGCTCGATTGCGGCCTCTTTCAGGGGCGCCGTGAGGCTTCCAACCGCCGAAACCGGGAGCAACCGGCGTGGGCGGTCGCCGCGCGGGCCCTGGTCCTGAGCCACGCCCACCTCGACCACGCCGGCAACGCCCCGAGCCTGGTCCGACGAGGTTTTCAGGGGAACATCTATAGCACGCCGGCCACCCGCGATCTCGCCAGCGTCATGCTCCGCGACTCGGCGCTCATCCAGGAGCAGGACGCCGCGTACCTCAACCGAAAGCTCGCCCGGTCTGGCGATCCGCAGCGGGTGGAGCCCATCTATGGCCCCGAGGACGTGGCCCGCACCCTCACTCAGATGATCGCGGTGCCGTGGCGACGACCGATGCCGATCGGCACCGGGGTCACGATGACGCTGCACGACGCCGGCCACGTCCTCGGCTCCTCGATGGTGCAGCTCGACCTCGAGCGGAGGGGCCGCCGTTGCCGTCTGCTGTACACCGGAGATCTCGGCCGGGCGGAGCTCCCGCTGCTCCATCCCCCGGCCGACGTGGACGGGGTCGAGGTGCTCGTGATGGAGAGCACCTACGGCGACCGGCTCCACCCCGCCCCCTCCGACGCCTCGCGGCAGCTGGGCGAGATCATCCGCAGCACCGTGGAGAAGGGGGGCCGGGTCTACCTCCCGAGCTTCGCTCTCGAGCGCGCCCAGGAGCTACTCTACGCGCTCGGCGCGCTGAAAGCCTCCGGCTCGATTCCCGACGTTCCCATCTATGTGGACAGCCCGCTCGCGATCGCGGTCACCGAGATCTACAAGCTCCACCCGGAGTGCCTACAGCCGGAGGTGCAGGCTCGGTTGCTGAGCCGGCAGGACCCGTTTTCGCCCCCCGGGCTTCGGTACGTCTCGGAGGTCGCCGACTCGATCCAACTGCAGGGCAACGACGAGCCGTGCATCGTCATCGCCGGCTCGGGCATGTGCGAAGGCGGCCGGATCGTTCACCACCTTCGCCGCGGTCTCGGCCGGCCCGACAACGCGGTGGTCATCGTGGGCTTCATGGCAGAGCACACCCTCGGACGCCGCCTGCTCGAGGGGCGGCGCAGCGTCCGGGTTCTCGGAGTCGAGCGCGAGGTCGCGTGCCGGGTCCACTCCTTGCCGGGGTTGTCGGCGCACGCCGACCGGGCTGGTCTGATTTCATTCGCGCGAAACATCGCCCGCAACGGGCGCCTCTCCACCATCGCGCTCGTGCACGGGGAGCTGGCCGGACGGAGAAAGCTCGCCGAGGCGCTCACCGCGGAGGGATTCGCCTCCCAGGTCGTCGAAGCGTCGCCAGGGGCCCGGGTTCCCCTCTTTGCCTGAGTTGGCCGGTCGCGGCCTACTCCTCTTCGTCCTTGATCCTGAGCGTCCCGGTGCTCTTCAGCACCCGGATCGGACGCCGAACCGCTGGGGTTCTCTCCGGTCCGCGGGCCGGCGCCGCCTTGCGCACCGAGAAGTCGGGCTTGGCGTCCACCGCGTTCACCAGGTCCTGCCGCTGCACCTTGCCCTCGATGGACGCGATCGCCTGCTTGGCGTCGCCGAAGTTCTTCACCCCTTGCTCGATCGCTCGGACCACGCGGATGACGTCCGACTCGGCCGTGAGCATGTCGAGGTCGAAGTTGGCCATCTCGAGCTTCATGACCCCGCCGGACTTCACGTTGACGACGAAGCTGTGCACGTTGAACTTGCCGGCCACTTTGTCGTGGGCCATGCCCCCGATGGCGACGAACGAGGCCTCGGCTTCTTGGCCCGCCTCGACCGCCTTCTTGACCGCGGGCGCTCCGAGCTCGTTGCCCGCGACCGCGTCCGCGACCGCCCCGATGGCCACCCCGCCCCACGTCGCTCCGAAGCTGATCGTCACCTCAGGGTTTTTACCGGGGCGCAGCGTCACGACCTGGCCCGCCGTCGGCACCCCGTCGAGTTGCGCTTGCAGCAAGTGCTTCCCGGGCAGCGCACCCTCGAGTCGCACCGGCGCGATCGCCGCTTCCCGCCCGTCGATCAGCACCTTCGCTCCGGGGAGCGCGCTTCGAACCAGCAGCTCGGCCGGCTTGTCCGCCACCGCTCGTTTCGCTGCGGCCTCGAAGCGACGCCGATAAAAGCGACTGTAGTCGCGGGCGGGCAGATCGAAGCCAGGCGCCATGCGGGCGGCCGCGTCCTGCGTCTTGGCGGCCTCCTCGTCCCGTCCGGCCCACATCTGGGCCCGCGCGAGCTCGTGGTGGGCGCGAATGAAGGTCTCGGCATCGGGGATGGCCCCCGCGTTCGCCTCCATCTCGGCCAGCGCCCGCTGCCGCAGCTCGATCGCGCGATCGATGTCCTTCTTCGCTTCCGCTTCGCGGGCCTCGGCCAGCGACGCCTCGAACTTCTCGGCCGACGGCGCCTTGGAGCCGTCTTTGGCGACGCCGCCCCGGACCACGTCGTAGTTCCGGCCAAGCTCCTTGACCACCAGGTCGGTGGCCTGAGCCGCTTTTGCCGCCTCGGCCGAACGGAAGATCGGCTGGTATGGGATGACGAGGATTCGCTCGCGGCTGCCGTTTTGGGCCGCTGGCTCGGGCGCCTCGGCTGCCGGAGCGGGGAGGTCGTCCTCGTCCACCAGCGGGTCGTCCTCGAGCTGCGCGAACCCGACGGACGGGGCCAGCACGACCGATAGGCCGAAGAAGACGGTCAGCGGGAGACGGCGGAGCGCGGGGCTTCGGCGCAGGAGGCTCATCAGCGCCGGACTATCCCCAGGGCAGCGGCGGGCGGTCAATGCTCCTCCGTCGTCGCATTTCAGCCGCCGAGCCCGAGGACGTAGGCGGCGAGGCTCGCCCGCGGTCCCCTCCGGATTCGCTCCACCACCCGAAACTCCGGATCGGATCCGACACGCTCGGCCCCGGCGGGCACGAGCAGCGGCGGCTCCCCCCCTTGCTGCCACTCGGCCCCCGGGTACCGGTCGAGCACGGCCACGACCACCGCGCCCACCAAGCAGCGCACCGCCGCTGGGTGCAGGACCAAGCGGTCGGCGGCATCGACCCGCAACGCGGTCTCCAGCGCCGCGATCCCCTCGGCGGTCGGCGGCGCGTCCAGGCCATACGCGACCGCCGCCGCCGCCCGCACCGCCTCGGCGGCATCAGCCAAGTCGGACGGGTGAAGCGGTGCGTCAGGGGCCCGATCGATGAGCTCGGTCTCGAACGCGGACAGCGCCGGGCCGTGGTCTGCCGCCCGCGCGTACGCCAGCCGCCAGCGCTCGAGCCGGCTCTTTCGGTCCCTTCCCACCCGACCGAGCCAGCCCTCGCTCGCTCGCCCGCCCTCCTCGGTCTTCTCCTGAACGAGCCCGTGGGCGGTGAGTCGAGCGCCCACCCACGCCGGAAGGGGATCGCGGCTCAGCACCACCGACGCGACCCCGAGGTCGTCCTCGAGCACCATCGGGTCGGTCATGACCAAGTGGCGGTGGGCGACGAGTCGCTCTGCCACCGCGGCGTCGAGCGCTTCCGGAGGGTCGAGGTGGGCGGCTTCGAGCGTGGCGGTCAGCTCGATGACCTGGTCCTTGCACGCGATGAGGAGGCGGTCGGCGAGGGGCACGGCCCGGCACTCTACGCCGAGGAGGCGCCCCCCGGGCTCGCCCTACCGTCCGACGGTCCGTCCTTTTGGCGCGAGCGGCGAAAGCTACCGACGAGCAGCACCCATGCCGGCCCGTGCACCGCGACCCGCGGCAGCACGAGCTCCCTCCACTGGCCTTGCGTCGCCTCGAGCCAAGCCGGGTGGTGCAGCAGCGGCGCGGTGGCCAACAGCCATAGAATGGGCGCCTGCGCGTGCCCGAGGGCGGCGAACGGGAGCAGCCACAGGGCGTACCAGGGGTGGAAAGTTGGCGCGAGCAGCAAGAGCAAGAGCAAGAGCAGCGCCGCCCGATCGCCAAAGTCTTCGGTCCGCGCCCTGCGGACGAGGCACGCGTAGGCGAGCAAGAACAGGGCCGCGGCCAGACCCCGAGCGAGCGCCCCGGAGCTGACGGTGAGACCGAGCTCGGGGATCCAGCGCCACGGGCCCCCAAGACCGGTCTCGGCGGCGGCGACCAGCAACGCGAAGGCGCCGTCGCCCGCGCGCCAACGGGCGGCGTAGGCGGCAAGACCGGAGTCGCTGCCCGCCACGGCCAGCGGGAGCAGGGCCACCGGGGCCGCGACGGCCCAGGGCCAAGCCGACCGGGGTGCGATCCGGGCGGCGAGCGGCGCGAGCACGAGGCCGTTGAGCTTCGTGAGCGCCGCGGCCGCAAGACCCAGGTGCGCACACCAGGACCGTCCCCTGGAGAACGACAGCAGGGCGGCGGCGAGACCCAGCGCGGCGAGCCCATCGCCGTGTCCGTCCCTGGCCACCTCGATCACGACGAGCGGACACAGGCCCCACGCCCACCCGGCGCGAGGATCCTTCGCGTGGAGCAAGCGCCACGTGGCGAGGTCGGCGGCGACGAGCGTCGCCCGCAGGGCGAGCAGCGGGTCGCCGAGCAGGTCTCCGGCCGCGGAGGCGCCGGCGAAGACGAGCTGGGCCAGCGGAGGATAGATGGTGGGGAGCTCCGGGTGGTTGATCGCAGCCCAGGTCGAGTCGAGCAGCGCCGGCGGCACCCCGAGCGCCGGGCCGTCGGCCGGCGAATGCGCATACGGGAACATCAGCCCGCCCCACCGCACCACCCGGCCCTCGTAGACGTAGCGCGCGGCATCGAGCGAAAAGCCCGGGGACGCAGCCAGCGCGAGCAGCCGAGCGCCGAGCCCCACCCCCACCGTCGCTGCCCACGGGGGGGGGCGGACAAACCCGAGCAGCCACCCCGCCACCGCGACGGCCCAGGCGGCGAGGTGCGCCGGGAATTGAACCGCGGGCAGCGGCAGGAGCAGAGCCCAGCCGAGTCCCATGGCGACCAAGAAGAGAGGCATCCGGCCCGTTTGACACCCTGGCTGCAACCTGCGATCAACCGCCTCCGCAGGGATGGAAAACAGCCCGCACGTCGTTGTCCTAGCTCTGTTCGTCGCGGCCGCGACGGGAGCGGTCGCCCAGGCCCAACCGGTCACCGGTCGGGTCGTGTTGGAGACGCCCTCGCCTCCCCCGCCGACAAAGGGGTATACCCGAATGAGGGTCGCTCGACCGAGCGCCGTCGCCCGTCCCGTCTCGAGGGACCACTCGGTTTTCCTCGAGGTCGTGGAGTCCCTGCCTCTCGATGTCGCCCCTCCGGCCGTCGTCGCGCTGTCCGGGCTGCGGCTCGAACCGAGCGTCGTTTCGTGCGCGGTGGACGGGATCATCCGCTTCGAGAACCACGACCGGGAGCCGGCCACCTTCGTCGTGGCAGACCAATCCATCGGCGCGGTATCGCCGGGCGGCGCCGTCGAGTACGAGTGCGTCGCTGGCTCCGGGGTGGAGATGCGGTCGGTCCGGGTTCGGGAGTGGCCTCGGGTGCGGGGGTCGGTCTTCGTCGGCGAGGTGGGGGCCCCGGGCACGCTGGACGAGCGAGGCGGGTTTCGCATCGTCGCTGCCAAAGGGACGTACCGGCTGCAGATCGTCGGGCGGAGCGGCGTGGTCGGGTCGGTCCCGGTGAAGGTCGACGGACGCGCGGTGGACTTGGGGACGATCAATCCTCGTGAGGAACGAACCGAGTGAGATTTTGGCTGCGCCAGTTGCTGATGCTGGTCCTTCTCGTCACGCTCCCGGTGGGCGTCGCCCTGTGGCTCGATACCGAGACGGTGGCGGCGCAGCTGCGGGAAGCCGGGGCGCGAGAGGTCAAGCGGGCGGCTGCTGGCGTGAAGGCGCAAGTCGAGCTGGCGGTGAAGGCGCACCTCGACGACGCGATGGGGGTCGCGCATTCGGCCGAGGTGGACCGGTGGCTGACCGAGCTCGGGCTGCCCCGGGGCCGCGGGGAGGCAGCCCGGGCCGCCGCCGAAACCGAGCTGTCGCGGGTGCGTCCCCCTCGGGGCTTCGCGTGGCTGGTGGACGGGGAGGGGGCCGTTCAGGTGGGCGAAGCGAGCTCCCAGGACGAGACGCTCCGCCTGGTGGGCCACCATCCGCTGCTCCTCGACGCCTTCGAAGGAATGGCGGCCGACCAGCCCTGGCGTGTCGATGTCGAGCTGCTGTGGGCGGCGGCGGCGCCGGTCGTGGTGGACGGGGCCGCACGGGGCGCGGTGGTCATCGGCTTTCCGCTCGACCGCGAGTTCGCGGCGGAGGTCGCCGGCCGGATCGGGGTCGAGCTGAGCCTCGTGCGACCCGGGCGCGACCCGGTCGGGACGCTTCCCCCGCAGCAGCTGTCCGAGCTGGTGGCGGCCGGCTTTGGGACCTCTCCCGTGAGCGCGGGGCGGCTCGACGAGCCGATCCCCTCGGTTTTGCCCGGCTTCCCCTTGTTCGTCGGCCCCGAAGGTGCGGGTCTGGCGTTCACTTCCGTCGCCCTGGACGTCCCGGGAACCGAGGCGCAGTGGATGGTGACCGTGCCCTCTGGCCCGCCGTTGGCCACGCTCGGCGAGCGGCAACTCAACCTGCTCGCCGCGGGGGTCGCGCTGGCGATGCTGCTGATCCTGTTCGCGCTCGTGGAGCACCGGACCTACGAGGCGCCGCTCGCGCAGATTTCCAACCATCTGTCCGAGATTCAGCTCGGTCGCGGCGAGCTCGAGCTGTCGGAGCGAAAGGTGTCGGCTCCGTTCAGGAGGCTGGTCCGGTTGGTCAACATGACGGTGCAGAAGCTGCCGAGCCGGGGCCTCCCGACGCTCTCGGCGGTGCCGGCCCGGGCGGCGGCCACGACCCGCCCGGAGGTGCCCGCCCCCAGCGTCGCACCACGGCGGGAGCCATCGCCGTCGCTCGACTTGTCCCCACCGGCGCCGCTCGATGACGACATCGCTCGAGCGATCGCGTCCCTTCAGCCGCCGGAGCCGCCCGAGTCGGCAGGCAAGCCGTCCGAGAGCCGGAAGTCGGCTTCGGCCGTGCGTGGGGCGCCGTTCGGCAGCCTCCTGCCCCCCGAGATGGACGACCCATTTCACGAGGTCAGCCAATTCACGGCCCGGCCGGCAAAGGCCCCCGAGCCGGACGTGCCCGTTCGTGGGGGCGGGAGCCTCGACCTCGGTCAAGCAGCGGGCATCGACCCGGACGGACCGAAGAAGCCAGCGGGCGCGGACGCGACGGTGGTGGCGCCGGTCGCTGAAGACCTGCTCGCCCGGAGCGCGCGCGACGACCTGACCGTTCCGCAGACCGAAACCCACGGGAAGGCGGAGATGACCGTGATCGCCTCCGTAGACCCCAAGCTCCTATCCCAAACGCTCGGGCTGTCGTCCGAGGACCTGGGGACCGAGCTCGACGCGGCTGACCAGAGCCATTTCGCGACGGTGTACGATGAGTACGTGGCCCTGCGGAAGCGGTGCGGAGAGCCTACGCATGATCTTGTATTCGAGCGATTTCGAAACAAACTCGCCAAAAATCGTGCGAAATTGATCGAAAAATACAACTGCCAGACCGTCCGGTTCCAAGTGTACGAAAAGGAGGGGAAGGCGGCCCTCAAGGCCACCCCCGTCCGGCTCGGCTGATCCCCGGCCGTCGTCGAACGTTCCGAGCCGAACGTTCCCAGCCGTACGGTCCCAGACGAACGGCGCCAGCGGTGGGGGGCTCCTACTCGGTCTTGCTCGGAAGCGAGCGGAGCTTCGCGGCCTTGGCCCGGGTCGCCTTCGCCGCGGCCGGCTGACCGGCCTTTTTCTGGGCGTCCGCGAGCAGCTCGAGCACCCGAGGCTCTTCGGGGAGCAAGTCGCTGGCGGCGCCGAGCTCGACGACCGCATCCTTGGGCCGCCCGGCCTTCAGCAGCACCTGACCGGCCTGCAGCCGGGCCCGGACGTCCTCGGGCGCGCGCCGCGCGATGTCGAGGAAGAGGTCGGCGGCGCGGTTGACGTCGCCGCCCTGCAAGACCGCCTTGGCCAGGCTCCGGCGAGCCTCGAGGTTGTCGGGCGCGAGCTCGATCCCAGCGGCGAAGGCGGCTTCGGCGCCGGGGAAGTCGCTCGCCGCCGCTCGGATGGTGCCCTGCGCGAGCAGGCACGGCAGGCACTTTGGGTCCGCGGAGACCGCGAGCGCCGCCGTGGCCTCGGCGTCCTCGAACCGCTCGGCCATCTTGTAGGCGATCGCCAGGTCCGCCAGCCATTCGGCCGGCGGCGGCGACTTCGCCGAGCGCGCCGCCTCGAGGGCGGCGACCCCGCCCGCGACGTCCCCATCGCGGAGCAGAAGGAACCCCATCTCCCGCTGCAGCGCCGCCGACTTCGGCACCGCGGAGAGGCCGCTCGCGTAGGCCTCTCGCTCGCAACCCTCGTCTTGGAGCATCGCGCAGCTGCTGCCGAGCAGCAGGTAGGCCTGCTCGAGCTGGGGAGCGGCCTCGATCGCCTCGCGGCTCTTCGCGATCGCCAGCTCCAGGTTCCCGGCCCGAGCGGCGGACAGGGCCTCGTCGAGCGGCGCTTGTCCGCCTCGACGGGGCGGGCTCGGAGGCTCCTTCCCCGAAGGCCACGTCGGCTTTTTTTCGGCTGGCGGCGAAGCGCTCGCGCAGCCCGCGACGAACAGAGCCAAAAGGACGACCCGCATGGGTAGGTCTCTACCAGCGCTCGGGTTCGGGGCCCATGCCCACCGCGCGCGGTCGGCGCCGGCCGCCGCTCCTTCACAGGCCGAGGAGCCGGTTGGCTTGCTGCCGAAAGCCGTCGTTCACGAAGTAGGCGATGAGAAGAGACACGGCGAGCCCGGCGCCGGCGGCGGCGCCGTCGCGACCCATCATCCACAGAGCGGTCCGGGGGCTTCGGTCGGTGGATCGGGCCATCGACATGGCCAGCTCGCGGCCACCGAGCAGTCCGAGAAACACCCAGGTCGTGCTCATCGGGGTGGACGAGTCCACGAGGTGGTAGCCGAGGATCAAGGCGTATACGAGGTCGATGACGGTCGCGGAGCGCACGTCCACCACCGCGGACTTCTCGTCCACGATCTGTTGAATTCGCTCCCCGCCGCTTCGGAACAACAGGCCGAGCCCGAGAAAAATGCACAGGGCAAACCCGAGAAATTCGACGAGATCGAGTCTGCGCGGCAGGTAGACGGCGATGTTGGCCGCGTCCTGCGCCACCCACACGCACCAGAGCGCGCCGGAGGTGGTCCACTGGGCGGCCCGCCACGCGGGGTGGGCCTCCCCCTGAAACCATCGGTCGAACGCCCGGCTGAAGGACAGCCACACCAACATCGCCGCCACGAAGGCGATGACATACCCACCGAGGCTCTTCGCGAGCACGTCCTCCACCCCTTTGGTCTCGGTGGCGAAGCTCGTGAGGAGCAGGAAGGTGGTCGAGACCGGCATTCGAAGCCGGGTGAGCAGCAACAGATAGAGCGGCGCCGCGATCTGCAGAAAGGAGAAGCTCTGCGGAGTTTCCGAGAACCCCTTGCTCTGGAGGCGACCAAAGCTCACGTCCCCGTCGTTGAGGGCAAAGGAGAAGGTCACCGTGACCAGGAACAGGCCCCCGATGAACAGCCACAGCACCCACCACCGCTGCTGCCGGTTCGAGGCGATGAAGGTCCCGATCGTTTGGATGGAGTCGTTGGCCACCGCGGCGTAGGCCGCAAATGCGAAGCCGACCCACCGGGCGAGCGCGGGGTTCGAAAAGGAGAGGCCCACGACCACGAAACCCACCGCGAGGAACGCGAGAAAGCTCCGCTCCCGCCGGAAGAGATCGAGGAAGAACAGACGAATGTTCGCCAGACCCAGGTAGGGGCGGGGAGGGGCTTCGGCAGGGTCGATCGACATCGGCGCTCCGTGCCCGTGGCTTAGTGGGGCCCGCGCTCCATGGGAACGAGCCTTCAGGCCTTCGGCGACGGATCACCGATACTGTTGCCGAAATGTTGCCGACAATCGGCTTTCAGGCCTCAGGCGAAGCTGAACGTCAGGACCACGTCGCCGATGATGTATTCGGCTCCGTCCTCGATCTGCTCGCGCTCGATCCGCTGCGACCCGGCCCAGATCCCGTTGGCGGCGCCGAGGTCGTTGATGAACCACTCGTGCCCCTCGCGGGAGACCGAGGCGTGCTTGCGGGACACCCTCTGCGACTTCAGCACCACGGCGCACTGCTTGCTCCGGCCGATGAAGGTCTCGTCGTCCACCAGCTCCCAGGTCTCCCCGCCGTTGGTCGCGGCGATGAGTCGGGGGGGCGGGCTGGGTTCGGGGGTGAGCGCCCGCTGCGGCGGCGGGGTGGGTTCGCGGAGGTGGATGCGCTCCGGCTCCTGCCGCCGAGCCGGAGGCCGGGGATCCGCCGCGAGCGAGGGGCTCGAGGCCGGGCCAGGGGCTGCGGCGCCATGGGCCGACGACCCGTACGCTGAGGGCCCGTGGGCCGAGGACCGCGGGCCGGCTTCGGCGGCCGGTCGTTCGGGCGCCCGGGCCTCGGGGAGGTCCCGAGCTCGGGTCGTCGCCGCGGCCGGGGCCCCGTCGACCGTTTCCGTGAGATGGTCGAGCAGGCCGAGCAACCATGGCCCGCACTCGGTGTGCAGCGCGCTCTCGGGCGCATACTCGAAGATCTCGACCTGCCTCGCGCTCATCCGGGGAAACGCGAGCGAGTCCGCGCCGTCCACCTTTCTCGCGACCAAGCTCTGGAGGCCCGTGCGCGGGTGCTCTTCGAACTGGGTCAGCTCGGAGGACCTGCTCCCCGCCCGCGGCTCGACGTCCACCCGAACGCTGAGCCGTCGAGGGTCGGGGCGGGTGACCCGAACGGTGATGCGGCCGGCGACGGTGGGGCGGGCCAGGTGCTCGTAGTCGAAGTGGGTGGTCGTCTCTTGCTCGCACCAGGTTCGCACCAGGACGGTCTCTCCCAAAACCCCAGCGACCCAAGCGGTCGCGCTGCCGGTGGCCGGGTCCCGATCCAGGTGGCGCCAGTCCACGATTTGGGCGCTCCCGAGCGGGAGCCATACGCGATCCGAGGCGGTCGCCGCGCTCATGAGGGGGCGCAGTAGCATCGAACGCGAGTTGGGGCCACGGGCTCGGGCCTCTTCACGGCGCGGGGACGTTCTGCCACCCCGGGGCCTGCTCCGCCGCCGCGCGCAGCCAGTCGGACAGAACCGTCCCGTCTCGCTCCCTCGACCACGGGGCGGCGGACAAGAGGACGTGCCCGGTTCCGGGCGCGAACCACACACGCGCCCCGTCGATGCCGTCGAGGATGCGATCCCGGAGGTCAACGAGGCCCCGGCCGAACCGTTCGGCTGGGTACGCGGGGGGGAACAGCGCGTCGATTCCGGCGCAATCGTCGTTGCCGTAGCCCCAGAAGCTCTGGATCACCTGGTCGGCCTCGAAGGAGAGGAACGCGAACCGCCGGTCGGGGTGGGAGAAAAACGTGTAGGCGAGGAAATCCTCGACGAAGGCCCCGCCCGGATCGCCGTCGCAGCTGGGGCAAGCGGCGAGGGCGCCGGCATCCAGACCCCACACCCGGCGAAAGTGGGCCTGCAGGCAAGGCGCGAGGAACTCCGTGGCCATCGGCGGCCCCGAGTCATCGACCAGGGTCACGGGGGTGTCACCGAAGCGGCGCTGAACGAAGTCGAAGTTGAGGGCGGCGCCGAAGCCGCCGGCCGACACCCCCACCAGCACGACGGACTCGAGCTCGGGCAGCGCCGGAACGAGTCGGTCCACGATCCGGCGGAGGTTCGAGTGGCCGACGAACTGCCACGACCGTCCGGCGACCTCTCCGTTCGGGTTGTCGCCGGCGTGCACGTCCCCGGTGCAGTAGGGGACGTACGCGAAGTGGTGGTCGCGGAACGGGTTCTCCGCCGCCGCTCGGTCAAACGCGCTCTGGTTGCCGATCCGCGCCATCTCCCGAGCGAAGTCGTCCGGTCCGTAGCCGTCGGTGTTCGCGGTGATCAGGCACGATCCCTGGTTGAAGCAGGCGTTTCCGCCCTGGAGGAACAGCACGAGCCCAGTGGCGCCGGGGTTCGGGTTGAACCCGAAACCGGTGGGGCTGCCGTCCATGCACCGGTTGTCGGGTTCGGGCACCCACGTCCACGTCCGCGGCTCGCCCGGCAACCCGCCCCCGTCGGCGCCGCCGGTGTCGCCCGCATCGGTGCCGCCGCCGTCGGTCCCGCCGGCATCGGTGCCGGCATCGTCCGGCACCGACCCTGCGTCCTCGGGCGACGGTTGGCCGCCATCCAGAGCGGGCACCAGGGAGGCGTCGGGGTCTTCGCCGCAGGCGACGGACAGCAGGAGCGCGGCGAGCAGCGGGCAACGCATGGGCCGTGGAGCATGCCAGCCGACCCGAGGCGCGACAACGCGCTGGCGGCGAGCGTTGACATGCGGTCGGCGCGCTCAGTAGCAACCGCCGGGTGCGGGCCCACCAGCATCGCTTCCGGGTGCTCTACGGGGACACCGACATGATGGGGGTCGTCTACTACGCGAACTACCTCCGGTTCTTCGAGGCGGGCCGAAACGAGCTGCTCCGAGCGGCTGGCCTCGATTACCGCCGGTTCGAGGCGATGGGCTTCTTGCTGCCGGTCACGGAAGCGAAGACCCGCTACCACGCGCCGGCCCGCTACGACGACGAGCTCGAGCTGACGACGACCATCGAGCAGGTCCGCTTCGGGAGCCTCCGCCTGTCGTACCTGCTCGAGCGGGGCTCCGAGCTGCTCGCGACCGGAGAGACGACGCACGCCTGCGTGGACCGCGCCGGCCGGGTGGTCCGCATTCCGGCCGAGCTGCGGGCCGTCCTCACCGGGGGCGAGCGGTGACGCCGCCCCGGCACCTGGCGCTCGACGCGGTCCGGGTCACGGAAGCGGCCGCCCTCTCGTCGGCGCGGACCATGGGCAAAGGCGACCTCGCCCAGGCGGATCAGTCCGCCATCGAGGCCATGTTCCGCGCCTTCGAGACGCTCGACCTGTCCGGCACGGTGGTGATCGGGGAGGGGGAGCGGGACGAGGCGCCCATGCTGTACGTCGGCGAGCAGGTGGGCCGGTGGCAGCCCGGCGATCCCGCCGTCGAGATCGCGGTCGACCCGCTCGAGGGCACCCGGCTTTGCGCCCGGGGCATGCCGAACGCGCTCTCGGTGCTCGCGCTCACCCAGGGCGGCCATTTTCTTCGCGCCCCAGACAGCTACATGAACAAGATCGCGGTCGGGCCCGGGGGGCGCGGCGCCATCGACCTGACCCGCTCGGCCACCTGGAACCTGCAGTCGGTGGCCGACGCCAAAGGGGTCTACGTCGAGGATCTGACCGTGGTCATGCTCGACCGTCCCCGGCACGAGGCGCTGATTCGCGAGGTCCGGGAGGCGGGGGCCCGGATCCGCCTCATCACCGACGGCGACGTCTCGGCCGCGATCGCGACCTGCATCGAATCGACGGGCGTGGACATGCTGCTCGGCGTGGGCGGGTCCGCCGAGGGGGTGCTCGCCGCGGCTGCGCTGCGATGCGTGGGCGGGGACATGCTCGGCCGGCTGCAGCCCCGCAACCAGGAGGAGGTGCAGCGGCTTCAGCGAGCGGGGCTGTCCGACCTCGACCACATCTACACCCTCGACGAGCTCGCTTCCGGGGACGTCCTGTTCGCGGCCACCGGGATCACCGATGGTGACTTTTTGAAGGGGGTCAGGTGGCGACGGGGCGGTGCGGTCACCCACACGGTGGTCATGCGCAGCCGCACCCACACCCTGCGCTTCATCGAGACCCAGCACCGCTTCGTGGATCGCCCGGACTACGGAGAGCTCTGAGGCGCGCCGGCACCGCATCGGCGACGCCCCCTTGCGCGAACGACCCGCGCCGTTCGAATCTGCGGTTGGCCGTGCTCGACGCGTACATCATCGAGGACATCCGCCGGCAGCAGCGAGAGGCCGAGCGGCAGCGCCAGGAGCGACCCCGGCTTCACATCGACCGGCCTCGACGCCCGGAGCCGGTCGAAGACCATCGAGAGGACGAGGCCCCCGAACCGGAGGAAGAAGGCCCGATCCGCATCCAGATCGCGCCCCAATCGCCCAACGGCGCCATGCCCCGCTGATCTTGGACCCGCGTCTCTCGCTTTCGCCCGAAGCGTGCTAGAGCCCGTCGCAGTCCGGCCGTCCGACAACCGGGGTCGCCGGATGCAGGAGACACGATGTCCGAGATCATGCACATCCACGCCCGAGAAATTCTCGACAGCCGCGGCAACCCCACCGTCGAGGTCCAGGTGCGCCTTTCGTCGGGGGCCGAGGGCCGCGCCGCGGTCCCGTCCGGGGCCTCGACCGGGCAGCACGAAGCGCTCGAGCTGAGGGACGGAGACGCCCGCTACCTCGGCCGCGGCGTCCTCCGAGCGGTGGCCGCGGTGAACGAGGAGATCGCCCCGAAGCTGCTCGGCTTCGACGCCAGCGACAGCTTCGACGTGGACGCGACCCTGATTTCTCTGGACGGGACCCAGAACAAGGAGAAACTCGGCGCCAACGCCATGCTGGGCGTGTCCCTCGCGGTGGCCCGGGCGGCGGCCAACCACTTCGAGCTGCCGCTCTACCGGTACCTGGGCGGCGTCTCCGCCCGCTTGATGCCGGTGCCGCTGATGAACGTCATCAACGGCGGCTCGCACGCCGACAACGCGCTCGACATCCAGGAGTTCATGCTCGTGCCGCGGGGGGCGGCTTCGTTCTCGGAGGCCCTGCGATGGGGGGTCGAGACCTTCCACCACCTGAAGAAGATCCTGAAGGACAAGAAGCTCTCGACCGCGGTGGGAGACGAGGGCGGTTTTGCCCCCGACCTCCCGTCGAACCAGGCTGCGCTCGAGCTCTTGGTCACCGCGATCGAGGCGGCCGGCTACCGCCCCGGTGAGGACATCGCGCTCGCGCTCGACGTCGCCGCCAACGAGCTGTACTCCGGCGGTCGGTATACGCTCCCGGCCGACGGCCGCACCTTCTCGTCCGAGGAGATGGTCACCTACCTCGACGGCTTGGTGTCGAACTACCCGATCGTGTCCATCGAAGACGGGCTCGCGGAGGATGACTGGGACGGCTGGAAGAGCCTGACCGCCTCCCTCGGCAGCCGGTGCCAGATCGTTGGCGACGACCTGTTCGTCACGAACGTGCGCCGGCTGCAGCGGGGCATCGAGGAGCGCTCCGCCAACGCGATCCTCATCAAGGTCAACCAGATTGGCACGCTCACCGAGACGCTCGACGCCATGGAGCTCGGACGCTCCGCCGGCTTCGGCCTCATCGTGAGCCACCGCTCCGGCGAGACCGAGGACAGCACCATCGCCGACCTCGCGGTGGGGGCTGGCTCCGGCCAGATCAAGACCGGCTCCGCCTCCCGCTCGGACCGCATGGCGAAGTACAACCAGCTCCTCCGCATCGAGGAGGACCTGGGACCGGCTGCCCGGTACGCCGGTCCGGAGATGTTCCGCCCCCGCTGAGGTTCAGTCGAGGTTGCCGTGGAACTCCGCTTTGAGTTCCAAGGTGACCGAGCAGCCGTCGATCCCGATGTCGGTGCCGCCGAGCTCGACATAGAGCTGGTTGAGGCTCGAGCAGTCCTCGGGCTCGCCCACCAGCGCGTACCGGGTGGTCAGGCTCCCCTCGAGCTCGGCCCCTCGGTCCTCGAGCCGCCACGCCGTGGTGACCTCCTGCACGCACTCGAGCCCGACGCTCGTCGAGCGTCGCGGCTCGCCGGGGGCGCTGAGCACATTGCCCTCCACCCCCAGCACGACCGGCGGCTCCCACGGAACGCAGCCGCCCGCCTCCGTGCAATCGACGAGGGTGGCGCTGGCGTTGTCGTCGGCCACCCGGTAGGCGATCCCCGCGCCCACGAGCTGCTGCTGCTGGCCGTCGAAGACGTCCCGAAAGAACGGCGCCGAGGTGCAGGTGTCGAACTGCGCCGACGCCGAAGTGATCCGCCAGACGACGACCTGCCCTCGCTCCCCTGGTTCGAGCGGGTTTCGCTGCGAATCGCAGGCAAGGAGGAGCAAGGGCAGGGTGGCTGCCCACCAAACACGCATGCGGGCAATCTGACGAAGGACGGCGGTCGAATCAACCGCCGGGGTGGGTCACTTCTCCTCGGCCTTGCCGTCCTCGTCCTTTTTCTCGAGCAGCTCGTCCGCCTTTGCGTCCACCAGCTTGCTGACTTCGTACGAGGCGACCTCGACGATGTAGGGGGACGTGCTCGCCCGCGCGTAGCGGCGTTCGCTGCCCGCTACCTTGGCCCCGACCTCGAGCGTCACCGTCTCGGTGGTCTTGGGAGGGGCTCCGGAGATGGTCGAGGTCCCGGTGACCATCGTGACGGTGGCGCCGGCGCCGAGCTCGAACTCCGGTTTGGCCGTCTTGCCCACCGGGGTCTCGAGGCCGAGGTCCCGGGCGTCGTTCACGATGCCGTCCACCTTGCTGCTGTCGAGCGGCCGCTTCGCGCCCAGCATCGCCCAGGCGTTCGTCACCGGGTCGCGGTCGAGCTTCAGCTCCCCGTGCTCGTTCTTCACCGTCACCGACCACACCTGCTCCTTCGGGATGCGCAGGTAGCTCCGATCCACCCAGTTCCACGCCCGCGATCCGGCATCCGACTCCGAGAGCGAATCGACGAGGTAGACCGCGTCGTCGCCGCCGCGGCGAACGTGCAGGCTCTTGAAGCTCGGCGAGGTCCCCAAAAACAGCGTCGTCGTTTCGCTCCCGCTGGTGAGCGCGATCTTTCGGCGGTAGGCCTCCTCCCCCACCTCGAGCTTGCCGTGAAAGGTCCGCCCCTCGAGCACGAGGTTTCGTGACGTCAGCCCGGTGAGGGTGCCGAGCAGGCGCTTCACTTCCTCGCCTTTGGCCGGAAAGTCATCGGCGCCGCCGATCACCCAGCCATCGCCTTTGCGCACGAGCCGCACCGACTCTTGCTTCTCGCCGTCCTTCGATGGACCCAGGATCTGGACCTCGGTCACCTTCTCCGCCTCGAGCCCGTCCACGAGCACCACCGGCTCGGGCAGCGCGAGCCGCCCCTGCGGGTTCTTCGCGAGGTTCAGTCCAGCGAGCAGGATGACCTGCACCGCCAACGCGCCGAGCAGGCCTTTGTTCAAGTTGTTCACGAGTTCACCTCCACCGGTGCGGTGTTCGGCACCCCGCGGCGCCGGGACTCGTCGAGCGCGAGGGCGGAGAGCCCCCGCCGGCGAACCGCGCTGACGATGACGACCGCCGCCAGCCCGAGCAGACACACCAGCGAGGTCACCCAGATGAGGCGGGTCGTGGCCGCCTCATCGAGCGGAACGAGCGTTCGGGCGAAGGTCCCGCGAGAGCGGATCGACAGCAGCTCGGTGTCCTCGAGGCCCCAGTCCACGAGGTTCTGCGCGAGCTGCAGGTTCGATTGCGCCTGCTGCGAGAGCTGCATGATCACGTCGCTCGCGAAGGCGGCGGATCCGACGAGCACCAGGCGGGCGCTGCTCGGGGACCGCTCGATGAGGCTCGCGCCCACCCCCTCTGGGGCCCCCTTGCCCGAGAACGCGGACTCGAAGGTCCCGGTGACGAGCACGGCGAGCGTCCGCTGCTTCGCGTCGTCGCCGACCGGGAAGCCGAGCTTCGGGTGGCTTCGCAGGTCAGGCTGCACCTGGGTCCCGGAGCGGCTCCAGGCCGCTTCCGTCGAGCGGAGCAGCTCGACGTAGGTCCTCTCCGGGGCGTCGTCGCCGCTCGGTGGGGTCACCACGATCGGGGAGGCCCAAGGCACGATCACGCCCGACAAGCCGGCCAGCACCGGGCTGTCCTTGGCCATTCCGCTTCGCCGCACGTCCACGAAGAACGGGTAGGGGAGGTACTGGATCTCTCGCACCCGAAGGCCGCCCAGGTCCCGCTCCACCGGCACCGGGATGGGCTCGTTTTGGGGGTCCATCACCATCGAGTCTTCGAGCCGCAGCCCATACTTCTCGAGCACGTCTTCGAGCCCGGTCGTGACCTTCTTGACGCTGATGCCCTGGCCGCCCTGCGGGTCGAAGTCGTAGCGGCCGCCGAGCACGATGACCGTGCCTCCGCGCATGAGGTGCTGGTCCACCGCGTAGGCCTGCTTCTCGTCGTAGTTCTCCGGGGCGTAGACCATGAGCACGTCCACCGCGCCCGACACCCGGCCCTCCTTCAGGTCGACCTCGTCCACGGTGTAGGTCTGCGACAGCTGCTGGCGGAGCGTCCGGGTCAGGTCCGGCGGTGCCGGCGGCATTTGGGCCCGAATCTGCGGGGGCAGGTTCGAATAGTCGGGCGCGTCCGGCTTCGCGAGACCGATGGTCTTCAAGAATCCGGGCGTCCCTCGCTTCAGAGCGGCAACGACCTCTTTTTTGATGTCGGCCTCGGTCAGCGCCTCCGAGGGCACGATCAGCTCGTTGTCGTCGCCGACGGACAGCACGAGGTGGAGGTAGAACGTCTCCGCGGACAGCAGCGAGGCGGCGAACGGCCGAAGCCCGTAGGTCTCGTACAGGCGCTGCGGGTTCCAGTCGCCGCTCGCCTCCGGGTCCACCATCTCGAACTCGAACTTGCCCTTCGCTTCCTTCTTCAGCTCATCGAGAACGGCGCGGGCGCGCTCGGGGACCTCGGCGTAGTTCGGCGGCAGCTTCTCTTTCGCGGAGATGAACGCGGTGAGGCGCGCGGGCGACTCCATTCGCGCGAACACCGCTTCGAGGCTCTGAAAACCGTAGCCAACCTTCTTCACCGCTCGCGTGAGGTCGTACTCGAGGTTTCTCAGTCGAACCTCGACGGATTGCATCGTGCTCCCCTGCACCTCGATGAGATCATCGAAGTTCAGGACCTCGAACTCGTCCCCGTACTTCACGAGCACGCTGAAGTATGAGTTGCGGACCGCCTGCTCCCGGGCGTCCGCGATGCGAAACGGGAAGCTCTTGATGCCAAAGAGCTGGTTTGCCTCCCTCTCGACGTCGGGGTTCTTCTGGGGGTCGAGGAACTCGGTTCGGATCTTGCCGCCGAGCAGCCCATACTCTTCGATGGTGTCCCGGATGCGGGGGACCATCGGCGCGAGCAGTGGGTGGGTCTTCTCCGAAAAATAGCCCCGAATGAGCAGCGGCTCGGGAAGGCCCCCTACGAGGTCCTTCGTCACGCTCGAGATCGAGTACTCACCCCGCTCGGTCATGTCGATGCGCAGGGCGCTGACCGGAGCGAGCACGAAGTTCAGCAAGACGGCGTTCGCGGCGATGAGGCTGCCGGTGGTGAGAACCTCCCGGCGCTTGGACCGGGTTCGCTCGCCGTCGCTCCACCCCTTGGCGGCGAGCGT
>DAIQNR010000062.1:0-17212 GCA_036788295.1 Myxococcota bacterium
GCAGCTCGGGCACGCCCCCAATCTCGCCCAAGGCACGGCCGGAAGCGAGCATGGTGCTGCAGGCCTGCGCTCGTCATTCACTTCGGCTGGTGCTTCGCGTTTCGCGCGCCCGAGGCGCTTCGCAGGGACTTCGGGGGTGAACCATGGTTCGTCTTCTGAACGGCCACGGACCGAGGACGGCGCGAACGCGTCCCCGGAGGGCGTCGAGACGGCGCATTCGGAGGTCTTGGGCTTATGGCTGTCTCCGCAGACGTGCGACAAGCTCCGCACGCGCGATGTCCATTCCGATGACCACGAACGACTGGTGCCAGACCCTCGGTATCTCTCCTCCCAAGCTCGAGTCGGTCGCCGGCCACCGCGAGGCGAACACGTTCGCGCTGCTCATCGTGGCCTTGCTCGAGCGCGGTGAGCCGATGACGCTGGCCGACGTGGCCGCCCGCTTCGAGGAGGCCAAAATCGCGGAGCGCTCACGGGCCCTGCTCTCGCTCTCCCGCTGCAAGCCGGGGCGGCCGCCGGTCTACCGCGACCAAGACCTCTACCACCTCGATCCGCACGACGACGGTCTCGACTTCTGGGTGTTCCGGCTCGGGCTGCGCCCACCCCGGGTCGCTCACACGCCGCCGAAGGAGGTCGAGCCCGCGCCGCTCCCCGAGCCTGGCACGGCGCTCAGCGCCAGCGAGCTGGACGAGGCGTGGAAGGACGCGAGCCTCTCGAGCTGGTCGGCCCAGCGCCTGGCGGTCGCGGTGCTCGACGCCCATGGAGGGCCGCTCACCCCCGCAGAGGTCGTGGCCGCTGTCGCCGCACGCACGAAATGGCACCTGCTGAGGGAGCAAGCCGCGAAGTTCACGCGGCGCGGCAGCGCCGTCGAGGTGCTCGCGGACGGCCGGTGGGCGATCGCTGCGGACGCGGACGCGAGCGTGAAGGGCGCCCGGTCGGCCGTGCGCGCCGTCCTGCGGCGGCGCACTCGGATGCGCATCGACCCCGCGGTGGTCGAGCAGAGGCGCGCAGAGTGGGAGGAGAGACGGGCCGCGCATGGGGCCGAACTCGCGGCCCTGTCGCGCGCGCTGTTGGTCGGGTTCCCACCGGCTCGCCCCGAGGCCGTAGCGCTCCTCGACGTCGGCGAGCACGAGATCAAGACCTTCGTCCAAGACGAGCTCGTCGCGCTTCCGTCACGGCTCGCCCCCTTCAACATCCTGGGCGCCGTCGAAGTGCGCACCCTCCTGCGTGCGCTCGGCTTCGACCCCGGCGAGCGCCGGCTTGCCGAGCTCGGCCCGCCGCAGAAAACGAAGCATCTCAACAAGCGCGGGCGCACGCTGAAGATCACGACCGCATTGCTGGTGCAGGGCTCGTGCGGCATCGGCAAGCCCTTCGGCGACGAGAAGATGCTCGCCGAGTACTTGGCCAAAGGCGAGCTGACCAAGCTGCGCCGCCGGCTCGAGGCCGACGTGAAGTCGCTCTACGCCCTCTACGAGTACGGCCGCCTCCACGGCGCCGTGCGCCTGCGCTGGGGCTTTCTCGACGAACTCATCCCGGCGCCGTGGGTCCACCCCGACGAGCCGAGGCTCCACGACCTCAGGCGGTCCGCGCTCGCGATGAACGTGCCTCTCGAGGTCGTGGTCGGCAGCGCGCCGGGGTGGGGCGAGCCGTGGTCGCGGGTCCGCCTCGCGTACGTGAAGCACAACGACAGCGGCTTTCGCACGTGGCTCGTGGACGAGCACGGCGTCCCCCTCGACGAGGACGAAGTGCAGCGCGCGAGGCTCCCGTGACGCGCCCCTGACGCGCGCCGACGGCACCCAGCCGTGGCCCGCACTCCTGCGACCGCAGACTCAACCGGAGCGCCTCTTGCGTTCGCCCGCGTCAGAGCCCGAAGGCGACACGGCACCAGGCGCACTCCGCCTTGCCCCGATCACTCCTTGCTCGGCGACGGGTCGAAGTCTCGCAGGAATCGCGCAAAGCCCTCGAGGCTCCGGCCATACCGGGCCGGAAGCCTCGGGCTGTCGCTGAACTTGCGGCTGAACTCGAACTCCCACGGCGGCGAATCGAAGTACTCGAGGGCGCGTCGGCCCTTGGGGGCGTCGTACTCGAACACGAGATGTACCGCCGCCTCGAGGTCCGACCGGATGTCGGCCAGCGTGGGAGGGGAGCTGCCGCTGGCGCCAAGATGAGAGAGGTAGCGCGCCATCGCGTCGACGATGATCTTGGCCGCACGAGGGTTCGCATTGTGATCCTCGCGCCAGCCCTCGACCCATTCGTGGATCCCCTCGCGCTCGGCCGGCGAGCCCGAACCTTCTTCCCTCATCGCTGAGATGCAGTCCGTCACCGCGGAAGCGGCGACGTCGAAGCTCAGATCCACGAGCATCAGCGTGTCGGTGCAGGCACGGTCGAGCTGGCGGAACTCGCGACAGCCGGCGCCCGTCCTGCCAAATCCGCCGCGGACCTTCAGCCGAGGGACGGGGGTGAGGAGGCCTTCGGAGCGGCGGCCGCAACGCGCGATCATGTCCTCGGGGTGGGCCCATAGCAGCAAGGCGATCCCCGACTCTCGCGTCAGCGTCAGCACCCTTCGCTCGGACTGAAGCGTCCATGGGATCTCGATGACGTCTGCGGCACGAGCGTCGATCAGGCGGTGCAGGCGTTCCTCGTCGCAAGCGCCGGTCTCGCCCGAGATCGCAGCTCCGCTCGCGTCCGCCGTTAGATCGAGGAACTTCAGCTCCAACTCGTCGCAAGCTCTCTTTCCGAGGGAGGTCTTGCCTGCCCCGGGCGGGACGAACAGGAAGATCATCGGGGTACGTTCTTGGCTGACTTGCCGATCGCTCTCCATCTACCTATCCCATTCGGCGTCAGGCTCGACGGGTCGATGTACACACCGCCGGCGTGTGCGCCGAGCAGGTGAGTCCATGGCCGTCGTCATCGCCTTGAACCTCGAGAGACTTCGCGGAGCCAAAGGCATGTCGCATCATGTCGCATCATGTCGCACCATGTCACAGCATGTCACAGGACCGGGTCGCGGAGGCGGCTGGCCTGTCGCGCAGCGCCTACCGAGATATCGAGAGTGGGAAGGCCCAGCCCGGGTGCGCAACCTCGAAGCGATCGCGGGCGCCCTCCAGGTCCCCGTCCGCGAGCTGCTCGAGCCGGCCGTCGAGCGGAACAACGTCCGATTCCGCTCGCACAAGAAGCTCCGCGCTCGCAGCCCGGTCCTCACGGACGTGGGCCGGTGGCTCGCAGACGACAATGGGCTCGACGAACTCCTCGACAGACGCCGTCCGTTTCGGCTTCAGCGCGTGGCCGCGCACGCGGGTGCGGGCGAGGACCGCGCCGTGGCCACGGCACGCGCGGCTCGGGCGGCGCTCGGGCTCACCGAGTGCGAGCCGGTTCGCGACATCTGTGGGCTGCTCGACTCGGCTGGCGTGAAGGTCCTCCCGTTGGCGGTCGCCTCGGACGGCTTCTTCGGGCTCTCGGTCGGGCCGTCGGGCGGCGGCCTCGCGGTCGTGGCCAACAATCGAACGCTGCACGAGTGCGTCGAAAACGGCTTCTACATCGCGCGAAACACGGCCTGACCGGCTTACCCTGGTTCGCCGAGCCGGGCCGGCGCGGCGAGCCACGCCCGCGGGCGCTCATCGAGCGCATCCAGCACCGCCCCGAAGTCCCCGGGCACCCGCTCCTGGGCCTCCTGCCGCTCGCGCCACGTCGTAGACCTGCCCCAGGTGCGGGCCGCGGTCGAAGCGGCGTGGCCGGCCCGGTTTCCGAACCGGTCGTTGTCAAAAGACACCGCCGATTGGATCGCCGAGGCGCTGCTCGAGATGCGAAAAGCCCGGCTCGCTCTCTTGGAGGCGGAGCCAGGGGCCGACCGGGCCCGGCTCGTCCAGGCGGTGGCCGAGGCCCGGGCCGAAGCCGAGCGCATCCTCGAAGCGCCGCTCGACGAACTCACCGCGGAGGACGAAGGCGGCCTCACCCCCGAGGACGACGACCGGCCGGTGTGGCTCGAGCCGCTCCCGCCGCCGCCTTCTCCGCTCGACCCCGACTGACCCCGCTCCCGCCGGACGGACGACGGGTCGAACCCCGTCGGGTTGGCGCAGACATGCGAACGCTGTTTTGGCGTGGCCGGCGGACTCGAGCCCGGCCGCGCCCCAATCCAGCCGACCGCTTCGCACAAGGCGCTGCTCGACCGGCTCGCGCTCCTCGTTCGAGCAGGCATCCCACCGCCGATGCTCCCGATTGTTCGGCGTTCGGCGTTCGGCGTTCGGCGTTCGGCGTTCGGCGTTCGGTTCGACGAACGCGGAACCGCCTGTCGAAGGTTCGGGCAAAGTCGCCTCGGAAACGCCTCTCCGGCCAAATGGCGGTCTCTGCTCGCCGTACGGTCGGTCCTCTGCGCCGGCCAGGGAGGCTGGAACGTCGCTTGCTAAGTCCGCTGTCGGTAGAAGCGCCAGCGCAAAGGAACTCAACACATGACGAGACCACGCACTCGGGTAGGCATGGCCCTGCTCGCCTTCCTCACCGCCTGTCCAGGAAACATCACCCTATCCAACATCCTGGACGGCTCTTCCCAGGCGTCGACGTGTATCTGTCCGGGTCTCCCCGGTCGATACAGTGGTCGCTGCCCGGTCTTCCCCTTCAACGGGAACATCGTCGCGCGCGTCCATTGCACGGAAGAGCGAGCAAATCTAACTACTCCCTCGAACCAGAAGCGTTGCGTCGGGGTCGTCTTCACGGACAACCCCAACGCAAGCATCGGTCCCCAGAACCTCATCGACATCCCCGCGGACAACCAGGTCTACGACGCCGAGTTCGAAACGGTCGGGACCAACGTCGGAACGGCCGGAGCCAACGGGAGTGTCTACATCTCGTATTCCCTCAACGGGGTCACCGAAGACATCTATCTTGGTCGCCTGCGTGTGAGCAACAACTGTCCCTTCTGAGGTCAGAGATATGAATGACACCAAAGCACTCCTCCATCAGAATCAGTGCACCCGAGTGGCTCTCGTCTTGCTGACGCTCGGCGGGAACCTGCTTTCTTGCGGGGAACCCTTACCATTGACCACAACCTCCGTAGCGCTCCGCCAGCGTTGCTCGACTGGGGCCTCCATCGTTCCCGCGGTCGCGACCGCGGCTATCGACGGGGACGAGGCGACCGGCTACCGCTCGAACAACCACAACTGGCAAAACGTAGTGGTCGATCTCGGTTGCGAAGTTCCAATCTCAGGTGTCCGACGAAAGATGACTGGCTCCGGCGCCACCCGTGGTCTGCAAGGCGAAGGGTTTGCGATCTCTCGCGACGGGCAAACCTGGACGACGCTGCTCGGGAGTACCACCTCGGGGTGGAGCGCCTACGCCAACTATCGACCCCACGCGTGGCACTCGGTCGTTTACGGATGGTCCCGCTGGCTTCGACTCGGGACGACGAGCCAAGCCCGCTACGTGCGATTCTCCTGGGATGGCAACGGAGACGCCCTCGACGAGATCGAGATCGATACCCGGTCCGCCTTCGCGTCCGCGAGCGCCGTCACCGGGCGCGCCGACGACGTGCTCGACGGCGACCCCCAAACCGGGTTTCGCTCCTCTAGCCGGGCCTGGCAATATATTGAGGTCGACCTCGGCGAGACCATCCACCTCACCGCCCTCCGCCGGCACATGAGCGGGAACGGTGCCCACCGAGGCCTGAAGGGTGAATACTGGGAAATATCTGAAGATGGGAGCAGTTGGACGCGCCTGACGACCGCAGAGGTCGAGGGATGGGACGCGTACATCAACTACCGGCCTCATGCCTGGCACTCGGTGAGTTATGGCTGGTCGGATTGGCTCGAGTTGAGGCAGCCGGCGCGCGTGCGTAACGTTCGCTTCAGATGGGATGGAGCTGGCGATCGGCTTGACGAGATCGAGTTCTCGCGGACCTTGGTGGGCGCCGACCAAGCCTACGACTTCGACCCGAACGAGTCTTCTCACCGAGTCGACCCGCGGGTTTGGCCGGCCGGCCCGATCAAACCGCCGAGCAGCGGCATCGTTATCTCGCCTCAGCCGACCACGGCTTACGATCTCGGACATCGCATCGGGGTCACCGGCATGTACCATGGGTGGGTGTCCCCCCAACCCTCGTTGCCCTCAGGGTATTGCTCGGGCGGAGGGGGCCGGTCTTGCTGGTCCACCCTCGACTGCCGAGCAGGCGAGGTCTGTTTCGCCGTCTCGCCGCCGGGTCCGCCCCCGAACGTGACCGCGCGAGGCGGGCGAACGCGGGCCACGCTCAGCCTCACCGAGTCCAGCGGCGAGGTCCGTGGCTACCTACGCATCAACGAATCCGGACTGGTCTACAACGGCGGCGCGCTGTGCGGTGAGACGATGCTCGACGTCGGCTCAGAACTCGCGGTGCGCATGCGCGGCTCGAGCGACGACGGGCGCTTCTCGAACCGGCTCTCCTCACTTCGGGTCTACCCCGGTCCCTTCACGCAGCGGTTCCTGGCCGGACAGACTGCGCGCACGGTCGACCGTTTTGCTTTCTCTGGGACGGTGCGCACGACCTTCACCGCGGCGGTGGACATCAAGCAGCATCAGGCCGTCGGCCAACACGGCTTTAGGACCGGAACCCAGCTCTTCGGGTTGGTGATCGCCGACATGCCCTCGCCCTGCCCCGACGCCCGTCTTGCGCTCGAGTTCGAGCGCCAGGACGGGAGCCTGATGCGCGGACTTGGTTGGTAGTCTATAGGGAGGACTCGACATGACCTCGCAACTTCGCAAACTCGTCGCTGCGCCGGTGCTCGTCGTGGCCTGCTCGGCTGAAACCACCGAGCTTCGGGGCGAGCCCATCCCCATCTTGCTCGCGGAGCTCGCACCCGGCTGCTTCTCCCCTCCTCCCGAGCTCGAAGCGCCGCCCTTCGGTTCGGATGTGGTCGGGACGGAGTTCTTGCAGCGCTCGGCGCGGCTCGAATTCATGACCAGCTACGCCGCGGCGGCGACGGAGGAGACGACGCGGCCGATCCGCGCCGCGCCGGAGCAGCGGCGCTGGGTGTCGAGGCACGAGGATGCCGAGCTGAGGGCGTGGGTCGTCGGGGCCTCTCCGGAGGGCGAGTACGCCATCCGCACGGAGGTACGGGTCGACTTGGCGGGCGAGGTGCTCGGTGCCTCCATTTCGACCCGCGCAGACTTGACGCGCTACGCGCTCGACGAGGCGAGCGACCCCATCGTCGTTCACCCTTACGGGTTCAGCTTCGGCCCGGTGAGGCGGGGGTGCGACCCGGCGACCGCGACGAGCTTCGATGTGAAGCCGGTCATTCTTCCCGACGGCACAGTGGGGATGGCCCCGATCTGCTGGCGCCGCGGCCCGGGCGGAGCGGTCGAGCGGCTCGACGCCGAGGCCGAATGTCGAGAGATCGCCGACCGAGTGGTTCCGAACGAGTGAGCCTGGTCGTCAGAACGGCGCCGGGTCGAGCATCGTCGATCCCCTCACCGCGTCGTTGAAGTCCATCTCCGAGTCCCCTCGGGTGAGCCACCCATCCTCGAGCGAGGTGGGGAGCGGCACCGGACCGGGCGCGCTGAACACGCGGCGCCCCGGCCAACGGGTCGGCGGAAGAAAGCGCTTCGGGTCGAGGAAGCCGAAGCGCTCCGCCACCCGGCGGGCCCAAAGGGGGGTGAAGGTGCACTTCAAGACGTCTCCGCCTGCGCGCTCCAGGTCGTGGGTCGCTGTCCCGAGGAGAGCGGCCATCCCTTCGCGGTCCTCCCGGGCGACGAGGAGGTCGCTGATCACTCCGACCTTCATCCCACCGGGGTGGAGGAACAACTTGGTGAAGGCGTAGCCGGCCTCGCTCGCGGGCTGCTCGTCGCTCGCGGCGTCCTTCGACGAGCCGGCGCACGCGAGCAAGGAGCACAGCGAGAGGATGCAAGGGTGCGTCACGCGGAAGGTCACCGGGCCATGCCAAGAAACCTCCCCGGCGCCGTCGAGTATACCCCGCGCCCCGGAGCGATCGGCAACACGAGGGACCCGCGGGAGACCTCTTTGGGTCGATGTGCGCCTTGACATGACGTGGTTTTTTCTCGGGCGTTGGGCTCATGCTCCCGGCTGCCCTCCCTGGCGAGAGCGATCTTTCCGGCGCCGCCGGGGAGCGTCTTCGACGGGACCAGGTGCACCTCGATGTCCGGGGGTTCGAGTCCTTCGCGGCCTTCGCCACGGGGCACGCGGGTCGATGTCGCCATCGGCCGCGGGACTGGCTACGTTCGAGGCATGCAAGCTGAGCCCGTTCACATCGCGTTCTCCGTCCCTGCGGGCGTCGCAGGACCCGGCGCCGGGGAGCGCGCACGACTGCTGCTGGTCCTGGACGCCGTGCGCTGCGAGCGGATCACGTGGCGCGCGGGGGCAGCGGCCCTTGGCCTCGCCCCGTCCGCGTTCCTGGATGTGGCACGGGACCACGGTGTCCCCATCGTTCGCGTCGATCCTTCTGACCTGGACGCGGACTTCGCCACCCTGGACCGCCTCGCTCGTCAGCGATGATCGTCGTCGCAGACACGTGGCCCCTGCTGCACCTCGCGCGCATCGGTCGCCTTTCCCTCGTCGAAACGGCGCTCGGTCCGGTCGTGGTGCCGCGGACCGTCTGGTCCGAGCTCATCCAGCCGGGCACCCGACCCGAGGTCGTCGACGCGCTTCGCGGTGCCACTTGGATCATCGTACGCGACGACCCTGAATCCCTGGACCTCGGGCTCGATCCGGGCGAGACGGCCGCCATCCTGCTCGCCGAGTCACTCGGCGCAGAAGCAGTGGTCATCGACGAACGCCGCGGCCGCGCGGTGGCGACGTCACGCGGCCTGGCCGTCATCGGGACCTTGGGCGTGCTCGCGGGAGCTCATCGCGCGGGCGCGTTGGAGCGGGTCGCCCCGGTGATCGCGGCGCTCCGCGCCGACGGCTTCTGGCTAGCGGACGATCTGGTCGCATCGTTCTTGGCGCGGCTGGGTGAGGCGCCGTAGCCCTGTCGCCAGAGCGACCTCCTCCTCCTCGGTCAGCATGGCCAGCCAGTTGGAAAGTCGTTCGACCAGCCCGACCCAGGGCGAGGGCGATGCCGCAGTCGAGCGCCTCGGCCGCTTCCCGTTGGGCGGCAGCGCGAAGCGGGGCTGGTCCCCGCCTCGACCTGCGCCACGAGCTCGGCCCTCGTCCGGAGCCCCGTCCGGCGCGTCCGAAAAGCGGAGCCGGTGTACGGAATCCGGACTCTGCGAGGTGAGATCTCAGCGCTGTGGGTCTGGCCCGTGGCCCGCTTTCGGGCCGTCGGGTGGCGGCGCTGCTGTCTACGTCCCCCGAGATCCGTCGCAGGGCGTCCTCCAGCCCTTGGTGCGCGCGTGGTGGCCGCCCTACGTCGAGGCGATGGAGGGGGCGGGCAACTCGGTCCCCGCGTTCGTTCAGAAGGCTGTCGATCGGCTCCTCAACTGTTGAGACCCGGAGAACGGCTTATCCGGCTTCGGTGTCCCGACTGTACTGCGGAGCGCGCGCTGCCGTTTTCCTCCAAGGGGCGCGGGCTCTGCCCGAGGTGTGGCGCTCATTCTTCCCGACGGCACAGTGGGGATGGCCCCGATCTGCTGGCGCCGCGGCCCGGGCGGAGCGGTCGAGCGGCTCGACGCCGAGGCCGAATGTCGAGAGATCGCCGACCGAGTGGTTCCGAACGAGTGAGCCTGGTCGTCAGAACGGCGCCGGGTCGAGCATCGTCGATCCCCTCACCGCGTCGTTGAAGTCCATCTCCGAGTCCCCTCGGGTGAGCCACCCATCCTCGAGCGAGGTGGGGAGCGGCACCGGACCGGGCGCGCTGAACACGCGGCGCCCCGGCCAACGGGTCGGCGGAAGAAAGCGCTTCGGGTCGAGGAAGCCGAAGCGCTCCGCCACCCGGCGGGCCCAAAGGGGGGTGAAGGTGCACTTCAAGACGTCTCCGCCTGCGCGCTCCAGGTCGTGGGTCGCTGTCCCGAGGAGAGCGGCCATCCCTTCGCGGTCCTCCCGGGCGACGAGGAGGTCGCTGATCACTCCGACCTTCATCCCACCGGGGTGGAGGAACAACTTGGTGAAGGCGTAGCCGGTGAGCCGACCGCGGTCGCGAAGGTAGTATTCGCCATAGCCGGTCCGCGGGCAGCGCCAGTAGCGCCAGTCGATGAACGACCCGGTCCTTTCCGCGATGCACCGGTGGCCCTCCGCCACTTCCTCGAACAACCGATCGAGCTCCAACAGCGAGGGTCGGTCGCGGGTGCAGACGAGCTCAGGCCGGACCGTCGGCGGAAACGGCGGCCTTGGGATGCGGAGCCGCTCGAGCGGAAGCCGGCCGAGCCACCGCGCCGCCCCCTGCATCCTTCCGTGGGCTGCGATGTACTCGAGCCCCGCGAGGGGGCGGACGATCCGAAAGAGCTGAACCATCGTGCCATGGTCCGTGTAGCCCAGCCGCTCGTAGAGTTTTCGCGCCGGCGGAGTCATGCCGAGCATGCCGCGGAGGGCTCGGACGAGGCGCTCGCGGGCCTTCGGGTCGACGAGCTCGTAGTTGTGGCCCATCGCCACCACGGGCAGATCCTCGCCGGTGGGCCTGGGCGAACTCGCGCAGGCGGGCCGCGTAGGCGGCGGGCTGCGCCACGAGGAGCGGCAGCCGGAAGCGACGGGTGAAGAAGGCGAGCGGCCGCCGCAGCGAGAAGGAGGCCAGCGGCAGCTCGAGGAGCCCTGGGCGGTACCAGAACGGCCGGCTGCTCCAAATGTCCGCGTGCGCGGCGGCGGTCAGACCCCCCCGCCGTTTCGGGCCGGGCCCAACCTGTCGGGCGCGCCTCGGAGCCTCGAACAGAGCCCGGCGACGGTCCTGCCCTTTTCGGCGCCCGGCTTCAATCCGTTCGCCCCCGGCGCGCTCGACCGCGGGACCGCTTCCGATCCGGCGCAGCGCTTCGAGATGTCGAGAAACCGGGCCCGCGCCGCGATCGAGGGGGGGGCGCTGCCGGACCCGAGCCACACAGTCCTGCTCCAGAGCCAGGGGATTCGCGAGGCGCTCGAGGAGGGCGGGCCAGAGGTCCTGGCCGGGATCGAAGCCCAGCACCGCTCGCTGACCGCAGGCATCCCCGGACTCCGAGTGATCGGAGCCACCGGCGCGGGAGCCACCGCGAGCTCGGCCGACGATGTGCTCGCCGATTTCTCTGCTCCCGGGGCGAGCCTCGTGACGCTCGGCGATGACATAGCCAGGCTTCGCTCCCCAGACAACTTCAGAGTCCTCGAGAACCAGGAGCCCGTCTCGCCACTCGACAGCCTCCTCTCGACGCCGAACCCTCGGGACGTATCGGTGCTCTCGCTTTTGCTGCTCGACCTGAGCGGGAACGCGGCGCAGAGCGAGGGCGGCGTCGAGGCGGTGAAGAACGCCGCCCGCTCCTACATTGCGGGCATCCTCGGCTTACCGGTGGCGGTGTATACATTCGACGGCCGCCAACAGATCCAGCCGCTTGCACCCTTTGGCCTTACCCCATCGCAGCGCGATCAGGCGATCGAGGGTCTCGAGTGCGGAGACCGCTTTTGCCTCGACCCCTCGACGGACCTCAACGGGAGCGTGATTCAGGCGCTCGACGCGCTCGACGTGGCCCGAGCCAACGCGAGCCAGGCGTTCGTCGAGACCGCGCTCGTGGTGTTCTCGTACGGCTCCGACCAGGCCGGCCGCGTACCCTTTTCGAGCCTGCAGCCGCGTCTCGAGAGCACGACCTCACGGGTGTTCGTGGTTGGAATCGACGGTGCGGCTGGAGAGGACGACCTGCAGCGCATCGGCCAGGATGGCTACGTGGCTGGCCGCAGCGTTCAGCAAATCGATTCTGCCTTTCGCACCATCGCAGCGGGTCATCCTGCGTGCTGGCAGCACCTATCGGCTCGACTACTGCTCGCCGAAGCGCGCCGGCATGAACACGCTCCGAGTGGAGGTGAAAGACGGTGAGCGAGGCTCCGGATACGTCGATGGGGACTTCCAAGCGGATGGTTTCACCTATGGATGCGTGGCCGACCCGAACGTCTGCCCGTACGGATTCGCGGACTGTGACGGAGACGGCGCCTGCGAGTCCGACCTGGCCACGAGCGTCTCCCACTGCGGGGGTTGCGGGGTCAGTTGTGCGGGACCGACGGATGTGTGCGAGCTGGGCCGATGCGTGAACGTGTGCGCGGGCGTGCAGTGCGGTGAGGTTCAGGGTCTATCATGCGGGACCTGCATGGGCGCGACAGAGGTATGCGAGTCGGGTCGCTGCACTTGACCCCTTCCCAAACCCAAAGCAGCCCAACCTCAGAAGGCCCCCTCATCGTTGCAAACCGCCGAGAAGAGGCTCTGGCCTCCTACAGCGCAGCCTGAAGCCGTTCGACTTGGGTTCCGGCGAGCGTGATGCTGCTCCCGGACCGGTGGTCCAGGAGGGCGAACCCACCGTCCTCGCGCTTCTCCATGTATCCGGCGAGCTCGCCATCCACCCAGATTTGGAGCGCTCGGTCGCCCTTTGGGTAGAGGCGGTAGCGGTGGTTTCGGGTCTCGAACACGGCGGAGCCGTCCGCCATCGCGGTGACCTTCGGCCGCCTCGGCGAGCTTGCGTCAGCGAGGATGTTGTCGCCGGTCCAAAACTCGATGACGTTGAAGACGAACGCGTCGCCCAGCGCCATCAGCTCGTAGATCGGTACGATGACGAGCCTCCAGAAGACGAGGGTGTGAACGAAGCGGTTGTCGGTCACTTGGCCGTTCCACTGGTGGATCGTCTTCGTGAGGTGAAACTGGCCGTAGCACCCGGTGGCGGCGCCGAGCAGGGTGGCGAAGGCCAGGGGCCGAAGCAGTCTGCGCATGCCGATCGGGGGTAACAGCCAACCGGCTCTGGTTCCAGGATTGTCGGCATCAGACCCCCGGCCGTCCCCCGCAGGGGCGCGGTGAGCCGCGAACCCGCGTTGGCCGGCGGGGAATGGGGAGCCGCTTGCGGCAAGGGGTCGCGAGCCGATCCTGCACCTGGCCGGATGGGTGCCGCCTGCCCGATGGTAGGGCTATGAATTTCCGACTGGTCCTAGCCCTGTTTGCCGCCTCGGCGGCCGTCGCCTGCACGAGGTCTCCATCTGAGGGCGCACCTGCTGGCTCGACGAAGAAGGCCTCCACCTCCGCCCCCACGCCCTCCGACGGCGCGCCTCCCTCCGAAGAGGCGGCGAAAACGGCGCCGCTCGCGCCGGGCTGGTCGCGGCTCGACCTCGCCGATCCGGCTTACGCAGAGTCGGTCGAGCTGGCGCGGGGGGCGATGAAGGCGCTCGGCGGGGGGCTGATGAAAGAGCTGAAGTCCGCGATCTCTGAGGGCGACATCGGCCGAGGAATCGAGGTTTGCGAAAAAGCCGCCCCAGAAGTCGCCGCGAAGGTGAGCGCCGACCGAAAGGTCGAGATCGGGCGCACGTCGTTCAAGGTCCGAAACCCGAACAACCAGCCCCGTGACTTCGCCAAGCCGCTGGTCGATGCCCGGGTGGCAGAGGAAGTGCTGATGTCCGGTCCGGACGGCCAGGTAGCATACATGGCGCCGATCAAGCTCGCTGAAGAATGCGTGGTCTGCCACGGAACGGCGGAGCAGATCCCATCCGAGGTAGCGAAGATGCTCGACGAGCGCTACCCCGAAGACCACGCCCGCGGCTTCGCCCCCGGGGACCTTCGCGGCTGGTTCTGGGTCGAGCTCCCAAAGCCATCCGAAGGTTGAGCCGGCGTCCGCTCGCCTCGAGCGATCGTCCTGGGCAGGCCGGCGCGCGCACGCTAGGATTCGCCCGATGGTTTCGCGAGCCGACGCTTTCCGTCCTCGGCGACTCGAGCCTCGGCTTCATGATCCGGTCGACGACCGCCCCTACTACGACGTGGACCTCGACGTGCCGCACAGCCATGCCCACATGGCCATGGTCACCGACCTCGCGAGCATCTTCCGTACGCTCGCCCAGGAGGTTGGGCTCGTGTTGATGTCCGACAACCCCGTTTGGTTCTTCGACCCTCGCGACGACCACCAGCGGGTCTCGTTCCCGGACCTCGTCCTGCTCGCGCCCGAGACGGACGTGACCCGGGCCACGGCCGAGCAGGCGCTGTTCGCCGGGGAGGTCGTGAGCACCCGGGACCGCAGAAAGGAGCTGAAGGACACCGGCTACCAGTCGGTGCTCTGCGCGTACAACGAGGTACCCGAGTTCGCGCTGTTTTTCCCCGAAGCGGACGATGGCCGCGCGCTCACGTACCACCGGCTGGTGGGCGGGCAGTACGAGCCGCTGGTCGTCGGTCCGGGGGGGATGTTCGAGTCGAGCTCGATCCCGGGGCTCGCCCTGCGGGTGCTGCCGAAGGCAGAGTGGCGTCCAGGCCGAAAGGTCGAAGTGCTCTACCGTGGCGAGGTCCGCCACCCGCTCGCCGAAGAGCGGCAGCGAGCCGAGAGCGAGCGCCAGCGCGCCGAGGAGGCCACCCTTCGCGCCGCGGAGGCGACCCTTCGCGCCGAGGAGTCCGATCTTCGCGCCGACGAAGCGGCGAGGCAGGCCTCCGAGGCGTGGCGCCGCGCGCAGGAGCTCACCGCCGCGCTCGCCGAAGCCGAGGCCAAGGAGCGAGCCCTCCGCGACCGGTTGCGCGCCCTGGGCATCGACGCCGGCGACTGAGCCCTACGCTTCGGTGCGCGCTTCAAAACGGCGGTCCGGCGTGGCACGTCGGCATTATCGAAACGAAAGAAGCCGCCGCGGTTGTCCGGGCCGCGCTCGATGTCGCGGCCGAGGGCCTGATCGATCGGAGGCCGCTCGTCGAGCTGATCGGGCTCGCCGCGGTGGCCGGCGAGCACCTGCTCGTGCTCGGCCCCCCGGGCACGGCGAAGAGCGAAGCGGTGCGCCGGGTCGCAAGGGTCCTCGGCGGCCGATACTTCGAGTATTTGCTCGGCCGGTTCACGGAGCCGTCGGAGATCTTCGGACCGGTGGACCTGCGCCGGTTGAAGGATGGGGTCGTCGAGACCCAGACCGAAGGCATGCTCCCCGAGGCCGAGGTCGCGTTCCTCGACGAAGTGTTCCTCGGCTCGACCGCGATCTTGAACACGCTCCTCGGTATCTTGAACGAGCGGCGGTTTCGGCGGGGCCACACCTCGATCCGGTGCCCGCTTCGGGTCTGCGTCGGCGCCTCGAACCATCTGCCCGAGGAGGAGAGCCTGCGCGCGTTCTCGGACCGCTTCCTGCTCCGGTTCTTCGCCGAGCCGGTGCTCGATCCGCTGCTCGAGGACCTGCTCGAGGCGGGGTGGGGGGGCTCGGGGCCCCCCGACCTGGACAATCCGGCGCTCGCGGAGCTCGACGCGCTCGCCCAGGCCGCGCGCGCTGCCGATCCCGCGGCCGTGCGGCCCCGGCTCGCCGAGGCCCTTCGCCGCCTCCGAAAAGAGGGGATCGTGCTGTCCGATCGGCGGGCGGTTCGGGTCCAGCGGCTCATCGCGGCAGCGGCGGTGCTCGCCGGACGAAGCGCGCCCACGGACGCGGATCTATGGCCGCTCGTGTTCGCGGTGCCCGAACCCGACGAGCAGGCGCTCGCCCGCGAGGTCCTCGAGGACGTGCTCCGCAGCTCCGAGAGCGAGGCGCTCCCCCACGCGGCGGAGCTCGCCTCGCGAGGGGCGCTCGCCCGCGCCGACACGCTCGTCCGCGCCGGGCGGGCGCTGCTCGCCTCGCCTCCGAACTTCGCCGGGTCTCCAAATTTCGCGGGGGCCCCGAATTCCGTCGAGTCTCCGAAACTCGGGGAATCGCCGAATTTCGCCGGGTCTCCGAATTCCGCCGGGTCCCCGAGTTCCGTCGAGTCTCCGAAATCCGGGGAATCGCCGAATCTCGCCGGGTCTCCGAATTCCGCCGGGTCCTCGAATTCCGTCGAGTCTCCGAAATCCGGGGAATCGCCGAATTTCGCCGAGTCGCCGAATTCCGCCGGGTCCCCGAATTCCGTCGAGTCTCCGAAATCCGGGGAATCGCCGAATTTCGCCGGGTCTCCGAATTTCGCCGGATCCCCGAATTCGGCGGAGTCCCCGCGGTCTGCTGACTTCACGTCGTGGGGGCTGAAGCTCGAGGGGATCCTCCGGGAGATCGATGGGGGCTTCTCCGCTTCGTCTCGCCCGCCGGCGCTGGTGGCGCTCCGGGCGGAGCTCGCGGCCGCGCTCGAGGCGGCGTGGGCCGCCGAGGAGGGCGAGAGGGGGTGAGCCCTTCGCCTCGGCCGCCAAGGTGGGTCGAGCGAGCGGTGCCGCTGGCCGCCGGCGCGGTGGTCGCCGAAGGCAGCGCCGCGTCCGTGCTCGTCCGGCGGCTGCTCGCCGAGCCGGCGCTTCGCCCTCTCCGCGGCGTCCGGGCAACGATCGCCGACGGATCGTTCCTCGTCCTCCTCGGCTCGTCCGGCGACCTCCCGTGGGTGGACGGCGTCCGGTACTTCGGGGTCGATCCAGAGGCGCCAGGCCTCTTCCTGCCGACCACGCTCGCGCCGATCCCATCCGCCGCGCTCCTGCTCCGGGCGCTCGGGCGGCTCGGACTCGAGCCGCCGCTTCTGCTCCTCGCCCCCGGCGGCGGCGCCGTGCCGCTCGGCGCGGCCCGGCCGATCGAGCGGAAGACGCTCGAGGCCCACTCATGACCGTGCTCCCGCCGCGGCTTCGGACCTGGGGACCCGAGCTCGAGCACCTCGGCGCGCTCGGCCAGAAGGTGCTCGGGCGCTGGCTGCCGCTGCTCGATCGGGGGATCGGCGGCCGGCCTTCGAAGGACGATCACCGGGAGGGCGAAGTGGACGGCTTCTCTGGATTGTCGCGCCGGGGACCCTACGAGCGGCTATCGCTGCACGATTGGGGCATGGCGGAGGCCAACCCCGAAGAGTTCCTGCGCCGCGCGGCGTGCGGCGAGCTCAACTTCCTCCACCTTCGGCGGGTCGAGCGCGCCTTGGGCCGACGGCACGTCGTACTGTTCGATCACGGCCCGTCCACCGTCGGCGCCCCCCGGCTCGCGCAGCTCGCCTTGCTCCTGCTTGCCGCCTCGCGGGCGCGGGCCGAGCGGGCGGAGCTCGTGTGGGGCATCCTCCAGGAGGAGGACATCGAGCCTCGCCGCGGGCTCGACGTCGAGCGCATCGGCGCGTTCGCCCGGCCGGGCCGCAGCGCGCCGGCGACCGAGGATCGCCTCCTCGACTGGCTCAGCGCGTGCGAGGTCGTGCTCGACGAATCGGAGCTCTGGGTGGTTGGCGACGCTGCGCTTCGGCCCTCGGTCGAGCTGTTCGGCGGGCGGCTCCTCGCCGTCGTCGAGCCG
>DAIQNR010000062.1:17222-22367 GCA_036788295.1 Myxococcota bacterium
GAGCCGCTCCTTCGCGACGAGCCGCTGCTCGAGGTCCGGGAGCTCTCGCTGCGCCCGGTGGTCTTGCCCCTGCCGAGACTCGAGGACGGGCTCTCCATCCTCCGCGATCCCACCGGCGGAAAGCGGCGGGCCCCGCGGTCCCAGCGAGCGCCATCGCAAGCGGGGTTGCAGTGGTCCTTCGAGGGCGGGCGGCTGTTCTTCCGCGGCCCCGACGGACTCTTCGTCGCGCCGGTCCCGAGGCGCCGCGAAGAGGTCCCGGGGCTCGTCCGCAGGCTCGATTCCGATGAGACACCGATCGCCCTCGGCGGCCGCGGCGAGACCACCTACATGGTCTTTCAGGCGCAAAGCGGCGCTCTCACCGTCCGGGCCTTCGAGCGCCGTGGTCGTCCGACGTGGATGGAGCCGGTCGAGGCCGATGAGCCGCCGATGCCGCCCGGGCCGGACCAGGCCCCGTCGCCGCTGCTCGCGGTCGGGCGGCGACACCCCCGGATGCTGCTGTTCACCGACGCGCTCTCGCGGCTGTATCGGGTCGAGTGGCAGGACGGCTATCGCGCCTATCCGGTCGCCGAGCACGTCCTCTGCTTCGGCCGGGCGTTCTCGGGGCTCTGGCTCGCCCGGGCTACGCCGGAGGCGAATCTCATCGTGTCGGTCGCGAGGGGCGCATCGTCTAAGTTCGAGGACCGAACGCCGATGCCCTTCGACCCTAGGTACCTTCTCCGGCCGGTCCTGGCGCCCCCGGAAGGGGGCGGCTGGGGGTCGGTGCGCTTCGCCTTCGTGGCCGCCGACGGCCACTGGCGGGGATTCCGCCTCGCTTCGCACCAATCGAGGCGTCCCGATATCACGAGCCCGCTTGGTTTCGCCGATTCGGGGGTAGACCCAATCGGCGGCATCGAGTCCGGGCGCCCCAGTCCGGACACGCGCCTGGTGCGGCTCGACGAGGCGCGCCGGGCGATCCTGCTCGAGGGAGGACCGTACCCCGGAATCGAGCACCCACTCCCCTTCGTCGTCGCCCGGGCCTCGATGCCGCTCGGAGGAGAGCCCCGGGTGCTCGTGGAGGGCGAGGAGGGGCAGCGCCGGGTTCTCAGCCTGCCCGGCTTCGAGCTGCTCCTGGAGCTCGACCCATGAGCCGTGCTCCAGGGGTTTTTGACCGGCCTCCCCCGTTTCGGCTCGGGCGGGCGCCGCGGGGACGGGTGCCGGTGCGGGGGCTCGTTTTTGGACCGCCGCTGCCGACGGGCGTCCAGGTGGGGCGGATCCTCGAGCTCTTTCGCCCCGGGCACCGGGTGCTCCGGGCCCCCGTCGAGGGTCAGGCGCTGCTCGTGCTCCTCTTCGATGGGCCTCGATCGCTCCGGGTCGATGCCGTGGGCGGCGCCCCGCTCGTGGCGGCGGGCGAAGGCTGGGCCACCCTGCTCGACGACCGGCCGGTCCCCGCCGGGTCGCTGCGGGTTCACGTCCAGGGCCGCCCCCTCATCTTGGTCGAGGCCGAGCTCGAGGCGGTAGACCCCGCAGAGTGGGTTTCGCTCCCCGGCCTCGAGGTCGCCGCGGTCACCCCGCTCGGCCCTCCGCCGGCGCCGCCGCCTCGGCTCGCGCCGCCGCCCCGGCTGGATCTCAGGGAAGCGGCGGGGATCGCGCCGCCCGATCTGGAGATGCGCCGTGCGCTCGAGGCGGCGGCGGAGCTCGCTCGCAAGAGACAAACCGTCGGTGCGCCGAGGGCGAACGGCCAAACAGCGGAGAAAACCCAAGGGGGCGCCGGGCGCTTCGGAAGTGGGTTCCTGGGCGCGCTCAGGGCCTGGCTCGCGTGGGCGTTCGGGACTCGGCCCGCCCAGGGAGGAGCCGCGCCGCGACGAAGCTCTCGGATGGGCCGCTGGCTCGACGCCATCGTGCGGGCCCTGGGGCTCGAGCGAGCGCTGATGGCCGCCCACGAGAGAATGCTCGCCGACCTGAACGACCGCTTTCGCCGGGGCAACCTCGACGAAGCCCTCCGGCTCGCGATCCCGCTCGGCGGGGGCGAGGCCGACGGCCCCATGCCGCTCGCGCGCGACACCGCGCTCCGCCCCCGCGCGCGGCTCGAGGTCACCGCGCCGACGGCCGGCGGCACGACGATCGTCGGCGACGACGCGCAGCTGCAGAGCCTCCGGCGGCACTACCGCAACGCATTCGAGCGGCTCCGCGGCGACAAGCGGCTCGCCGAGGCGGCCTACGTGCTCGCCGAGCTCCTCGGCGAGCGGGCCGAGGCGGTGGCGTTTCTCGAGCGCGAGGGGGCGCTGCGCCTCGCCGCCGAGGTCGCGGAGACCGTGGGCATGGCGCCCGACCTGCGGGTGCGGCTCTGGATGCGGGCGGGGGAGCGGGAGCGCGCGGTTCGGATCGCCAGGAGGCATGGGGCGTTCGCGGCGGCGGTGTCGGGCCTTCGGCAGCGGGAACCCGAGCTCGCCCGCGCGCTCGCCCTCGAGTGGGCCATCGACCTCGCCGCCCGCGGGGACTTCGCCGGGGCCATCCATATCGCGGACGTCCCCGACGAGCAGATCCGGGGCTGGCTCGAGCAGGCCGTCCGCCTCGGCGGGCAGGTTCGCGCGCGCCTCTTGCCTCGGTATCTATCCGCACACCCCGAAGGTCACCCCCTCGATGACCTCGCGGAGGTGCTCGAGGAGGCGAACCCCGAAACCCTCGACGCGCTCGCCGAAGGGCTCCTGAGCCTGAAGGTCCGACCGGGGATCGTCGGGACCTTCGCCCCGTCGGTCGTGCGGGCCCTTCTATCGGCCGGCGCCCGCTCGAGTGGCGACGACCTCGCCCATCGCCTCGCCCGCGCGAGCGGCGATCCCATCCTGAAGGCGACCCTCCCCCGGGATGCGCGGGTGCGGGTCCGGCCGCCCTCGACGATCCACGCGATCCTCGAGCCAGGCGACGTCGGGACCCATCCGGTGCTCGACGCGGTCCGGCTCGAGAGTGGGCGGTGGCTGGTGGCGCTCGGCGAGGCTGGCGTCCTGTTCGCGGACGAGGACGGCAGAACGCTCGCGCACCGAGCGATCGCGGTGTCCCGCTTCGTCGTGGCCGCGGCCGGTCACCGTGCGCTCGGCCTGGTGCCCCGGGGAAAGTGGGTTCAGGTCAGCCGGGTCGACCTCTCCACCCTGTCGGTTCGGCCCTACGCCGAGCTCGAGCTCGGCGCCTTCGATCCGGTCTTCGACGGTCGGGAGTGGGCGGTCGGGCTCGGCGAGCGCTCCCAGGCCGCGATCCTCGAGGTCGACGGCGAGAGGCCGCAGACGACCTGGCGCTCCCGCGCGGAGGGCGCCCACGTGCTGCGCAAGGATGGGTTGCAGCTTCAGGTGATCCGCCGGGACAGCGAAGCGGAGTGGGTCGAGACCTTCGACCTCGGGCTCGACCGACTCACCGGGCGAGAGCCGGTCGCCGTGGAACCTCCGCCGCTCGCGCAAGCGCTGTTGCCGGGCTACGGGTACGTCTTCGAAGACGGCGACAACGTGAGGCTTCAGTCGCCCGCCGGGGCGAGCGGCGTGCCGAAGTTCGACCTGACGGACCGGTGGGGGGCCTTTTCGACCGGGGCCGAGTGGGTCGTCTTCGATCGCGGCCCGAAAGGGGTTGTCCTCCGGCTCCCTCTCCTCGGGCACTCCGCCGCCCATCCGCCGCTTCGAATCGAGCTTCGCGGCGCGGCGCGAGCCCACGCGAGGCGCCACGCCGGCCTCCTGACCGTCTTCGACGACCGAGGCCGGATCGAAGCCTTCGACGCCGACGGTCGCCGGCTCGGTCGGCTCCGGGTCTGAGTTGGGCCTCGAGAGCCGGCCTTCGAATCGAAGCTCGGCCGGGACCAGGCTCAGCGTCCGGCGAGGGGCGGCGGATTTCGCTTTCCCCCGCGACCAGGATGCCCGAGCTTCAAGCACCGAGATCAACCAAACGGTGCTCTCGGGGATGGCCTCTGGTTTGCTACACCTCCGACCATGCGATCCTGCACTCCCCTGCTCCTCATCACCGCCCTCGTCGCCTGCGGCGAAGGCGGCTCACTCGTAACCGGAACGAGCCCGGTCGACGCGGTCTGTACGCCCGAACCGGCTGCCCCCTACGTGCCCCTGTCTCTCGAAGTCAGCACCTGCGAAGCCTGCGGTGGCGGCCGCTCGAGGTGCGTGGGCACCCGGGAGTTCGAAGACACCCTTGTGCTCCGGGTGGAGTACGATATCTGGGTCGAAGGAGACGAGGTCTGCCTGGCCATCTGCATTCCCGCCACCGTGACCTGCATCGTCCCCCCGCTCCCCCCCAGAACCTACTTGCTCCGCTCGGAACAGGTGGGGCTCGCCGAGACCCTCGTCGTGGGGACGTCGTCGATCGGCGCCGCCACCAGCTGCCGCCTGAGCCCATCCCCAGGCTGAAACGCGGGCGACCGCCTCTCGCCCATCGAACCTCCATCGACCCCGGATGCACACGCGGCCGCCCCGAGGCGGTCGCGTCCGAGCTGCTCTGACCACCTACGCTCTCGCGCGATGGCGTTGGGGGTCGTCTTTCCACTCCGGCCTGCCCGCTCGAGCGCCTCCCAAGGATGAGGGCAGCCTGGGTTTTTTTGGCCCTAACGAGCGAGCCGAGGAAGAACTCACATTGGAGAGGTGAGACAACTCTATCGCGCAGATCCTCTGCACGAACCTCGGTTCCTCCGATAGATATGATTTGGATCACACGCTGGCGTGGGCGTCGGCACCTGATTATTCTTCGCCGCGCGGAATCTTCGCTGGCGCCCCCCCGTTGACCTTGGCGAATGACAAAGTGACTCCATCCCCGGCGCCGGACTGAAACCGATCCTGCGCCAAGGGGTCACGATTTTGTACATAACCACCAGGTGCTGCGCCCCGCGACAAGACCCGTCGCTGGTGGTGCGCCCGCAGCCCCCACTCTGAAGGAGTAGACCATGCAGAAAAAGAACCTCTTGATGGCAACGCCTCTTGCCGCCGCGATGCTGTTCGCGGCTCCGGCAGGGGCCCAGACCGACCGAGAAAACCAAAGCAAGACCAAGCAGTCCGGCGAGTCCGGACAGGCCGGACCGACCGGGCGAGGAGGACAGACCGGCCAGTCGGGGCAATCCGGCCAGTCGGGGCAGCCCGGCCAGTCGGGGCAGCCCGGCCAGTCGGGGCAGCCCGGCCAGTCGGGGCAGCC
>DAIQNR010000062.1:22467-32140 GCA_036788295.1 Myxococcota bacterium
CCGGCCAGTCGGGGCAGCCCGGCCAGTCGGGGCAGCCCGGCCAGTCGGGGCAGCCCGGCCAGATGCGCCAGCCCGGTCAACGGCAGACCGGTCAGGGACAGACCGGCCAGCCGGGTAAGTCCGGGCAGATGGGCAAGTCATCGCAAACCGAGAACCAATACGTCTACTCCGACAAGATCGAGGGAGGCGACATCAAGAACGGTCGTGGCCAGAACCTGGGTACGATCAGCAACCTCGTCGTCGACATCAACCGCGGCGAGACGCCGTATGCGGTGGTCTCGTTCGGGGGCGTTCTTGGCGTAGGCCGCGACTCGGTCGCCGTGCCGATGGATGCCTTCTCCTGGAACTCAACCGAGAAGCACTTCGTGCTCGAGACGACGAAGGAGCGGCTCGAGAAGGCGCCGGACTTCGATCCGTCCAAAATGGAAGATCTGAAGGACGACTCGTGGACCAGCTCCGTGCGCAGCGCGTTCGACCAAGCGCCGGGTATGGCCGGCGGTCAGAGCGGGGACATGGACCGACGTCGAGGCCAGGCCACGGTAGGCGGCAGCCAAGGTCGCGTCGGCTCCTCCGCCCCCGGTTCCTCCGGCTCCGATAAGGGCAGCATGAAGCCCCATATGCTCATGTCAGACCTCCGGGGCTCCAACCTGGTTGGCTCGGACGGCAAGAAGGTGGGCTCGATCAATGACGTGATCCTCGACCGCAGCTCGGGAAAGATCCACTTCATCACGATGGAGACCGGCGGCGTTCTTGGGGTTGGAACGACGACGCGTCCGGTGCCGTGGGAAGCAACGCAGCGGGTCAAGGGCAAGGAGTTCAGGATCTCCAACGCGCCGAGCGGCGGGGAGAACGCGCCGACGCTGAACGGCGACAACGATGGCCGCTTGGGTGACAAGAGCTTCCGCGACTCGATCTATGCCTACTACAAGGTCGAGCCGCGCGGGCAGGATGGCGACGAGGACCGTGACGGTCGCGATACCACTCCGCAGCGAGGTCTTCTCGACCGCTGACGCGACCGGCTGAGCCCACAAGGGTTCGGGGAGGCGGGCCGCAGCCCGCGCCTGCCTCCCCCGGCTTCTCGATCGCCGGCCGAGCGCTCGGTCCGGGCCCGGCGACAATACGCAACCAACGAAACAGAGACGGATCCCGCGCGATCGCGGGCCTTCTCGTTGGCCAGCCAAGAGCGACCGACAGCGAGACCGCTTCGGTCGCCTCAAAAGGAGAACACGATGGCACATACGAACCAACGCACCCACACCGCTGCCCGCTTCGCGCGTATCGCAGACATCCGCGGCGCCAATGTCGTCAACCTCAGGAACGAGGAGCTCGGCACGATCACCGACGTCGTGGTGGACATGGAGAAGGGTGTGACGCCCTATGCGGTGGTCTCGTTCGGCGGCATTCTCGGCATCAACCGCGACTCGATCGCGGTGCCGATGGAGGCCTTTCAGCCCGATGGCGACATCGGGCGGTTCGTCCTCGATACGACCAGAGAGAAGCTCGAGAGCGCGCCCTCGCTGGACCCGAAGAACTGGGCCGAGCTGCACGACGAGGTGTGGCGCGAGGGAGTGTCCAAGTCCTTTGGCCATCCCCGCGGCCATGCTGGAGCGGACGCGCTGCGCGGGCCCTTGGGCCACGGGGGCTCCAGCGATGGGGCCGCGCGGTACATGCTCTCGACGGACATCGAAGGCACGACGATCGTCGACTCGCTGGGCGAGACCGCAGGCAAGGTCGGGGACCTCATCACGGACCGCGACACCGGCGAGCATGTGGGCTTCGTGCTGATGAAGAGCGGCGGCATCGCTGGCTTTGGTGGCAGCAGCGTCGCGGTGCCGTGGACGGCGCTGCAGCCGACCAGGGATTCCGATTTCCGGATCTCGATCCCGAAGGATCGCATAGAGCATGCGCCGAAGGTCGAGAAGGATGAGATCGACCGCCTCGCCGATCCGCAGTTCTGCAACACGGTCTGCTCGTTCTTCGGGGTGGAGCCGATGGCGGGAGCGTCCAGGGAGTCGCGGGCCGGCGGACCGGTCTTGACCCTCTGATCGTCTTGGCTTCCCGGTGAGTTCGGTCGCACCCTCTTCGCCGAAGGCGGAGGGTGGTGCGACCCCTGTCCGCAAAGCGAGCCTCCGGCGCTCCTTGCGCCTCGAGACCCCTTTCGACGCGCTCGTCCGCCGCTATCTCTGAGATTCCGAGAGCGCAACGATGGCGATCAGGACCCCAAGCAGTGCAACCCAGATCGCAGATGCCCATCGGGTCATTCGCCGGGCCTTGTCCTCTTCGAGCCGCTTCGGCTGTACCCCCTGAACCACGAGGGTCACGATCCCGGCGAGGTTGACGCAAATCACGTTGGTGGCGACGAGCATCAGCGCGCCCAAGGCAGCGGACAAGGAGCCTGCGCCGAGCATCAGCCCGGCCGCCACGACCGGGGGCATCAACGCGACGGCAACCATGACGCCAACCAGCGCGACCGACTTGCCGCTGGTAAAGGCGAGCACTCCGGCGCTCCCCGAGGCGAGCGCGAGCACCATATCGGGAAAGCCGACCGCCGTTCGCGAGGCGATCTCTTTCGCGCTCGGGTCCATCGGCAGGAAAATGCCCAGAGGCACCGAAACGCCGAACGCCAAGCCAAGCAAGATCACGTTCGTCCACAGCGCGCTGCGCCCGAGCTTGAAGTCTCCGAGCGTCGTCGCGAGGGCCAGGGCGACGTTCGGGCCGAGCAGGGGCGCAATCACCATGGCTCCGATGATGACCACGACGCTATCCTGCATCAGGCCGACCGCCGCCACGAGCGCCGAGAGCACAACCGTCGCGATATAGATTGGGTTCAACTTGGTGCTGTCTACCACCTGATTGTACAGCTCCTCCCGGCTGATTCGAGCGGTGGTGGCTGCTTCTTCCTCGTCCTCCGAGCCGCTCCTGTCTTTGGCGATGGATGCGCCGCCATCGGATTCTTCCTGGGATCGGTGGGCGACGCGCGGCAGGGTCGCCTCCACCGACATGAGGACAACCCGAAACCCCTCCGCGTCCCCGAAGCGCTCCTCGAGCGTGTCGAGGATCGGCTCGGTCTGCTCGACCGACAGAAGCATGGTGACGCTGAGGCCGCCTTCGACGCACTGTTGCTTCCAGAGGGCGGAGTGGGCCTTGTCGCCGACGAGCTCTTTGAACTCATCGTTGGTGGTTTCGGGTAAGACGGCTTCGAGAACTCGCAACGGCATGGTGGGCTCCTTCAGGTGTGTGAGGTCGGACGCCGGGTTCTCGCCTCTCGACGAGGGCATGGACGCCACACAGCGTTCTGATTGATTGCAAGAACATCATGCAGAGGCGCGTACGAGTGTCCACCCTTCGCCGATGACTCTCCTCGAGAAGAAGCGGATTTCTTCTTCTCTTTCGGCTGTTCGCCTGATGAGGCGCGAGAGCACCGGGCAGCGTCCACTTTTCTGTTGACCCTACAGACGACCTATCGTCTACTCAGCAACCTGCGGGCGCCAACCTTCATCGTCGAGTCGCCCGAGAAGAGAGTCGCACTGGACGGAATCGGCCAGGAGAAGAGAGTCAGCGCGTTCGAGACCGGACTTCGGCCTGGGTTCAGGACGGTGTTTCGGCGCCGGGTTCAGGACTCGTGGCATCGGTAGGAGCCGAGTCCTCGTTCCCATCGAGTGCGACGACGTAGCCAAGTCCTACAACCCAATTGACCTACGAGAATGGAGAGCAATCATGTCAGAAACGTACACGAGACCGGACCCTGTGGTGCCGCGAGCGGGACCAGACCCGCGCCACGCTGGACAAGACCCGGCGGGTGCGCGCCAGGGGCCTCGTCACCCGGGCACAGACCCGCTGGGGCCGCGACACTTCGAATCCAATGTGGATGACCGTCCGGACTGGGGGAGCGCAGTCTCATGGGGAGCGATCTTTGCCGGGGCCGCAGGCGCAGCCGCGCTGTCCCTGTTCCTCATGGTCCTCGGGACGGGGCTGGGTTTGTCAGCGGTATCTCCGTGGCGCATGGAGGGCATCAGCGCGTCGACCTTCGGCGTAGCGGCGGTCGTGTGGCTGATCTTCAGCCAGATCGCCGCTTACGGTCTCGGCGGCTTCCTTGCCGGACGACTTCGCAAGAAGTGGACGTATCTTCACTCCGATGAGATGACCTTCCGAGATACGGCCCACGGCTTGCTGACGTGGGCGATCTCGTCGCTGGTGATGGCGGCGATGGTGGCGTCCGCCGGGGCGGCGATCATCGGGGGCGGGATCAGCGCCGCGACTGCGGTCGCCGGCGGGGCTGCGAGCGCCGTGGGTACCGCTGCCCAAAACGGAGCGGGGCAGGCGGCGAGGCTGACCGATGGCATGGACACCGGCGACATCAGGGGTACCGTCGACTACTTCGTCGATTCCTTGTTCCGAAACGAGGGTGCCCCGACCGAAGGCGGCGCGTCGGACGCCAACCAAGGATCCGGGGCGCATGCTGTCGAGGTCGCCCGGATCGTGTCGCGAGCGCTGCAATCCGGAAATTTGCCGCAGGAGGACGAGCGCTATGTCGGCCGCCTGATCGCCCAGAATACCGATCTCGACCAGCAGCAAGCCCAGCGGCGGGTCTCGGACGGATTTGCCCAAGTCCAGACCACGCTGAAGGATGGCGAAACCATGGCTCGTCAGGCCGCGGACGATGCACGCAGGGCGTCGGCCAACGCCGCTCTTTGGACGGCCGCTGCGCTGCTGCTCGGCGCGTTCGTGGCCAGTCTGATGGCGTACATCGGCGGTCGTCAGCGCGAAGAAGCCTGAACCTACTTGGAGAATGGAGACACCATGCACCTGATCCTTTTTTGGCTCGTCGGAATCCCGATCCCCATCATCATCCTACTCGCGCTGCTGAAGTAGGTGGCGCGGTTTGCCTCGAGGCTTCCCGTTTGGCATCGCCTGGACGGGGTGCCTCGAACCCGCTTCTGTGATAGGCTCCTGCCCGGAGACGACGCGAGCACGTTCATATCGAACGGTCCGCTTCTCCGGGACAGGAGCTTTCATGAGCAATACGATCAAACGTGAGACCGCCCGGCTCAGCGACCGGCTGCACACCTGGTGGGACCGGCTGAAGGTCCAGGCACAGCTGGCCGAGATGGACGCCGAGGACACCTGGGGAGAGGTCGCTCGCTACGCGGAGCGGACCCTGAAGCACGTCGACGATGCCGCGGAGAAGCTCCACGGCACGAAGGATGAGGCGAACCTGCAGATTCAGCTCGGCCTGATGGAGGCGAAGGAGCGGGCAGAGGACCTCGAGGTCCGGCTTACAGATTTGTGGCGCCGGATGCAGGCGGCAGGGGAGGATGTCCAGGGCCGGGCCGAGCTGGCAAAGCTCCGCGTTCATCTCGCCGCGATGGACGCCACCGACGCTTTCGAGAGCAAGCGCGACGAGTTTCGGCGCCAACTGGAGGGCTCGCGAGCCGAAGCCGAGCGGGCGCTCGAGCAGGGGATGAAGCGGATCAGCGACCGGCTCGACCAGCTGCTCGGGCGCGAGGACGACGAGACCTGACCCTTCCCCGGTTCTCCCATCGATCCGACCCTCCAGGTCCCCTACGCTTGCGTGCCGCTGTCATCGGGGTTCCTATGGCCTGTGGCAAACAAGGGCAAAACGCCTTCCTCGAAGCAAACCAATGAACCTCATATGGGGCTTGGAAGCACATTGAGCACCGTCTCGGGTCCTTCGACGCTCGCTCCGTCTGCGGCGGGCCCGGTCGCGGCCGCTCCCGGCGCGCAGCGGCTCGAGGCGAAGCAAGCGGGCACCGAGGCGCTGGCGGGCGCCATGCCCTTCAACGCGAGCAAGTCCGCGGAGCACGGTAGGCTGCAAGATGGCCGCCCCAAGGTTCATCCCCCTCGAGGCGACACCGTGCCGCCGAGCGATGAGGTCGTAGGCGCGAGCACGGTGATGGAGAACATCGGCTCCGGGAAGCTTGGGGACGGCCCGCAGGAGCGCGGCTTCAACCCCGGGAATCTCTCGTTGATCCGGGTTCGTGTGGATTCGAGCGGTCGAGCCCTAACGACCAACCACGGGGTGAAGATCTCCGACAACCAGAACTCGCTCAAGGCCGGTCTTCGGGGCCCGGCGCTCCTCGAAGACTTCGTACTTCGAGAGAAGATCACCCACTTCGATCACGAGCGCATCCCAGAGCGGGTGGTGCACGCGCGCGGCACGGCCGCGCACGGCTTCTTCGAATGCACCACCGCGCTCGGCCAGCATTCGATGGCGGCGCCGTTTGCGGAGGTGGGCAAACGAACGCCGGTCTTCGCTCGCTTCTCGACGGTCGCCGGCGAGCGCGGGTCGGCGGACACCGTGCGCGACGTGCGCGGCTTTGCGGTCAAGATGTACACGGACGAAGGCAACTGGGATCTGGTGGGAAACAACATCCCGGTCTTTTTCATCCAGGACGCGATGAAGTTCCCCGACGTGGTCCACGCCGTGAAGCCGGAGCCGCACCACGCGATGCCCCAAGCCTCGAGCGCGCACGATACCTTTTGGGATTTCGTCTCGCTGATGCCGGAATCGACCCACATGCTGCTGTGGCAGATGTCCGACCGCGCCATCCCTCGAAGCTATAGGATGATGCAGGGCTTTGGTGTTCACACCTTCCGGCTGGTGAACGAGGCTGGCGCCTCGGTGTTCTGCAAGTTTCATTGGGTTCCGGTGCTGGGAACCCATTCCTTGGCCTGGGATGAGGCGGTCAAGATCGCCGGCGCCGACCCCGATTTTCACCGCCGGGACCTCTGGGAAGCCATCGAAGCTGGGGTGTTTCCCGAGTACGACCTCGGGATCCAGATCTTCACCGAGGAGCAGGCCGAAGGCTTCAGCTTCGACGTCCTCGATCCCACGAAGGTGGTGCCAGAGGAGCTGGTCCCTCTGCAGATCGTAGGGCGGATGACGCTCAACCGAAACCCAGACAACTTCTTTGCCGAGACGGAGCAGGTGGCCTTCTGCACCGCGCACGTCGTGCCGGGCATCGACTTCAGCAACGACCCGCTGCTCGCGGGGCGCCATCACTCCTACATCGACACCCAGATCACTCGTTTGGGAGGGCCGAACTTCCACGAGATCCCCATCAACTCGTCCATCGCCCAGATGCACAACAACCAGCGCGATGGGTTTCATCGCCAGGCCATTCCCCGGGGTCGCGTGAACTACGAACCCAACTCGCTCGGCGGCGGCTGCCCCTTTCAGGCCGGATTGGCGGGGTTTCGCTCCTTTCCCGCGCCGGTCGCGGAGGACAAGGTCCGGGGAAAGCCGGAGAAGTTCGCCGACCACTACTCGCAAGCGACCCTGTTTTGGAAGAGCCAGACCCCGGTGGAGCAAGACCACATCATCGGCGCCTTTCGGTTCGAGCTCTCCCGGGTTCAAACCCAGGCCATCCGTGAGCGGGTGGTCTCCATGCTGGTCAACGTCGACCCCGCGCTCGCGGATGGAGTCGCGTTTGGCTTGGGCATCAAGACGCCGAGCCCCATGGCTCGGGCGCTCGACCTCGACGTTCATCCCGAGGTCGCAGTCTCCCAAGCGCTGTCCATGTTCGCGCGCCCCGGCGACGGCAGCGTGAGGGGCTCGAGGGTCGCGCTGCTCGTGGCCGACGGCGTGAGCGGGGGAAGGATCCTCGCCGTGCACCGCGCGCTGGCCGACGCCGGTGCGACACCTCGTTTCATCGCGCCTCGACTGGGCCGGGTGGCCACCGACGACGACATTGCGCTTCACGCCGAGACGAGCCTCGAGGCGATGCCGTCGGTCCTCTTCGACGCGGTGGTGGTGGCCGGCGGCGCGGCGGGAGATTTGCTGTCGAAGTTCGGTCAGGCCGTGGAGTTCGTGCGCGACCAGTACCGGCACTGCAAGCCGATGCTGATCTTGGGCGAAGGGCGAAAGGTGTTGAAGGCGGCGCGAGTTCCCGAAGGGAAGGAGGACAAAGGTTTGGTGCTCGAGTCCGAGCACAAGGGCCACGTCGAAGCCTTCCTGGGGGCGCTCGGAAAACGTCGCCACTTCGAGCGGGAGACCGATCCGCCTCGGATCTGATGGGTATCGGAGAGAGGCCTCGCGGTCGGCCTCGTACACTTCGCATCGAGGCTTGGAAATGAGAAAGGTGAGTCAAACGAGGCGCAGTTGGTCCTGCCCGAGATTCTGGGTTTGCGCGCAACTGCGGCGGGCCGCAGCTGCGAGCTCGAGGAGCTGGGTCTCGATGTTTTCAAGGGCAGGCGGGCGCCATCGGCAGGCGCTCGCGACCTCGCGGAGACTCCGAGCCACAACCAGGGCGGACCTGCACCCTCCGGCTTCGAACCAGGACCGTTCCTCGGGCAGGAGTCTCCGCATCCCCGGACCGGTGTCCGCGCCGGCGAAGCCGGACGCTCCTGGGCTCCGTCCGGCTCCTGCTCTCTTCGAGCCGTCACCGATTGCGTGCTCTACTTCTATACTCCCAACCTCGATACACGCAAAGCACACATCGAGCCACGCCGAAGCTTCCGCGAGGTCGAACCGAATGGCCTGCTCCGTCCACAACTCGGCGACCGCCAGCCGCCTCGGCAGCTCGACGAGCGTGCCGGCGAGCACTGAAAGTGCCTGCGTCCATTCCCAGCTCTTTGAATCCCCTAGGGAATCGGCTACGCGCCTCGGGTCGATCGGCCACAAACGGGTGCGGTCACGTCCCACCGTCGTGAGCGGCCGCGGCGGGGTGGTCCACGCTTGGCGGACCCGGTCGAGCACGCATGCCTCATCCAGGCGACGCCCTCGAGCGATCCGGTCTAGGCCGTAGCTCAGCTCCTCCAGCATCACGTGCTGCGTTCCGTCGAAGATCCCGTACAACGGCACGTCGCGAACGAAGCGAGCCAGGTTGTGGTCCTCGAGCAGCGCGCGGCTCCCCAGGACCCGCCTTGCGACGTCGGTGGCCCGCTCGGCGATGCGAGGCGCGACGAGCTTTGCAGCTGCGGTGAACGGCGCCGCGGATGGACCGAAAGCATTCGCGTAGGCTGCGGCGCGCAGAGCGACGGCAGAGCACTGTGCGTCGAGTTCGGCAAGCTCCGCGAGGTGATCCGCGATGGAACCGAGTTCCGCTATCGGCTTGCCGTAGAGAACCCGACGCATCGCGTGCTCGCGCGCCAAGGTCCCAGCAGCGGCGACGGCTCCGGCACACAGGGCTGCAATCCCACCCCGGGACAGGGCAAGGGTCCGCCTTACGACGGAAAAACCATCTCCTTCCTGTCCAACTATGGAGCCAGGCGGGACGAATGCACCCCGCAGGTCCACCGAGCTGATGTCCGCGCCCCGTGTGGGGAGGGTGCGGTGTCGCTCCTTGGCAACAACGGCTTCGTCGCGTTCGAGCCAAAAGAGAGTATGGTCACCGTACCCCGCCTTCCCGTCGGGGCTCACATCGCGGGTGCGCGCGAGCACGGTCAGCAGACGATGATGGCGACCGCCGTTGATGAGCGCTTTTGACCCATCGATTCGATGCCCCTGCGCAACCGGTCGCGCGACGGTCTGGTTGGAGAGCAGGTCGGACCCATGATTCCACTCGGTCAGCAGCATGGCTCCCATATCGCCTTCCAGAACCCGCTCGAACACCCGCGACTGAAGCTGCGGCGAAGCGTCGAGGTGAATCGGAAGCAGCGCTAGATGACCCTGGCTTGAATGTCGATCCGGTCATGAAGCTCCCTGGAGGGG
>DAIQNR010000063.1:0-16951 GCA_036788295.1 Myxococcota bacterium
TCGGTCCGCCGCCGGACGGCCAAGAACGCAGGATCCTTCGCCTGGAGGCGCCGCTTTGACCCGTTCGGTGCTCTCTAGCTCGGGATGGGGGTTTCTCGAGAGGGACTTGGGGCGCGGGCGCTGAGGCCGCGGGGGAGGGCGAACTCCGCGGGCAGGCCCATGAGGCCGAGCTCGACCACGCGCTGCCAGTGCTGGCGTCCGGCGGAGACGGCGAGCTGGTGTCCCTTCGGCAGGGTGCGCCGGAGCCGCTCCGCCCGCCGGACCACCTCGCGGACGGCGGGCACCGCGAACCTCCACCGGTCGCGGGGGAGCTCGAGCTGATCGGACAGCTCCTCTCCGAGCAGGCCTCGCACCATCCCGGCGTAGATCTGCATGCGGCGGGCGATCGCGCGTCGCTCGCGCTCGTCCTGGGCGACCTCTTCCGGGTGGGTGAGAAAGGCCCGGACGAGGCGGCGGGCGTCGTCGTCGGGAGGGGCCTGGGTGGCGGCCACGAACTCTGTGAGCCGGTCGCCCTCGGCCCGGGTGGCGGGCAGAAGGTCGTGCTCCACCCCGAGGACATGTCCGGCCACCCGCCATAGATGCATATGGTCCTCGGCTTCCTGGGGTCCGACGTGCAGGCCGAGCGCCTCCACCCCGTCGAGCCACGCCGTCGAAAACAGCAGTATGGTGGCCATCATGTCGTGCTGGTTTATCGGCATCCCCCACTCGGACGCTCGCCATCCCTCTCGCTGGTGGATGAGATGGCGGACCTGGGCGTGGATGAGCCGGACCCGTAGGGTAATGCGAAACCCTTCACCTCCGGGCAGGATTCCGCCCGGCTCCGCCACCGCCACCACGAACTTCGCGGTCTCAGCGAGGCGGCGGCTCACGCCGGTCTCGAGCCGCCCGGACCACACGAGCGGCTTGTTGCCGGCGGGGGAGCAGTACCCGGACAGGAGGGACTTCGCGCCGAGCGAGATGCCGCCGGGCACCCCGGAGCGAAACAACAGATCGCCGGCCCGGGTCAGGCGGCGCTCGTCGGCCCACGCCGGAAAGTCCGCCGCCTCCTCCACGAGGTGCCTCATGGCCGCTGGCGCCGCCGGGTCTTGGGCGAGCGCTTGGTCGAGGGCGCGGTGGGCGCCGCCCACGGCGCCGAGCTCGGCCACCGCGCGGTCCGCTGCTGGGTCCTGCCTCATGAGCGCAGGACCGAGCCGGTCCACCAGGCCGCCGAACGCGAGCCGGGCTTCGTCTCGGCGCACGAGCCGGTTCGGGATCGCATCTTGGACGTCCACAACGCCTCCTAGCCACGTTGCTCGGCGCCGGTCTCGCGCCGAGCGTCCTCGAGCGCCCTCCGTAGGGTTTGTTCGTTCTTCGCACCATGGCGTCGCCGCCGGACGACGCTCGCGCTATGGTGCGCGGGGTGTCGCCCGAGGACGCATCCAGGCCGCCTCTCGCCGAGCGGTCCCCGCAGCAGGCAGGCCTGCCCCAATTTTTGCTGCCGCTGCTCGCCCCGCCGCCGATGGGCCGCGGCTGGGTGCTGATCGTGCTCGGCGTCCTGTCCGCGCTCGTTGGCGCCCTGGTGGGGGCGGAGGTGGTCATGGTGGCGTGGCCGCCCGAGTCGCTCGAGCGAGAGCTGATCGGCGCCGTCGTCGGCCTGGCCGCGGTCGCGATCGGGTGGGTGCTCGCGTACCCCCGGGTGCGGCCGCCCTCGCGCCTCGACCCGATCGAGATCAGCGGCGGGCGCCTGCGGCTCCCTCGCTCCCTGTACCGGCCCGGGACCGATGCGGTCGATCTGCGCCAGGTCCTCCACCTCGCGGTCAGCCCCGGGCCAAAGGGGCACCTCGAGGTGCTGACCCACCGCCGCCGCTACCGCATCCCCGTCGAGCGCATCCAATCCCCGGACCGCCTCCCCGAGCTCGGCGTCGCCTACGGTCAGGCGCTCGTCGAGCTCGATGGCGGCCGGACGCACCTCGAGACCATCGAGACCCAGTACCGACTCGGCCAGCGGCTGTCCCGCCGAACGCCCTATGTGACCCGCGTGCTGCTCGGGCTCATCGCCCTCGTCTTCGCGCTGCAAGGGAGCTTGTCGAGCTTTCGGCCGGATGTGTTCGCGATGGCCAAAGAGGCGATCCGCCTCGGGGCGAACGTCCCCGCGCTGAACGCGAGCGAGCCGTGGCGCCTGCTCACCGCGACCTTCCTGCACGGCTCCTTGCTCCACGCCTATATGAACGCCTTCGCGCTGTGGGCGCTCGGCGGAGCGCTCGAGCGGCTGCTCGGGCCGGCCCGCTTTCTGTCGCTGTTCGGGCTCAGCGCCGCTTGCGGCGCCCTCATGTCGAGCTGGGCCTCGGTCGGCACGTTCTCGGTGGGCGCATCCGGCGGGATCTTCGGTCTTCTCGGCGGGCTCGCCGCCCTGCACCTGCTCGCCCGGGATCAGATCCCTCCCGGGTACCGGCAGTCCTTTCGGTGGTGGGGCTTCATCGTCGGAGTGAACGTGCTCCTCCCGGTGCTGGTGCCGGTCATCGACGCCTGGGGTCACTTTGGCGGAGCGGCGGCCGGTCTGGTGCTCGGGGTCCTCTTCGTCCTGCCGTCCGCGTTTCGCCCGGGGGCGAGGGCGGACCGGACGGCCCAGGTCGTCGCCGCGGTGACCGTCGCGGCCTACTCCCTCGCGGTGGGGCTCGCCATCTGGGGCGCGCTGAGACCCCGTGAGTACCACCAGAAGGTCCTGGCCGAGGTGCTGCTGAAGAGCCCGGGCGAGCCGCCGCTCGCGTCGCTCCGGATGGCCGCGCGCATCCTCCGGTCGGACGTCGCGCCCTCCCATCTCAAGCTCGCCGCGGACGATTGGATCGCGCGAGCCGCCTCGAGCGAGAAGCCAATGCCGGAGGTCCTGCTCGCTCGGTCGGAGCGGCAGGAGGCCTTTGGGCAACTCGAGGCGGCGATCGCGCTCAGGTGGCGGGCGCTCGCCGAAGGCGCGCCGGGCGCCTGGCCGGCCCTGGTCGACGGGCTGATGAAGCTCGACGAGCGGCCGCTCGCGCTCGGACCGAACCACTCGGCCGAGCTCCGACGGGCTCCGGGCGACGACCGCCTCGAGCTGCTCCTCGAGCCCCCGGTCGGATCGGCACGCTCGGCGTTTTTCCTCGAGCTCGACGCCCGGGGGCTTCCCAAAGGCGTGCTCGAGTGGCCGATCGGCGGCCCGGGCCCGGCGGTGAGCCGCGCGGAGGCGACGATGCCGGCGTCCCTGCTCGAGCGGCTCGAAGCCGGAGGGCGGCTCGAGCTCGCGCTGTGGGCGGCGCCGCCGCTCGTCGCGGAGGCCACCCTTCACGGAGTGGTCCCGAGCGCGCTGTCCTCGTGGCGCCGCACCGGCGATTCGCGCCCGCCCTTGGCCCCCTGAGCGGTGGACCTGCTGTTCGTCACCCAGGTCGTGCTCGACCGCCCCCACGGTGGCCCCCGCCACGTCCACGCGGTGGCCCGGGCCTGGTCCGCCGCCGGCCACCGGGTGCGGCTGCTCGCCCCGGGGGAGGATGAGGCGGTTTGTGGCGTCGAGCGGCTCCGGCTGCGTCCCGGCCTCGGCCCAGGGGTTCGGCTCGAGCTGGCGCTCGCCGGCGCCGTGCTCGCGGACTCGGCGGTCGGAGGATCGAGACGGCCCGACGTGGCCTACGTCCGGCTCTCGGCGAGCAGCCTGTTCGTGCCCGTGGCCCTCGCCGCCCGAAGGATCCCGTTCGTTGCCGAGCTGAACGGCCGGCTGCTGGCCGAGCTCGAGGCCCTGGGGCGCCCGGGGCTCGCCGTCCAAACGGTGGGGCTCGCCCAGCGCCTCGTCTCCCAACTGGCCTACGCGACCGTGGCCGTGGACGAGAAGATCGGCCGGCACGCCCGGGAGGCGCTCGGCGCCCGCGACGTCCGCGTCATCGAAAACGGCGCCGACCTCGACGTCGCGGTGCCCGGCGACCGGCTCGCCGCCCGCGGGCAGCTCGGGCTGCCCGTTGACCGGCCGCTGCTCGCTTTCGCCGGAACGCTCGCCCCGGAGCTGCGGCTCGATCTTCTGCTCGAGGCGGTCAACTTGCTCCCCGGATCGCCCCTGCTCGTCGTGGCCGGGGACGGGCCGGCTCGGGGAAAACTTGAAGGCGCCGATCGGAGCCGGGTCCGGGTGCTCGGGCCGCTGCCCCACCCGGACGCGATCCGGCTCCTTCAGGCCGCCGACGTGTGCGTCAACGTTCGGGACGGAGACCTCGGGATGAAGGCACTCGAATACGCCGCGGTAGGGCGGCGCTTCGTCGCTTTTCGAGTCGAGGGCTCACAGCGCCTCGCTCGGCTCTACCCGGACCACCGGGCTGCTTTTCTCGTCGAAGACCGAACGGCGGCGGGCCTTGCCGCCGCGCTCGGCGCTGCCCTCGACGAGGAGGCCGAAGGACCCTTGCCTCCGGACGCGGTGAGCAAGGCCCGGGCCGGCATCGGCTGGGACCGCACCGCGGCCCGGGTCGCCGAGGTGCTCGAGGAGGCCCGGCGATCGAGCCCGAATGTGACCGGGGCGTGACTTCCGGGCCAGCGTCGGGCCCGAGGGTGCACCGCGGGCTAGGGCCTGGGCCTCGGCTCGGGGATGCTGCGCCCGCCGTGGCCCTCATCGTCCAGCTCTCGGACCTGCACTTGCTCGCGGCCCCCGACAAACAGGCGCGGATCTTCGAGGCCCTCCTCTCGGCGCTCGAGGCAACGACGGCGCGGTGGCGGACCCCGGACCTCCTGGTCATGACCGGGGACGTCTTCGACTCGGTCGCGCTCGACCCGGTCCGGGCGGTGGACGCGTTTCAGCGGCTGCTCGCCGGCGTGCGCGAGGCCCTCGGCGGCCCGGTCCCGGCGGTGATCATCCCCGGCAACCACGACCGCCGGAAACTCGGCTTGCTCGGCCCCCACCGGGACGACCTGTTTCACCAGCTGTCCTCGTCGGTCGGCGACGACGTCTTCGTCCACGGGACTGGCACCCCGTTTCTGTCTTCGGTGGTCCCGCAGGGCTTTCACGGTCAGCGGTTCAGCTTGCTCGCCTACGACTCGACCTACCTGCCCTGGGGCTACATCAGCGCCGGCGGGGTCATCAGGCAGGAAGACTTGCTCTACGCAGCGTCGAAGCTCGAGCGCGAGCCTTCCGACTGGCCGGTGCTGTTCCTGCTGCACCACCACCTGGTCCCCACGCCGCTCACCGACATCGGCCACATCGAGGCCGATCACAGCCCGCCGTTCGTACAGTGGTCCGTGCGGCACCTGCTGCCGGCGCTCATCGCCAACGCCGACCGCGAAGAGCTGACGATGACCGCGCTCGGCGCGGGGACGGCGCTGTCCACCTTGCACAGCCTCGGCCGGGCGGTGCTGGTGCTCCACGGCCACAAGCACTACGCCACCGCCCGCCTCCTGTCCGGGATGCGGGCCGGGCAGGGCGACGTGCTGCTCGTGTCGGCGGGGAGCTGCGGGACGGCGCAGCCGTGGATGGTCGGGGCCGCCGGCCGGGACGTCGCCCGGCTGTGGCCGTCCTTCAACTGGGTGGAGCTCGACGAGGCCCGCGCGTTCGTCCACACCGTCGCCTTTGGCTACAAGGGCAGCTCGGCGGGACGGGTGGTGTTCCGCCCGCTCGTCGGCGCCCACCGGACAGGGGCGAAGTGGAGCTCGCTGCCGGTCCCGCCCGACTTCGAAGAAGAAGACGGACCCGAGCTCGAGGAGAACCACGCCATCTATCGGATCTCCCCTTCGGTGCACCATGGGCTCGCCCGCTGGGACTATCGGTTGACCCGCCGGGTGCGCCCCGCCGACCGGGGGGTCCGGCCCCGGCGGTACGTGGAGACCGTGGATGGGGCGCAGGGGGCGCGGGTGCAGGTCGCGGGCGACCGCCGGCTCCGCGACGTGCCCGAGCAGATCGAGCTGCACCTCGACCGGCCGACCGAGATATGGGTGCCGGGGGCGCTCGCCCGCACCGTCCACGAGTCCCGCCGCCTGCACGGGGCCCGCGGGGCCCCCTTCTCCTCGGTCACCCTCATGAACCGCTACCGGGCCCGCTCAGCCCGGTTGTGGCTCGAGGGCCTCGATGACGGCGGGGCCGAAGCCTTCGCGAGCGAGACCGATCTCGGCACCGGGCTCGAGCGGCCGGCGCCGGTGGTGCGGACCGACGAGGGGGTCGGCGTCGAGCGGCCGGACTGCCCGGCCCGCACCCTGCTGCGGCTGTACTGGCCGCTGACCCGCGACGGCTGACTCAGGGTCGCTCGACCAGGCGAGCGTAGGCGTCGAGCACCGGCTCCGGCGCCCCATCTTCGATGAGTTTTCCCCGCTCGAGCAGCACGAGCCGGCTGCACAGCCGGCGCAGCTCGCCGGTGTTGTGGGACACGATGAGCACGGTCGCGTCGCTCTTCACCATCGCCTCGATCCGCTGCATCGAGCGCTCCCGAAACCGGGCGTCGCCCACCGCGAGCGCCTCGTCCACGAGCAGGATCTCGGGATCCATCGCGGAGGCGACGGCGAAGCCGAGCCGGGATCGCATCCCGGAAGAATAGGTCCGAAGCGGGGCGTCGATGAACTCCCCGAGCTCGGAGAACTCCATGATGCCCGGCGTCATCCTCCGCATCACGTCTGGCGCGTGGCCCATGATCGCGCCGGCGAGCGCGATGTTCTCGCGGCCAGTGAGTTCCTCCCGAAACCCAGCTCCGAGCTCGAGCAGGGAAGAGATGCGCCCTTGGGTTCGGACCGTGCCCTCGTCGGGATCATAGATGCCGGCGATCACCCGGAGGAGCGTGGACTTGCCCGAGCCGTTTCGGCCGACCACGCCCACCACTTCGCCCTGCGCGACGGTGAGCGAGACCCCGTTCAGGGCTCGAAAGTGCCTCGCCGGGCGCGGGGTCCTCGGCCGGACCCACTCGAGGAACGCCTCCTTCACCCCCTTTGGCCGGTAGCGCACGTTCGGGAAGTCGAGCACGACCCGCTCGACCTCGATGGTGGGTTTCACAGGTGCCGGACCGCCTTTCGCTCGAGCCGCGAAAACAAGCTGGCCCCGGCGGCGAGCACGGCGATGGAGCACAGCGCGGCGTAGACCAACTGCCCGGCGGAAAAGGGGATGGACTGCCCCATCACTCCGGCCCTCATCCCTTCGATGAGCACCGCGACCGGGTTCAAAAGAAAGAATGGCCGCAGCCGCTCCGGGACCATGCCCGTCGTATAGATGACCGGCGACGCGTAGAATCCGAGCCGCAGGAGCACCTTCAGGACGTAGCCGACGTCCCGGTAGACCGCGTTGACGCAGGCGAGCACCAGCGCGAGCCCGGTGGACAGCGCGGCGAGCAGGGCGAGCGCCCCCGCCGCCACCAGGATCTGGCCCCCCGGCCGGGCGTCGAAGAGCACGAGAAACGGGACCGTGACGAGCAGGCTGAGCAGGAACACGACGAGGTTCGACCCCACCGCGCCGAGCACGAACAGGTCCCGGGGCAGATAGACCCGGCGGATGAGGGCGGCGTTGCCGACGAGCGCGTTGGCGCCGGCGGTGAGCACGTTTCCGAAGAACTGGTAGGGGAGCACGCCCAGGATCACGACCAGCGGGTAGTCGGGGCCCCCACGCTCGGCGACGACGACGAACACGAACCAGTACACGAGCACCAGCGACAAGGGCTCGAGCAGGCTCCACAGGTACCCGAAGACCGTCCCCCGGTATTTCACCTTCAGATCGCGCTGGATGAAATTTCGAAGCACGTAGTGGTAGCGCCGCGCGTGGTCGTACAGCTCGAGCATGGTCGTGGCGGGGGCCGGACGTCCCTCTAGCACGAGCGCCCGCTTTCGCCCTACGATGCCGCCGCCATGACCGGCGGCACCGGCGATCCGGAGGACGACGGGCTCGGCCCCTCGGGCGCGGCGCGGGTCGACGCCGAGCTCGACGGCTTCCACCAGCCGACGGCGATGTTCGACAAGGGGCAGTTCCTCGGGGAGCTGGCGGACCTGGTCGACGGCTCGCCCGACACCCGGGCCGCGGTGGAGGCGGCCGAGCTGCCCCCGAAGGGCTGCCGGCTCATCGTCGTCGCCGGCACCGACATCGGGCTCGAGTGGGCGTTCAAGCAGCCGGAGCTCGTCATCGGCCGGGACGAGGACTGCGAGCTGTCGATCTCGGACATCTCGGTGTCTCGGCGCCACGCGAAGATCCGCCTCGACGGCTCCGCCTACGTGCTCGAGGACCTCGGTTCGAACAACGGGACCTTCGTGAACGGAGACCGGCTGTCGGCGCCGCTGCTCCTGAGCCCCGGAGACGAGATCGCGCTCGGGGAGCGGACGTTTCGCTTCGTCGAGCTGAACGAGGCTCCCCCTACCGGGGCGGCGCACCCGGTCCTTCCCGACGACCAACCGAGCCAGGATCTCGAGCAAGCGCCGTTCGAGCGGGCCGGGCCGTCGCAAATCGACCTCGTAGCGGCGGTGCGGGAGGCCTCGGCCCGGGCCGACGCGCCGCCGGTGGGTCCAAAGAGCGCGATTGCCACCGCTTCGAAGTGGCTCCTGCGGGCAGCGGTGGTGCTCGCCGGGATCGGGGGGCTCGTCGGGCTGGGTCTTCACTACGGGTCGGCCCAGCGAGCGGCGGCCCGAGCCGAGCTCGCGAAGACGCGGTTCTTGCAGGCCGTCGCCCTCGTCAAGGCCCAGCGATTCGGGGACGCGGGGCGGGTGCTCGACCACCTGGCCGCGGTCGAACCGGAGCATCCGAGGCTCGCCGACTACCGGGCGCACATCGCCTACGAGCTCGCGCAGTGGGAGCGGCTCGAGCGGGCGAGGGCGCTCGCCGACCGCCGCCGCTACCAGCAGGCGATCGACGTCCTCTCCGAGCTCGATCCGGCGAGCGCCTACGCCAAGGAGGCCGGCCGCCGGGCCGACGCCTACCGGCGAAAGCTCGCCGAAGAGCTCATCGAACAGGCGCGGGCCGCGCTCGCCGACAACCGCCCGGACGAGGCGGCTCGTTTGGTGGCGCGGGCGCTCGAGCTGGATCCGGGCTCGACGGCGGCCCGTTTGGTGCTCGACGCCATCGAGGGAGCGGGCCGGAGCCCCCCAGAGCCGCCCCGGCCGGCCAAGCGAGACGACGCGCTGCCCCCGGTGCTGGTGCGGGCGATCGGTCTGTACCGGCACGGACAGATCCCGGCCGCGCTCGACGCCGCCGAAGCGGCCGGCAGCGCGGAAGCCGAGCAGCTGATCGAGCGCATGAAGGCGATGAAATCCCTGCTCGCCCAGGGAGAGCGGGCGCACCAGGCCAAAGCCGGTCAGGCTCTGCTCGACCTTGCTCCCCGCGGGCTCGCGCTCGACGATTCGATCGGCGGCGGGCAGGGGGTCATCCGCCGGCGACTGGTCCGATGGTTCGCCGACGGCCTCTATTTGAAGGGGATCGAGGCCCTTCAGGACAAGGACGAGCCCCGGGCGTTTCGCTTGTTCTCCGAGGCGCTGCGAAAGGCCCCCGAGCACGACCTCGCCAAGACCCGGCTCGCCGAGCTCGAAGGCCGGGCCCGGGCACTGTTCTCGGAGGCGAGGGCGCTCGAGTCGTCCGATGGGGAGCGGGCGAAATCGCTGTTCGAGCGGCTCACCCAGATGACCGAACCCTCGAACACCTACCACAAGCTGGCCAAGCAGGCCCTCCGCGGCCGCTGACCGGAGGGGTCACGGCTGGTTCGCCAGGGTTTCGTTGGACACCGGGGGGCCGTGGCGCCAAAGGTATTCACGAACGATGTCGGCGGCGTAGTGGAGGAGATTCTCTTCCGGTTCGTACCGGGGTTGAATCGAGCCGACGAGCTCCGTCGTGAGGCGGACCGGTCGCGTCTCGAACGTTTGGTTCGCTGCCACGTCCGTGAACCGAAGCTGCACGTCGATGTGGGACGGTCCACCGAGCACACCGAGCGCGAAACGGGACCCTCCGCCGACCATCCGCACCGAGGGGATGACGACCTCGACATCGAGCTCCGGACCTGGGCTGCCCCGTCCGTTGATCCGGTCGACCAGCGGTCGCACCCGTTGGTCCACCAAGGGCTGAAGGCGCTCGACGATCTGCCGCTTCTTGTCGTTTGCCATCACCTCATCCGAAGCCTGCAGTTCGTGGAAGCGAACCCGGCCAAAATCGGAGAGCGGCACGCTCGGCGGGTCGAAGCGAACGACGTGCTTTCGCGCGACCTCCGCGCTCTTTTCGGCGCTGACCGTGTGGCTGCACGCCGCGAGCGCGAGGGTGAGAAGCACAGCTCTCATGCATCCGGCGTCGCTCGACTTCGGCCGCCCGTCAAGCCGCTTCGATCACGAGGGCGATGCCCTGGCCGCCGCCGATGCAGGCCGAACCCACCGCCCGCTTTTTGCCCCGCCGGCCGAGCTCGTACACGAGGTGGGCGGTGATCCGGGCCCCCGAGGCTCCGAGCGGGTGGCCGAGCGCGATGGCCCCGCCGTTCACGTTGGTGCGGGCCCGGTCGAGGCCCAGCTCCTTTTCGACCGCGAGGTATTGAGGCGCGAAAGCCTCGTTGACCTCGTACAGATCGATGTCCCGATCCTGGAGGCCGGCTCGGTCGAGCGCCGAACGGATGGCGGGGGCCGGTCCGATCCCCATGATCGAAGGATCCACCCCAACCACCGCCCACTGCACCAGCCTCGCGAGCGGTCGCAGCCGGTGGGTGCGGACCGCCTGGCCCGACGCGATCAGGAGCGCCGCCGCGCCGTCGGCGAGTCCGGATGCGTTCCCGGCGGTGACGACGCCATCCTTCTTGAACACCGGCTTCAGCTTGGCGAGCGAGGCCGAATCGGTTTCGGGCCGGGGGTGCTCGTCCACCTCGAAGCGCACCGAGCCCCGCCGGGACGGCAAGTCCACGGGCGCGATCTCGGCCCGAAAGTGCCCGCCGGCTTGCGCCTCTTTCCACCGCCGCTGCGACGACAGCGCGTAGGCGTCGCAGGTCTCCCGGTCGATGCCGTAGCGCTCGGCCAGGTTCTCGGCGGTCATGCCCATCGGCGCCCCGCAGAAGCTGTCGGTGAGCGCCGTCCACAGCGAGTCCTCGAGGCCCGGGCTCTGACCGAAGCCGAAGCCGGCGCGCGCGCCTCTCACCACGTGCGGGGCCTGCGTCATGTTCTCGGCCCCTCCCACCAAGACCACCGACGCCTCCCCGAGCCGGATCTGCTCCGCTCCGCTGAGGACGGCCTGAAAGCCGGAGCCGCACAGGCGGTTGACGTTGAGCGCCGGCCGCTCGATGGGCACGCCCGCCCGGAGCCCGACGTGGCGGGCGTGGTAGATGGCGTCGGCCGACGTCTGCTGCACGTTCCCGAAGATCACCTGATCGATCGCGTCCGGCGCCATTTCGGCCTGCGCGATCGCCGCCTTGGCCGCCTCGACCCCGAGGTCGGTGGCGCTGAGGCCCTTCAGGGCCCCTCCGAACGCGCCAAACGCGGTGCGCTTGGCGGCGACGATGAAGATGTCTTCGGACCGGGTCGAATTCATGAGGACGACAAGACTCGGGTCGGGCCGCCAAGGCAAGCCAGCCCGGCCTCGCCGGGGGGAAGTTGCCCCTTCGATCGGGCCGAGCGCGCTGCATTTTCCGGCCGAGGACAACGGTCGAGGAACGGAGGCGAGCCTCGCGGGCGGGGAACCTGCTCGAAGTCTCCACGGGCGGGGAGGGTCACCAAGCCGCGGCCCCATTGGATCGCGGCGGCTGGGCTTTGGCGAGCGGCTCGGATAGAGAAGCGCCGTGCTCCTTCTCGTCCTCGGACTCCTCCTCTTCCTCGGCGGCCACTCGGTTCGGGTGTGGGGCGAGCCGCTGCGCGCCTCGGCGGTGGCGAGGCTCGGAGAGAACCGGTTCAAGGGTCTCTACAGCCTCGTCGCGCTCGCCGGGTTCGTGCTCATCGTCGCCGGGTACGGGCAAGCCAGGCTCGAACCCACCGTGCTGTGGGCCCTGCCCGCCGGCGTCCGCCACGGCTCGAGCCTGCTGTCCTTGGTCGCTCTCGCGTTCATCGCCGCGACCTACGTCCCGAACAACCACCTGAAGGCGGCCGTCGGCCACCCCATGGTGGTCGGCGTCGGGCTGTGGGCCATCGCCCATCTCCTGTCCAATGGGACCGTCGCCGATCTGCTCCTGTTCGGGGGCTTTCTACTCTGGTCGGTGCTCGTATTCGTTCGGGCCCGGGGCCGGGACATCGAAGCCGGGGTCCGCCCGCCCGCCGGCGCCGCCCTCGGCACCGCCATCACGGCAGGAGTCGGCCTCGTCCTGTGGCTCTTGTTCGCGTTCTACCTGCACGCGGCGCTGTTCGGCGTCGCCCCCTTCGGCGTCACGCTCTTCGGCTGAGCGGCGGCCGATGTGCCGGGGGCTGGCGGCGATGGTCAGGGCTCGGCGCGATCGGTCACGACCCGGTAGATGTTCGCCTCACCACGTCGAGGCATCGAGCCAGTCCGAGGTCGTCGAGATCGGGCCCGTGGCCGGACATGCTGCAGCAACGATCTCCGCATCGGCCACAGTTGGAGCGGTGAACATCCGCACGTCGTCAGCCCAGATATCCGAAAAGTAGCCCTTCCGCAGGGGGTTGTGGATAGGTATCTCATGACCCTCGCTCACTTCGAGAACGAGCGTCTTCTCGACGAGCGCCCAGCGACCTTCGGAGACGCACGCATAGGTCAGCCCATTTCGACGAAATTCATACGTATTTCGGACGTTGCGAACTTGCGGCAGCCTCGCCGTCACGAAATAGGACCCATCGTTCTTGAAGGTGAAGAAGACTCTGATCGGCACGGTTTCGTGTATGGTGTATTCGCCCGCGTCCAGGGTCCCGAGAAAATCTCGAGCGTCCAGGGGGGCTGGCTGGTGCTCTCCTAGAAACCAGGCCTTGCCGGTGTATCCTGAGAAGTCCAGGTGGAGGATATCCCCCTCGACTCGCGCCGCGAGCGCCGTCTCAGGTCGGTCCGTCCTGAGTTCGAAGTCGAGACTGCCGGCGCGGTCGGCGCTGGCGGGGTTCAATGCCCACTTCGCAACCCTGACCTCCCGCGATGGCCAGAGGTCCGGGTCGAACGAGGCGACCGGTCGGGACGCGAGGAGCAGGCGACCCGAGGCCTGGAAATGAAGCGCGTAGATCGGCTCATAGCGCACCCGGCTTTGGATGAACCGAAGCTCGCCCCTCGTCCGGCAAGTCGCCGAGCCGCAGGCGAGCCACGTTCTCCCCGTGATTTCATGGGGCTGGATGCTTGGCCCTGCCGCGACCTGCTGCGGCTGCGGCGCAGGTTCCCACTCTTCCTCGCCTCCGCAGGCCGACGTGAGCGTCGCGAAGCCGGCAACGAGCAAGGACAGAGCCATGGGGGTTGACGATTGGAAGGCGATGGAGCGCATGCGGACTCGCCGTAGCAACCGGCGGGCCAAGTAGCGGACAGCAGCCCCAGGTCGTGCCGCGGCCGCCTGGCCTTCGGGGCCGAGGTGAAAAAGCCGTGGGAATTCGCGACGCGTTCGATGTCCGACCGTAGGCTCGAGGGTCTGTGTCCCGCCCGGCTCGCCGAGCCGCCGAACGCTCGCCGAACCAACCGAACGTTCGCCGAACGTTCGACGAACGACCCGAGCTACGTCGTCCTCGTCCAGATGGGCGACCGCGGCCTCAGCCGATGCGGTTTGCCCCGGCGGGGACGGTGATGGTTCGGTTGCGCTCGGTGACGATCCGATAGGTTCGCTCCTTCACCGTGTCGATGAAGGTCCACTCCGCGGTGACGTCGCCTGGGGTGAAGGTCACGGTGAGAAAGCCTCGCTCGAAGATGTTTGCGTACTGAAGCCCAGGGATGAGCTGGCCCACTCCCGCTTCGAGCTCGGCCGCAGCTCGAGCGGGCTCGGGCTGCGCCACCAGCCCGAGCGCGACTTCGAGGCCGGGGGAGGACACCGAGGCGGTCGCGAACTCCACGCCGACCGGCGTCGTGCCGAGGCTGAGGTTGTTCGCCCACGCGTTGTGGGTGTCCCCTGCGAGCACGACGAGGTTGGCCCGCGCGGCGAGGCTCGCTTGCAGGATCGCTGCCCGCTCGACCGGGTACCCATCCCACGCGTCGAGGTTGTAGGGCAGAAAGCCCTGGGTGAGGAGGGCCTGGTTCGCTTCGAGGAACGACCGGTTCGCGGCGAGCAGGTCGAGCTCCTGCTGGGTGAGCGTCGGGTCGCCCGCCTGGGCCCGGGCCACGATTTGGGCCAGCTGGGCGAGCAGCGCGAACTGCCCCACGGTGAGAGGGGCCGAGGTGGGGTCGCTCGGGTCCCGGGGGAGAACGGCAGCGGGGAGCTCCATCGTCCCCATGAGGACCTGCTGTCCGAGCACCTTCCAGGTCTGGGTCGTCTGGAGCTGACTGATCAGCCAATCTCGCTGTGCCTCTCCGAGAAGGGTGCGGGTCGGATCCCCGATCGCGGCGGCGTAGCCGGCGGCGTCGAAGTTCCCGCTCGCGTCGAAGTACGCGCCGAGGTTCACCTGGCGGTCCCGGCCGACAATCCGGGTGTCGGCCATGATGACGTTCACGAGGTCCCCGAACGCGAAGGTCCGCTGGAGGCTGGCGACGTCCTCGTCCACCGGCGGACGGATCGGCATCCACTCGGCGTAGGCGCGAAGAGCGGCGTCCAGACGGTTTTGCCAGGGGCCTTCGTCGTCCTGGTGGTTCTCTGCGCCGCCGACGTACGCGTCGTTTGCGATCTCGTGGTCGTCCCACACGGCGATGAAGGGGAGCGCGGCGTGAAGGGCCTGAAGGTCCGGGTCCGTCCGGTACTGGGCGTGGCGGGCGCGGTAGTGTTCGAGCGTCAACAGCTCGGCGTCCGGGATGGACTGCCGCCCGAGCGCCGCGGCGTCCGCGCTCGCGTAGCCCCTCCGGTCGTACTCGTAGATGTAGTCGCCGAGGTGGATCGCCGCGTCCACGTCCTGAACCCGCGCCGCCTCCGCGTAGACGTGAAAGTATCCAGCCGGATAGTTCGAGCACGAGAAGACCACGAAGCGGGCCACCGACGGCGAGCCGGCGGGCAGGGTCTTGGTCGTACCGACGGTGGAGGCGGTCTCGCCGACCATGAACCGATAGTAATAGGTGGTCGCCGCGGTGAGGCCCTGCGCGTCGACCTTGACCGTGTAGTCCCGGCTCGCGTCGGCCGCGCCCTCGCCCTGAACGACCAGGTTCGCGAAGTTCTCATCGGTAGCCACCTGCCACATGACCGTCACCGGTCCGTCCGCCTCTGGGGTCACGCGGGTCCAGATGATCACCCGGTCCGTGCCCGGATCCCCGCTCGCCACCCCGTGGTCGAAGCGAACGGCGACGGCGTTGCCCGCATCCGCGGCCCCCGTGTCTGCGGCACCCGAATCGAGAGGAATCCCCCCGTCGCGGCCTCCGGTGTCCGTGGCGCCGGCGTCGCTCGGGCCATCTTCCGCGCCGCTGCCGCAGGCGGACACGCCCACCGAGACGAAGGCGCTCCCGGCGCCAAGACCCATCAAACGGACGAACGTTCTTCGAGACAGATGCTTCATGGTGGTGCTCCTGGCCGCGGACGATACGGCAGCCTGGCGGCCTGCGGCCGCCCAAACCGTCGTGTCTTCAAAAGGTCACGAAACGCCAACTGAGCCGGCGTCGACGAAAACCCCGCGGCCGCGTCGGCGCTAGACCCCCGGGAGTCGAACGATCGAGCCCTGGTTGTCTCCTGTTTCGAGCGATGGGAACTCACCTGGCGGTGGGAACTCGGCGGGCCGAGGTGGTTGCGCAGTGGGCGGCGGGCGGCGTACTCGTTGGGTATGACGGCGCGACTCGTCGAGGTGTCGGTGGTGGAGGCGGACGCCCGAACGGTGGAGAAGGCGCTCAAGAAGCTCGGCGTGGCGAGGATAGGGCGGATCTCCACCGATGACGGGTACCGGGTGTACCGGGTGGTGGTGGACGTGTCCGACGTGCAGCGGGTGGTCGACATGGCGCAGACGCTGCTCGAGCACTCGCCGGACACCCGGGTCTTGGTGGCGACGCTCGATGCGGCGTTGCCGCCGCCGAAGGTGAGCCTCGACGTGGAGGCGTCCGGGCGGGGGGCCCGGACGGCGAGAGAGGCGCTCGAGCAGCAGCTCGGGGCCGGTGCCCGGCTCGGGGCCGACTATCTGCTGATGGTCCTGTTCGCGACGGTCGTGGCGCTCATCGGGCTCATCACCGACAACGTCGCCGTCGTCGTTGGGGCGATGGTGATCGCGCCGTTCCTCGGTCCGAACCTCGCCTTGTCCTTTGGGACCACCATGGGCGACGTCGGGCTCGTCCGGCGGGCGGCCACGAGCCTCGGGGTGGGGCTCGCGATGTGCGTGGGAATCTCCGCGCTCGTGGGTTGGCAGTGGGAGAACCTCCCCGATGCCAAAGAGATCGCGGCCCGGACGGCGGTGGGCGTCGACGCCTTCATCCTCGCCGTGGCCTCGGGCGCGGCGGCGGTGGTGGGTCTGACCGGGGCCGCCCCGCTGACCTTGGTTGGAGTGATGGTCGCAGTGGCGCTTCTGCCCCCGGCGGTCGTGCTCGGGCTTCAGATCGGCGCCGGCAACATCCATGAGGCGGAAGGAGCGGTTTTGCTCCTGTTGACCAACATCATCGGCCTGAACCTCGCCGCCAAGGGGGTGTTTGCGTACAAAGGGATCTCGCCCCGCCGGTGGGAGAAGAAGGAGGGGGCGCGCCGCGCGTTTCGGCTCACCGTCGGGCTCTGGGGGACGGCGCTCGCTTTGGTCGCGCTCGGAGCGCTGCGCCGCAGCTTGGCCTTCTGAACCGGCGGACCTCGCGCCCCTCGCCTCCGGTGGCTTCGGCGCTCTGCGCGGGCGCCTCTCGGCCGGTTGCGCCCGGGGCCCGGCCGGCCTACGTGCCCGCCCGAAGTGTGCACGCCCCGTTTCGCCGTCGCCGTCGCCCTGCCCGGGCCGCTGCTGCTCGCGCTCACCGCGGCCGCCCTAGCCCAAGATCCCGTGGATCCGAGCTCGGAGGCTGACCCGGAGTCGCAGCCGGCTCCGGCGCTCGATTCGGATCCGGGCGAACCCG
>DAIQNR010000063.1:17051-31883 GCA_036788295.1 Myxococcota bacterium
TCCAGGCCGGGATCGGCACCGAGGAGGTCGATGAAGGCACGCCGGTCGACAAATATGGTGACTATTCCGCCGCCAACGCGAGCGCCTTCGGCATCGATCTTTCGTGGAACGGGTACATCCGCTTCGGTGCCGAGGTGGTCGAGAACCCAGCCGATGTCCCGTTCGTAGGCCGAAACGATGGCTTCAAGCTCGCCAACGCCCGGGTGGGCCTCAGGGCCCGAAAGGGGGACTTTCTCGCCTATATCTCCCTGGAGGCGGCGGTCGGGGAGGGCGAAGGTCTCAATGATCCCAATCAGGATTTTCGGGTGCGGCTTCGAGATGCGTTCCTCCGGTATAATATCGGCGGCATCGCGAGGATCAGCGCCGGGCGGTTCAAGACCCCCTACGACCTCGGCGAGCTGACCGCGACGGTGCGGCGGGCGTTCATCGATCTGCCGGTGGAGTCTCGGGGCGTCCCGGCCACGCTCGGGTTCGAGCAGCGCGGCCTCTCCACCGGCCGCCAGCTGGGGCTCATGATCCACCGGGACCAGCTCGGCCTCAGCGAGCGGGGCTTCGACCTCGGCTACGCGATCGCCATCACCAACGGCGATACGGGGGAGCGGGCGCTCAACGACAACGACACCCCGGCTGTGTTCGCGCGTCTGTCGTTTCTCTACGGCCCGTGGGTCCAGCTCAACTTCGGCGGCTTTGCCGACCGCCGAACCGTCGGGGATCTGCCCGACCTGTTCGACGAAGAGGACCTCGGCGCGGAGGCGTCGATCCACGCCGAGATCGGCGGCCTCATCCTCGAAGCCCAGCTGCTCGTGCGGACGACGTCCTTTCCTACGTCGCGGAGGCCCGACGTCTTCGCTTACGGCTGGCACGGCCAGATCTCCTACGACTTCGGCCTCATCGAGCTCGGCTACCGGTACGCGATGCTCGAGCCGAACACGGAGGACATCCAAGACTTTGACCAAGTCTACGAGCACACCGCCGGCGCCGTGCTCCGGCTCCCCGACCTCCCCCTGGCCCTCTACGTGAACGGCACGCTCGCGCTCGAGCAGGCCGGCCGCACGCTCGACAACAACCGCCTCGCCGCGCTCGCCCAGTTCACGTTCTGAGCGCGAACCCTGCAGTGGGGGCGGCGCGTTGACCCTGAGGGGCCGGGGCGGGTAGGGCCACGGCATGCCGACGAACCGCGTTTTTGCTCGGGCCGCTCTTCTGCTCGCCTTGCCCGTTTCCTGCAGCGACGGCTGCAGCCAGGGGACCGGGGGCGACCCCCGCCGGTTCGTCTCGGCCGACGCGGAGGTGGTGGTGGAGCTGTCCGACCTGGCCAGCTTGCCGTCGGTGCGGGAGGCCATCGAGGCCCGGTTCGAGGCCGCGATCCCTGCCGCCGACCGTCAGGCCGCAAAGGAAGAGCTGGCCCGTAGCCTCGGATTCGACCCGCTCACCAAAGAGGGGCTCACCGCCGCCGGGCTCGCCGCGTCGGGCCCGGTCGTCGGCGGCATCAAGGACGGGACGGCGCTTTGGGTCGTCCCGGTCGGTCACCGAGGCAAATTCGTGACCACCGTCGGGCGGCTCGTAGAGGCTCGGGCCACCACCGAGCAGCGTTCCGAGAAGGTGGACGGGGTCGAGCTGACCGTCTTTGGCCGGTCGTTCGGCGACGAGCTGGCCGAAGTCGCCGCGGTCGCGGTCCGCGGCGGTCTCGGTTTCGTCGGGGTGGGTTCCTCGGCCAAGGCGGAGGTCGTGGCCGCGCTCGGGCGGCAGGAGTCGGCGTCGATCCTCGGATCGGAGGCCTACCGGAGGCTCGCGTCCGCGACCGGCGATGCGTGGTGGATTCGCGGCGTGTTCCCCCGCGGGAGCGAGGCGCTCGCCGGCGTGCTGAGAGCGGCCGGCCGGCAGGCCCCCATCGCCGCCGACGACGCTGCGGTGAAGGGGGTCGAAGGGGCGTCGTGGGCGCTCGACCTCGACGGGGACGGGGCCCGCGTGCGGGGCAAGGTGGAGCTGAAGGGCGCGGCGCTCACCGAGGCGCAGGCGCTGTTTCGGCCCAGCGGCCCGGTCGTCCCCGGGCTTCGCGCCCTCGACCTGCCCGCCGCCGCGGCCTACGTCCGGGTCCACGGCGACGCGAAGGCCCTGCTCGAGCGTTTTGCCCCTCCGAACTCCCGCACCCGACGCCGACTGGGCCGGGTGCTGAGAGATCTCGGCATGGCGTCCGAGACCGAGGTCGTCGAGGATCTGACCGGCCAGGCCGCGCTCGCGGTCGGCGTGGGAGATCTATCGCAGGTCGAGTTCAAGCAGATCGTCGGCAACCCGATGTCGGTCCTATGGACCGCGTTTGCGCTCGGCGTGAAGGCCCCGGACAAGTTCGGGGTCATTCCGGATGAGATGAAAGAGCAGCTCGAGGCGCGGGGCTTCACCGTGTCGAAGCGGACCGTGGGCAAGGCCGAGCTGACCAGCGTCGTGACGACCGACAACCCCGAGGTCGTGCTCGTCGAGTCGGCGGCGATGCCGGGCGCGGTGCTGTACAGCAACGAGCGCGCGGTGACCGACGCCATCCTCGGGGCGGGCGCGGTGCCGGAGGCGGTGCAAGCCGGCTTGCTCGTGGACCTCCGCCTCGGGCAGCTCGCGCGGGAGCTGCGCCGGTTCCCGTCCGGTCGGCTGCCGATCATGGTCCGGCAGGTCATCACCCGGGCCACCGACGCGCTCACCCTGCTCGACCGCCTCGCCCTCGAAGTCGAGGCGGTGGACGACGGGCTTCGGGTGGACGCGGCGCTCCGCTTCGCGGCTCCTGCGGCGTCTCCATGAGCCTCATCATCGAGATCTCCGGACTTCGGCGCGGATTTCGCGAGGGGGGCGTGGCCCGCACCGTTCTCGATGGGGTCGATCTCTCGGTGGCGGCCGGGGAATGGGTCGCGCTCGTGGGGGCCTCCGGCTCGGGCAAGACGACCCTGCTGTCGGCCATCGGCGCCCTCGACGGAGGGTTTTCGGGACAAGCCCGCGTGCTCGGGGAGCGACTCGACGGGCTCGGCGACAGCGGCCGGGCCGACCTTCGCAACCGTCTCATCGGGTTCGTCTTTCAATCCTTTCACCTGCTCGAACATCTATCGGTGGTCGAGAACGTCGAGGTGCCGCTGTGGCTCGCCCGTCCCGCCCCGCCGGCGGCGGCGTCCCGGGCCCGGGCGTTGGCGGCGCTCGAGCGGGTGGGGCTCGCCGGCCGCGAAAACGCGGGCGTGCGGGGCTTGTCCGGAGGGGAGCGGCAGCGGGTCGCGATCGCCCGGGCGCTCGTGCCCGGGCCTCGGCTGCTGCTCGCCGACGAACCCACCGGAAACCTCGATTCGGCGACCGGGGAGGCGATCCTCGACCTGTTCGACGAGCTGCGTCGACCGGCGGCGGGGGAGCCCGGCCGGGCCTTGGTCGTCGTGACCCATGATCCGCGGGTCGCTCGGCGCGCCGACCGGGTCCTGCGCTTGGCTTCTGGCCGGCTCGAACCCGACCACGGAGCGGCGGCGTGAGGGGTGGGCGGCTCCTATCCCGCGATCTATCCCGGAGCGCGCGGCGCCTCGCCGGCGTGGGCGTCGCCGTACTGGCGAGCGTCGCGGTGCTCGTCGTGCTCGGCGCGGTCGGGCTCGGCATCGAGCGCCATGTCATCGGACCGCTCTTGCCTCGCCTGCCCCTCGAGATGCTCGAGGTCAAGCCGAAGACCTTGTCGCTCGGGCTCGTGGCTTTTGATGCCGGCGATCTATCCGGCGGCATCGACGCCGCCCTCGTGGACGACCTCGGCCGGCTCGAAGGGGTCCGCGCGGTGCATCCGGTGTACGGCTCGAGGGTTCCGCTGCGGGCCGAAGGCGGGGAGGGTTTTCTCGGCCGGCGCCTGCGCACCGATGTGTTCGCGACCGGGGTCCCGCTCGCGCTGGTCGAGGGAGACGTCGCCCCGGGCGAGTCGTTCGCCGACGACCCGGGCGGCCCGGTGCCGGTGATCTTGGCCCGGCGTTTCCTCGACCTGTACAACTCGACCGTCGCCCCCGCGATCGAGAAGCCCCGCTTGTCCGAGCGGCTCGTGATCGGCTTCGAGTTCCTGCTCACGGTGGGCCAGTCGTTCACCGGGGGCAGGGTGGGCGAGGTCGAGCAGGTCCGGGCCCGGGTGGTGGGTTTCAGCGATCGGGCCTCCATGGTGGGCCTGACCGTGCCTGAACCCACCCTGCGCCGGCTGCACGACCGCTACGACCGGGAAACGGTCATCACCGGCCTTTGGGTTCAGGTGGCGTCTCCGGAGGCGGCCGGCCCAGTGGCCCGGCGCATCGAAAAACGCGGCCTGCGGGTGGACGACACCCCGAAGCTGGTGGGGGCGGCGCTGTCGGTGGCCGCCGGCTTGTTCGGGCTGTTCGCGCTGTTGCTGCTTTCGTTGTCCGGGTTCGCGATCGCGCAGGCCTTTTCGCTGATGGTGGCCGAGCGCCGCTCGGAGCTCGCGATTCTGCGGGCGCTCGGCGCCCGAAAGCTCGACCTCTTCGCGCTCGTGCTCATCGAGGCCGCCGTCGTCGGGGCGATGGGATCCATCGCGGGCGTTCTTGCCGGCGCCGGGCTCGCGCTCGGGCTCGACCGGTGGGTGACGAGCACGCTGCCCGACCTGCCGTTTCAGCCCGAGGCGCTCGTCGCGCTCGACCCCGGCCTGCTCGCCGGGACGCTTCTGCTCGGAGTGGGCGCGGCCCTGCTCGGGGCCCTAGCGCCGGCGCTTCGGGCTGCTCGGGCCGATCCCGCGCTCGCGCTCCGCAGCTGAGCCCAGGGGATCGAGAATCGAAGTTGACACGCATTCTCAAAACAAGGAGGGTGCCGGTGTGGCGGGGGGACACTCCATGGTGTGGTACTCCTCGGTGGCTCGGAGGCCTCCCGCCACGCCTCGTTTCGCTTTCAAGGGAGGAGGCGAGGTGGGTCCCGAGGGTGCTCCGAACCTACCTCGCTCGAAGGTCCATCCCGCCTCCTCCCCTGGCGGCTTTCGGCTGACGCCTCTGCCGCAAAACGACCCTTGGCTTTGGGCCAGACCGGCCCCCGTGCGGCGGGCCGCGGAGACGTTTCGCGAAGAGCATCCGGGGGCCTTCGTCTTCGGCATCGGGGCCGGCGAACCGGGCTGGCAACTGCCCGATCTCTCGACGCGCTCGATCCCGTCGGCGATCGTGGTCGCCGGGCCCTCGTTCCGTCCCCTCACGGATCCATCTGACCTCGGCGGGTTCGTCCGCATCGCGAACCAGATCCCGGGGGTGAGATTTGCCCTGGTCCGCCACGGATTCAGCCTCGATGAGGCCACCGAAGGCTTCGTATCGGCCTGCCCGAAGGTGCGCTCGGTCCAGCCGCTCGACCGGTTCATGGGCCGGTTTCGGCACGTATTGGTCCAGACCCTTCGGGGGAGATGACATGGCGTCGCATGTCGATGACCTCGGGGCGAAGGCCGGCTTCGAAGGCCCGCGGGGTGGGTCCTGGCCGCGCGCGCAGCCGATGCGCTGCGCGGGGCCGGCGAGGTGGACGAACCGGCGAGGTGGGGCCGCTCTCGCTTGCACGGCGCCCTGGGCCCGCGAAAGGCTCCAGCCATGGTTGAAACCCTGATCTCTGACCCGAACGAGCGCTTCTTGGCCTCGGTCGGCGGCGATCCTTGCCAGCATGCATTTCCCTCCCGGCCGCTGGTGATGCCATGGCGATCCTACCGGCCGATCCCTCCCGATGACATCCCGGTGCGCTACGAGCAGCTGATGTTGGAGCCGGCCAAGAGCCCGCGGGGGCGGGTGGCCTACCTGCACGTCCCCTTCTGCGCGAACCGCTGCGCGTACTGCGGCTTCTACCAAAATCCCTACCGAACCGAAGCGGGGCGGGACTACGCGGCAACGGTCCGGGAAGAACTTCTGCTCGAGCGGGGAGCGCCCCGGGTGAAGGCCCATCCGGTCTCGGCCATCTATTTTGGCGGCGGGACCCCGACCGGGCTCGAGGCCGAGGACCTGGCCCGGCTGCTTCGCTCGGCCCGGGCTGCGCTGCCGGTGGCGAGCGACGTGGAGGTCACGGTGGAGGCCCGGGTGCTCGGCTTCGACGAGGCCCGGCTCGATGCATGCCTCGAAGCCGGCGCCAACCGCTTCTCCTTTGGGGTTCAGTCCTTCGACACCGAGGTTCGCCGGGCGCAGGGTCGCCGGGCGAGCCGGCCAGAGGTGATGCGGGTCTTGGGCGGACTGCTCGCCACCGACCGAGCGCCGCTCATCCTCGATTTGATGTTCGGGCTGCCCGGCCAGACGCTCGAAGTGTGGCGCCAGGATCTCGCCGCCTGTCTCGAGCTCGGGCCCGATGGCGTCGATTTGTATGCGCTCAACGTGTTCCCTTCGAGCCCGCTCGGCCGCCGGCTCGCCGAAGGGCGGGGTATGGCCGCTGCCACCGTCGCCGAGCAGGGGGACATGTACCGGGAAGGGGTCGAGACTCTGCTCGCGGCGGGCTGGACCCAGATCTCGAACAGCCACTTCGCCCGCACCACCCGGGAGCGAAACCGCTACAACCTGCTCGTGAAAGAAGGAGCCGAGACCCTGGCCTTCGGCGCTGGGGCCGGGGGGCACCTCGGCGGGGTCTCGTTTCGGACCGAAGGCGCGCTCGATGCCTACGCGAGCAGCGTCCGCGCCGGACGCAAAGCCATCGCCGGCATGGCCGTCGCCGACCGATTCGAGCCGCTGCGCCGGTTCGTCGGAGGCGGCCTCGAGCGGGGCCGGCTCGAGCTCGGCGCCCGGGTCCCGATGGAAGCAGAAGAGACCCGATCCCTGTGGGCGCTCGTCGAGCAGTGGCAGCAGGCTGGGCTGCTCGATGTCGGGTCCCGCGGCGTTCTTCAGCTCCGGACGGCCGGCCGGTTCTGGGCTCCAAACCTCGTCGCCGGCCTCGTCGCGCTGCTCAGCGCTCTGGACGGTCTCGACTTCGAGGCGACCTGACCACCCTCGATTCAGGTGAGTTCCCATCGGTTTCGGAGCCGGTGGGCCATCACGAGCAGCACGAGGAGCCCGAGCGTGGGGATGGAGCGCGGGGCGCCGCGGCAGCCGCCCGCTTCCGTCGCGGCCGGGCAACCGAGGTCCTGCTCCGGGCCAACTTCGCCTTCGGCGGACACGGAAGCGACGCTGAGGCAGAGATCGTCCGTTCGGAGGTCGGCGTCGGGCATGAGGCCGATGAAGCGGAGCGCGAAGGCGCCCCCTTGCCCGCTGGGGTCGGAAACCAAACGGGAGAACGACCGGCTCCCGGAGCGAAAGCGGACCAGAAAGCGGGATTCGGTCGGGTCCGAGCCGCCAGCGGGGAAGCGGGCTTGCACGCTGCTCATCGGACCGCACGATCCGAAGGGCCCGCATCCGCCGCCTGGGTTGCCTTCGGCGATCCGTCGCTCGGTGACGATGCCCACCGGGAGGCTCATCGGCGAGGTCGGGGATGAGACCACCTCGAAGGTCTCATTCAGGATCGAGTAGAACCCGATGGGAAGATCCTGCTCCGGTGAAAACCACGACAGGGGCTCGCCGTAGGCGCCGGCCGAGTTCTCGAGCCCCGTCGGCGCGGCCGCCTCGACGAGCCCGACCTCGCGACCGGCCGACCACAGCACCGCCGCCTCCGGGAGCGCAAGCAGCGGCCGGGGACCGGAGCGCGCGTTCACGATCCCGGTGGAGGCCCCGTCGGGCGGGCTGCACGGAAGGGCGGGTCGGGCGACGAAGAGGAGGGCGACGGCGGCGACGCGGAGCATGGGCCAAACCTTAGCAGGGCCCGCGCCAACCGCTCCCCTTGGTTCGTCCGCTCTCCATCGCCCGCGGATGGGGCATCGCGGTCACGGCTCGCCTCTGAATCCGGTGGGAGCGTCGGGCGAGCTCGAGCCGGCGCGCGCTGGGTCGGTCGAATGTAGGTTTCATCGGTTCTCCGTCTCGGCGTACTCTCCCCCGTAGAGATGGCGCGGATCCCGACGACTGCGACGGCCCGACCGACGACCAAGAAGGAGGATTGGCTTTCACTCGTCTTGGGATTGGCGCTCGCGGTCACTTCTTGCACCCGGAATCCAAGCCTAGATGTCCCGCCTCCCGTTTTGGAGTTGGCTGGTCACCACGGATGGGTGTCGGGCAAAGAGGGCGGAGGGGCCTGGGCGCACGATCCCACCGAACCCCTCCGAGTCTGGGCAAACCCTTTCGATCCCGAAGCGAACTTCGAGCTCGAGCGGCCGGGTCGAGCCCCCGAGCCTCTCGAGAGGGTCTCCGTAGCCGGTGAAGGCTCCGAGCGCCTGGTGGCCCTCGCGCGCCCCCCGCCCGGTGTCGCGCTGGGAGACCGCGCGAAGTTGCGGCACCGCGGCGCGGTCGTCGAGCTGGTGTTCCTGCCCAGCGGGGGCAAGTGGCCTCGAGTGCTCGAGGCGGAGGAGCTCCCCGACCCCGAGGCTCGCCTCGAGGAGGTGATTCGAGCCCCGCTACATCCCCACGAGGCGCTCGGAGCCTATCACCACCTCGCGGCCAAGCTCGGGGGCCGGCCCGACGACTACCGGGCCACCCTCGAGCTTCGCGCCGAGTTTGCCAAAGAGGCCGGGTTTCCGAGCGAGGAGGTCGCGACGTGGACGGCGCTCGCCCATGCTCAGTACCGGGGCTACCGACTGCGCGAAGCCCGAGAGAGCTTGGCTTTGGCGGAGGCTGCGCTCGGCGACATCCCCGATGAGCAGGCCCGGGCTCGGATCGCGCTCATCTCTGCCTATGTCGATGGCGCATCGGCTCGCTATCGACGAGCGGCCGAAGCCCTGGAGCGAGGACAGCGAGCGGCGGCCCGGCACGGCGACGAGCTCTTGTCGCTCTACTTCGGAAAGATGGTCGCGGTCATGGCTTCGGATCTCGGACAACACGACGAAGCCCTCCGTCGGTTCGACGCGCTGGAGGGGGCCTACTCGAAGCTGCCTGGGCCCATGCTCCTGGAGTTCCTGTTGGATCGTGCTTATCTGGCCGCACGGAAGGTCGCGGACGGGGGTGAGGAGGGCTGGCGACGGGTTCGAGACCTCACGAGAGCCGCAGTCGAGCTCGCCGCGACCCTCGAGAACCCTCGACGGCTTGCGGACGCGCGCTTGAATCTCGCGTGGGCGCTCGGCCGGCTCGGGGAAATCGAAGCCGCGCGCGCCGAGCTCGAGGCGTACCGAGACAGCGGGGCTGCGCCCTCGACGGATGACTTTGCTGCCTTGGTCGAGGCCCAGTTACTGCTTTCGTCGTCGCCCCGCGCTGCGCTCGAGCGGTTCGATGCGCTTCGGAGAGTCTCCGGAGAGCTCGCCTTCGAGGTCGGCTGGCAAGCCGAGCACGGGCGGGGGCAGGCGCTCGCCCGGCTCCAAGATGTGGAGGGAGCAAAGCAAGCCTTCCTGCGCGGGCTCGAGCTGCTCGAGAGCACGTCCATGTGGACCGACCTCCGGACCGAGCGAGCGCCCTACGTCGATGCCCGTCGGTCCGCCTACCACGACGCGATCGAGGCGATGGTGTCGGCCGGTGACTTTCCCCAAGCCCTCGTCTTCGATGCCTGGCGAGGGAGCGCCCTACACCGACCCCTCGAGCTCGCCGCTCGAGTCGGCGAGCTCGGGCCTGAGGACGAAGCTCGGTGGCATGCCGCTCGGGCGGCCTTCGAGGCAGCGACCGAGCAGCTCTCCGAGCGAGCCGAGGAGCGCGCCGGACGAGCGCGCTCGGAGCTCGTCAGCTTCGACGCCGAAACCAAGGAGCTCGAAGGAGAGGCCCTCGCCGCTTGGCGGCGCGCGGCGAACGTTCTCGACGAGGCAGGAGCGCGCTCACCCCCGCCGGCGCGTCGATGGGCCGAGCTCGGGGCGCACCTTGCCGACGACGAAGCGCTGGTCGTGTTCACCCGCGTGAACGGGGGACCTTTTGTGTTCCGCGCGACCGCCCAGGGGGTGGTGGGCGGAGCTCTGCCCGGCGCGGCAAAGCTGGTCGAGCCCGGGCCCGGAATCAGCCACGTGTATCTCGTCCCGGGGGGAGACGACGACCTCGATCGCGTGGTCGAGGTCTGGCTGCCTCGCGTCCTCGGGAAGGCGACCTCGAGCGTGCTCCCGAACGCGAACCTTCTCGCGCGGCCCGCCTCGCCGGCGGCGGGCCAAGCCATCGTGGTCGGCGACCCGGACCGAAACCTCCCGTGGGCGCGGGCCGAAGCCGAGTGGGTTGCGAGTCGGCTCGAGGTGACCCCCCAGCTCGGCTCGAGCGTGGCCAAGACCGACTTGCTGGCGGGTCTCGGCACCGCCTCGGTTTTCCACTTCTCGGGGCACGGGCGCCTCGCCCCCGAGGATCCGCTGCGGGCCGAGCTCGACCTCGGGGAGGCTTCGCTCCGACTCGAAGACATCTTGGCGACCTCGGCCGTCCCCCGGCTGGTCGTGCTGTCGGGGTGCGAGACCGGACGGAGAACGCCCAGCTCTCGGGGTCCAGCCCTCGGCCTCGCCGACGGTTTTCTGCTCGCCGGGTCCCACGTCGTCGTCGCGACCGTCGAGCCGATGGACGACCTCCTGGGGTCTCGCTTCGTTCGACGCTTCTACGAGGCTCGCGGAGCGGAGCGGCCGATCGCCGCTTTTCGTGAGACCTTTTTGAAGTCCGAGAAAAAGGAAAGGCAGGGCTTTTACATCGGAGGACGTAGACTGTGAACGACTTCGAACTCGACTCGCTCCTCCGCGCGATTCCGGACCGAGGTCCGAAGACCGCCCACGTGAGCCCCGGCGATCTCGACGCGCTCCGCTTGGGTTCGAGCCCCGACCCTGGGCCGATCGAGGCCCATCTCGCGGAGTGCCGCGAGTGCCGATCGCGGCTCCTCGCCCTCTCCGACCCGGATAAAGCCGCGCTCGAGCGTCCGGCGCGTCGCTTCGTGCGCCCACCCGCGCGGTGGCGCATGGGCGGCGCCGCGGGGCTGGCGGCCGCGGCGGGCCTCTTCTTCGTCCTCCTCCGCCCGACGCCCTCGGTCCCAGAAGGCTACGCGCTCGACCCGCTCGAAGGCGGAATCGAGCGGGTGCGAGGCCAAAGCGCAAAGCCGGCGGAGCTGCCGACCTACGGGCCGGGCTCGACCGTCACGCTCCGGCTGCGACCGGAGGATCCCGTGGGCGAAGGCATGATCCCATCGGTCACGCTGTTCGCCGAGCCCCCGCTTCGTCGCCTCGACCCGGTGGTTCGGACGACCGGTTCGGGCGTCATCGAGCTTCGCATCGACGCCGCGTCGGCGTTCTTCGAGCCTGGTCAGAACACCTTCGTGGTCGTCCTTCACCCCCGAGGATCGGTCGTCGAACGCGACGCCATCCCCCAACCATCGAGCTCAGCCCGCATCTTCACCGCCGAGCTCCGATACGCCGACCCGGGAGCACCATGATGACCCTCTCGACCCGCCTGACGGCGCTCGCCCTCGCGGCCGCCATCCTCGGTTTCTTCGCCTATCTTTCCTACCTCGCTTTCCTCGCCAAGACCTGCTGCGGAGTTGGGCCCGGACCCAAGCCGACGCCGGAGTCGGTCGTGGCGCGCGCTTGCCGAAACGACACGTTCTTTGTCGATGTCCCCTCGGCGGTGCCCTTGAAGTGGTCCAAAGGCTCGGACCAGCCTGGGAGCTGGCGAGAGATTCTGGCCAAGGACCTCGAGGCGAAGGCCAAGGCCGCAGGCATGGTGTGGTTCGAAGAGGATTGCCCGGAGTCCAGGTTCCGGGTCCACCACTTTGGGGTCCTCCCGCAGCGGTCCGCTTCTGTCGATGAACGGAGCTTTGGTCATGACCGCTTTCATCGCTTCCGCTTCGAGTGCGGCCGAGATCCGCTCCCCGTGAAGGGACAATACCTCTGCGAGGTGGTGGAGGCGCTCCGCCTCGGCGTCCCCGACCGTCGGCTGGTCGAGAGCAACTCGGCTTTTGTTGGTCGAGAGTGTGACGCGCTCCCCGCTGGGTACGAAAAGAGCCCTACCCCACAGATGAAGGTTTGGCATTATGACGTCCTCGGTCTCGTTCGCGGCTCGCCCGCCGCGCCCTCAGCAGCGCAGAACGGGTCGGTGGCTGCGCAGCTCGCGATCGTGGACGCCGGGCTCGCTCAGGAGCTCTGGGGTGATTTCGGCGTCGAGCCGAGCCCAGACTTCGTGAACGACCCAGGTTTTCACAGCCACGGGGCGGCGATGGTTGCCTATGCCCGCCAGGTGGCGCCCGGCGTGAAGGTGTTTGCGCCCCGGGTCATGGACGCCAACGGGCGAGCGACGAGCGTCTCGATCGCCCGCGCGCTCGACGATGCGATCTTTTCCCTCAGCGACCCGAGCCAACCCCTCGTGCTCGGGTTGAGCTTCGGATGGAACCCCAAGCTGTCGGAGCGGGCCGAGCTCCGAGGTCTCCGGACGCTCGCCGCCCCGACTACGCCGTTTGCCCCTGAGAGGGATGTGAAGCGGGATCACATCGGCGGGTGTCGGACCTTCGAGGATCCTTTTGGGGAGCCTGTCCGCTATGTGCTCGCGCTCGCTCGCCAGCTCGACGAATCGGGCGCCCGCCGGATACTTTCAGTCGCGGCCGCCGGAAACCGTTCGGGAGACCCGAGCACCCCGATCCATACTTCGTTGGGCGCGAACCCGTTTCCGCCCTTCACCGGGGTCTCCCCTCCATCCCGGAGCCCGGCGCCGCTGGGAGGAAGGTGTTACCCGACAGCCCCCGGTCCGCTCTTCTATCCTGCGGCCTACGAGGCGCAGCCGACTTGTCTGGGCGGCGAGGACAAGGTGCTCGAGCGGACCGTGATGGCCGTATCTGCGATCGCGGGCGATCGCAGGCCGGCGACCAACGCGATCCCGGGCTCGGAGACTTCGCTCGTCGCGATTGGCGAGCACGTCATCGCCGATGCGCCGCCGAACAGGAGTCAGCACGCCTGCGTGCCTTCGACCCCGCGACAGGCCCAACTTCCGGCGAGCCTATCCGGCTCCTCGGTGAGCGCGGCCTTCGTCGCCGCCGCTGCCGCTCGGGCCCAGGGGGCGCTCGTCTTCGGCGGGCGTTCTCCCGCGAGCGCGACGGGGCTCGCCCGGCTCCTCGAGCTGAGCGGGGTGCGACTGTGCCGAACGACGGCCGGCGGCCAGGAGGTGCGCAGGCTCGATGTGGGACGTCTGGACCGGGCGACCTCCGACGAAAGCTGTGGGAGCCTGGTCAACTGCGCGGTCTCAGGCTCTGGCTCGTGCTCCGCCGAGAGTGAGGCGTGCTGGGGGATGGACCATGCCGCCTGCGACGAGCAGCGGCAGAGCCCGCCGTTGACCCCACTGGAGACTGCGGCTTGCGGCTTGGTGGTGGCGAACAGACCGAGACCATCCCAAATCCCGACCACAGCCAGTTGTCCTCCCGCCGGCTGTACGCTCGAGGCGGCGTTCGAAAAGTACCACGTCGGAGGAACGGGACCACAGCCTCCCGCTGGTGGTTGTCCATGGTGCCCCGCGACACTGACTCTGCAGGGCGGAAACGCGTCGATCGAGGCTGTCTTCGAGCTGAGCCCCGAGTTCGAGCCGGTCACGTACTTCGAGCAACCGCAGCTGGTGCTGACGCTGTACGATGCACTGGGAACCAAGGAGACGCTATGGATCGACCTCCTCGAGGCGACGGGCACATATCGCGAGGACTGGACTCAGGGCAAAACGATCGTCCTGAAGGGGCCGTTGGCCATTACTTTGACCACCCCCCCGGTGGAGATGGAGGCCGAGCTGCACACGGTGCTGGTGCCTCCGGGACCGATGGTGCCGGTGGTGGACGTGTCGCCGATGGTCAGTCACCTCGTGATCCAATGATGGACGAGCGTCTCATCGAGGAGGCCTTGGCCGGGCGGCCATCGGCTCGCTCCGAGCTGGTGGGCCGGCTCGACCCGGTTGTGCGCGCGCGCATCGCCCGCGTGCTCTCCGGGCGCAGATCCGAACTCGACGACCTCGCCCAGGAGATTTGGGTTGGGCTGTTTGCGCACCGTGGCAAGCGCCTGCGCGCTTTCGACCCCGCCCGCGGCGGGAGCCTCGAAGGCTTCGTCGGCGTGCTCGCCGAGCGAGAGGCTCGCCACCTGCTTCGCCGTGGCCGGGCCAAGAAGCGCGGCGGCGGTGCCGACGTCATCTCCCTTCAGGGCGTTCCCGAGCTGCCGCTCGCGGGAACCGAGCCGACGCCGGAGGCAGCCGCCGAGACCAAGGATCTTGCGGCGCGGCTCGGGGCGTTCCTCGAGGCGAACCTACCTCCCCGCGGTCGCCTCGTGCTCCGCTACCTCTACACCGATGGGAGCACCCCGGCGGAGACGGCGCGGGCCCTCGGCGCAGAAATTCAGGTGGTCTACAACTGGCAGCACAAAATCCGAGCGCTCAGCCGGCTTTTTCTGGAAACGTAGCCCCAGTCACGTCGGAGTCAGTCCGAGAACGCCAGAGGCGGACGAGGGTGAAAGTGCCGAAGCGCCTGGACAAGCTCTCGCGCCGTCGGCCCCTCGATGTCGATCTGGCCGCCTCGAAAGATTCGCCCAAGACTGCTGGCGTCATTGGCCACGAGGTCGAAGCGTCGGCCGAGGTTCGACGCACCAAAGCGAATTTCAAGCGTATGGGCCATCTCGCCCGTCGCCATCGACGAGCGGTTGACGATGGGAAGTAGCTCGGGGAGTTCGCGGGACAGTCGAAAGTAGACCTCAATGGCGCAATAGAGATCGTTTCGTTCGGGGCTGGTGACGAGCAGCGGATTGAGCCGCCTCAGCGCTTCGCGCTTCGGGCTCTGCAGCCCCAGGGCGGGCCGGCGCTCTTTCGGCTTCGCCTGGCAGAGCCTGGGTTCTCGCGTTCATCCCGGCGCTCAACAGTCCTTTCGCGGTCGAAGAAGCCGGTCGGCTCGGAAAGCAGACTGAGCTGCTTTCCTTCATGC
>DAIQNR010000064.1:0-31510 GCA_036788295.1 Myxococcota bacterium
GGCCAGGTGCTCACCGCTTTGTCGCTCGGGCTCGTGGTGGTGTCCATCACCGTGCTGGTGGCGCTGCTCGGCCGCGACCGGGCCACTCCGGTCGTGCTCGAGACCTCGCCCCCGAAGCCTCTGCTCACGGGCGCGATGACGCTCGAGTCGTCTCCGAGCCAGGCGGTCATTCTGCTCGACGGGCAGCCGATGCGGCTCGGCGACGGGAGCGAGGCCCGGACACCGAGCGACCTGAAGGGGCTCCAATACGGGCGCATCTACGAGATCGTCCTGCGCAAGGAAGGCTACCGCCCCCATGTGCTCGAGGTCCCCATGGGCGAGGCTTGGGACGGAAAGACGGTTCATCCCCAGCTCGAGCCGTTCCCCGGCCGGCTGCTCACGGAGGTGGAGGGCGCCGATGCGGGCTCGGTGACCGTGCGCTACGACGGCGATGCGGTCGGCGCCGGTCCCCGGGTCGTTCGGGAGATGCCCGGCAACGGGACCGTGCTCGTCGAAGCGGAGCGGGAGGGGTGGAGCTGCCGGGCCGAGCCGAGCCGGGTGCGCGTCCTCCCCAACCAGACCGTGACCGCGGTGGTTCGGTGCCACCCGGTGTTGGTCCGAAAGCCGGCCGCTCCTCGTTCGGCTCCATCCCCTCGGCCGGCGCCGTCCCGCCCGGCGTCGGAGCGGCCGAGCGCGAACGCGAGCTGCGCGACCCATCCGGAGCTCCCGGAAGGGTTCGTGACCATCGATACCCGCCCGCACAGCAAGATTTTTTGGGGAAAACGGGAGCTTGGAGAGACTCCGCTGCCGAGCAGGCGCCTGCCCGCCGGCTGCGTCGAGCTGCGGGCGGTGGCCGCAGACGGCTCGAGCCGGACGGTCAAGATCGAGGTCGAGCCCAACATGAACCGGACCTACCGGTTCGACATCTGAGGGGCTCGAGATCCGAGCTCGACATCTGAGGCTTGACTGGCCGCCATGGGTCCGATACGACCGCGGCCCCTCCGAGGGAGCAGGCGCGTAGCTCAGTTGGTTAGAGCGCTACCTTGACACGGTAGAGGTCGTTGGTTCGAATCCAATCGCGCCTACATTTGGGAGGGCTCCCCGCCCTTCTCTTCGACAGATTCGCGGTTCGAGCCGTCCGCACACCGGTAAAATCGAAGGTCGGACGCCGCCAGCGACCGCCCGCCATCCCATGCAGCCGCACCGGATCTCGCCGTTCGATCCCGCCCGCATCCGGGGCCGCCAGCCGCCCGATGGGCTGATCCGAGCCGGTCGCGCATCTTCCGTCCGTGGGTTTCGCGGTCTCCATGGCGCTTCTGGCCGGGGTAGGACAGTTCGAGCCGTGCGGCTTCGATTGCGCCGCCGGCACCTTGCTCGCTTGCAACGACCAGGTCGTGCTTGCACCCGGCGGACCGATGCCGGCCGCCGACTGCGCCACCAACGCGAACCACTGCTCGGGCGACGCCTTTTGCGCCCGGCTTGGCAGCCAGCTTCCAGCGAGCGCCTACCCGCTGACCATCGAGGCGGTGACGATGCTGGTCGGCTCCCGGCGGGCCGCCGACCCGCTGACCGCTTTCGACATCGAGGTCTTCGCTGACGTGGGCGGCGCCAGCCCTGGCCCGAGCCTCGGCAGCTTCCCGGTCAACCTCCCGGGCAACCCCATCGGGCCCGCCCGGGTCGATTTCGGCACCGGCGGCCGCACCCCGGTGACCGTCCCCGGTCCGGGACCGTTTCGGGTGTGCCTGCGAAAACGGCAAAACTCGGGACCCCACGCCTGTCTCGACGGCTCGATCGCCCTCGGCTCTGGCAACAACTTCGGCTTCACATCCCTCCTCAGCGACGGCAACTGCCCCCACGTCTTCCCGTCGATGTGGATGGCCACCGACAACTTTCTCGGGTTCCTCCCCGGAAACTTCGTGATCCGAGCCCAAGTGCGCCCCGCCTCCCCGGTCGGGGTCCCGGGAGCGGAGAACTGCGGCGGTGCCGGTGACGCCGGGGTTTTGGATGGAGGGGCCGACGCCGGGATCTCCGACGCTCGGCCTCCGGATGCCGCGCTCCCCGACGCGAGCCGCCCCGACCAGGGCAGCGACGACGCCGGAGCGACCGACGACGCCGGAGCGACCGATGACGCCGGACCGACCGATGACGCCGGACCAACCGACGACGCCGGATCAACCGATGACGCCGGACCGACCGACGCAGGCGCTGAAGACACCAGGGAGCGGGACGGCTCGTCCCCCGCGGACGCCTCGACCGGCGATGACGCTGGATCCATCGGCGGCGAGGACGCTGCCGCTCGGGACAGCGGACACTCCGAACCGCTACCGGGGCCGGAGATCATCGACTTCAGCCCGAGGAGCGCTCCGAGCGGAGCCTCGGTGCAGCTGCTCGTCACCGGACGAGGCTTTCAGGCAGGAATGGGTCTTCGGCTCGGCGCGATCCCGCTCGTCGATGTCACCGTCTTTGGGGCGTCCACCGCGCGAGCCACCGTACCGACCGGCATCGCCGACGGAACCTACGACCTTCTGTTGCTGAACCCGGACGGCCAGGCCGCGCTCGCCCGAAGCGCATTCACGATCGGCGACGAAAAGGCCTCTGGGGGCTGCACCGGGGCGAGCGGCGCCCCTTCGGTGGCGGCGCTGCTCGCGCTCGTCCTGCTTCGCCGCCGCCGCCGGTGATCGCGGCCGAGTACGACCGCTTCGGCCCCGCCGAAGTCCTGGTCCTCCGCGACCGGCCCAACCCGCGGCCCAAACCGGGCGCGATCCGGATCGCGGTGCGGGCGGCCGCGTTGAACCCCAAGGACGTGCTCCTCCGCAAGGGCCGAATGCGGTGGCTTCAAGGGACAGCTTTCCCCAAGGGGACGGCGCACGACTTTGCCGGCGTCGTCGAAGGGTTGGGTGAAGGCGCATCCGGGGTCCAGGTTGGGGACCAGGTGTTCGGCATGCTCGGGGGAATGGACCCCCGCGCCGCCGCGGAGATGCTCGTCGCTGGGGCCGAGGAGTGGGCCCCGATGCCGCCCGGCCTCGACTTCGGCGAAGCGGCGAGCCTGCCGCTCGCCGGGCTGACCGCGCTGCAGGCGCTTCGGGACGTGGCCCGGCTGCAGCCGGGTCAACGGCTCGTGGTGCGCGGCGCCTCCGGCGGGGTCGGCACCCTCGCCGTTCAGATCGGGGCGGCGATGGGCGCCCGCGTCGTCGCGGTCTGCTCGGCCAAGAACCGGGGGCTGGTCGAGGGCCTCGGCGCGGCCGAGGTCTGCCCCTACGACGAGCGGACCGAACCGGGAAGCGCCGACGTCTTCTTCGACGCGTTTGGCGACCTCGGCTCAGCGAAAGCCCAAATCGCCCCTGGCGGCACCTATGTCACCACCCTCCCCCGCTTCGCGGCGCTCACCGACGCTTTTTGGGCCGCGATCCGTGGGCGCCGGGCCCGCTTGGTCGTCGTTCGGCCCCGCGCCCGGGACCTCGAGCACCTCGCCTCGCTCGTCGCCGCAGGAGCCGTCCGGCCGGTCCTCGACGCCCGTTTCCCGCTCGCCGACATCCGATCGGCGCACCGCCGGGTCGAGACCCGGCGGTGCCGGGGCAAGGTGGTCATCGACCTCGATCCCAGCCCGCCGCCTCAGGGCGAACCGTCCTTTGGGGGCGGGTCCCTCCGCTCCGGGACCGGGTCGTAGCCAGCCCCCCCAAACGGGTGGCACCGGGAAAGGCGCCGGGCGGCGAGCCACAGACCCCGAAACAGCCCGTGGACCTCGAGCGCCTCGGCCGCATACGCCGAGCACGTCGGGAGAAACCGGCAGCGAGCCCCGAGCCATGGGCTGATCCCGATCTGGTAGGCGCGCACGAGCGCCACCGCCAGCCGGACCGGAGCACGCCGGAGCGCCGTCATCGCTGCACGATGGGGCCTCGCCCCGAGCCCGGCAACCCTGGACCGAACCCAACACGGGACGGCGGTTGGAAAGGTGTCTACACTGCCGGCATGCCGCCTTGGCTGCCTCTGCTCCGGGCCACGCTCACCGCGAACCGCCGGCAGCGCGCCGTGCAGGTAGCCACCGCTTGCCCCGAGCGGGGCCCCACCGTCCGCACCGTCATCCTCCGCCGGGTGGGCGACGACGGCTCGCTCGTGTTCTTCACCGATGCCCGCAGCGAGAAGATGGGACAGCTCGAGCACGACCCCCGGCTGGAGGTGCACGGGTGGTGGCCCAAGGGTCGATGCCAATTTCGCTTGCGAGGCACCGGTAGGGTGCTCGACCCCGAGGACCGGCTCCGGCAACAGATTTGGGAGCAGCTCTCCGAGGAAGACCTCGCCCGGTTCTTCGGCCCCGCTCCGGGCAGCCCGCTCGAGCCCGGTTCAGCGACCGAGCGGCTCGACGGCATCCCGAGCTCCTTCCTGGTGGTCTCGGTACAACCGCAGCGGGTCGATGTGCTCCGGCTCGACCCCGGCGGTCACCGCCGGGAGCGGCACGTCCTCGATCCGGAGCTGGGCTGGCAGACCGAGCAGGTCACTCCCTGACCGTCATCCGTCCTCGAGCCAGCGGGCGAGCCGCACCGAGGTCGAATCGAACAGGGAATACATGACCGGGATGATCACCAAAGTCAGGAAGGTCCCGAAGGTCAAGCCGGCGATGATCGCGGTTCCCATCGGTCCCCAGAACTGGGTGTTCTGGGACCCGAGCTGAAAGTCTGGGTCGAAGGAGGCGAAATATCCCACGAAGTCGATGTTCAGCCCGAACACGAGCGGGATGAGGCCGAGCACGGTGGTCAGCGCGGTCAGCAACACCGGTCGCAGCCGGGTGGCTCCGGCCTCGACGATGGCGGCCTGCTTGTCGAAGCCTCGGGCCCGAAGCTGGTTCGTGTAGTCGATGAGCACGATGTTGTTGTTCACCACGATTCCGGCCAGGCTGATGATTCCGATGAAGGACATGAGCCCAAACGGGGTCCGGGTGAGGATGAGCCCGAGCAGCACCCCGATGAGGCTCAGCCCCACCGCCAGCATGATCATGAACGGGCCCGATACCGAGTTGAACTGGGCGACCAGGATCATGAAAATGAGAGATACGCCAATGAACAGCGCTTGGGACAGAAACGCGAAGCTCTTCTCCTGATCGTCGCTCTGCCCGGTGTACCGCATCATGTACCCGGGCGGCATTCGGGCCTCGAAGTCAGCCAGGAACGCCTGCACTTGACCGAGCAGCGCCGGCGCGTTCACCCCGGGGGCGGCGTCCCCTTGCACCGTCACCACCCGCTGCATGCCGAGGCGGGTGATCGAGCCGAGCCCGTTGCCCAGATCGAGCTCGGCCACCGAGACCAATGGGATCTGGGTGCCTTCGTGAAAGATGTTGAGCTGGCGAAGCGCGTCGAGGCTCCGCCGGTCCTCCTCCCGAAGCCGCAGGCGGATGTCGTACTCGTCATCCCCGTCCCGATACTTCGAGACCTCCTCGCCGGCGATGGCGGTCCGCACCGTGGACGCGATCTTCGAGGTGGACAGCCCAAAGCGGGCCGCGCGCTCCCGGTTCACCCGAACCTGCAGCTCGGGGCGCCCGGTGTTCAGGTTGTCCCGGACGTCCACCAGGCCAGGAAGGCTGCCGTCCTCCGCTGCGCGGGACAGAAGGGACTGCGCCTCGGCCGAGAGGCGCACGATCTCGTTGAAGTCGGGGCCGGTCAGCTCGATGTTCACCGGGGGCCCGGTCGGAGGGCCCTGCTGGTCGGCGTCGATGGTGATGTCCACCCCCGCGAGACCCCGGATCTCCTCACGAATCCGGGCGAGGGTTCGCTGGCTGCTCTCCTCCCGGTCCCGGTAATCGACCAGATTCAGGGTGAAGCGGCTTCGCTCCGGCGACGCCGCTCCCCCCCCGAACATCGCGTCCCCACCGACGCCTACGTTGACGAGCACGTTCTCGAAGCTGCGCTCGGTCGCGGGCGAGCGGCTAAGCAGCGCGTCGAGCCGCTCTTCGGTCTGCCGGGCAACTCGGTCGCTCGCCTCGAGGTTCGTCCCGAGCCGGGCCTCCGCGGTGATGAGGATCTGGTTCGGATCGGTCTCCGGGAACAGCTCGACCCCGGTGGGGGCGACGGAGAACACCACGAGGATCCCGATGAGCCCGCCGAGGACCGTGTTGAGCAGGCGGGCCCGGTTGTCGGTGAGCAGGAGGCGGGTTCGCCCCCGGAGCAGGAGGGCTCCGATGAGCCCAAAGACGACCACCGTTACCGGGATGAGCAGGCTGCCCACGACCGCCTCCGGGGCGAGGCCGCCCCTTCCGAGCGCGACCACGCCGAGCGCGAGCCCCATCGCCGCGGTGACGGCGAGGCCGAGCTTCACGGACAGCATTCGACCGAGCGCGATGGTCTCGAAGGTGTGCACCAGAACCCCGATGAGGCCAGCGGCGGCGAGGATCCCGCCCGGAACGAGCAGCACGAGCGCCGCGTTCTGCCCGAACAGCCCCGCCACCACCCCGCCCAACGCGAGCACACCGAGACCGCCGGCGAAGGCCCCGAGCGAAAACGCGTTGCGAAGCAGGCCGCGACGGACGTCGTAGTCCCGCTGGAGCATGAGGACGAGAAACCGCCGGTACGCCTCCACCAGCCCGGGCAACCCTCGCTCGACGAAGCGGTCGGCCACCTTCGACAGGATTCGGGTGTGCACGAGGTACAGAACGAGACCGGTCCCGAGCATCACGAGCACCGTCACCGGCCGAGCGATCCCGATGATGATGAGCGCCGTCGCCACCGAAAGGCCGATCACGAAGCGCATGTTTCTGCCCAGGGGCGCACTCTGCGTCCCTGGGACCTGGGCGAAATAGCCGGTGATCACTGGGTTTATCACCAGAGCCACGAACAGCGACGAGCACAGGGTGACGATCAGCGTGAGCGGCATGAAGCTCATGAACTCCCCGATGATCCCCGGCCAGAACAGCATCGGGATGAAGGCGGCCACCGTCGTCGCGGTCGAGGCGATCACCGCGGTCCCCACCTCGGCGGTGCCGTTTCTCGCCGCCTCCCACGGTGGGTGACCCTCCTCGAGAAACCGATAGATGTTCTCGACGATGACGATCGCGTTGTCCACGAGCATGCCGAGCGCGATGATCAGGCTGAAGAGGATGATGAAGTTCAGGGTCTGCCCCATCGCGTTGAAGACGATGAAGCTGATGAACATCGACAGGGGAATGGCGACGCCCACGAGCAGCGAGGTCCGGACCCCGAGGAAGAACAACAGCACCGCGACCACGAAGACCAGGCCGGAGATGATGTTGTTCTCGAGGTCCTTCACCAGGTCACGGACCCCTTTGCTCTGATCCCCGGTGATGAGCACCTTCGTCCCCGGCGGCGTTCGAAACTCCTTGATCTTCGCTCGAACCGCGTCGGCGGCGTCGATGATGTTCGTGCCCGAGCGCTTCTTCACGCTGAGGGTGATGACTTGGGTGTAGTCGGGCTCGCCCACCTCGACGAGTCGGCCGTCTGGCTCGGACCGGCGGAGCACCCGCAGCCGGGCGTGGCTCGCCCGGTCCTTGAAGCCGTAGATCACCCGAGCGACGTCCCGAATGTAGATGGAGCGCCCATCCTCGGTCTTGATCTGAAGGTCCTCGAGCTCTCTGGGGTGCTCGATCTGCCCGTCGATCCGGATGAGGTAGTTGAGCCGGTCCACGTCGATCGAGCCGCCGGGGATGTTGGTGTTCTCTTCCCGTATGACCTTCGAGATGTCCGAGAACCCGAGGTTGTAGCCGTGAAGCTTGCCGATATCGACCTCGACCTGGACCTCCCGCTCGAGACCGCCGACGAGGTCCACCTCGAGCACGGACGGGATGGTCTCGATGCTGTCCTTCAAGTCTTCCGCCACATCCTTGAGCCGGGCCAGGCTGTAGCCGGCGGCGAGGTTCACGGCCATGATCGGGAACTGCGACAGATCGATCTCCGAGATGATCGGCTCCTCGACGTCCGTCGGCAGCTCCGGTTTCGCGAGGTCCACCTTCTCTCTGATCTTCTGGTTCGCCTCGTCGAGCTTCACGTCGGGCGTGAACTCGACCACGATGGTCGAGACCCCCTCGACCGAGGTGGAGCGGAGCTTGTCGATGCCGCTTATCGTCTGCACCTCCCGCTCGATGCGGCGGGTGATGAGGTTCTCGACGTCGGCGGGGCTCGCACCGGGATAGATCGTCGTGATGATGATGTTCGGGATCTCGATGGACGGGTTGCTCTCCTTCGGGAGGACCACGTACGACAGGAGGCCCCCGAGCGCGGATATCAAGGTCAGGACCAACGTGGCGATCCGAAGATCGATGGCGAGGTTCGTGATCTTCATGACGCCATCTCGCTCACCTCGACGACGTCGCCGTCGATCAGCTTGGTTTGCCCGGTGACGACGACCCGGTCACGGGGGAAGGGTCCCTCGACCACCACCTGGCCCGCCGCCCGCCCGCCGAGCGAGACCGGGCGCCGGCGGGCCACCGAGCGGCCCTCCTCTTCGACGACGACGAACACATGGGGACCGATTTCGTCCCGCAGAACCGCGTCTTGGGGCACAACGAGCACGCCGTCGAGGCTGGCCCTGGTGACGACGAGGTTCACCACCATCTCCGGCTTCAGCCGGCCGCCCTCGTTGTCGATCGCCACTTCGACGTCGAAGGTGCGGGTCCGCGGGTCGATCGCGGTGGCCACGAAGCGCACCGTCCCCTTCCTGGGCTCGAGACCGTAGGTCGGCAGGCTCACCTGCACCTCGGCGCCGACCTCGATGTCGGCGGCGTAGCGCTCGGGCAGGCCGGCGCGGACCTTGAGCCGGGACGCGTCCACCACCCGCAGGATCGGGGTCCCAGGGCTGACCTGCTCGCCCCGCTCGACCGAGCGACGGTCCACCACGCCGGGGAAGGGGGCGACGACCCGCGTGTTCTCGAGCGACTCTCGGGCCTGGCCGAGCGACGCCTCCGCTTGCGCGAGCTGGGCCCGGGCCTGCTCTCGCTGGGCCTGGATGGACTGCATCTCGAGGGCCGAGATGACGCCCTCGTCGAACAGGGGGCGCTGCCGGCCGTAGGTCTCTTCCGCGAGGGCGAGGCTCGCCGCCGCCGCCGCCCGCGCGGCCTCCGCCTGCCTCACCCCGCTCGCCGCCAGCCCGGGGTCGATCCGGGCCACCACCTCCCCCGCCTTCACCCTGGCGCCGAGCGGCTTCAGCTCCTGCACGGTGCCGGGCGATCGGGCGGAGAGGCTCACGTCGTTTTCGGCCTCGAGGCTGCCGGTGGCTTCGATCCGGTCTTCGAAACGGGTCGGTCTCAGGGTCGCGACTTCGACCCGGATCGCCGACGTCTTGGCCGCCTCTTGCGGCTCTTTGGCCTCCGCGCAGGCGACGAGCAGCCCCGCGAGCGTGAGGGCGCGGCCCAAGGGGCGAAGCTCAGCGAGGTGCGACATCGTTGTTCTCCTGTGCGATGACGGTCGGCGCCTGCCCGAGCGCGGTCTCGAAGCGGGCCCAGGCCACCAGATAATCATGAACCGCCTGCAGGCGGCCGAGGCGACTCTGGTCGAGCTGCTGCGACGCTTCGCGCAGCTCGATGGACGACGAGACTCCCTCGCGCACCCGGACCTTCGCGTGCCGATAGTTGAGCTCGGCCCGCTCCACGTTCTTGGCCTGCACGGCGAGGCGCTCCTCGGCCGAGCCGAGCGCTCTTCGCTGACGGGCGACCTCGAGCCGGACCGAATCGGCGATCTGCTCCCCCTGGATCTTCGCCCGCGCGATCTCGAGCTGGTCCTGGCTCTGGCGAGCCGCGGTGGCAAACCCCTCGAAGAGGTTCCAGGTGAGGTTCAAGCCGGCGGTGAAGTTCGTGCCCCAAAAACTCGAGTCGAGGATGCCCCGCTCTTCCCGGGCGAATCCAAATGGGTTGTCCGGCAAGAGCGCCCCCTCGCCCGGCGCCTCGGCAAACACCCGGGACCGGTCGTCGGGAAACGCGCCGACCGCGATGAGGTTCACGACCAGCCTCAGCTCCGGGAAATACTGGGCGGCGGTGATCGCCTCGGCCGCCCGCCGAAGGTCCACCTGCCGCTCGGCCGCGGTGAGATCCGGCCGCTGCTCGAGCGCGACGACCACCGCCTCCTCTTCGGGCAGCGGCGGCGCCCTGGAGGCGGGCACCTCGAGCGGGTCGGTCAGGATCAAGGAGGTCTGAACCGGGAGCCCGACCGCGAACGCGAGCTGGTCCTCGGCCGCCTCCGCGTCGTCGCGGGCCCCGACGAGCTGCGTCTCGAGGTTCGCGAGCTCGACCTGGACCGACAACAGCTGAAACTGGGGCAGCACCCCTTCCTTCACCCTGGACCCCACCTCCCGCACCGTCTCCTTGGTCCGCTCGACGCTGTTTTCCAAAACCTCGACCGAAGCCCGGGCGAGGGACACCCGGTAGTAGGCGGCGACCGTGTCCGACGCCACCTGCTGGGCGGTCCGCTGGAGCTGCGCAGCGCTGAGCGCGCCGGAGTGCTTGGCCGCCTCCACCGCGGCGAACGCCGCCCCGCTGTAGAGGAGCTGGGTCGCGGTCAGTCCGGCTCGGACGGTGTTCTCGACGAGAAATGGGTTTCGATCCGGATCGAAGATCGCGCCCGCGCCGGCCTGGGCTTGACCGATGCAGCCGGCGTAGACCGCAAACGGAATGGTTTGGAGGTTGCCGGCGCCGTCGACTGCGCCGGGGCAGGCCGCGGCGACCGCGCCGGCGTCGAGGCCATCGCCTCCGCCCCGGACCCGCTCGTTGAACGACACCCAATCCCCGGTGCTGAGCCCCGAGAACAGGTCGGCGGCCGACGCGCCGGCGAAGGGGTTCGGGGTCAGGAAGGTCCTGAGGTACGACGCCGAGGCGTCGACCTTGGGGAAGAACGAGGCGAAGGCCTCCCGCACCTGCTCCTCCGAGACCCCCCGATCGACCTGGGCCAGCCGCATGGCGTAGCTGCGCACGAGCGCGGCCTCCACCGCTTCGGACAGTGAGAGGCGCAGGACCTCGGCTCCGGCGGGCGCGGACGAGCCGAGCAGCCAGAGACCGACGAGCGCGCCGATCGAGGACAACGGACGGGGAGGGGCGAGCATGAGCGGCTCCGAGGCTGCGGTCCACCCTGACAGAAGCTCCTTGCCAAGGCGCCGTGTATGTAACGACTGTTACGGAGCGCGTGGTCGCCCACCCGAAGCGGGCTGGCAAGCGAAGAAATGCGCCGATCCACAGGTCGTTCACACAACTTCTTTTCCCTACCTCCGATACGGTGGCGCCATGGCGAGACGGACCTTCGACGATTTCAGCGTAGAGGTCCCGGAGGGCTGGGTGAACGCGTCGGTGGTGAACCTGGTGGGGCTCGACTCCGAGGTCTTTCAGCCCACGCTGGTCGTCACGAGGGAGGACAGCCCGGCGGTCGATGTCGAGCGCTACGCCCGGTCGCTCCTGCCCAGCATCGCTCGCCAGATGCGGCGGCACCAGCTCCTGTCGAGCGGAGCCGCCACCGTCGCCGGCCGGCCTGCGTTTCGGCTCGAGCACCGGTTCGAGACCCCGAACGGCGTCCGCGCCCGCCAGATCCAGCACTTTCTCGTGCACGAGACGGACCTGCTCGTCGTCGCCCTCACCTGCGCCGAGGCCGAGTACGAGACTCGGCGGCCCCATTTCGACGCCATCCTTGCTAGTCTGCGCCTGTCCAACGCCTGACGCCGCCCCCGAGATACGAAGCCATGACGAACAGCATCTCCTCCCGTCTCGCCCCCACCGATCCCGCGGCCACCGGCTTTCGCGGGTCGGAAAACACCCGGGTCGACGCCGGCGAAAAGCCGACCACCGAGGTGAGGACCGAGCCCCGGAAGGCCGGGGCCCCGACGACCGAGGACCGCCTCGCCCCGACCGAGACCGGCGGCGCCCGGCCCCGCTCCGCCCTCAACGGCGCGATGACCGCGACGATGTCGGGGCTCAAGAAGGCTGGGCTCGTCGCCCTGAGCGTGGCGGTGCTCGCCGGGGCCGCGTTCGTCGGCTACCAGCAGCTCGGACCCCGAGTGACCCCGGATCCAGCGCCGATCGTGGTCCCGGTCGAGCCCCCCGCGGTGGTGCTGCCCGCGCCCGGTCTGAAGCCGGACGTCGTTTTGCCCACCGCTCCGACCCAGAACCAGCCTCCGGCAGCGGTCCCCGGTCTGCCCGGGCCCCCGGGCGGCAGCCCCGTCCAGCCCCCGCCGGCGCCGCCGGTGGTCCGGCCGGACACCATCCCGGCGCCGGTCCCAAACACCCTCGATGGAGCCGGGATTCGGCCCGGCACGGCGCCGGTGTTCGAGCTCGCCCCTCGCCCCACCCCGCTTCACCTCGAGGCGGAGCGGCCCGCGCCTCCGGTAGCGCCGGTCGAGGTCCGGCCGAGCACCGTCCCGCAGCGGGTCGTCCCCGACGCAGCCCCCGGCGCCGTCCTCGAGCGGGCGCCCGGCCACGATCGCATCGAGGGGGCGCCGACCACCTTTCGCCCCTACGAGCGCCCCGCCCACATCTTCCGCCCCGGCGAGAGCTGAGATCGTGTTCGAATCGGTCGAGCTCGGCCGGAGGGTGAAGAAGCGGGCCTTCGCCGAGGAGGAGCCGAAGCTTCGCACCTCGCTGCTAACGGCGCAATTCGCCCTTCAGAACGCCGGCGTCCCGGTGGTGCTCGTCCTCGCTGGCGTGGAGGGCTCGGGCAAGGGCGAGGTCGCGAACCGCCTCGCCGGCTGGCTCGACATGCGGGGGGTGGAGACCCACGCCTTTCGCATCGAGACCGACGAAGAGCGGCAGCGCCCCCGGATGTGGAGGTATTGGCGCCGTCTCCCCCCTCGAGGCCAGATCGCCCTGTGCATCCGGTCCTGGTACGGGCGCCCGATCTTCGATCACGCCACCGGTCGGATCGGGGACGACGGCTTCGACCGGGAGATGGCCAGCATCGCCCGCTTCGAGGAGCTGCTCGCCGCCGATGGGACGCTGATCGTGAAGGTCTGGCTCCATCTGCCCAAGGCGGCCCAGACGAAGCGCTTCGACAAGCTCCGCCGCCGATCCGCCACCCGCTGGCGCGTCAACGACGACGACCTCCTTCGAAACCGCCGCTACGCCGAGTTCTCGGCGAGCGCAGAGCGCGCCATCCAAGCCACCGACACCGCGGCGGCCCCGTGGCATGTCATCGAGGCGACCCAGCGCCGCCACCGAGACCTCTCGGTGGGTCGAGCCCTTCTCGAGGCAATGCAGGCCGTCCTGCGCCGCCTCGACGACTCGGCGCCGTCCCACCCTGTGTCCGAGGTGCCGGTCCACCCCTACGAGGGCGGTGTGCTCGACCAGCTCGACCTCTCGCTCGAGGTCGATCCCGACGTCTACTCCGACCGGCTCGCGGAGCTGCAGGCGTCGATCGGCAAGCTCGGTTGGCGGGCCGATCGCCGGGGCCGCTCCACCGTCGTGGTGTTCGAAGGCTGGGACGCGGCCGGCAAGGGGGGCTGCATCCGCCGGCTGACCGCAGCGCTCGACGCCCGCCTCTACCGGGTCCGGTCCATCGGGGCGCCCACCGACGAGGAGCAGTCCTACCCCTACCTCTGGCGATTCTGGCGCCATGTCCCCATACCGGGGCGGTTCACTCTGTACGACCGATCCTGGTACGGGCGGGTGCTGGTGGAGCGGGTCGAGGGCTTCGCCACCGAAGCGGAGTGGCGAAGAGCGTACTCCGAGATCCGCGACTTCGAGAACCAGCTGCTCGACGCCCAGGTCAGCATCGTGAAGGTCTTCTTGCACATCGACCGAGACGAGCAGCTTCGCCGGTTCGAAGAGCGGCAGCGGGTCCCCTACAAGCGCCACAAGATCACGGACGACGACTGGCGCAACCGGGCCCGCTGGCCGGCCTACATGGCCGCGATCGACGAGATGATCAACCGCACGTCCACCGCCGCCGCCCCGTGGACGCTCATCCCGGCGACCGACAAGCGCCACGCCCGCCTCGCCGTGCTCGAGGCGGTGCAAAGCCGCCTGTCCGCCGACCTCGCCTGAGCGCGGGCAAGCTGGCCTTCGCAGGCCCTAGCTCGGAGTGAGCGCCTCGAGGCCGCCCATGTAGGGGACGAGGGCGGCCGGCAGGCGCACGCTGCCGTCGGCCTGCTGGTGCTGCTCGAGCACCGCCACCAACGTCCGGCCCACCGCCAGCCCGGAGCCGTTCAGGGTATGAACGAGTCGGGTTTTCCCTTTGGCCTCGGTCCGATACCGGATCTTCGCCCGCCGGGCCTGAAAATCTCCGAAGCTCGAGCAGCTCGAGATCTCCCTGAACCGATCCTGGCTCGGCAGCCAGACCTCGAGGTCGTAGCACTTCTGCGCGTTGGCGCTCATGTCCCCGGTGCACAGCAGCACCACCCGGTAGTGCAGCTCGAGCTTTTGGAGGATGCGCTCGGCGTGGCCGACCAGCCGCTCGAGCTCCTCCGCGCTCGCATGCGGCTCCACGAAGCGCACGAGCTCGACCTTTGGGAACTGGTGCAGGCGGATGAGCCCCCGTGTGTCGCGCCCGGCGGAGCCGGCCTCCTTGCGAAAGCACGGGGTGTGGGCGACGTACGCGATCGGCAGCTGGGGCCCGAGGATCTCCTCGGCGTGCAGGTTGGTCAGCGGCACCTCCGCGGTGGGGATGAGCCAATAGTCCGTGGACTCCGAGAACGGGACCCGAAACTGGTCGGCCTCGAACTTCGGCAGCTGCCCGGTCCCCGTCAGCGCGGCCCCGTTCACGAGCAGCGGGACCGAGACCTCCTGGTAGCCGTGCTCTTCGACGTGGGTGTCGAGCATCAGCGCGGCGAGCGCCCGCTCGAGCCGAGCGAGCGCGCCGTATTGAACCGAAAACCGGCTGCCCGCGATCTTCGCCGCCCGCTCGAAGTCGAGCAGCCCCAGCCGCTCGCCGATCTCGACGTGGTCCTTTGGAGCGAAAGCGAAGCTCGGCGCCTCACCCCAGGTCCGGACCGGCTGGTTGTCGCTCTCGTCGGCGCCGTCTGGCACCTCGGGGAGGGGGACGTTCGGGATGTCGAGCATGCGGGCCGACAGCTCGGCTTCGATCTCGCCCACCTCGGCTTCCCCGGCCTTGATGAGCTCCGACAGCTCGCGCTGCCGCTCCCGGGCCGCCGCTTTCTCGGCGTCCGTCCCGGACTGGAACACCCGCTTCATGGCCGCGCCCTGCTCGTTTTTCTCCGCCTGCAGGCTCTGGGTCCGGGTGATCGACTCCGAGCGCCGGGCCCACAGCGCCACGACAGCGTCGAGCACCGCCGGGTCGAATCCCGGCCGCCGGGCCAGCTGCTGCCGGTACCCGTCCACGTCGGCCCCGACCTCCCTGAAGTCCAGCATGGTCCCCCGCCCTACCCCGTCGCTCGCGCGCCGTCATCCCCGACGAGGTCGGCGCTCCGTCCGTTGCTTTCCGGCGGTCTCGTACAGGACCATTCAGCGGTGACCCGACTCGGCGTCTTTGCCCTCGCCGCCAGCCTCGGCGGCTGCCAGAGCTACCTATTCGACCAGAAGTGCCCGGCCTCGGTGAGCGAGGCGCAGGTGTCGGTCGCGGTGGCCCAGCCTGTCCCGGTGGACATCCTGTTCGTCATCGACAACTCGGGGTCGATGGCGCCCGACCAGGAGAACCTGGCCCGCAACATCGACGCGTTCATCGACGTCATCGCCGGGGGCACGCTCGACTACCGCATCGGCATCGTGACCACCGACCTCGGCCAGTCGACCGCCGGGCTCCAGCTCGACCGCGAAGAGTGGGCCGGCTTCGTCGGTCAACAGGTGGACGAGAGCTCGCCGCTGCGCACGGTGGACTTCCAGGACCGGTCCGACTGCCGGCGGCTGCCCGGCGTGCGGCACGGGTGCTTTCGCAGCAGCCGGCCCGACCGCCCGTTCCTCGACAGCGGGCTCGACGACGCCCGAACCGTGGCCGAGGTCTTCTCGGCGTCCGCGCGGGTCGGGACGTGCGGCTCGGGGCTCGAGCGGGGCACCACCGCGATGCTGCAGGCGCTCGAGGCCACCCGCAGCGGCGGCTGCAACGCCGGTTTCCTCCGGGACGAGGCGAACCTCGTCGTCGTCATCATCAGCGATGAGCAGGACAACTTTCCCCTGCCGCCCGACGAGATCCTGCGCCGCCTCGACGCGGTGAAGCCGCTCGAAAACGTCCGCTTCGGCTTCATCGGCTCGGTGGTCGGCGGCGAGCCGTCCCGGTGTCGAACCGGCGCCGACGGACAGCCCACCGCCGAGTGCGGCTCTCTTTGCGCCATGCCCCGCCCTCCGGCCGACGATCAGGGCCCTTGCAACCGGGACGGCAGCTGCTCGGCGTTTTCCACCTGCGTGCAGGGCCGCTGCCTGAGCCTCGCCCACGTGTTCTGGGACGGCGCTGGCTTCGGCTGCGACTCCTGCACCACCTTCGACGTCCCCGACTGCTGCTCGGCCGACCTCCCGGCCGACAGCTACTTCGGGTTCGCGCTCGCGCTCGAGCAGGCGGTCTCGGCGCGGGACCCGAGCATCACCGCGAGCCGCTGCCAGGGCGGAGGCGACGGCCGGCCGGCCTGCCTCGTGGACTCGATCTGCCAAGCCGAGTTCGCCGACACCCTGCGGCGCATCGCCGAAGACCTCGTCCTCAGCACCGACATCGACCTCGAGCCACCAGCGAGCTACCCGGAAGGCGTGGTCGTCCAGATCCGGGGCGGGCGCTTCGTCGACGCCCCTCGGGTGCTCGAGCAGGGCACCGACTTCATGGTCAGCGCCGACGGCCGCCGCATCAGCCTCCGCAGCACGAGCCTGCTCCCCCGCGCCGACGAAGACCTCGACATCTTCTTCGTGGTGGAGTCACCGGTGTCGAGCGAGCTTCGGGGCGCGTGCGCCGAGTAGTCGGGACGAGCGGTCACCGCGCCGGGCGCCGGCCCGATGTCATGAGCACCCCGGCAGCGAGCAAGGCGAGCATCGTGACCGCGACCCCGACGAGAAAGCTCCCGGGAAGGTAGCGGAGCACCAGCCGGTGAGAGCCGGCCGGCATCTCGACCCCGAGCAGCCCGTCCACGGACACGACTTCGCCCGCCGACGCCTTCCAGCCCGGATTGTGGTTCTGGTTCACGAGCACCCGACCTGGCTCCGCGAAGTCCACCTCGAGCTCGATTCGGTTTGGGCTCCACTTCACCCGGCTCACCGTGCCGGTCGCGGCGTGCTCGGGGTACTCCTCGGCGGCGAGCGAAGAGCCGAGGCGACGCGAGATCGGCAGCGGCGACTCCTCGAAGCAGTCGATGGAGCCGCGGTTCACCCTCGGGTACGCGTACATGCGAAAGCGGCTGCCGGAGACCTGGTGAAATCCTGGGGATGGGCGGTCGGCCGGGGGCGGGGTGCCGAACGTCTGAAACCACTGCTGCCGGTTGAAACTCGCCGCATCGAACAGCACTGCGAGGCCGAGCACCGCGCAAAGACCCCAGAGCGCCGCGCCGGCGCGGCCCCTCCGGCTTTGGGCAAACCGAAAAGCGCGGGTGAGAGCGAGCGCGATCAGCGCCGCCCCGAACAGCCCAACCAGGGTGGTGAACCGGGACGGTACCCGAAGGTTCTCGTACACCGGGAGCTTTCGCACGTAGGTCCACGGAAGATAGGGACGGTTGCCCATCTGAAACAGGAGAAAGACGAGCGCGCCCACCGCCGGCGGCACGAACGACGCTCCCCGCCGCCTACCGAGATCGACGCCGACGAAGACGAGCCCAGCGAAGAACAGCAAGACCCCGAGCGGGCCCACATAGTTTCCGTACTCCGGCCAAACCCACCCATGGGTGCCGAAGAGCCGCTCGGTGTGGCGCTCCGCGTAGATCGTCCACAGCTCAGGAATCAGCAGATAGTCAAAATCCACCACCTTCCTGGGGAACCGCGAGATGAACTCTGCGAGCGGTACGAGCCGGATGCCCGCGACTCCGAGCGAAAGGACCGCCATCGCGAGGCCCACGCCCACCGCTCGCGCCGGCGCCCGAACCGCCACACCGCGGGCCAGCCCGTACACCGCGAGCGCGAGGCAACTGTAGGGGTAAGGATAGACCCCAAAATGAAAAAGAATGAACGCGAGGCCGATCCCTCCAGCGGCGATGCCCCACCTTGCCCCGTCGAGCGCCCGGTCGAACGACCAGAAGACATAGGGCAGAAACGCGAAAGCCATCCATCCGATGTGGCCGCCGCCAAGGTGCTGGGCCATGGCGCCGGACGTGGCGAAGACCACCCCGGCCAGCCAACCCGCGGCTGGATCTGCGCCGAGCCCTACCGTCCACCGTCGCACCCCGTCGGCGGCGAGCAGCGCGGTCGCCGCGAGCATGAGCCGAATCCCGAGCGGCGTCCCGAACACGAGGATGAGCGGGCTGAGCGGGCCAAGGGTGTAGGATTGTGGGTTCGCGAGGTGAACGGACCCACCGCAATAGTACGGGTTCCACAACGGAAACTGTCCGAACCGCACGATCGAGATGCGGTCGACCTCGGCCAAAAAGAAGAAATATCCCCAGTCGAAAGTCCCGCCCCACGATTCGAGATCGCGAAACAGAGGAGCGAGGTAGAACGTCAGAATGAGCAGTCCACCTACCCACGCCACCCGCGCCGGCCAGAACGACGCCCGGGGTTCCTCCGTACTCTCAGGATGCTCGGCCATGGTGGCGGGGCGCTAGCACGGCCTCGGCGGCCGCGCCACCGACGCTCAGCGGGGGGCGAGCACTTCCTCGGTCTCGCTCGGGACCGACGGGGCTTGGCTCGCTCGCTCTGGGCTGGGGTCTCGAGCAGAGGTACCGCCCGGCCGGGGGCCGGCCGAGGGCTCGGCCGGCGCTTCGATGGGTCGGCGCGGGGGCCCTCCACCCGATCTGGGGCCTCGAGGGCGGCGAGGATCGCCCCTTCGAGGTGCGGCGCGACGTCGTTTGCCTCGGCGAGCGCACGCTCGAGCCCGGCCCGCGCGTGCTCGGTTCGGGCCTGGGCCACCCGAGCGGCGAGCGCCCGCTCGAGCTCGGCCCTCGGGTAGGTCTTCTGGGTCCCGAGCAGCGCCTCCTGAAAGGCTCGAGCCGAGCGGTAGCGGTCTTCGAGGCTCGCGGCGGTCGCCCGCCCGAGCACCTCGAGCAGCGCCGGCGACAGGTCCGGCCTCGAACGTCCGAGATCCGGGAGGTGGGCGTTCGATACCCGAAACATGAGCTGGGCCACCCCGAGCCGGTCGTAGAGCCGTTCGCCGGACAAGAGCTCCCACAACAAGAGCGCGGCCCCGAACACGTCGGTGCCCGGCTCGGCCGGCTCGCCGCGGATCTGCTCGGGCGCCATGTATCGGTATTTGCCCTTCACCGCGCCGGCCTCGGTGTGGTCCTCGGACAGGGCCGACTTCGCGATCCCGAAGTCGATGAGCGTCACCCGGCCGCTCGCATCGACCATCACGTTGCCCGGGGACACATCCCGGTGGACGAGCCGAAGAAACCGGCCGTTTTCGTCCTTCGCCCTGTGGACGACGTCGAGCCCCTCGAGCACCTCGGCCACGACGTAGAGGGACAGCGGCAGCGGCCAGGCCCGCTCTCTCGCCGGCGGGATGCGCAGCAGCGTCTGAAGGTCGAGACCGGCCACCCGCTCGAACAGGAGCCCAACCCGGTCCTCGACCTTCACCACCTCGAGCAGGCGAGCGACGTTCGGGTGGTCGAGCCGATCGAGCACCTTCGCCTCGTCGAGCAGCGACCGGATGGCGGCCGGCTCGTCTCCCATGTCCGCGCGGACCCGCTTCGGCGCCAGCGCGCGGCCGGGGCGCCTCGGATCGTCCACTTGGACGACCTCGGCCATGCCCCCGACCGCCAGCCGATCCCGAACCAGCAACCGACCGAAGCGGTGGCGATCCTGCGTTGTTCGATCCCGGTCCAGCCCGGTACCCCCCACCAGTGACTACACCAAACCCGTTGCACCGACCTTCCGGCGTTCGACCGACACGAACGATCGCGCTCGGGACCGGCTCGCACGGGCGCAGGATCGGGCCGTTTTCCTCGGGCGCCAGCCGTGCTACCCCCGACGCTGCAGGCGGGTAGCTCAGTTGGTAGAGCAGCGGCTTTACACGCCGCGGGTCGCAGGTTCGAGCCCTGTCCCGCCTAAACGCCGGTCTCCTCAGCGGCCGACCTCGACCGGGATCGCGCCGAGGACCACGGCGGCGACCTTCGGGTCGAGCCGGAGCAGGAGGCCGCGACGGCCTCCGTTCAAGAAGACGGCGTCGAGATCGAGGACGGATCGCTCGATGTACACCGGCAGCGCCTTGCGGGTCCCAAACGGCGAGGTGCCCCCAACCTGGTATCCGGTGTGCCGCTCGGCGACCGCTGGGACGCAGGGTTTCACCGCCTGCGCTCCGAGCAGCCGGGCGAGGGCTTTGGCCGATACCTCCCGGTCCCCGGGCATGAGCACCAACAGCGGCTTCTTTCGGTCGTCCTCGAACACGAGCGTCTTGACGACCTGGGGCTCGGGCACCCCGAGCGCCGACGCCGCCACTCGGGTGCCCCCCCGGTCTTCGTAGGGGTAGGCGTGGGCCGAAAATTCGACGCCGGCGGCCCGAAGCGCGAGCACCGCCCGAGTGGAGGGGACCTCAGCGGCCATGGCGGCAGCGTGCCCTGCTCCCGTTTGGGAGGAAAGTCGCCGCCACCTCGCGGCGCCGAGCCGGCCGTGGTAGGCACGCGGCGGTGCGGCAGTACCAGGAGCTGGTGCAGGCGGTGCTCGAGCGGGGCACCCGCAAGCCGAGCCGAACCGGGATCGACACGCTCTCCCTCTTTCACTGCGGCTACGAAGTGGATCTGAACGAGGGCTTTCCCCTGCTCACCACGAAGCGCATCCAATGGCTTCACATCGTGGCCGAAAACGTCTGGTTCTTGTCCGGTCGCACCGACATCGGCGTCCTGAGGCGGCACGGCTGCAAGTTCTGGGACCCCTGGGCGGACGAGTCCGGACTGGTCCCGAGCGCCTACGGGCACTTCTGGCGCCATTTCCCGGGGCCAAACGGCCCGATCGACCAGGTCCGATGGGTGCTCGACGAGCTTCGGAAGAACCCGTTCAGCCGGCGCCTGCTCGTGAGCGCGTGGGCCCCCTCGAACGCGCACGAATCGGCGCTTCCCCCCTGCCACGCCCTGTGGGGACTGAACGTCAGCGTCGATTCGGACGGGACCCGCCGGCTGAACCTCCACCTCACCCAGCGCAGCGCCGACGTGGCGCTCGGGGTCCCCTACAACCTGGCCGGCTACGCCCTGCTGCTCGAGCTGTTCTGCCACCTCAGCGGCCTCGCCCGCGGCCGCTTCGCCCACACCATGATCGACGCCCACATCTATACCGCGAGTGAAGATGGGGGCCTTGCCGAGTACGATCACGTCCCTGGGCTTCGGACGCAGCTCTCCCGCGCTCCCCGGCCGCTGCCGCGCCTGCGCATCGACCCGGCGATCCGGTCGCTCGAGGACGTGGAGCGGCTCGCCGACGCAACCGACAGCGCCACCCTGCTCGACGCCTTTCGCCTCGACGGCTACGAGCCCCACGACCCGATCGGGTTCAAGGTCGCGGTGTGACGAGGCCCGCGCGCCCGGTGGTCGCGGTGGTGGCGATGGCGCCGGGGCGGGTCATCGGCCGGGACAACCGCGTCCCTTGGCACCGGCCGGCTGACCTCCGCCGGTTCAAGGCCCTCACCGTCGGGGGCACCGTGGTGATGGGGCGAAACACCCACGAGTCGATCGGTCGGCCCTTGCCCGGACGAACCCACGTCGTCGTCACCTCCCGGGGCCCGATCGACGGGGCGGCCACGGTTTCCTCTCTCGAGCAGGCGCTCGCCCTCGGGGACGGGGCGCTGTTCGTGATCGGCGGGGCCCAAATCTACGCCGAGGCGCTCGCCCAAGACCTGCTCGACGAGATCGACCTCACCCATGTCCCGGACCGGGTCGAGGGCGCGGTCCACTTTCCCCGGCTCGACCCGGAGCGCTGGGTGGCCGGCCCGCTGAGCCGGCTCCCGGAGGACCCCGAGCTGTGGATCCAGCGGTTTCGCCGGCGCTGACGCCGGTTCCTCTCGGGGAGAAGCTCCGGTTCGGCCTGCTCGCCGCCGGCCTCATCGGCACCTACGAGATCGTCCGACCCACCGTCGAAGCCTGGTTCGTCGGCTCGCTCGGAGCCGCAGCGGTGCCCTACGCTTGGTTCGCGGTCTTGCCCGGCGCGCTCGCCGCGGCGGACGGGTACGCCCGGCTCGCTGCCCGCCACGGCCCCAGCCGAGCCTTTGGCCTGGCGCTGCTCGCCTCGGCGCTGCTGCTCGGCGGGCTGTTGTCGTGCGCCCGGTTTGGGCCCGAGGCCCCAGCTCTTTTTTGCCTCTACGTCTTCAAGGACATCTACGTCGTCGTCGTGGTCGAGGCGTTCTGGGCCCGCGCCAACGGCCGTTTTGCCGCCGACGAGGCCCGCCGGGTGTACGGGATCTTCACCGCGTCCGGGTCGCTCGGCGGAGCCGTCGCCGGTCTTTGGGTGGGGCCGCTGGGCGGGCGGCTCGGGACCTCGGGGCTGCTCGCCGCCGTCGTCCCGCTGCTGCTCGCCTTGGGTCTGCCCTCCGCCCTCGGCCGTTCCGTCCCCATCGGACCGAAGCACGACGAGAAGCAAAGCGGCCTCCGCCAGGGATTTCGGGTCCTTCATGCCTCACCGGTCCTGGCTGCGCTCCTGTCGGTCGTGGCCTTGAGCCAGGTCGTCATCACCCTGGTCGATTGGCTGTTCCTCCACGCGGCCAGCGAGGCCTTCTCGACCGACGAGGCGCGGGCGGGGGCGATCGGCCAGGTCTACGCCGCCATCAACGCGCTGTCCGTCGTCCTGCAGCTCGGGACCGGCGCCGTGCTCGGCGCGGTCGGCGTGGGCGGAGCGCTCGTGGGCGTCCCCGCGGTGGGGCTCCTCGCCATCGCCGGCGCCCTCATCGGTCCTGGGTTCGGGTTCGTCGCCGCCGCCAAGGTGGCGTCGAAGGTGCTCGATTATTCCCTCTTTCGCGCCACCAAGGAGATTCTCTACATCGGTCGGCCGCTGCTCGAGCGAACCGCGGGCAAGGCGGTCATCGATGTGGTCGGCTACCGCGGGGCCAAAGCGGCGGCCGCCGCCCTGGTGGCCGTCCTGAGCGCTCTCTTGCCCCCAGCCGGAGTGGGCGTCGCCGCCGGGGCCATCGCGGTGCTCTGGGTTGTCAGCTCCGTTTTGCTTCATCGCCGCGCCTTGACGCCCGCTCGCGGTGAATAACTTCTCCTGCGTGCGGAGGCAGATGGCCTTCGCCGAGGAGGACATGATGAAGGCTTTGATGAACCATCCCCATGGGTACGTCCCCGCGTTCGAGGGCCTGTCCTTCGTGGACGACGCCCTGCGAACCTTCGACCGGGTGCTGCGCAACCCCGCTTTCGGGCGCGCGATCCCCTCCGCCTGGGCCAGCGGACCTGACGTCGCCATCGAGACCGGTGACGCCGGTTGGGTGCTGCGGGCCGAGCTGCCCGGGCTCGCCCCGGACGCCCTCGAGGTCGAGGTCCATGGCGAGCGACTGACCCTGCGCGGCCGGCGAAACGTCGAGATCCCGGAGGGATTTCGGCCGGTGTACCGGGAGCGGGCGGCGCTCGGCTTCGAGCGCAGCTTCGAGTTCGGGCGGGGCTTCGACGCCGCTGGCGTGACCGCCGAGCTGAAGAACGGGGTCCTCCGGGTCACCGTGCCCCGCCGGCCCGAGGAGCGCGCTCGCGCGATCACCGTGACCGCCGGCTGAACCGAACGAAACTCGGAAAGGAGAGCACCATGAACACCGAAATCGTGAACCAAGCAACCGAGACGCCCCGGGCGTTTGCCGCCCCTCCGGTGGATGTCTACGAGAGCAAGGAGAGCTTCTTGCTGCTCGCCGAGATGCCCGGGGTCCGGCCCGAGGACGTGAAGATCGACCTCGAGCGAGGCACGCTCGCGCTCGAGGCGAAGCGGCACGATCAGGCCCTCGACTACCGGCGGCGCTTCAACTTGGGCGTCCCGGTGGACGCGGACCGAGTCCTCGCCCGGCTCGAGAACGGCGTGCTGCGGGTCGAGCTGCCGAAGGCGCCGGAAGCCCGGCCTCGGTCGATCCCGGTCGTCGCTGCCTGAGCCCGGCCTCGGATCAAGCGCCGAACAGCTTGCCGAGGCCCTTCTTCAGCTTCGACGCCACCCCTCCCCCGCCTTGCTCCTGCAGCTGGCCCTTGAGGAAGATTTGGCCGTGCGGTCCGCCCGCGGGCAGCTGCAGGAGCGGGGCCAGATAGTTGAAGGCGACGGCGGGGTCTTCCCCGTCGTTTGGTGTCATGCGGGTACGAAACACCCCCGGCATCAGCTCGTTGACGAGGACGTTCGGGAACCGCTCGCGGTCGATCTCGCACGCGATGGCTTTGGTCAGCGAGCTGACCGCCCCTTTCGACGCCGAGTACAACGCGGCTTTGGGGATCGGGGCGAGGAACGCGTAGGAACCCACGTTCACTACCCGTCCCACGCCTCTTTCGAGCATGCCGGGCAGCGCCCGGTGGCAGGTCCTCGCCACCCCCATCACGTTGATGCAGAGGGCCCTCTCGAAGTCATCGGGGTTTTGGTCGAGAAACGCGACCTTTGGGTACACCGCCGCGTTGTTGACGAGGACATCGACCCCTCCCCCGTCGGCTTCGGCGAGGGCAAACAGTCGCTCGACATCCTCGGCCCTCGATACGTCGCCGACCACCGGGGTGAATCGCTCCCCGCACTGCCGCTGCGTCTCTTCGAGGTCCGCTTCGGTGCGCGCGATCCCGAACACGCGGGCGTGACCTCGGGTCAACCCGAGCGCAAACGCTCGACCCACCCCGAGGCCGGCGCCAGTGACCACGACGACTTTCCCTTCGAGTGTATCCACCCCGGTCGCGTACCACCTACTGCGCCTCCAGGACAGCCCCGAGTCCCTGCCTAGGTTGACCGTAGCTGGCCTCGCGCGTATCCGAGGGCCGTGGCGGGCCAGATTTCGCTCGAAGCGGCGAGGGACAAGCGGTGGCCGATCGTGGTCGTCGGAACGGGAATGGGAGGCGGCACGGTGGGCTACGCGCTCGCCCGCCGCGGTCACGACGTCCTCTTCGTCGAGAAGGGCCGGTACCTGCTCGGCGAGGCGGAGCGCGGAGACGGGTGGATGCGCGACACCGACGACCCGGAGGAGCGGCTCGCTCAGGGCTGGTGGCCGCAGAAGCTGCAGGGCGAGACGAGCTACGCCTCCTTGCTCCAGATGTATTTTCCCCTTGGCTGCGGCACCGGCGGCTCCTCCGCGCTGTACGCGGCCCAGCTCGAGCGGATGCAGCCGTCGGACTTCGAGCCGAAGAAGCACTATCCAGACGCCACCGGCGCTTCGGTGGTCGAATCCTGGCCCTACCCCTACGAGTCGCTTCTCCCTTACTACCGGGAAGCCGAGGCCCTCTTCCACGTCTGCGGAACCCCCGACCCCCTGAACCCCGACCCGCTTCAGAAGCTCCGAGAGCCGCCGCCGATGAGCGAGCGCGACAGATACCTATTTGGGCAGATGGCCGCCGGGGGCATGCACCCGTACCGGGCCCACGTCGGGTGCAAGTACCTCCCCGGCTGCACCGGCTGCGGCGCGGCCCTGTGCCCCCGCCGGTGCAAAGGCGAGTCCGGGACGTGCTGCGTCGAGCCAGCGGTGCAGCGGCACGGCGCGAGCGTGCTCGCGAACGCCGAGGCGGTGCGGTTCTCCACCGACGGGGAGCGGGTCACGAGCCTCGTGGTCAACAGCTCGGGGGAGCAAGCAGAGATTCGCGGCGACCAATTCATCCTCGCCGCCGGAGCTCTCATGAGCCCGGCGCTGCTGCTTCGCTCGGACGGTGAGCGATGGCCTCGCGGGCTCGGCAACCGCTCCGGCCAAGTCGGACGAAACCTGATGTTTCACTCCGCCGACATCGTGGCCGTCCGGCCCCCCAAGCGGCTCGACCCAACCGGACCGGCCAAAGCGATCTCCGCCGGCGACCTCTACGTGCGCGAGGGCAAGAAGCTCGGAACGTGGCAGTCGATGGGCATCCCGGTGTTCGCCGCGGGCATCGAAGCGTTCTTGAAGGGACAGGCCCAGCGAAATCCGAAGTGGTACCTCACCGCCGCCGGCAAGCTCGGGCGGCGGCTCGCGTCCAGAATCGGGGCGAAGCTCTTCGCGAGCGCCAACGTCTTCTCCACGATGGTCGAAGACCTACCGTACCCGAACAACCGAATCATCCGCGACGACGACGCGCCCGGCGGTCTGAGGTTTCGGTACATCTACCCCGATGAGCTCCGCCAAAGAAACGACCTGTACCGCACCGAGCTGCGAAAGCTCCTTCCCCGCCAACTCCGCGTCATCTATTTGACGGACGAGAACAACCTCAACTTCGGGCACACCTCGGGCACGCTGCGCAGCGGCCTCGACCCGGAGACTTCGGTCGTGGGGGCCGACCACCGGGTGCATGACCTCGAGAACCTCTATGTCGCCGATGCCTCCACTTTCCCTGCGAGCGGCGGGATCAACCCCTCGCTGACCGTCGCGGCGACGGCCCTGATGGTGGCCGAGCAAATCGATGCCCGGGTCGCTCGGACCGGGCTTCAGCGGGTGGCAGGATGAGCGGGCGAGACGCTGCTCGCGCCTTGGTGATCGCGGCCGCGCTCTCCCTCATCGGGGCGAGCCTCGTTCACCACCCGTTCTACGGGAGCGAGACCCTCGGCATGGGGGGCATTCGAAAGCTCATGCTGGCCGGGGGCGTGCTGCTCGCGGCCATCGCATCCATCCCGAGGCCGCGCTTGTGGATGGGGGTCTCGGTGATGCTGGTCACCACGGCGTTTCTCTTCACGGCGCTCGAGCTGCTCGCGGAGCGCGCGCTCGGGTCCTTCATCCGGGCGCCGTACGAAGCGGATGCGACGCGGCTGTTCAAGCTCCACCCCGGCGCAGAGAGCTGGACGCGGCTCGACCCCGACAACGGGGGGCACCTCGTGTTTCACCGGGTGAACCAGGATGGGTTTCGAGGCCCGGAGCTGAGGACGCCCGCACCCCCGCGAAGGGTCATGGTGTTTGGAGACTCGTTCGTGCACGCGATCTACGCCGCCGACGGCGACACCTTCGTCGAGAAGCTCGGTGCAGGGCTCGAGGCCCACTTCGGTCCCACGGAGACCGTGAACGCGGGCGTCTCCTCCTACGGCCCGGACCAGGTCGCGGTCTGGCTGCCTGCTGCACTCGAGACGTTTCGCCCCCAGCTCGTGGTTCTCGCCGTGTTCGCCGGAAACGACTACGGCGACCTCATGCGCAACAAGATCTATCGAATCGGCGACGACGGAGACCTGTCTTCGAACCCCTACCAGCTCGACCCGACGCTGGCGCGCGGGTTCGAGCTGAACCGGAGGTCGTCGGCGCTGCTGTCCGCCTTGCGCCGACTGAAGAGGAGCGCGTCCCGGTCCGCTGCCGTCCCCATCCCGGACGACGCCGCCGACCCCCGCCGGGCTTGGGTGGACGCGGTGGTCGAGATCGCGCACGAAGAGTACGAAGATCACGTCGTCCGAAAGAACCCCATCGTCACGAACGTATACATCGACCACTACTCCGCAGACCTCAGCACCGACCCACAGAGCCCGTCCGGCCGCTACAAGGCCCAGTTGATGCAGCTCGTACTCCACCGCATCTTCGAGGCCTGCAAGCTCGAGGAGATTCCGGTCGTCCTCGTGGCCATCCCCCACGTCATGGACCTCACGAACGAATACGCCATCGCGGAAGTCGACCGCACGAAGTATCCCCGGTACCACCCGAGAAATCTCATCGACCCGCTCATCGAAGCGGCGAGGACGAGCAGCGTGGCTGCGGTCGATCTGTTCGAAGTCTTCCGATCCTGGCCCAACGGGCGTACCCGCGATCTCTACCTGAACGGCGCCGACGACCACTGGAACCCAACCGGGCAGGCGGTGGCGGCCGAAGCGGTGCGCGACACCATCGTGAAGAACGACCTGCTCTCCCGCGACCGGCGCTGACCGCAGAGCGGGCTTGGCGGTGGGCCGGTGCCCCGGGTACGCTCCTTGGGTGTTCCTTCCGCTCGGCGACAGCCCGAACCCCGTCGATTTCCGCCCCTGGGTGAACTGGGGGCTGATCGCCGCGAACATCGCCATCTACATGCTCGTGAGCCTGCCGCTCGTGAGCGAGCCGGGGGATCCGTCGTTGGTCGCCGCCTACCTGCGCGCGGTCGCTGAGGGCCTCCCTCCCGGGGTGGAGCCGCAGATGCTGGCCGCGCAGGTCTCGGCCTACGACCTGTTCGTGTTCGAGCATGGGTTCAAGCCGGCGGCGCCCCAGCTGTCCGATTTGTTCGCATGCATGTTTCTTCATGGGGGCTTGCTTCACCTCGGCGGGAACATGCTCTTTCTCTATATCTATGGAGACAACGTGGAGCATCGGCTCGGCCGCGCCACCTATCTCGTCGTCTACCTCGGGGCCGGCATCGTCGCCACGCTGACGTTCGCGGCCTTCGCCTCCGAGTCGATGGTGCCCTTGGTGGGCGCCTCGGGCGCGATCTCGGGGGTGCTCGGGCTGTACTTCGTGATGTTCCCGAAGAACATGGTGAAGGTCTTCATCGCGCTGTTCCCATTCTTCTTTTCCACGGTCTGGCTGAAGGCTCGGTGGGTTCTCACCGCGTACGTCGTGCTCGACAACCTCCTGCCCGTCTTGGCGGGCGGATCGAGCAACGTCGCCTACGGCGCCCACCTCGGGGGGTTCTTCGCCGGCCTCGGCATCGCGTGGCTCTTCGAGAGCCAAGGCCGCGGTCGCCCCAGCCTCCGTCGCCCGCCCCGCCCGGCCGCGGGCGCCGAGATCGGGCCGGTGCAGCAGGCGCTCGCCATGGGCCTCGCCGAGCGGGCGGCAGAGCGGGCGGCGCAGCTGTCGGCCGCTCGCCTCGCCGAGCTGCCGCCGGAGGATCTCTACTCCGTGGCCCGCGGCCTCGCCGCCGCCGGGCGGGACGACCTCGCCGCCCGAGCGCTCCGAAAGGCGCTCGGCGGGCCGCGGAGCGCGTCGGAGCAAGCCATCCTGCACCTCGCGCTCGGTGAGCTCCGCCTCGCCCAGGGCCAGCCGGCTGCGGCCTACCAGCACCTCCTGTCCGTGCTCGAGCTCGACCGCGGCTCCGAGCCAGCAAAACGGGCGGAGGCGGCGCTGCGAGCGCTCGCCGACCGAGGGAGCCTCACCAACCGATGGTGAGCGGCTCAAAGCGCGGCGAGCGCCTCGAGCGACACCGGAGGCCGCCGCTCGAGCGCGCCGTCCCATCGAAGGCCCAGCGCGGCGAGCGCGAGCGCCTCGAGCTCTGGGTCCACGCTCGGCTCGAACTCGCTCGGAAGCGGGAGCCGTCGCAGCCTCCCGAACCAAGGGCTGGCCCCCACCGCTTCTGCGCCGGACAGCTCCTCGGAAAGCCGAGGCCCGAGCCGGCGCTCGGGCCTCCCCTCGTGGGCTTCGATGAGCAGGTGCCGGCGGCACAGGACCTCCGCGAGCAAGAGGCCGAGGCTCGGCAGATCCGACGCCTCGAGCCCCGGATTGTAGGTGGGGCTCGTGATCCCTCGCTCGAGCTGGCCGAGCGCCCCCGTTTGGGCGAGGCCCCCGGCCGGATCGATGATGCGCACCGTGCCGGCGGGGCCCACGAAGAGGTTGTCCGGCTTGAGATCCCCATGCAGAGGGACATGTTGTGCCACCTCGAGCAGCGCACGAGCGATCTGTCCAATGTGTCCGGGGGTCAGCTCCCCGTCGAGGTAGAGCGCGTCCCGCCACGGCCGTCCGGTCACCCGCTCGAGCAGCAGGTAGGGCCTCTCGCCAGCCTCGCCCTGTCCGAGCAGCGTGGGAAACGCGGGGTGCCGAAGCGCCCCGAGCTGCTCTGCCTCCGCCCGGAGCACCTCGGCCGGATCGACCGGCCAAGATCCGACCCCGCCGGTGTGGCGCTGAAGTCCGGCAGCAAAATGCACGCCGTGGGTGACGTCGGCCCCGCCCCGGGGCGCCAGCAGCGCGACCTTCGCCACCGCCGGGCCGGACGGACCTTCGCCGAGGAACACGTCCGCAAAGCCGCCACCGCCGATCCAGCGAGCCCCGGTCAGCGGGAGCCCGGGCGGAACCGCCGTCGTCATCGGGGCTCTCCGTACAAGGGTTGGCCCCGAACGTCGAGGTAGCGATCCCGAAGCGAAGGATCGTCGAGCGGGACGAGCTGCGCGACCCCGTTGGCGCGCGTGGGGTTCATCGGGTCGGCCAGGAAAGGCCGTCCGTCGACCCGCACCACGTTCCATGCGTGCCCGCCCCTGGCCCCGGGACCGAAGTCCGCGGCGCCCCGGACGAGCGCGATGTCGAGCCCCGCCTCGTCGCCGAGCAGCTTGAGCATCAGCGCCCGGTGCCGGCACACCCCGCCCCCGACCAGCTCGGGGATCTCGCCGATGAGCACCTCGCGCCCGGAGAACCTGTTGGTGAGCTGGTGATCGGCGCTCAGCGCCGACCGGCCGCCCGGAGGTTGAAACGAGACCGCGACGTGCTCGAGCAGCGCCCGGGCCCGCGCTGGCTCGGGCAGGTCGCGCAGCCCGCGGGCGACGGCGAGGTGCCCGCGAAGGCGCCCGTCCCTGGCTCGGTCCACGACGAGCACCTCGCGCGACGACTGCACGAACCCTTTCTCGTCCACCCTGGCGCTGCGCCCGCCGTCGGTGAAGCCGTCACCGATCGGCTCCTTGCCCGGGATGACGTGGCGGGCAGCGAAGGCATCCGACTGCTCGCCTCCGCGGCGGGCGAGGCCGCCGGAGACGGTCGGGGCCGGGTCGGTCTCGAGGAGTTGGGGGTTCAGCGGGAGCAGCACCTCGATGGGAATTCGCTTCTGCTCACCGAACGGAGAGGCCACGAGCACTCCGCCCGGACCACCTCCGACCGAGGTCCACCCCTGCTCGGCCGGGCCTTGGGTCCGCGGCACCACCAGAGGGAGTCCGGCCACGACGAGCTCCGGCTTGAGGCGAAGCAGGTCGGCCGACGGAACCCACTTGGAGAGGTCATCGCGCTCGACCAGCACCCGCCCGGTGGGCCCGTCGTACGCCGCGACCTGCCAGCTCGGCTCGATGTCTCCGCTCGACCGGCGCACCAACACCGCCGCGCCCGGCCGAAAGACGCGCGCCGCCGCCCCGGACAGCGGCTCCCCGCCGAGCAGCTGCGGGTTGAGCCCGAGCAGATGGGCGAGGTCCACCTCCTTTTCCCCGGCCCCGGAGCGGACCGTTACCCGGGACCCCGAGACCAACTTCACCGTCCAGGGCTCGAGAACCTCCGAGCTTCGACGGATGAGCACCGGCGTCCCAGGGGGGGATGCGTTCGGGGTTGTCCTGCAGCAGCCCAGCGGCCGAGACCTGCTTCGTGGCCCCGATCTCGGGCCTCGCCACGAGCACGTCGCCGCCGGGGGCCCGGCCCCGCACCAGCCAACCCTCTTCCATCGCGCCGCTCGAGCGCCGAACCCGCACGACCGCCCCCGGGGGCAGGGCGTCACCGGCCACCGCAGCGGCCTCGACCCGCGTGATCTCTCGCGAGCGCGCCGGGGCTCCGGCTAGGAGGTCGAGCAGGTGGGCAGCGTCTGGGGGTCCGCGGAGGGCTCGGTGGTC
>DAIQNR010000065.1:0-7258 GCA_036788295.1 Myxococcota bacterium
CGGAGGCGTTTCCTGCTCGTCCGGACGGGTTGACCCTCTTGCCGTTCCCTCGGTTGTTCGTCGTCGCCCGTCGCCGTTGACGGGGCGTCCCCGGACCGGATTGGTCGGGGGGGTGACGTCCAAGGACCGGTTCTCACGGGTGCGCTTCGTGCTGCTTCGGCCGCGGTTTGCCCAGAACGTCGGGGCGGCGGCCCGCGCGCTTCACAACTTCGGGACGGGCCGCCTCGTGCTCGCCGAGCTCGATGAGGGCCACCTCGACGAGGCGGAGGCGCGCCGGACGGCCGTCCGCTCGGAGCACCTGCTCGAGGCGGCGCCCCGGGTGCCTTCGCTCGAAGCGGCGGTCGAGGGCTGCGCCTACGTGGTGGGGACGACCGGTCGGCCGCCGCCGGGGCGCCCGGTCCTCCCTCCCCGGGAGGCCGCCGAGCGCCTGCTCGAGCGCGGCCGAACGCAGGACGTCGCGCTCGTGTTCGGCGGGGAGCGGACCGGCCTCACCCACCGGGAGCTCCTTCTGTGCCACGAACTCTCCGTCATCCCGACGGCCGCCCTGCCCTCCCTGAACCTCGCCCAGGCCGTCTTGCTCTACGCGTGGACACTCGCCGGCGTGGTGGACGATGGGTTGCCGGCCCCGACCACGCGAGCGGACGAGGCCCAATACGCGCAGATCGAAGCCGCGCTCCGCCGGCACCTCGAGGCGGTGGCGTTCTGCGACCCCGACCGGCCCGGCCACGGGGTCCTCGACTTGATCCAGACCCTCAAGCGGGCCGGCCTCACCCCCGCCGAGGCTCGGCTGTGGCAGGCGGTCCTGCACGCTCGGGCTCGTCCCGGTCGCGGGGCCTGAAGGCGAAGGGAGCTTCTTTGCGCGCGGGCCGGGGGGTAGGCTCCGCTGCCCATGGGACGGCGGGACGAGCTGGTGCTGAAGGCGCTCGAGGGTCGGCTCGCGCCGGCCGAGCGGAGGGAGCTCGCGCGGCTCGACGGGGACGATCCGGCGCTTCGGGACCTGCTCGAGCAGGATGACCCGGGCGCCGCGCTGGCCGAGCGCATCGCCGACGACGCCGCGTTGTCACCGCGAGGGGCCGGGCGCCGGCTGCAGCGGCTGGGGATCGCGCTCGCGGTCACCGGGCTCCTCGCCCCCGTGCTCGTGCTGCTCGGCCTGCCGCTTTTCGCTTCGTGGGGCCTGCTCGGGCTCGGCAGCGCGCTCGCGCTCGGTCCGGAGCTCGTCGCCCGAATGCGCCGGCGCGACCCGTATGACATCATCGAGCAATGAACGACGCGCTGATTCGCTCCCCCTCCACCGGCGCGGTGACCGGCTTCGCGCCGCCGATCCCGGTCGTCACGACGCTCGAGGTGCCCGGCTACCGGGCCGTCGAGGCCCTGGGCCTCGTTCGCGGCAACGCCATTCGCGCCCGCCACGTTGGCTTCGACATCATGGCCGGCCTGCGCACGATCGTCGGCGGCGAGCTGAAGGGCTACACCCAGCTGTTGTCGAGCACCCGGGAGCAGGCGCTCGACCGGATGATCGAGCAGGCCATCGCGCTCGGCGCGGACGCGGTGGTCGCCGTGCAGTTTTCGACCAGCACCGTCCTTCAGGGCGTGGCCGAGCTCATGGCCTACGGCACCGCGGTGAAGATCGAGCCGCTCGACAAGTCGGGCTGACCGGTTCACGGGCAACGGGCGGCGCCGTCGCGAAACCACTGCTTCCCGTCGAGGAAGAGCTTGCTCGAGCCGTCGGCGTAGGCGCCGGTGGAGATCGTGAGTTGGTACGAGTCTCCGTCGAGCGTGTAGCCGAGCACGTTTCCGCTCAGCGACCAGCGGCCGGAGCCGCCCTGCTGTCGTCCGCCGGTGCCGAGCTGCGAGACGCTGCTCGCGTTGAAGTTTCGGAAGAACCGGCCATCCGCGCACAGCTCCATCGTGATCTTCTCGGAGTAGCCGCTCATCGAGACCATTCGCACGAGGTGCTGGCCTCTCAGCATCGAGTCGAAGGCGGAGCCGCCCTTCGCCGGGGCCTCAGGCTTTGGCTCTGCTCGTTTGGCGAGCTGCACCGAGGAGAGGACTTCTTTCCCGATCGCGATCGCGGCCGGCAGGCGCGCGGCTTGGGCGATGCTCACCACGAAGACCGACACCCCGTGCTTGCCCACGACCGCGGTGGCCACCGCGCTCATCTGAACCCCGGTGACGCTGTACTTCCCGGTGATGCGGCTGCCCTTCTGGGTGGGTTTTCCGGCCGGGACCAGGGTGATGCCGTCGTCGAGCGGCACCGGCGCGCTCATGAGGGCGAGCGCTTCTTGGGCCGTGGCCTCGTCGGCGGACACGAAGACGAAGCCCTCGAGCCCATCTTTCCCGATGAGAAACACTTCCTGCCCGTCGGGCACCCCGCCGCTGCACCCGGCGGGCAGCGTGAACGACAGCCCGAGCGACCGCAGCGTGAGCTTCTCTGGACCGAAGTATTGCTGGCCGGGCGTGATCTCGGCGGCCAAGAGCCCCGGTGTCGGCGCGAGCGCCACCGCGAGAAAGAACAACGAAGTGGACCTCATCTCGGCTTTCCCCCCTCGAACAGCCGCCCGCCCCGTCATCGGGCCTCCGTTCGCTCTTTGTGCCCGCGCTCCACCGCTTCTCGCAGGGAGGCGAGCGGCGCGAGGACCCTGGCACCCTTCCGAATGGAGAATCCGCAGGCCACGCCGAAGCTGAACAGGACCCTGCAGAGCCGCGCAAGGCCTGCCCACCGAAAAAGCGGTGCCCGAGCCTCGGCCCATGAGGCGGGCCGAGCTTGTCGCGGCAAGGCGCGCAGCGCTACACCACGGGGGTGGCCCCGAAACCCGCCGCCATCATCGACCGCGACCGGGAATGGGCGCAGCTCGAGCGGATGGCGACGAGCGAGAGACCGGAGCTGGTGTTCGTGCTCGGGCGCCGGCGGGTGGGCAAGAGCTTCCTGCTCGCCCCGTTCGCGGCCGTGGAGCAAGGCATCTATTACCAGGCGTCGCGCCGGAGCGAAGCCGAGCAGCTCGCCGCCCTGACCCGGCTGCTGGGCGAGCGCTTCGGAGACCCAGCGCTCGAGCACGGGGCCGCTGTTTCGGACTGGGACGCGCTCCTCGGATACCTGAAAGGAAAAGCGGGAGCCGCCCCGCTCGTCGTTGTCCTCGACGAGTACCCCTATCTCGAAGAGTGCGCTCCGGGGCTGAGCTCGATCCTTCAGCGATGGTGGGACCATGAGCTCGCCGGTACCAGAATGAAGGTCGTGCTCGCCGGATCCTACATCAGCGCGATGAAGCGGCTCGACGACCCGGACCAGCCCCTGCACGCCCGCCGAACCGCCGGGCTCAACCTTCGCCCCTTCGACCCGTTCGACGCGCTCGCATTCCACCCCCACCTCGACCCCAAGAGCGCGATCGAGATGTGGGCGATCTTCGGGGGGCTCCCCGGCCAACTCGCGCTCCTCGACCAGAGCCGACCGCTGACCGAGAACATCATCGACCACATTCTCACCCCCACTTCGCGGCTCTTCGACGAAGGCCAGGGGTTGCTCGACGGCCTCGTGGAGGAGCCCGGCCTCCATCACTCCATCCTGGCATCGGTCACGGCGGGCGAACACACCCTCAGGGGGATCACGAAGCGGACCGGGAAGAGCTCGGACGCCCTGGGCCGGCCCCTTCAATGGTTGATCGACATGGAGCTGCTCGAGCGGGCCCTCCCCCTCACGGAGACGAACCCCCGAAGCAGCAAACGGGCCCGGTACCGGGTCGCCGACCCCTATCTTTTGTTCTGGCATCGGTTCGTGTCGCCGCTCGCGCAAGCCGGGTTGGCCATCACCGCCGCGCCCGAGGCGCTCTGGCGCGCCCGCATCGCGCCCCAAATCGATGACTACATGGGACCCATGTTCGAGCGGGCCTGCCGGGCCTGGCTGAGCCGCGCGAAGGATCTGCCCATCGACGTGGCCGAGGTGGGGACGTGGTGGGACGACAGCCACGAGATCGATGTGGTCGCCCGCTCGCTCGACGGCCGCTCGATCCTCGCCGCCGAGTGCAAATGGGGGACGGTCGATGCCCACGACGAGGCGCGGCTCGAGCGCTCGGCCGAAGTCCTCCGGCGCGTCCTCGACGCCTCGGGGCCAAGCTCCGGGCATACGCCCCATGAGATTCACCTCGCCCTCTTCGCTGGCCGGGGCTCCGATGGGCAAAACCCCCCAAAGAGAGTCACCGTCCTCACCCCAGAAGAGATGTTCGGGCGGGTGGGCCCCAGCCCTGCCTCCTGACGGACCCGGTCGAGCAAAGTCAGGTCGTCGGCGCCGGAGGCGGCTCGGGGTCGCCCCAGCCAGCGAGCGGCTCGCCCCCGGTATTCAGATCCGGCGCCTCTTTCGCCCCCCACTCTTCGAGGAACGCGCGCGCCCGGGCGTCCACCGACGCCAACCGGTCCTCATCCCACCCAAGCCCGGGGATATCCCTCGGTCGAAGTGAAGTGGGGGCGATGAATCGGGCCACCCCGAGCGCGCAAAGGAGGGCGTCGAGCGGCGTCGTAGGGACCTTTTGCATCGACGCCTCGGCGAGCCTCGCCGCGCTCTGGCGCTCGCGCGTGGTCCAGACTTCGGGGATGTCGAGGGCCGCCCATGCCCCGGAGGCATCGCCCCGTTCGAAGCAACGGTCGGCGTCCCGGCAGGCCAAGAGGACGGCCCCGAGCCCGCTTCTCTCGAGATCAGGGCCGGCTTCGATCGCCTCGACGATCGCCTCGAGCGGCGTAGGGGAGCAGAGGTCGAAGGCCGCTGGGGCAGCGCGAAGAAGCGCCGCTTTGGCGCCGCCGGGGTCGAGCAGCCGAAGCCTCGCTTCGGCCAGGACCCGCCACGCCCAGCCTCGGGCGTCGTCGAGCACCGGCTGGGCGAGGGACTGGGAAGGGCTCGTCGGCGGGGCCGGGTCAGGCGCCAGCGAAGGAAGGTCGGCCTCGGGACCCTGCGCAGAAACCGAATCGGAGTGGGCCCCGAGCAGTCGCTCGAGCCGGCGCCGGGTCGCGGCCCAGTCGCCGGACCATCCGTCGATTTCGGCCGCGAGCAGCTCGAGCCGCTCGTCGCCCCCAAACCGGTCGAGCCCCTCGTCGAGCACGGACCGAGCAAGCGACGGGCAACCCACCGAGTGGGCCACCCGCGCCAGCTCCGCGAGCCCTCGCGGGTCATCGCGCCGCGCTCGCCGCATCCGATTCAGCCACGGCTCGAGCGGCTGGTCCGTTCGGAGCAGCTCGCCCGCCTTCTGCCGCAGATCGCCGTGGAGCGGGGGAAACAGGGTCGACTCGGCAAAGACGATGGGGCGAGCGGGCTCCGCGCAAAACGGCGGAGGCTTGTCCCGGCCGAGCCGCTCCGCTCGCCATCCCGATGGGCTCTGCTGCTCCCCGGCAGCCAACAGCAGGGCCCGGCGGCCGCTCGGGGATGCGAGCAGGGTCGAGGGTCTCGGGACCTCTTCGGAAAAAACCAGCCGCAGGCCCTCCGGACCGGCGTGGAGGGAGAACAGCCGGTACCCATCGCGGCCTCCGGTGTGGACGAAGACGCGGCGGTTGTCGGTCGAGAGGGCGAGGCGGGCCACGAGGTCGGGGTTCGTGTTGGGGAGCAGGACCCGCTGCCCCGGCTCGCCGTCGTTGCTCACAGGTAGCACCCCGATGACGGTCTCGGGCGCGTCGTCCCTACCGACCCCCATGTCTTCGGGCTCGAGTTCTCCCGGCTCTGGGAAAGCCTCCACGAGCAGGATGTAGCCCGACCCGCGGGGGTTTTGGACCGCGCCCAGCACCCGGTCCTCGACCTGAGCGAGCGGGTTTGGCTCGACCTGCGCCCCGGCGGCGTCGCAAAGATGCTCGGAATCGGCGTCGACGGCGAAACCCAGGGTCTCGGCCGGCGTTCGGCCGATGACTTCGGCGAACGCGAAGACCGGCGGCCGAGCGAGGATCTCGTCCGTCTCGAGGTCGATGACCGCGACCTCGTCCTCCTCGATGCAACCCCCGAGATTCACCCACAGGCATCGCTCGTTTTGAACGAAGACCGCCCGGTCGACCGAGCGCCCGGGGAGCATGTGGGGCCGCACCGACAGGTGTCGCCGGATGTCGAGCGGCGATAAATCGATCTCGAGCACGTCCCCCTCGGAGCCGATGAGCCAGAGTCCCGCTGACGACAGCCGAGCCCCGGAGAGGTCGCCAAATGGGGTCTGGGGAACGAGCCAGCTCACCCGCCGAACCAGGCACAAACCCACATCGATCTCCCAGATGGCGACGACGCCGGCCTCGACCGAGGGCAAGACGACCGTGAGTCCGTCTTCGCTGAGCAAAGTGGTGCTGTGTTCCATCGGGAACGCGTTCCAGACCGGGCCCGGGATGGGTTGCGGCGGATCCAAGGTAGCCTGTCCCATCCGCCGATGTGCGCGGAGCCGAGCGTCGGCGGCCGCGGCTGGGGGTGTTTGCTCCGGTCCGGATTCGCGCATCGGAGCCAGACCCTATCGCTTCCTACCTTGGGCCGTCAAAACAGGCCCCGCCGTGCTCGCGGCAGGGTCGCGGCCCCCGACAGCGCTCCGGGCGAGCACCGATCGACCGCAGGCCAAGCCCAGCGTGCGGGGCATCCGCTTTCGATGGGATGCACGTTGCCTCGAAGCAGAAGGGGCCCCATCGTCCCCCGCTCGATGCGCGCTCCGATCGCCCTCGCCGCGTTGCTCGCTGGCCTCGGCCCCCCGCAGGAGGCCTTCGGGGCCGAAGGGGAGGCGTTCGCCAGCCTCGACGGGGCCGCGGGCCTCTCTTTCGACGGCGCCGGCCTTTCCCTCGGATCGAGCGCGGGGCTGTGGGTCGGGCTCGACGAATGGCTCTGGCTCGCCGGGTCGGCCGGCGTGGCCATCCCGGACGGTAGGGAGGCGTCGATCGAGGCCCTCGCCGGGCTCGCCGTCGCCCTCGACGTTTTGGCGTTCGTCCCCTGGACGGAGGCCCTGTTCGGGGCCGCCTTCGCCCCTGGGGCGGAATCCCTGGTCGCTCCCGCCGCCCGGGTCTCGCTCGGGATCGACTGGCTGCTCGACCGCCACTGGTCCGTCGGCGCTTTCGTCCGCGCCCACTTCGGCCCCGGGGAGCTCGGCGGGCCTCGGCTTCTTGGTGGAGTTCGGGTCGGCTATCGCTTCGAGCCCTGAGCCGTCCACCGGCAGCGCCCGGGGCTCGCAGACCCCCGGGGTCCATCTGGAAGCCGGGCCCTCGATGGGCCCGAGCGATTCGTTCGGTCGTCCCCCGTTCGGCCGAACCGAACCGAACGTTCGCCGAA
>DAIQNR010000065.1:7358-31166 GCA_036788295.1 Myxococcota bacterium
CGAACCGAACCGGGCCTCGGCGGCCCGCTTTTGTCCAGGCAGAGAGCGTCGCTGCACTTGGCATGGGTGCTGCTTACGCATGTCTCCGGGTCCGGTCCGGCGACGCCTGCGCGCCGACCGGCCCCCCAACCGGGCCCTGGGCTCGAACGAAGGAGACAAAAGATGGTGGGTGCGAAGAATGGGTTTTTCGAAGGTCGACCGAGCCTGGTCGCGATGATGGTTGCTGCGGTGGCCACGCTGACGGCGAGCTGCGGCTCGGAAGGGGTCAGCCGCTCGACCCGGCCCCCGCCCCAAGACGAGCAGACGGTCGGGGGTGGGCAGGGACCGCGATTGATCCCTGGCGTCGCTGGCGAGCGAGGGCCGCAGGGCGAAGCCGGGCCGCAAGGCGAGCGAGGGCCGCAGGGCGAGCGAGGGCCGCAGGGCGAGCCTGGGGTCCCGGGCCCGGTGGGGCCGCCTGGGCTGCCCGGTCGAAACGGTGCCCCCGGTCCGATGGGTCCAGCGGGGCCGCGCGGGCTGGCTGGACCGGCGGGCCCGGCCGCGGCTCAGAGCACCTCGGAAGTATGCCATGTGAGCCAAGGCCGCTGCGTCGCGTCCCTGCACCAGACCGTCGACCGAGATGGGTACTTTCAGACCGTGAGCTCTGCCGGTGAGACCCTCTCGTCCGTCTCGACGCTCGCCGCCAACCGCAGCCACGGGTTCATGGGTGTGTACGACGCGTCTTCCCCGGGCAACGCCGCCGTCGCCGGGCTCACTGGGGACGGCCGCGTCTTTGGGACGACCAAGAACTTCGTCGTCCCCCATCCGAAAGACGAAGAGAAGCTCATCGTCTACACCTCGCTCGAGGGACCGACCGCGGACATGTACGTGCGGGGCCAGCTCTCCGTCGACGGTATCGAGGCCTTCATCGAGCTTCCGGAGCACTTTGCCGCGATGCTCTCTTCGCCTTCGACCCTCAACGTGCAGCTCACCGCGCGCGGTCCAGGCTGCGGACCGATGTATGTGGGTTTGGTGACCGAAGATGGGTTCGTCTTGCACCGGGAGCGAGCCGGTCCGTGCCGGCTCGACTACCTGGCAACGGGCCTTCGCGCCGGTTTCGAGGAGACCCCGGTCGTCATGGACCGGCGATGCAGCCCCTTTTCGCCCGCTTCGCCCCACGGGAGCGACTGCGCGCAGGCGGCGGACCAGCGATGAGCGCGGCGGGGGTCTTCGCGGTCCTCTCGATGGTTGCAGCTCAAGCAGACGCGAAGGACGTGAAGACGTCGTGGGCGGCGCTTCGAGAAGTGGATTCGCGGCGGCTCGACCCGAGGATCATCGAGCACCTCGAAGAGGCCGAGAGGGTCTCGGTGATCGTGGAGCTTCACGGGTTTGCTCCGCTTCGACGCCCTGCGGAGGGATGGGAGCCGGGCCGGCGGAGCCAGAGGCGCTCGGCTCTCGCCGAGGCGAAGGGCGAAGTGATCGCTCGGGTTGGCATCGAAGCGCAGCACCTCCTTCACCTCTATCCGAATTTCCCGATGCTCGCGGTGGTCGTCAACGCCCGGACCGTGCTCCGGCTCGCGTTCGACGAACGGGTCTTGCGGGTCCACGCCGAAGGGTACGCAAGGCCGGTTTCGCTCGACGCGACGCTCGACGCGATCGCGGCCCCCGCGTTTCATGCCGCCGGAGGCCGAGGACAAGGGACGGCGGTCGCGGTGCTCGACACGCCCATTCGGTACGACAACGGCGAGTTCGGAAGTTGCCCGAGCCCGGGGGCGGCGGGCTGCCCAGTCCGCGAATGGCTGAGCTTCGTCCCGTTCACGAGCGAGGAGGTCATCGCGCAGGAGGACGCGATCGACGCCGGGAGCCATGGCTCGAACGTCGCTGGCATCGTCTACGGGGTTGCGCCAGAGGCGAGCCTGCTCGGTCTGAATGTTTTCCTCGTCCGCGAAGGCCGGCTCCTCGCGCCCCAGACGGCGACGCTCGCCGCGCTCGATTGGGTTGCGGACAACGCGGAACGATACGGCATCGTCGCCGCGAACATGTCGCTCGGTTCCGGTCACGACGGCACCGCGTGCAACGATAGCCCGTACGCGACGCCGATCCAATATTTGTACGCCGAGCACGGAGTGCTCTCCGTGGTCGCTTCCGGAAACGATGGCGAGAGCAACGGCGTGCGCTCGCCGGCCTGCGTCTCGGCGGCGATCACGGTCGGGGCCATCCATGATCGCCGAGCCCTTCCGTACCCGAGATGCCTGCAGCCGTCGCCGCAGCCGTTCGAGCTGGCCTGCTTCAGCAACGTCAGCGGCCTCATCGACCTGTTGGCGCCTGGCGTCTCGGTCGATGCCGGCGGCTACCTCGACTACTCGGGCACATCGATGGCCGCTCCCCACGTCGCGGGGGCGATAGGTGCGATCCAATCCGCGGTGCAGGCGGCTCGGGGGGCGCCGATGAGCGCCTACTGGCTCGAGAAGCGCCTCTTGACGAACTTCGCGACCAACCTGCGCCACACCGACGGCCGGTGGTTTCATCGGCTCGACCTCGGGGCATCCCGGTTCGAGGGGCGGGGGTTCGGGTTCGGGGGGTGGTTCGGGGAGACGGCCCAGGGAGCGCTCGACCGGGAGAGGACAATCGAGCTGAGCATCCCGCCCACCGAAGGGGGCGAAGTGGAGGATTTGGCGATGTACCTGTCGATCCTCCACCCCCATCCCGAGGACGTCGAGTTCGAGCTGGTCTCGCCGAGCGGGCAGGCCGCGTCGGGTCGCCTTCCCCGCGGCCAATCCCACTTCACCGGGGTCCTGGGCCGAGGGGCCCACGGGGTCGACCTCTCGGCGCTCTTTGGGTCCGAGGCCGGCGGTACCTGGCGACTGACGCTCGTGGACCGGAGGCGGCGGGCGCTCGGACACTACCTGGACGCCGCCTTGTTCCCCACCATCGCCGGGGGGTGCCTCGTGGACGGCCGGAGGTTCGCGCCCGGGGAGAGCCGGCCCGAACGGCCATGCGAAGTGTGCGAGCCGGAGGTGGATGCACGGCGGCTCGTGCTCGCCGCGGACGCCTGCCTCGTGGACGGGCAGTGCCTGAGGGCGGGGGACAGGGACGCCGGCGGCTGCTTCGTCTGCCGGCCCGAGGTCGCAAACGACCACCTCGACCGGGCCGACGACGCCTGCCTCATCGACGGGGTGTGTCGCCCGTCTGGCGCTTTGCACCCCGAGACCCGCTGCTTCGTTTGCGACCCGGCCCGAGGGACGGGGGCCTGGTCCCGGGCTCCCGATACCTGCTTCGTGCGCGGGATGTGTTACGACGACGGGGAGCCCGACGCCGAGGCGACCTGCCAAGTATGCCAGCCAAACATCTATACCACTGCGCTCGTCACCGAAGAGGGGAGTTGCTTCATCGATGGCGCCTGTTACCCTGAGGGCGCGCCTCACCCGGACCGGCCATGCCTGCGCTGCGACCCAAAGAGCGATCCCTCGGGCTGGATCTTGGGCCCGGGCGCCTGCCTCGTGGATGGGCGCTGCTTGACCGCCGGCGAGGCCGCGCCGAACGACGACCGCTTCGTCTGCCTCCCGAGCGTGGCGACGACCGCCCTGACCGAGACATGCGTGGGCCCATCCTGTCCGGAGCCGGACGTCAGGATGCATGTCGTCGGGGGCGGCTGCCGCGGCACCGGCGCCCCGTGCCCATCGCTGATCGTGCTGCTCGTTGGTGCCGAGTTCTTGCGCGTCCGTCGCACCGGTCGCCTCACGGATCTCTGAAGCCTGTCGCGGCGACGGATGACCGGCATCACTTCGGCGCGGGGTCCGGAGGACGCGCGTTTTCGTGGCCGCCGCGGCGTGCTACAGGCCCGGTCCGGTGGGAGCGCGCGCCTCGGCCTTCGTCGTCTTCGGCGTTCTCCTGCCGTCGCTCGGAATCGCCCAGGATCGGCCTCCGCCCCAGGATCGGCCGGCCCAGGATCGGCCTCCGGTTCCGCCGGCGCCCGGTTTCGAGGAGGAGGCGCCCAGGGAGCGGACCAAAAACCAGGAGGACGCGGCGCCCAAGGCTCGCCCTCGGTCCGGGTACGGGCGCACGCCGGACAAAGGGGAGCAGCCGCCGCCGTCCGGCCCGCTCGAACGGGCGCGGGCGGGAGCCCACGAGCGCATGGTGAGCTTGTTGCGGCAGACCTCGGGGATCGTGGAGCTGTCCGATCTGCTCGACGAGATGCTCGCCGAGGCGGCGGTGGAGCTCGCCGGGCTCCCGCTCGCCGACGTGTCGCCGCTCGCGGTGCGGCAGGTGGCGCTCGGCTCGAACCTGCGGGCGAGCTTCGCCCCTCGTCTTCGGCAGCGGGTGACGACGCTGCTTCACGCCGGGACCCGGATCGAAGTGAAGATGTGCCTCGAGTGCGAGGCGACGACGGCCAAAGTGGAGGGGGAAGAGCTTCGGATCACCCGGGGGGTCAGCTCCACCGCCCGGCTGCGGGCGCTCGGGGAGACGCTAGGGGTCGAGACCTTTCTCGACGTCCGGTTTGGCTTCGACCCCGAAGCGGACCTGGTCGAGCTCGAGCTGATGCTGTTTCGGGCCCGGGACGGCCGGGTGCTGTGGGCCGACAGCTACCGCTCCGACAGCACGACGCCGATGCTGCTTCGCACCTCGGAGGCCCCTCAGAGCCGGGAGGAGCGGATCGAGGACCTGCGGATGCTGCTCGAAGGCCGCCCCTTCTTCGGCTACGTCGCCACCACGGGGATCATGCTCGTCCCATACGACGGCCCAAACGGCGACATCTTTGGGCCGACCGCGGGCTTTCGGCTGTATGAGCGGTTCGGGACCGACCGCCGGGCCCTGTTCGGGATCGACGCCATGGGATTTCTCGATTTCGAGTCGCTCGCGGGCGCGATCGTCTCGGCTGGTGGGTGGTGGGTCCCCATCGAGCCCGATCTCGTGAACCCGGAGCTGCGAATCGGAGGGAAGGTGGGCGCGTTCATAACCGGAGCTGAAGTCAACACCGGGGTCTTTCAGCTCGGGGCCGAGCTCTTGCTCCGGTACCGCTTTGGCCTGTATGCCTACGCCGCTTATTTTCTGCCGAGCGGCTACACGACCGGCGGCGGGACTTCCATCGGGGGGCTCGGCGCATCGGCCGGGGTCTCGTTCAATTGGTGAGCGCGATGATCCGACTGCTCATGATGCTCGTTGTGGTCTTGGCCGCCTGCGGCGGTCCTCGGCGCACCGTCCGGGTCTCGGACGAGATCGCCCCCCCACCCGAGGAGCCGGTCTCGCCCCGGGCCGAACAGCCCTATGTCATCAAGATGACCGACGGGCGCCGCACCTGGCAGATCGAGGTGCCGGCGGGAGCGGCGGCGCCGGCGTTCGAAGCGACGATCCCGCTTCAGCTCGGCGAGCAGCCCGAGGTCACCGGGCTGCCCCCGACCGAAGCCGATCGGGAGATTCTCGACGCGAAGCGCGCGGCCGGCGAGACGGTCGAGCCCGAGGCTCCGAGCTACCTGCGGGGGCTCGCGCAGATTCGAACCCTGTTTCGAGAGCGGCGCTTCGAGCTCGCGCTGGTGCAGGTCGTCGCCCTAGAGCGGGCCTTCCCCGACGACGTGCGGCTCTTGGAGATGAAGGGCACCTTGCTCCTTCGCCTCGGCCGCCCCACCGAGGCTCGGTCGAGCTGGGAGCGGGCGCTCGCGCTCGACCCCGACAACGCGACCGTGGAGAAGGCGCTCGAGGCGCTCCCCGGGGGCTGACCCCGACCGAGGCAAAACCCATGCATGTCATCGCCGGAATCGCGCTCACCGTGCTCGCTTTCGCCGCCGCCGGCTGGCTGCACCAATCCCTCCCCCCGACGGGGCTCTTGAACCCGGCGGCGCTGGTGCTGCTCGTCGTGGGTCCCGTCGGGGTGACGGTGCTCGCCCAGCCGTTTCGGACCTTGGGCGGCCACTTCGCGGTGCTGCTCAGGGCGTTTTCCCACGACCGCCGGGCGAGCCTCGGCCACGCCGCCGAAGAGATGGGTCGGATCGCCCGCGCCGTCCGAGAGAGCCGCTGGGGGGACGCGGAGACCGCGGTGCGCTCGGCCCGGGCGGAGCAGGTCCGGCGGCTCGCCCCCCACCTGCTCGACCGGCTCGAGCCGGACGAGCTGCACGAGGCGGTGGCGAGCTCGGCGTTTCGGTGGATGGCGGAGGTCAAGGCGGCCGACGAGCTGATGCAGGGGCTCGCTCGCTACGCCCCGGCGTTCGGGATGATCGGGACCATCATGGGCCTCGTCGATCTCTTCGAGAACCTTCAGGACAGCGCGAGCCTCGGGCCGGGCATGGCGATGGCGCTGCTCGCGACGCTCTACGGGCTCATTCTCTGCTACTGCGTATACATGCCGCTGTCGCAGCGGATCCGGAGCTACCTGGTGGGGGGCTCTCAGGAGCAGCGCCTCGTCGAGCGGGCCTTGTTCATGATCCAGGGCGGCCGGCCGGTGCACGAAGTCAGCCGGGCGGTGCTCGACGGAGCGGCCAAAGAAGAGAGGCGGGCGGGATGAAGCGGGCCAGCGCGGTCGAGGACGCCCAGACCCTGCTCGCCCGGGCCGAAGACGGGGAAGATCCGTGGCTCATGTCCTACGCGGACCTCGTGACCAACCTTCTCGCGTTCATGGTGCTGCTCGTATCCATGTCCGGCATCTCCTTCGAGAGCGTCGAGAGCATCCCCCGGGTCTTCTCCGGCGGGCGCCCGCCGCTCGAGGCGCTCGAGCGGGAGGTCGCGGAGCTCGCGACGGCCGAGGGGCTCGGGGCCCAGGTCAGCGTGGAGGTGGACACCGAGGGCCTCGCGATCCGGCTCGAGGACGAGATCCTGTTCCCGAGCGGCGTGGCGAGCCTCACCGACGAGGGCCGGGGCCTCGTCCAGAAGGTGGCCGGCCTGCTCCGCCAGCTCCCCGAGCGCTACCAGGTGGTGGTCGAAGGCCACACCGATGACGTCCCCATCGCGACCGCCCGGTTCGCCTCGAACTGGCATCTGTCCGCCGCGAGGGGCCTCGAAGTCCGGGAGGCGCTCTCCGCCGGCGGCGTCGCTGGCGACCGGCTGTCGGTGGCAGCGTACGCCGATACGAGGCCGCCAAAGGAGAGGACCGATGGGATGGCGCTCGAGACCCGGCGCCAGCGGGCTCGGCGGGTGGTGCTGCGTGTCGCCTATTGAGCCCGGCGCCCCTGGGGCGAGCGGCTCGAACCGGTCGAACCGCGCATGCGGGGCGGATCGCGCCGTGTCCGCGGAGAAGGCAGGACCCGATGCTCGTTGAGTGGATGCTCGCCGCGATTTCGGCCCTGCCCACCGAGGCCGAGGTCCGGGCGCAGGCCCGGGGGGTGCTCGAGCCGCTGTGCCGAGGCCGCTGCGATGTGGTCGAAGTCGAGATCAAGACCCGGCCGGCCGAGCCGAGGGGGGCGGCGGCCCCCGGCTTCGAAGATTTGCCCGAAGCGCGGCTCGCGCTGTCCGAGATTCAGCTCACGGTGCTGTTCGATCAGCGGCTCGACGCCCGGTTTCGGCAATTCGCGTCGGAGCGGCTGACCGAACGGGTGGGCGAGCTGGGCCGTCCGGTCAAGGTCAGCCCCAAGATCCGGCTGTTCCCGGATCCGCCGGATCCGCTCGAGAGCCCGCCGCCGCCGCCTCCCCCGCCGGAGCCGGAGCCGCTCGAGAGCCCGCCGCCGCCTCCCCCGCCGGAGCCGGAGGCGCCCCCCTCGCCCGATTACGGGGACCTCGCGCTGCGGCGGGTGCTCGAGGTGGCGCCGCTGTTTCTGCTGTTCGGGTTGCTCGCCTGGCTGGTCCTTCGCGTGCTGCGCCGGCTCGAGGACCTCGTCTTCGACCTGCGGGCGCCTGTTCCGGCGCCGGCGGCGCCGGCGTCCCCGCCGCAACCGAAGGCGCCGGAGCCGGTGCTCCCCCCGCCGACGATGGCCGCAGTGAAGGAGGGCTTTCAGGCCCACCGGGCCAGCGCCCGCCGGGTGGTGCGCCGCCTGCTGCTCGCCGGCGAGCACGAGACCGTGGCCCGAGCGGTGGCGGTGCTCGGGGAGCAGCTCGTTCAGGACCTCGGGCGGGATCCGGAGCTGCGACCGGCCCTGCTCGACACCGGACGGCGGGCGGCGGAACAGCTGAGGACCCCGATCACAGAGGCGGAGCGGGACGAGCTCCTTCGGGTCCTCGAGGCCGAGCTGCTCGCCGACCGGATCGCCCACGGCGGCGACGATGGGCCAACCGAGCTCGCGCCGATGCTCGGCTTCGGGCCGGAGGCCTTCGCGAGCTTCGTCGCCGGGCTCGACGACCGCCGGCTCGCCCTGCTCGCCCTGCGCCACGGGCCGGCCCACCTCACCGAGGCGTTCCTTCGGGGGCTCGACGACGGGCAGCGGGCCGCGCTCGTGGCCGAAGCGGTGGAGGCGCCGGCCGGGACCCCGGAGGAGCTGCGGACGCTCGCCGAAGAGGTGCACCGGCACGGGGCGGCGGCGGAGCTGTCCGGGTTCGAGGCCGACCACCTCATCGAGCTGCTCGACAGCCTGCCTGCCGATGCTCAGGACCGCTTGCTCGACCGGCTCGAGGCGGTCCGCCCCGAGTTCGTGCGGCGCAGCGCCGGGCGCCTCCCGGTCGAGTCGTCGCTGCGCCGGGTGCCGCTCTCCGCGCTGTCGGCCGCCTGGAACGAGGTCCCGCTCGAGGCGTGGATCGCCTACCTGCGGGTCGCCCCCGCCGACATCCGGGCCCGGGCCTTCGACGCCTGCCCAAACCGGCTCCGCCCCGCGGTGCAGGAGGAGCTCGACCTGCGGGTCCCAGCCGACCCCGACGCCGCCCGCGCCGCCCGCCGCCGGGTCGTCGCTGCCGCCGTCGCCTCGAGCGCCTGAGGGCTCGCCGGTGCGGGCCGAAGCCGAGTAGAGTGCCGATATGGGAAGTGCAGTCCGGCGAGGTCCCCGCTCTTTGGCGCCCTGGCTCGCGGCCTCGGGGCTCGCCCTGCTCGGGATGCAGGGGTGCATTCTCATCGTGCAGGAGCCCGATCCCCCTCCCCTCTTCAACTACGTGCTCCCGTTTTCCTGCGTGCCGCTGGGGGTGGACGAGCAGGGGGATACGCAGGTGCTCACCGAAGGGGTGCCGACCGCCCAAATCGTGTTCGCGGCGCGGATCGAGCGCAGCGCGGTGAGCCTCGCCGAGCCGTGGGAGGCGCTCATGCGGGACGTGGTCTTCGGGATGTCCACGCTCGGGGTGCTGGTCACGCAGGCGGTCCTGCTCCCCCTCGACGAGCGGCAGCGCCCTCCGGTGCTCGCGGCGTGGGGCTGCGGCCTCGATGACCCGCAAGTGCTCACCCCCAGCTCGGTGATCCAGCACTATGCGACCACGTCCGCCCCGGCCGCTCCCCCGACCGGGTGCGCGGTGGACCCGCTCATCGACGCCGGGCGGGATCTCCGGTCGGTGGTCACGAACTATCCGAGCGGCCTGCGCGGCACCTCCGGCCGGGCGGTGTTCGGGGATACACCCGACCTCTTCATCGTCATCTATCTGGACCCGCTGGCCCGCCGGATCGGGTGCGACGAGCCCGGGTGCAGAAACGCCGGGCAGCTCGCGGCGGTGGAGTCCGGCGCGGCGTCGTGGCTCGCTTTTCCGCGGCCGATCTCGTCGGACCGGGTCCAGCACTGGTTCATCGCCACCCCGGAAGGCGTGGACGACCGGACCATGGTCGAGGCCTGCCGAGAGCGGTCTGGGCTCGGCCGGGACCTTCTCGACCTGCTTGAGGCGTCCCCTCGGGCGCTGTATGGCCCCCTCGGGACGCAAATCGCCGACTCAGGCGGACGGGTCGCTTCCCTCGACATGTGCGACGCGCTCGTCGCCGACCGGCGCCGCCGCTTCTTGGGCGAGCAGCTCGTATCGGTGGCCGAACGGCTGGGCCTCCAATTTCGGGTCGATCGGTTCGTCGCCTTGATCGGCGCCAACGACGGCCCCACCGGGGAGTAGGGTGCGGCCCGGTGGCGGCGGCGAGCAGGAGGGGGGGCAGCCCGAGGCCCCCCGCAACCCGGGCGCCCCGCCCGCCGCGGCTTTGGCTTCTCCCCTGGAATCGACCTCGAAACCGGGATGGGTTGCCGCTTCGGGAGCGGGGCGGGGTTCGGCCTCGATTGCTCCGGCCGAGGCCGGGCCGCGATCGGTCCTGGCCGAGCCGGATGGGGCTTCTTCTGTTGGCTCTCGGGCTCGGCGCGGCCATCGGATTTGGGCTCGGCGGCAGGCTCGGTGCCGGCGGTCCGGGCCCGGAGAGCCCACAATGGGCCCAAGCTGGGCCCGACGCGGAATCGGTGCCGCCCGACCCGGAGGCGACCCCGGCATGCTGCCCGTGCCCGCCCCCCCGAACGAGATCGACGCGGCGTCCGCCCCGTCCGCCGCCCATCGCCGAGCGGCCCGATCCGACCGAGAACACCGGGCGGGCCCTTCGGGCGGCGGCGGCCGGTCTGCGCCGATGCGCGCCGGCGGTCGCCTTGCCCGGGCCGCTGCACCTCGAGGTCGAGGTGACGCCCGAGGGTGGGGTCACAGCGGTGCGGATCCGAAACGCGGCCTTCGCTCCGCCCCCGGAGGTGACGCGATGCGTGCAGGAAGGCTTGTCCGCAGCGGAGCTCCCCGGCTTCGACGGCCCGTCATCCGAGCGCTTCTCGCTGCCCCTCTCCTTCTTTTGAGCTGCGAGCCCGGCGGCTTCTTCGATCCCGACGAGGATCTTCGCAGAGAGGCTGGGATCGGGAGTGCCACCGCATATTTGGTCGAGGGTGACCCCCGAGAGTACCTACGGGTCATCGTCCCCACCCGGCGGCCGATGGGAGCGGTCGAGCTCGCGGTGGAGGGACCGTCCGGCGCCTTCGTGCTCCCCGAGCGGGGGCGCCGCATCGTCTCGTGCGCGACGGCGTGGACCTGCATCGAGCAGGTGCTCGGCCCGGGCGCGCTCGCTGACGGCCGCCGGGTGATCCTTCGTCTGCCCGACATCGACCACGAGGCCGACGGCCCCATCGAGCGGGTGCCGCTTCCCTCCTACCAGGTGGGAGGCGACCCGAAGGACGAGAACACCGCGCTTCGGGTCGCGCTCGAGCGGGATCCGATCGCCGAGGCCCTCGCCACGGAGCGGCGCGAGGGGGGCCGCCCCCCGTTCGAACGCCGGTTCGAGCTCGCGGTCGCCGCCGGCCCCTGCGGCGGCGCGGCGCCTTTCGGCTGGCGGCCGGTGGAGCGGTTTCCGGCCGATCGCTCGGTCTTGTTTTCGCCCGGGGACGCGGCGTGCGCGTCGCTGCGGCCGGCCGAGCCCCCGGACGGTCCGGTCGTGGCCCAGCGAACCATCGACGCCGCCGCGGTGGTGCGCGGATTCCGCTACCTGTTCGCCCCTCCGGAGCGGGCGGCGCCGCTCGTGTTCCTGACCCTGTTCGACTTCGAGGTGCCCAACCCGAGCCGATGCGAAGAGGTGCAGACGAGCATGCAGGCCACCCTGCTTGGCATCGCCGAGCGCATCGCCGAGGGGGACGGGCGCGGAGCCCCCACGCTCGCCCTGCCCCCGGTGATGGTGGCCGAGGAGGCCGGGGTCCGGTGCCGCCAAGCCAACCTTCGAAGCTTCGATGCCGAGAACGTGGCCGAGCAAGCTGCGGTCGCGCTCGAAGCCCGCTTCCCCGGGACCCCCGTTCGGCTGCTCATCGTCTACGCCGCGAACCTGCCCCTGCCCCTGCCGATGGCGGTGCGGGTCTCGGTGTTCCAGCTCATCGACGCCCTAGGGCGGCGGCGGATCCCGAGCCTGCTCGTCGCCCTCGGGCCCGATCCTGCGGTCGCCGGGCTCGACCCCGCGGTGGTCAGCCCTTGGCTCTCGCCGCTCGAACCGGCGTTCGAATCGGCCCTTTTTGGCGTGCTCGGCCCGATTTGGCCGTTCGTCACCGTCGCCATCGACCCGGGCACCCCCATTCCGCTCGCCGACGCCGCGACCCGCGAGGGCCTCGTCGCCTACCGCTTGTGCGACGCGACCGGGCAAGCATTCCCCGCCGGCGCTCCGATCGGCCAGGGCAACGCCCGGCGGGAAGGCCCGGAGGGTCCGGGCTTCTTCCTCGGGTTGGCCCCGGTCGTGCTCGCTCCGAGCGGAATCGATCGGCCGGCGGCGTTCGAGGTCCCGTGGGAGGGCTGCTACGGCTTGTGCGACCGCGCCCCGCCCGGCGGCGGACCGAGCTGGCTCAACCGCTCGAGCTGCGGGCCTTGATGGGCGCCCCTAGCCTGAAGCGAGCCGGTTGGTGTTCGGGTGGAAGCGATGGTACCCCCCGGGCCGCGGCCTCGGACCGCGACCGGTGAGACGCAGGGACAACCCAAGATCCGCCCGACGCAACCGACATCCGGTCGCGACCGGGGCGCCGAAGCGGCCCGCACGCCGCCCCGATCCGGCGCTCTGTCCCGGTGCGGCGCTCTGTCCCGGTGCGGCGCTCTGTCCCGGTGCGGCGCTCTGCCCCGGTCCAGCGCTCTGGGTCGGACCGGCGCTGGCGCTCGCCTCTTTGCTCACGGCCGCTTCTTTGGCCCGTGCCGACGAGCCCCCGAGCCGAGTCGAGCAGCGGGCGTTCACGAAAGCCGGTCGGCTCCATCTTCGGCTCGGGCCAGCGTATTTTGGGCGCGAAGACTTCTACCAGTCGCCGGGGATCGGGGCGGAGATTGGCTACAACCTCCTCGAGACGCTCGCGGTGGATCTATCGGCGACGCTGCTGTTCAGCACACTCAACTCGGAGGCGGCGGCGGTCCGGACCCGGACCGGCCGATTGCCGGAGGCTGAGCAACCCAACTTGCGGATTGGCCTCGGCCCGCGGTGGAGCTTCGCGTACGGGAAGCTGCTCGTCGAGCCGACCGGGACTGTCCTTCATTTCGATCTCGCCCTGCTCTTTCGGCTCGGCGCGCTCGTCACCGACCGGGGCGTGAACTTCGGCGGCGATCTCGGGCTCGGACTTCAGATGGGGCTCGATTCGCGCCTCTTGGTCTGGGCCGAAGTCGCGGGGTGGCTGAGCTACGAAGCCCAAGTTCATGGGGGCGTTGCCGCCGGCCCGCTGCTCTCCGGGGGGATCGGAGTTCGGCTGTGAAGCGGCGCTTCCTGCCCGTTATATGGGTTTGGTGGGCGGGCTGCGCTGGCGCCACCGAGGGCGCGATCCCGCCGCTGTCGTCACGCCCGGTCCAGGATGCGCTCGCCGCCTACGCGGCCGGGTCGCTGTGGCACATCGAGCGGCTGCGGGCGGAGGCGGAGGACGCGGGAGAGGACACCACGCGCGGGCTGTGGCCGCTTCTCGAGGAGCTCTCTTTGCTCCTTCGCTGCGAGCCAAAGAGTGGACCCCGACCCGAGCTCGCGGATGCTGGGCTCGACGCCCTCTTGTCGCTCGTCCGGCTCGAGGGGGCGCGCCTCACCCGGTTTCGGACCGACAAGGAGCCGCTGGAAGGGGCCGATCTGCTCTCGGCCGCGCTCTCGGCCGCGCTCGAGCCGCCGCCGATCGGCCTCGCCGTGCGGTGGCCGGGCGGACAGGAGCGGTGGCCCGGCGAGCGCCCGTGGCCCAGCGAGCTCGCATCGAGCTGCTCCACACCGGCCGATGCGAACGAAAACGACAAGCGGGCCAGGGCGGGGGCCGAGCTCGCGGCGCTGGCCGACGCTGCCGGGCGGGCCGAGGCGCTCCCAGCCGAGCTCGCCTCCAGGGTGGCCCACGCCTACCTCGATGCAGCCCGCGGCACCGGCGTCGAGGTGCCCGATGCCTGGCTCGAGCGCCTGCTCGCCGCCGCTTCCGCGTCCTCTCCGGCCGGCCGGCGGGCCCGCTTCGCGGCCGCGATGGGCCTCGGGGCCAGGAGCCCGGCTGCAGCCCCCGCCCTGGCCGCGATCGCCGATGATCCGGACGCAGAGCCGGAGCTTCGGTGGTCGGCCCGAATCGGCTGGGTGCTCGCTGCCGAAGAGAAGGTGGAGGCGGCCACCGCGCCCGAAGGCGCGCCGGATCCGGTGCGGGGGTGGCTCGATCACGTCCGGGCCCGGGCGCTGCTGAGGGGTGGCGATCGGGAGGAGCTCGACCGCTTCGCCCGAATCTTCGGCCGCCGGGCCGGTCCCTCGGCGCTCGACCGGCACACCGAGGCGCTGCTGCTCGGGCGGCTCGTGGGCCGGCCTCCCCCCGACGCGCTCGCTCGCGCCACCGAGCTCGGGGACGCCGGACCGGCCGCCGTTCGGGTTCGGTGGACCGCGCTCGGCCGGCGCGCGCTCGCGGCCAGCGACCTACCGCTCGCCCGAGCGGTGTTCGACCGGCTCGCCTCCGAAGCCGGCGACCGCCCCGAGACCGAGGCGGCGCGGGCCCGGGTCGCCCTCGCTGACGGGGACGACGCGGCCTTTCTCGGCCAAGTGGACGCGCTCTCTCGCGACCCGAGGCTCGCTTCGCGGCGCGAGCTCATCGGGGTGGTGCAGGACGCGACCGTGCTGCTCGCCGGCGCGAGCGAGCGGCGCCGGGCCCGGGTCGCCCGAGCGCTCCTCGATCGGAAGGTCCTGCCCACGGCGCGACCGGACCAGAGGTTGGAGGCGGCGATCGCGCTTCTGTTCGAATGGTCAGGGCGCGCGGGGCGCCCCCGGGCTCCGTCCGTGCGCCGGGACCGGCCGCCGCCCCGGTCGCTTGCGCTGGTCACGGTGGAGGCCGAGCCGCCGCTTCCGCCTCCGCCGCCCGTTTCGCTGCCGCCTCTGCCTGCGGCCTCGTTCCTGTTCTGGTGGACGCCCTCCGAAGAGGTGGTCGCCGGCTTGCCTCCGGGTCTTCGCGGCGCGGAGCCACCGAAGAAGTCGGAGGGGGCCCGGCGTGGCCGAGGAACCGATGGGAACGGGGGGCCGCCCGTGGCAGAAACCCATTGTGGCCGCGGGACGCGACGGATGGGCGGGACCGGTGGTGGAGCTCATCGGAGAGACCCCGGAGGGCCGGGGGCCGCTGGCCCGGGCGTGGCTCACCGCGGACGGCCGGGTGGACTGTGACCACCCGTCGCTGCTGTCCAACTGGAGCGTCGGCGGCATCGTCGGCCGCGGCGACCGGGGCCGGCGTTTTCCGAGCGACGGGCAGGCGTTTCTCGACGAGCTGCCGTTTGCGTACCGCAGCGCCTACCTGCGCGCGGTCCCCGTCCGCGGGCTGAGCGCGGAGGACCGGTGAAGACCCACCCGTCTCGGCGCGGGCCCCCCATCCGCCCGGAACCGGACCCGCGGGAGGCGAGCCCGCTTCCCGAAGGCCCTCGAGGTCCAAAGTCAGGTGCGAGCGAGTCCGATGTGCGGGGAAGGACCGAAGCCCTCCTTGCGCCGGCCCATTTCGCGAGCGATTTGGGCCTGGGGAAGCCGACCCAAGACCGGGCGCGTGCGGCTGCGCTGGCGCGGGCACCGGACGACTCGATCGGCGCTACGCCCGGGCTTCAGACCTCGGGTCCGCTCGGCGCCAAGCAGAGCTTCGAGCGGCTGCTCGACGACCTATGGGCCCGGCGCGCGGACCTCGAGCTGCAGCCGAAGGCCACCGTGGTCTATCGCCTCGCCGGGCTCGAGGCGCCGGATGAGTCGAACCTCCCGCTCATGCCCTTTCTCGCCGGTCTGCGGGCGGTGCTCGACCGGCTGCCGCCGTTCGTGGAGGCCGGCCACCGGTGCTTTGGGTCGAGCCGAAAGGATGTCAGCGGAGGGCTGTCGGCCGCGGTGTCCAAGCAGCTCGATGGCCCAACGCTTTCGAAGCTCGAGTGGGGGCGGTTTCGCCTGTTCGCTCGCGACTTCGACGCCGAAGCCCCCCACGACCGCATCTATCTGAACACGAAGCCGGAGGCGGCGCTGTCCTGGGCGAAATGGCTCGCCGAGGAGGTGCTCGCGAAGCCGGAGCGCTTCCCGGGGGTCTCGGTGGTGGAGTTCACCGGCCCCGGCGGCACCACCCGGGCCGACGACGTCACCGTGCTCGTCGCGGGCGAGGCGGCCCGGACGGCCGTGCTCGGCGCGATCCTGGCCGAAGCCCAGCGCCGCCCGGGTACGCTCGAGACGGAGGTGGTGCCCGGCACCGAGCCGGTCCGGGGCGGGGTGAGCTGGGGCGAAGAGCCCGATCTCTCCCGATATCCGGGGGAGAGCTTTCGCTCGGTCCGGGCGAAGGTGCTGTTTGGAGCGCTGCTCGACGTTCTTGGCGAAGGCGGGGGCCGCGAGCAGCTCTCGGCGATGGTTCGGGACCGAATGGTCGAAGCGGGCCTCGACCCCAAAGCCCCCCACAAGAACCTTTGCGGCCCGCCTCCCGTGGCCGAGGTCTTGCCGCTCGACCACGCCGAGCCGCCTCTCGCTGGGATCTATTCGGTTGTTGTGGACGCGTTTGGACAGAAGGTCACCGTCGAAGTGGAAGTCACCCCGGAGGCGGCGGCGTCGCTTGCCCGCCAGAAGCGGCTCGCGTTTCTGCCCTCCCTCGGCGCGGTGGGGTTCCCCGAGACCGATAGAACCCGAGACCCACCGCGCAAGGTCCTGCGCGAGCTCTTCTCCCTCACCCACGCCGCCGACCAGAGATACAAGATCGAGCACGGCGAGGCCGGGCCGCAGCTGCTCGCGTTCGATGAGAAGACCAAAGAATTCTATGTCCCGGCCAGAGTGAAGATCGTGAAGGGCTCGGCGACGCGCCCTTTTTCTGCGGTGCCCGAAGGACAAGCGTGCGCCCGGCGCCGCCCGGCCGAGCCCACGTTGCCGCTCGTGCGCCGCTTCCTCGCCCGAGGAAGACCGGATGATCTCAGTCGAACCGCGGCCGCTCGCATCGAGGCGTACCTTTCGGATCCGGACGCGAAGGTGGTCTCGAGCGTGCCGCTCGAAGAGGGCGTCAACGGCAAGGCGATCGTGCGGCTCGACAACGGGGCGGTGGCCCTATGGAAGCCGTCGGGGGCCGAGTACCCGGAGCCGATGCGGGCCCACCTCGGTCCGGACCACTTCGCCCGCCGCGAGGCTTTCGCCTACGAAGTGAGCCGGGCGCTCGGCCACCTGGCCCGGGTCCCGCCGGCGGTGTACCGGGAGCTGAACGGCCAGCCTGGCGCCTTGGTGGCGCTCATCCGGGGGTCGGAGTCGGGGATGTTCAGCGACCGCCTGGCCGCGCTGCTCGAGGACCCCGAGGACGAAGATCACCGGGCGCTCGCGGTGTTCGACCACGTGATCGGCTCGCTCGACCGCCACCGGGGCAACGTCCTGTTCGCGGAGGGCCGGGCCATCGCCATCGATCACGGGCTGTGCCTGCCCCGGCGCCACGGCGAGCAGGGCGGGCACGAGTTCTTGTTCGGGACCCCGCTTTCGCTGAAACCAGAAGAGATCGAGCGGCTCGACCGGCTGTGCGCCCAGCGGCCGGCGCTCGACGCCCGGGCAGCCGAGCTCGGCATTCACCCGAAGGCGCTGGCCCTGATGTGGGAGCGGGTCGAGCGGATGCGGGAAAAAGGCGTCCTCTCTTCGCGCTGGCGAAAGGCAGGCCCATGAGCGACTCGGTGAAATCCTGGCTCGAAGCCTACCTTCGGGGCGAGATCGAAGGGTTCGAGCTCGAAGTGCTCGAGTCCGAGGATCTGTTGTTTCGGCGGGTCTACATCGTCGAGCGGCGCCACCCGGAGTGGCTCGCGGCCCGGCTCGAGGACCCCGAGCTGTCCGCCGACCGGCGCCGGGACGTCCGCCTCGCTCTCAGCGGCCCCCTCCTCCGGCGCTGAGCCTCCGGCGCTGAGCCTCCGGCGCTGAGCCGTCGGCTCGACCAGACAAGTCGTTGGGGCGGAACGACACCCGAGCGACCGCCCGCGGGCGTCCTGCCCTCGGCACAGGCATTGCGGTCCCGGGCGGCGTGAGCAACGCGATAACCGATCGAAATCACACCAGAAATACGCCCCCCTCCCGTCGCACGCGCGACACCGCGCCGCCACCGAAGGCGAAGTCGAGGGAGCCGGACCGAAAGACGGACGGGCCGGTGGACCGGTTCGTTCGTGCGGCCGACCGGTCGCTCCGGGCGCCCGGGGAGCGGCTGCAGCAGGCGCTCGAGGCGACGGCGCCGCCGACTTGGGGGATGCGCGCGCCGGGCGAGCACCGAGAGGTCGAGACCGACCTCGAGCTGAAGGGGGCGATCGGCCGGTCGGGCTTCATCGGAACCCTCGGGGTCAAGGCGAAGCCAGGCCTCACCGCCACCGTCGAGCGTCGGACCGACGGCGACCTCGACCTCGTCGTCGAGCAGCGCATGCGGCTCAACGGCACCGGGGAGATGAAAGGAAAGAGCGCGCGCGGCGAAGGAAAGGTGGGCGGCGAGCTCGGGGGCATTCTGTCCTTCACCCAAACCTACACCACGACCGACGCCGAGCTGCCCGAGCGATGGGCGACAATCACCCGCGACGTCGCGGCCGACGCGCTTCAACACGTCAACGGCGGAGCCCTCTTCGCGCCGCTGGTCCGGCCCGACGAGGGCCGACTTGCTGCGCTCGAGCAGGACCGGACCGCGAGCGAGATCGAGGTGGAGGGCCTCCTTCGAACCCAGATCGGCGCGAAGTACGGAAAGCTGTTCGGGGTGGAGAGCACCGCCCGCGACGAGTGGGTGGCCGCGGTCGCGGTCGAGGTGGTGCATCCCAGCGACAAGAACGAAGAGGGGAGCATCTCCCTCACGCTCCGGCTCGACAACGACGTATCCCTCAAGAGCGCGGTGTTCGGGAACGTCGTCGTCGGCGAAGGAAAGATGAACGCGAAGAGCGACGTCGAGGGCAACGACAGCACCGTCACCTTGACGTGGACCGGGCGGGACATCGGGACCACCGAAGACCTTGTCTCGTCGCTCTCGGACATCGCGAAAGGACAGATGGGGCTGCCCGACCAGGTGCGGGTCCGAAACGTCCACCAGGTCCATGACTTCATCGACGACGACGGGCTCCGGGTGGCGGTGGACGGAACCCACAGCTCCTTCTCCCGCACCACCACCGAGATCACCGTGGACCTCGACGAGTCGGCGGACCTCGACGGGGTGGGCCGGGCCTTCCGGGACGGGGACTTCTCGTCGCTCGGCGAGGTGCGAGCGTCCGAGCAGAGGGAGCGGTTCTCCACCGTAGGCCCGGACTTCGACCTGCAGCCGGAGCTGAAGGTGAAGGGCAAAGCGTTCGAGCTGGCGGCCTCGGTCGATCTCGAAGCCTGGGGCACCGAGCTAAGGAGCCGTGAGACGAGGGAACTCTCCCCGGAGGCCGCGCTCCGCCAGATCGGGGACACGATGGCGCTCGCCCACGGGGCCAATCCCAGGCCGGCCGCCGAAGCTCGGCCCACGCTCGGGCGCGGCGCGGAGGGGCCCGAAGTCGAGCGGCTTCAGCGCGCACTCGGCGACGCGGGTCACCCGGTGACCGTGGACGGGAAGTTTGGACCCAACACCGAGGCCGCGGTCCGGGGAGTCCAGACCGACCTCGGCCTCGATCCCGACGGCGTCGTCGGTCCGGACACGTGGGCCAAAATCGCGGGCCCGAAAGAAGACGTGCCGCTCGGTCTCGAGGAGGGCCCTTCGCAAGCTCCGAAGGAAGGCGTTTCCCCTCGTTCGGCCGACGCCACGGTCGATCCCAACTACGGGATCTGTCCGGCCGACAAGGTGAACACGGCGTGGCCGCAGGCTGCCTTTCGGGAGCGGGCCACCGAGCAGTACCTCGCCGGGGACTTCGATGGCCTGAAGGGCACCTTGCGGGCGCTGGCCAACGGCGCGGAGCACACGCCGCTGCTCGGGCGCCGGATGAGCGGCCAGCTGTTGAACCGCTTTCTCGATGGCACCGGGGACGCGCTGCGCATCGACCATCGAAGCGGCGTCTTCGGCGGTCGGCCCCGGTGGCTGACCGAGGCGCCGAGCGTGAAAGCCGAGATCGAGGCCCTGGACCACCGGGCGCAGCGCGAGATCGAGGCCCGGATCGCAGCCGGCGAGACGAGCGGCGTGGTGTCGGCCAAGACCCACGTCGCGACCGACAACGGCGACGGCGACGCGTACACCGCGCTCGGAAAGTTCCGGCTCGAAGGGGAGTACCGGTTCGCGGTCGAACCCGGGGGGCGGACCACGGTGGTGAAGGACTACCTCGTTCGCGACCGCTACGACTGGGATCCCCCGAACCAGTGCGGGCTGCTCGACCACGTCGTGCCCCACGCCCTCGAGGAGCAGGGTCTCGCCAAGAGCTTCGACGTCGAGATCCGCTGGGCTGACCGACAGCGGCTGTAGAGTTGGGGTCACTCCCGGCGGCGGGAGAACAAGCTGTGATCGCCGAGCTCCTGCCCGGCGACGCCTTCGGCCGCGACCCGGTGGTAGAACTGGGCGAGCGTCTCCTCGCCCACCACCGGGGTGGCTTCGGCGTCGTAGGCCCCCGTCTCCGGGTTGAGCACGAGCATCGACTCGGACGCGTAGTACCGGCCGATCCGGGCGAACTCGGCCTTGTCCAAAAGCGAAGGGACGAGGCGGCCGAGCCCGGAGAGAACGGCGATGATCGTGTCGAACACCCACAGCGGAACCCGCCGAAACCGAGCCGGCCTCCCGAGCGCCGCACAGAGCAGCTCGCCCTGCATCCGCGGGGTGATGGTGGGGCCCGGACCGCCGATGGGCAGGATCCGGTTTTCGAGCGCCGGGTCCTCGAGGCAGCGGGCAAGAAAGCTCGCGACGTCCCGCTCGCCGATCGGCCTGCACTCGGGGCGAAGACCATCCCCGAACATCACGAACGGCCGGCCCCGCCGGACCGACTCCACCTGTCCAGCGAGCGATTTGAAGAACGCCGTGGGCCGAACGATCGAGTAGCTGAGGCCCGACGCTACGAGCTTTGCCTCGAAGGCGAGCTTCGCGTGCTGAAAGCTGAGTTTCGGCTTCTGCACGCAAATCGCGGACAGCAGCACGAAGCGGCCCGCCCCGGCCGCCTGCGCCGCCTCGAGCAGGTGCACGTTCGCGTCGTGCTCGATCCGCCACGCGTCCTCTACGCCGCCGGTCCGGCTCGCGAGGCAGGAGACCACCGCATCGAAGCGCTCGCCCCGAAACCCGTCTTGCGCCAAGGAGTTCGCGTCGGTCACGTCCCCGAAGCGGACCTCCACCCCGCTGAGCGCCGCGCGGGTCGCGGCCTCGTCGAGCCGCCCCGAAACCCCCGACCGCGGCCGAGCGAAGGCCACCACATCGTGGCCCCGAGACGAGAGCGCCCGTACGGTAGGCTGCCCGATGTAGCCGGTCGCTCCGGCGACGAACACCCGCACGCCCCGGACCTTCGCCCATCGATCGCACGCGGGAAAGGAGCGAAGAGCGGTTCTTCTCGAGTGGAGATCGTCCAGGCAGCCGACCCAAAAAAGGCGTCCATGAGGACGCAGGTTTGGGTATGAGGGACGCGATGCGACGTCCGGCTTGGCTCGTTGTCGCCTTCCTCATCCCTTGCTGCGGGGACGACGAAGACTTCAGCCCCTCCGCGCTGCCCGACTGCGCGTCGTCGCGCTACCTGACTGAGACCTACCTAGAGGGGTCCGCGCCGCCCCCGGGCACCGGTCTCGCGTTCGGAGCGGACGCCCTGTTCGGCCTCGCGAGCGACAACCTGGTCGCGTTCCCACGCAGAGTCACCGGTCAGGATAGCCTCCAGAGGCAGTTGGTCCCTCTCGCCGAACTTGCCGAACAACAGCCGGTACTGGTCCAAGCGGAAGGGCAAGCGCTCCTGATGCTGCGCGAGGTGCGGGGCGAACTCACGACGCTGCGCGTTGCCGACCTGGCCAGGGGTGTTCGGCCCTCCCCGCGGTCGGATCTCGTCGTCCCCACGGACCAGCTTCGGACCTGGGTGATTGGGTCTGGCGAGCCTCTGGCTGCGCTCGTTTCGGACGATCCGGCCTCGGTGGAGCTGCGCCGCCCGGGCGCCGCCCGCCGGTGGACGCCGCCGAGCTCGGAGTCGGCCGTGATCAAGCTGTTCCCGGAAGCGGGGCTGCTCGCGTGGATCCCGACCGAGGGGCCGGCCCTGGGAGAAGTGTTCCTCTTTCCGTTCGACTTTGCGTCGCTCGAGCCGTCCGCGGAGCCATGGGAGCCATTTTGGTGCTTCATCACGGACAGGGACCCGGCCGTGGTCGAGTCGCGGTTTCAGGCGGTGGCCACCGAGCGCTCGGTGTACCTGCTCGGGGCCTGCGACGATGGTCTGCGCCACATCGAGCGACGAAATCGGCGGGGCGAAGTGCGGGTCGCTCGCACCCTGTACGCAGAGCGCGGACGAACGATGGTGGGCGGAGTCGACGCCGCCGGCCACCTCATCGTCGCCGGCGATGCCCCCACCCTCGACCCGGAGCCGAGAGCAACGGTGTGGGTGCGCACCTTCGACCCTGCCCTCACCGTGCTGTATGTAGATCCCATTCTTGGCGGCTCGCCCTACGAAGGCGCCGAGGCGAACAGCATCGTCGCCGACCCCGAAAATCCGGGCGGTTATGCTGTTCGCCACGGTGGGCGAATCGTCACGCGCGGGGAGGCCTGCCGTCGTCCTTGAGTCCTCGAGGTGGAAAGTGAGATTCAATCCACCAAGTTGATGACGACCACGGCATCCCCCGAGATGCGCTCGGTGAGCGTGCCGTAGGGGTCGCCGACCTGCACTTCGCACTCCATGATGCCATCCCTCGAGGTCGAACCGCAAACGCCATCCACATCGATGAAGGCCTCAAAGGTCCACTCCTGCGAACCCGCCTCGCCATTGCGCACCTCCCGCCTATACGCGCTGTGGATGGCCCTCGACGCGGACCAACTGAAGAATACAAGGTCTGGCGAAGACTTGTCCCCCACCCAGCCTCGAACGATGACCGGACCATCGGTATCCCCTTGGTAGGAATTCTGGAAGACAATGCAATCTTCCCATCGACCGGGTGGCGGGTCACGGGTAGCGGTCGAAGACCGTGCGGAGGATGCGCTGCGGATCGGGCATGCAGCCGGCCGTCTTCGTGCCAGGGAACGCAGTGCATTCAAAGCCGTCCTGACAGTCGCCGCTCGAGCGGCAAATCTCGAGGCAGCCGGCCACGATATCGACACCGCTTCCCGGGGCCGACGGCAGCGCAAGACAATACGAACCGTTCGGGCAATCTGCCTGGCGCTCGCAGGGTGCGACGCACGTGGCCATGGGCGTCAGCCAGTGGTTCATGAATGGGAGGCATACCTTGCCTTGGTCGCAGCCGCTCTCGAGGCAAGTCACCGGTGTCTCGGAGGGAACGCACATGGCGGTCGCGGCCCTGACCGAGCAGCGCTGGCTAGGCAAGCAGTCACCATCGTGATCGCACAGAGGCGCGCAGCCCAACTTCCCTGGCTCGTACGCGCGGCACTTCCCGAAGCTGCAGTCCGAATCTTGACTGCAGCCGGAGGCCGACACACAGACCACGGCCGCACAAGTCATCCCCTTGCCGCAGGTTCGCACGAGCGGAGGCCGACTTGCCCCCATCCCACCCATGCATGCTTCTCCTAGCCTTCGTTCGCCAAACCGAGAACAAGTCTTGATCGTACGAAACTCTCGAGTGATCCTGATGCACTGCTCGCCCACCGCGCAGTCGAGGTCCTCCTCGCAACTGTTCTCGAGACACCGGCCCGTCGGTGGTGCCCGCAAACCCTCTTCGAGTGCTGTCGGCGGGGCGGTCAGGACGCACACCTCGAGTCGACCGCAGTCGCTCGATGATCGGCATTCCTTAGGGCACAACCCTTCTGACGTACAATTTGTACCGCATCTCTCATTGCAAGCTTCTGGAGAGGACGACGGACGTAGTGATTCGGAACGCTCGATGTCAAGACTCGCCCCCGCAGCACTGGGGGGCGAGATGGTGTTTCGTTTCGAAAGCCTCGCGCGCTCGCCGTTTGCGGCAGTGGTCTGCTCGCGGTCCTGCTCGGACCGGTCGGACCAATCCTCCTGCCATAGACCGAACAGCAAAAGGGTTGG
>DAIQNR010000066.1:0-21075 GCA_036788295.1 Myxococcota bacterium
AGGATCAGCCGGAGCCGAGCAGCTTGTCGAGGCCGGGGCCGCCCACAGCGCCGAGGCGGCGGGTGACCTCGAGGTGGTGGAGCAAGAGCGCGCGGTTGTCGGCCACCGGGAGGCCGAGCAGCTCGAGGGCGCCGATTCGGTCTTCGGGGGTGAACGCGCTCGCGACCTTCTCCATGGAGAGTTTGTCGGGTCCGTAGCTCATGTATTCGGCCTGGGTATCGAGCAATGTATAGTCATCCCCGCGGCGAAGCTCCACGGTCACGCTCCCGGTGATGGACGGTGCCACCCAGCGGGTGAGCGCGTCCTTGAGAATCATCGCCTCCGGGTCGTACCATTTGCCCTCGTAGAGCAGGCGGCCGAGCCGCCGGCCGAGCCCGAAGTACAGATCCAGGGTCGATTCGTTGTGGATCGCGCTCAGGAGCCGCTCGTAGGCCAGGTGGAGGAGCGCCATGCCCGGCGCTTCGTAGATGCCTCGGCTCTTGGCTTCGATGACCCGGTTTTCGATCTGGTCGCTCATCCCGAGCCCGTGCCTTCCCCCGATCCGGTTGGCTTCCCGAAAGAGCTCCACCACAGTCTTGAAGCTTCGGCCGCCAAGGCGCACCGGGTGCCCAGCCTCGAACTCGATGGCGACCTCCTCGGGCTCGATCTCGTCCCGCCACGGGGCGGCCCCCATCAGGGGCTCGACGATGCGCATCCCAACGTCGAGCCGCTCGAGATCCTTCGCTTCGTGGGTCGCGCCGAGCAGGTTCGCGTCGGTCGAGTAGGCCTTCTCGGTTCCGGCCTTGTAGGGCCGGCCCCGCTGCTCGACGAACTCCGACATCTCCTTTCGCCCGCCGAGCTCGGCCGAAAACGCCGGGTCGAGCCAAGGCTTGTAGATGCGCAGCTCCGGGTTCACGAGCAGGCCGTAGCGATAGAAGCGCTGGATGTCGTTGCCCTTGTGGGTGGAACCATCCCCGAAGACGTGGACCCCGTCGTCCCGCATCGCGGCGACGATGGCGGTGGTGGTCACCGCGCGGCCGAGCGGCGTGGTGTTGAAGTATTTCTTCCCTCCGCTCGATAGATGAAACGCTCCGCACTGAAGGGCGATGAGACCCTCCCGGACCAAGGCCTCGCGCACGTCGAGCAGCCGGGCGGCGGTGGCCCCGTGCTCGAGGGCGACCGGGGGGATCTCGCTTGGGTCATCCTCGTCGGGCTGGGCGAGGTCGGCGGTGTAGGCGTGGACTTCGAGTCCGCGCTCGCTCATCCACAGGGTGGCGGCGCGGGTGTCGAGGCCGCCGGAGAAGGCGAGGCCGACCCGGGTCCCGGGTGGCGGCGTCTGGCGGTAGATGCGGCTCATGCCGGCGCATTGTGCCACGGCGCGGGCGCCGGTGGGTCAGCGGCATCCCGGTTCGGCCGGGTGTTCGGCGCAGAATCGCTCGACCGCCGCCTCGCAGGCGGCGAAGCTGTGCGCCCCCGAGGCGCACTCCCAAAGACCGCAGGGGAGTTCCTCCGGGTGCTCCGAGCAGTAGGATTCCATGGCGCTTCGGCACTCCGCCGACGCTCCGGCGGCCCGGCACGGGCCGTCGTGGCACACGGAGGGGTCGAGGAACACGCATGGAAACCGGCAGCCCGCCGGGCAGTCGGGGCTCGGCGCCCCTCCGTGGTCGCAGTCTTCGCTCGGATGGACGATGCCGTCCCCGCAGTACGGCCCCCGGGCGAGGCAGCCGGGGGCGCACCCGTCGTAGCCGCCGTCGTTGATCCCGTCGTCGCACACTTCGGCCGGGGTCACCCGGCCGTCGCCGCAGATCGGCGCGCACACGCTGATCCGGCGGCTGAAGTTGACGAGCGTCAGGCGATAGTTCGAGGCGCTGGTGTGCCGCTCGGCGTGGAAGACCACCATCTCGTAGACCCCGCCCAGCACCATCCCGAAGCTCGCCGCCCGGGTCGGGTCGAGGGTGACGCTCCCCGAGATCGGGCCGTGCACGCCCCCGAGGTCCACGGCGAGGTGGCCGTTGATGAACGCCCAGACGTCGTCGTCGCCGCGAAAGGTCAACGTCTCGGTCCCGGTGTACTCGAAGTAGTGCCGGACGATGCTCGTGAAATGAAAGTTGTGCCACTGGTTTCCGTTGCTTCGCCGCCGGGGCTCGAGGCCCATCCCCACCAACCCCTCGAGGTTTGGCTGCGAGGGGCCGTCCATGGGGAAGAAGTGGGTCTCGTCGAAAGCGAACGTTCGAGCGCCGATGCGAGAGAACGTGAGGTGGCCGAGCACGGTCAGGCTGGCTTCGGTGTCCCGGTACCATTGGGCGAAGCTCTCCGGTGAGGTGAGGGCCTGCGCGAACCGGTCGGAGGCGACCGGCAGCCGGCCCGGCCCGAGCCGGGGCTCCACGACCCCCCTCCTCAAGCCGACGTTTCGGCGCTGAAAGTCGGGGTGAGGAGGGAAGCGGCCATCGGGCAGCGCGGGCAGGTCCCACCCCCGAAAGTCCCGGTACACGATCGGGAGCTCTACGGTGTCGCCATCGGCGAGCTCCACCACCTCGCAGGCGAATCCGGGCTCGATCTCGCAGGTCTCGGAGCACCCGTCCCCCGAGCGCCGGTTGCCGTCGTCGCAGGCTTCGCCGGGGAGGATCACGCCGTCCCCGCAAGTGGGACTGCATGCGCCGTCGGCGCAATCCGGCTCGAGCAGGCAAAACGGGGTGCAGCCGTCGCCGGTGTCGTTGTTGCCGTCGTCGCAGGCCTCGAGGCCTTCTCTTACGCCGTCCCCGCACACGGTCGGGCGGCACGGCGCGCCGGCGGCGTCGCAGGCGAAGCCAGGCTCGAGCCGGCAGCGGTCGGAGCAGCCGTCCCCGCTGAAGGGAGTCGGATTGTCGTCTTCGCACTCTTCGAAGCCGGCGATGATGCCGTCGCCGCACGCCGCGGCGTCGCAGGGGATCCCGGGGGTGGGGCACACCCAGCCGGGGAGAACGCTCCGGCAGTCGGGGGCGCAGCCGCCGAAACGGCCCCGGTCGTCGCAGACCTCGCCCGGCTCGAGGATGCCGTTTCCACAGGTCGAGGCGCCGGGCGGGGCCGACTGGTCGCAAGGACAGAGCACGACGTGGTCGATCGGGGGCGCCGCGGCGACCCCGTCCGGATGGACGAAGACCCCGTCCCCGTCATCGACGTGGGTCTGGCCGCCCGCCCGGACCGAGACGAGGACCTCCCCTGGGCGCGACCGCCACGCGAAGGAGGCGAGGTCGCCGGGCGATGCGAAGGTGAACGCGTCGAACGCGACGTCGCTCATCCCCACTCGCACCCCGTGCGGGCCCCCGAGCGCGTCGCCGGTCAGCTTGACGCAGCTGTCCGGCACGGGGCCCACCCCCACGTCGCCCCAGCTCTCCCGGCAGACCCGCGGGGTCTCGGGGCAGGTCCGGTCGAGGTCCACGAGCGGACCGGACGGGCTGGGCGGGACCAGCGTGCGCGCCTCCACCCGCACGGTCATCTCGGACGGACCGAGGCCGAGCACGGTGAAGTCGAAGCGCCCGGACCTCGGCCCGGAGAGGTCGCTTCCGGCGAGGTCGCGCAGGTGGACGATCGCGACGAGGCGCTGGCCGAGCAGGCGCTCGAGGCCCGCTCCCTCGACCCGCCGCACCCCGGTGACGAGAGGGAGCTGATCCTGAGCGACGTCCCCAGCGAGCAGCTCGGACAGCTCGATCGGCCCATCCGTCCCCCACAGGTCAGGGTCGAGCGCGTACACCCCTTCGGAAGGCAGGACGGCGAGGCTGCCCGGGTAGAGCTCGCTCCACCGCAGCTGGAGGTTTCCCGTGGTGGTCGCCAGATCCTCGTTGATCAGCTCGCCCGGGGTGAAGCCGCTCGGCGCGGCCGCAGCGACGACGCCGGGAAGCTCGGCGGACAGGGTGGCCGGGTCGAGCAGCACCGCAAACGGCGGCGCCCCGGTGCAATCGAGCCCGAGCAGAGGGGCTCCAAACTGCGCCGAGAGCGGCGGCTCGGCCGCCGAGGGCCACCGATTTGCGTTGGAGGGTGCCTCCCCCTCCAGAGGACCGCAGGCCGCGCCGATGATCAGGCCGACCGCCGGCAGGAGGAAAGAGAGCTCGGCACGCACGCGCATCTTGCGTGGTGCTTCGGCCGCTCGAGCGCTCCCTGCAGACCAGGGCGGAGAGGAGCCGAGAACCTGATGCCGAACCGTTCGAAAATGGCGCAGATCCTGCTGCTGCTCGTCGCGGGCTGTCCCGACGCGAGCCGTCCGCAGGAGCCGCCCGGGCCAGACCCAGACCCCCGCCCCTTCGCTTTTGCCGAAGTCTCCTCCGACCCGAGGGTGGGGTCGCTCGTGGTCCTCGATGGCGAGCGATCCACGCCGGCAGCCGACGTGACCTGGCGGCTCGTCGAGGCCCCAGGCCCGGGCCATGCGATCGAGAGCCCCAGCCTCCGGCGGGCGAGCTTGGTTCCGCTCGTCCCGGGCCGGTTCGTCGTGGAGCTGTCGGTCCACGCCCACGGGGACACCGCGGTGACCTCCGCCTCCTTCGACGCAACCTGCCCGCCTCCTTCGGTGCATCGGGGCACCCTGTTCGCCGAGACGGTGCTCGGCGACGTTGCCCCCGACCCGTGCCCCGACCACCTCCTGCCGGAGGGGCTCGTGGTCCGAGGGGCTGGGCTCGTCATCGAGCGGGGGGTCCGGATCGAGGTGGGAGCCGGCCACGGCCTGCGGGTCGAAGCCGGCTCGCTCGTGACGCTCGGCACCGAGGACGCGTTGGTGCAGCTCAAGAGCGCGGGCCCGTGGAACGGCGTGGAGCTCGTCTCCACCCCGGACTCGCAGCTGACCGGGCTCGAGGTCGAGGGGGCCGCCATCCGGGTGGAGGGGGTGAGCACGGTCGGCTTCGAGCACGTCGGGGTCGGCCCCAGCGATGGATTCGGCCTCTGGCTCGGAGACGGGGTGACCGTCGCCGGGTGGCGGGCGCTGCGCTTTCGCGGGGCCCCCGCCAGCGTTCCCCTGTCTGCCTTGGGCCGACTCCGCCCAGAGCTCGACACGCACGCGACCGCGGATCCGCACGAGGTGCGGGGTTCGGCACAGGCCCGGCCGGTCACGGTGCGGGCCGCCCCGGTGCCGTACCGCCTGGTGGATCCGAACCCGGTGCGCTTTCAGGGTGAAACCCTGATTTCCGCCGGCGTGGAGCTGGAGGTGGCCGCGCCCGGGCTCGAGCTCGTGTTCGGGCGCTTCACAATCGAAGGGCGGGCCGACCGTCCGGTGGTTCTCCGAGGCGCGCAGAGCTGGCGCGGTGTGCATGTCGGGTACGGAGCGCAGGCCATCTTTCGCGACGTCGTCCTCATCGGGGGCGGACGCGAGGCCTGGCTTCCGTCCGGGGTCCCCGCGAGCCTGACCCTCACCTCGAGCGGGACTCCGACCCGGGCTCGGCTCGAGCGGGTGCGCATCGAGGCCCCGGCCGGAGCCGCGATCTGGGCTGGGCCCGGGACCGAGGTCCACTGCCGAGACCTGGCCACGAGCGGGGCCGTGCTCCCCCCTTGCCTCCCGCCCGACGGCTGACGGGCAAAACGGTCACGGCGCGGTCAGAACCGCCCGAGCGGAGCGCGCATCACCGCTCCTTCTTGCGGCAGCACCGCCCACGCCCGACCTCGGCCATCGACCGAGAGCCCGAGCACCGGCCCGACGCCGACCCGCACGGCCTCGGGAGCGAATCGGCCGTCTCCGGGCGAAAACCGGAGCAGGAACCCCTCCGGCCGAGGATCGTCGTAGATGAAGCCAGCGCCGAGCCCCTCGAACCTAGGATCTCGTCCGGGGTGGGAGATGAGCCCGGTCAGGACCAGGCGACGGCCGAAATAGACTCCGAACCCGCTCACCCGGTTCTCTTCGAGCACATGAACCCCCGACCGGCTCCCGGCGGAGAACGCGACCACGCGGCCCTGGTCGAATCGGCTCATCCCGACGAATCGGTTGTCGATCCCCTCCCCGGTCCCAGCCAGAAAGCTGCCCTGCGAGGCGCCGTCCTGCGGGTCCACCACCAGCACCTGCCCCCGCCTCGACAAGAGCAGGCCCCCGTCCGCGGTGAAGACGAGGCCCCCCGTAGCCCCCGCAACCTCCGCTTCGAACCGGGCGACGGGGCGCAGGTCGTCAAGGCGCAAAATGTGGAGCACGCTCTCGCGAAATCGGTCCTCTCCGTCGGTGTCCTGGAGCAGAACCGCCACCCTCTCGGCCACAGACGAGGCGACGAGGCCGATGGGGCGCCAGACTGGCCCTGGGAGCGGCGCGGTCGCGGTCGGCCGGCCGTCCCGGTCGAGCCGCTGGACGATCGCGACGGTGGCGGTGCGGGTGACGAGCAGGGCGCCCTCGCCGTCCGGGGTGAGCAGCGCCTCTTCGCAGCCGCCGTGAACGAGCGCTCCCACCGGGGCGAAGCTCTCGATGTCGATCACGTGCACCATCCCAGGCTCGCGTCGGTCGCAGCCAAAGGCGGTGGACGCGAAGGCCCGGTCGGTTCCGAGGGCCAGGCTCCGGAGGTCTCCCCGGTAGGCCGGGGCGCTCGCCCGATCCGGTTCGCCTCGCCCGAGCACGAGCTTCTCCACCGGTTCGAGGTCCGAGACCAGCTCCCGAGGAGCGGCGTAGAGGTCGAACGGGCACGCCTCACAGGACAGCGAGCCGAACGCCCCGCGCGGCGGGCGGCCCACGACCGAGCAGCCCTGCTTCGGCTCCACCACCTGCAAACCCCCGGTGCCGTCCACCTCGAGCTCGAGGTTCGGCAGTCCGCAGATGTCGAGAAGCATCACGACCCGGCAGCCGACCTGCGGAAAGCGAAGGAGGCAGGGGGACCGAGCGCACCGCTGGTCCACCGCGACCGCCTGCTCCTCGCCGACGATGGTGGGGCAGGCAGGAAGCCACGGCGCGGTCAGCGGCCTCGGATCCAACCCCTCGACGAGCGGCCCGCCGCCGGGACCCGCCCGCCCCGCCCAGTCCGGGTCGGGCAGACGAGGGGAACGCGGGCCGGCCAGGGCGATCGGGTCCGTTTCCATGCGGTCGTCGGGACCGTCGGGGAGCGAACCCGCGCCCCAGGCCAGGGCCACGACCGAGTCGGCGGCGGGCACCGGGCGCAAAACCGCGGCCTCCTCCTCGAACCGGAGGAGCCCGGTGGCAGCCAGCACCTCTCCGCGCTCATCGAGCCACATCGCCGCCACCCGCTCGGTCCCGGGGGGAAAAGGACCCCAAAGGTCCAGTTGGCCCGGGCCGCAGCCGAGCCCCAGCGCCAGCCCCGCGAGGGCGACGCTTCGGCGCGGCGGCGCGCTCATGGCTCGACGAGCTCCACCTCGATCCCGACGGCCCGCATCAGCGCGAGCGCGTTGGTGGACCGAACAGCCCCCGGCCGCAGGCGGTAGTCGAACCGCAGGTTGTCGTCCTCTACGTCGTCGCCCAAGTGGGCGTTGGTCATCAATCCCGGCGGCATCGTCGCCGCCATGTTCGCGAGCGCGAGGTCGTGGGTGGTCACGATCCCGATCGCCCCCTGCTTCGAAAGCCATCGGATCACCGACACCGCCCCGATGTAGCGCTCCCGGCTGTTGGTACCGTGCAGGACCTCGTCGAGCAGGTAGAGCAGCGGTGGCCCGGGCGCAGCGGCGAGGTCCACGATCGATTTCAACCGGCGCAGCTCGGCGTAGAAGTGGGACGATCCCTCGGCGAGAGAGTCCACCAAGCGGACCGAGGTCTGAAGCCGCAAGGCGGACAGTACCAAGCGCCGGGCGGGAACCGGCGCCCCGGATCGGGCGAGCACCAGCGCCAGCCCCACCGCCCGCAGCAGGGTGCTCTTTCCGCTCATGTTGCTGCCGCTGAGGAGCAAGACCGACCCCGGGCCGCCGAGGCAGAGGTCGTTTTCCACGACCCGGCGGCGGTCGATGAGCGGGTGAACGAGGCCGGTGGCGTCGAAGGTCCCCGGCGTCTCGCTCATCTCCGGGAAGCCGTAGTCCGGTCGCTCGTGGGCGAATGCGGCCAAGGATGAGAGCGCCTCCACCTCGGACAGAGCGGCGAGCCAGCCCCGAAGGCGGGGCCCGGTCCGCTCCCGCCACGCCTCCGCTCGGAGCACGACGTGCAGCTCCCACAACAGGGCGGGGCCGAGGGTCAGGGCGAAAAACAGGTTGCGCTGCGCCTCCAGCATTCCGACCAGCCGCTCCAGCCGGCGAAGGCGCGAGGAGGCGGGCTCGCCCTCCACCGTGAGCGCGTTGCGCAGGGCGTCGAGCCGGGGAGCCGCCCCGTCCGGGATCCGCTCCACGACGTCGATGAGGCGGCCATATCGGCTCAAGGACCGCTCCGGACCGGCGAGCACCTCCGCCCGCTCGGCGGTGATTCGGCGCAGCGTGAACAGCACCGCCACTTGCAGGACGGCGACCAAGTAGAAGGGCTCTCGGGGACCGTCGAAGACGAACGCGAGCGCGGCGGTCAACAGGAGGGCCGCCGGCTGCACGAAGCCGATGACGGTCAACGCCGGGCGCCCGGTCAGCGGACGCTTCGACTCGGCCCAACCGAGCAGCGGGCCCTCGTCGAGGCCCCGGTTGTCCTCCGTCGCCGCCGCCGCGTACAGATCGCAGCGCACGTCCACCGCCTCGGCCAACGCCCGGACCGCGGCCTGCCGCTCCGCCACTTCGAGCGGGGAGGCCGGCTCGGCCATCCAGGAGGCGAGCGTGCGCCGGCCGCCCGCCGTCACCGACCTCGAGATGAGCTGAAACAGCGACGCCGGCCCAAACAGGTCGAGGTCGTCGGCGGGGTGCTGGCTGCTCGACCAGGGCCGGCCAACATCTGCTCCGGTATCGGGGAGGTCCCGCCATCGCTCCTCGAGCCGCGCGATCGCCAACTCGAAGAACTCGAGGGCGGCGGCGGCCCACCTCCGTCGCTCGAGGGCCCGGTCTTGGACCTTGGCGAGGGCGAGAAACAAGACCGAGACGGGGATGAGCCCCCACCACGGGGTGCCGCTGCGGGTCACGACCGGCATCAGCACGAGCCCGAGCGCCAACAGGGCCAGTACGAGCCGGACGTTGCCGATGCGCTCCGCGGACCGTTCCGCGGCCTCGAAGGCCGTCCTGCACTTCGCCCGCCCCGCCTCCAGCGCGGGTCCGGGTTCCGTCACCGGTCGTCCGCTCCGCCCACGGTCTGAACGTCGTAACGCAAGTCCAGGCGCTTGGCCGCCTCGAGGGTCAGGTCCGGCCGCTGGTAGAGGACGATCTCGAGGCGGGTGGATCGACCCTCACGAACGTTCAGTATGTATCGGGACGTGAGGCGGAAGCGATAGGCCTCGACGTAGGAGAACACGCCGAAACCGCCGCCCCGGCAGACCCCCTCGACCTCGAGCACATGCTCCCCCGGTTCGATCCGCCCGTCGAAGAGGACCAGGTCTTCGAGCCCGGACAGGTTACCGCCCTCGTCGACCTTTTCGAGCAGCACGCCGCCGTCGAGCACATACCGGATTCGCTCGAGCGCGAAGGCCCGGCCGAGCTGGTTCTTGTGCACGAGCACCGCCCGGGTCGCCTCGACCCCGGCGCCGAGCGCGGTGTCCCGGAGCACCCCGACCTGGTCCGCCACCCGCTCGAGCCGACTGGACACCTCGTCGAGCCGCGCGTCGAGCCGCGCGATCACCGTTTCGTGGTCCAAAGGTTGGGCGGAGGTGGTGCTCGTCACCAGCCCCTGAGCGGCGGCCGAGGCCGGCGCGAGGGCGAGGACCACGAGGAGCGCGCGCGACATGCACGGGGCGTAGCACCGTTCGAGGGGACGAGCGAGCCGAGAGCGCGCCCACCGGGACCGTCTGCTTGTCCAGCGTCTCCGGCTCGTCCAGGATGGCGTCATGCTCGAAGCATGCAGCCTCGCCAGCGTGGAGGCGGCCGAACCCCTGGTCGGCACCGCCTCGGTCGGGCATCGCCACGTCCTGATTTCCTGGCCGAAAGGGCAGTGGGAAGAGGCGGCGCTGCGAGCTCCGGCCCTCGCGCCGGTCGCGACCTGGGCCGCGCGGTACGACGAGCGCCGGCACCAGGGCAAGACGGTGCTCAGGCTGTTCGCGGGCCCCGCGGACCCGGCCGGGGTCGAGGTCCGAATGTTTCCGGGAGGATGGAGGCTCGCCGCCGTCCCGCTCGCCGAGCTCCCGACCGAGCTCGACCGCGCGTTCGAGGCGATCGAAGCGGGGAGAACGCCCGAAGGAGCCGACCGCTGCTCGCGGACCCTCGCCGTCTGCACCCACGGCAAGCACGACCGCTGCTGCGCGAAGCACGGCCAGGCTTTGTTCCAAGCGCTGTCCGACGGGGCTGGACCGCTCGGCTTCGACGTCCTCGAGTCCACCCACCTCGGCGGCCACCGATTCGCCGCCACCCTGCTCGACCTCGACCGCACGGAGCCGGGCCGAATGTACGGCCGACTCCGAGCCTCGGACGCCCCGACCCTGCTCGAGCGGCTCGCCGCCGGCGAGGTGTGGCTCGACCGGTACCGAGGGCGGACCGACCTCGGCGCAGAGGAGCAAATCGCGGAGGCGGAGGCGCTTTCTGCGGGCGCCACCGACGGCGTGACCATCGAGCGCGTCGAGCCCGGGCACCTCGTGGCCCGGTGGACCGGGGGGCAGGTGGCGGTGCGCATCGAGACCGCCCGCTTCTCGAGCCCACGGAGCTGCGGCGAGGACCCGAAGCCGTGGAGCAGGCCGATCCGGTCGAGCGCCGGGATCTGAGCTTCGAGCGTCCCACCCCCGGTCAACGAGCGGCCCAAAGCATCGAAACGAGAACGCCCAGCTTCCGACCGCTTCGGGGCTGGGCTAAGGACGGCGCGTGGTGGTCCCGCCGCAGCCCTCTCCTCCCCCTCGACGCTGGGTGCGGCTCGGCATCCAGGGAACGGCGGCGGTGCTCGTCTCGGTGCTCGCCTTGTGGTGGGCGTTTCACGACGCCGACTTCGAGGAGATGGGCGAGCGCCTGCGGGACTCGAGCCCAGCGGTCCTCCTGCTCTACTTCGTCGGGCAGGTTGTGCTCCACCTGCTCCGAGTCCTCCGCTGGGGGATGTATGTGCGCGCCCTCGACGGAAAGATCTCGGGTCGGGCGATCTTCGCCGCCGCGAACCTCGGGATCGCGGGCACGTTCTTTCTCCCGCTGCGGCTCGGCGAGTTCATCCGGCCGATGATGATCAACCGGGCCGGCGTGCGCTTCGGCGGGGCGGTCGCCAGTGTCGTGGTCGAGAGGATCGCGGACGGGCTGTGCGCGCTGACGTTGTTTTTCCTCAGCATCTCCTTCGTCCCCGCGTCGGCGCCGTTCCCTGAGGACCTGACCCGGCTTTCGCGGGCGGCGGCGATCGGCTTCGGAGGCGGTTTCCTCTTTCTGCTCGCCGCCGCGGTGGCGAGGGAGCCGGTGCTCGGCCTGACCCGATTGGTCCTCCGCCGAGTGTCGGCCACGCTCGCCGACCGCGTCGTGGGTCTCATCGGCACCTTCCTCGACGGGCTCGCCGCGCTGGGCAGCGCGTACCGCGCCGCCGCCTACATCGGACTGACCGTCGTCTACTGGACCGGCAGCGGCCTGCTCACCTGGTACCTGGCCGTCTCCTACGCCCCCGAGCTTCCGGTCGTCTCCGGCATCTTCACCATCGGCGTGCTCGTGTTCGCGGTGATGATCCCGGCCGGCCCCGCGTTCGCCGGGACGTTCGAGATCGGGTTCAAATATGGTTTCGGCGCGTTCGGTCTCGCGACCGCGACCACCGGCGCGATCGCGGTGGTCGCGCACGTCGGCCAGATCGCCATGATGGCCGGGTTCATCGGAGCCGGGCTCCTGGTGGCCGAACCCCGGCAGAGGCGAACCGACAAACGCGAGCCGGCCTGAGGGGCCCGCCGAGGCTGCCGGTCGTTTTCGCGGGCCTTGACCCGGACCGGCCCCAGCGGCACGCCCGAGCCATGATCGATGGCGAGCGCATCACCGAACTCGAGCTCGAGCTGATGGCGCAGCGGGAGCTGCTCGAGACCCTGAGCGGCCAGCTCGCGGCCGTCAGCGACGAATCGGCCACCCTGGCGAAGCGGATCGCCCGGGTGGAACGACAGCTCGAAGCCGCGCTCGGGCTGCTGGATGTGCCCCCGAACGAGAAGCCCCCCCATTCCTGATGGCTTCCCTCCTCGGCGCCGTCCGCGACATCGAGCGCCTCAGGCAGATCCTGCTCGTGCTCGCCCGACATGGCTTCGGCGAGGTGGTGGAACGGATCGACCTCGCCCGCTTCGCCCGGCGGTCCGAGGACTCGGCCGACGGCAGCCTCGGGCCGGACGCGGCTGGGCTCGGGAGCGGACCGAGCCGGGCTGGCGCCCGGAGCTTCGGGACCCGGCTCCGGCTCGTGCTCGAGGACCTCGGCCCGAGCTTCGTCAAGTTGGGCCAGATCCTGTCCACACGGCAGGATCTCATCCCCCCGGACATCGTTCGCGAGCTCGAGAAGCTGCAGGACCAGGTCGCGCCGGTCCCGTTTCCCGAAATCCGGGCCCAGGTCGAGGCGGATCTGGGCGCCCCGCTCGAGGAGCTGTTTGCCGAAGTGGATCCGGTCCCGCTCGCCTCCGCCTCCATCGCGCAAGTGCACCGGGCCCGCCGCCTCGACGGGCAGCCGGCCGTGATCAAGGTGCAGCGCCCGGGGTTGAGGGCGGTCATCGAGCGGGATCTCGACCTCCTCCACCTGCTCGCCCGCGCGATCGAGCGCGGCATCCCGGAGTCTCGAATCTACGGCCCGGTCGGGCTCGTCCAGGAGTTCGACCGGGCGATGACCGCCGAGCTCGACTTCACCCGAGAAGCGGATCACGCCGAGCGGCTCGCCCAGGCATTCGCGGGCCGCTCCGACGTTCGCTTTCCCGCGGTGGACCGCTCGTTGTCCGGACGCCGGGTGCTCACGATGGAGTTCCTCGACGGCCTGAAGCTGCCCGCCGCGCTGGCCGAAGGCCACGACGGCCCGACGATCGCGAGGGTCGCGCTGCGGGTGATCTTCGAGCAGATCTTCGACCAAGGGTTCTTTCACGCCGATCCGCACCCCGGAAACCTTCTCGTCATGGGGCGGCCAGAGGCTCCGACGCTCGTGATGCTCGACCTGGGGCTCGTCGGGCGGCTGTCCCCGCCGCTTCGAGACAAAGCGGTCGACCTGATGGTCGCGGCGGTGCGCCAAGATGGGCAGGGGGTCGCCGACGCCCTGTACGCCATCGGCACGCCAACCAGGCGAATCGATCGCGAGCGGTACGACGCCGAGGTGGCGCTCCTCGCCGAGAAGTACCTCGGCAAGCGGCTCGAGGAGATCCGGATGGCGGCGCTCATCCAGGACCTCGTCCGCGGCGCGACGAAATACGGGCTCGAGATCCCGCCGGAGCTCATCATGCTCGGCCGGACCCTGATGACGGTCGAAGGGGTGGGCAAAGAGCTCGACCCGAAGCTCGACGTCTTCGCCGAGCTCCGGCCGCTGTTCCTCGGACTGCTCCGCCAGCGGTACAGCCCCGGTCGCCTGTCCCACAACCTGCTCCGAGCGGCGACGCGGTTCGGTGAGACCGCGCAGACCCTACCTGCTCGGCTCGACGAGCTGCTCGACGACCTCCGAGCGGGGCGGCTCGAGCTGTCGGCGCGGGACCCCGGGCTGCCCGAGGCCAGCGATCGGCTGGGTCGGCGCGTGCTCGGGGGGCTCGTCTTCGTCGGCCTGTGCCTCGGAGGAGCTCACCTCGTGGCCGCCGGCGTCGCGGTGCCCGGGTACGGGCTGCTCGCCGGCGCAGGGGGGTGGCTCGCGCTGGTCCTGCTGCGCGGCGGCCCTCGCCCGGGGTGACAGCCCCGCTCGAGAGCGGCCGCCGGCTCTGCTTCCGAATCGGGGCGGTTTGCTCTAGCGTCCAAATGGTGAGTGCTGCCGCCTCGCCGCTGCCCGCGGCGCCGCCCGACCTCGGGTTCGTCCCCACGCTGGTCGCCGACCTCCGGGCCCGCTTCGACTCCGGCCACACTCGGTCTGCAGCCTGGCGAAGTCGGCAGCTCGAAGGGCTCGTCCGGCTGCTCGAGACCGAGCAGGACGAGATCTTCGCCGCGCTCTCGGCCGACCTCGGGAAGCCGGAGCTCGAGGCGTGGGCCGCCGAGATCGCCTTCGTCCGAATCGAAGCGGAGGCCGCCAGGAAGCGGCTTGGGACGTGGATGCGCCCCGAGAAGGTGAAAACGCCGCTCATCAGCCAGCCGGGCAAGGCGATGATCCTCCGGGAGCCGCTCGGGGTGGTGCTGATCATCGCCCCTTGGAACTACCCGCTGCAGCTCGCGCTCGCCCCGCTGGTGGGGGCGGTCGCCGCCGGCAACGCGGTGGTCCTGAAGCCGAGCGAGCTGGCCCCGGCGACCTCGGCGTTTCTCGCCGACGCGCTGCCGCGGCACCTCGACCCAGAGGCGATCCGGGTGGTGGAAGGGGGCGTGCCCGAGACCACCGCCCTGCTCGAGCAGAAGTTCGACCACATTTTCTACACCGGCAACGGGCGGGTGGGACGGGTGGTGATGCGGGCCGCGGCCGAGCACCTGACCCCGGTCACCCTGGAGCTCGGCGGAAAGAGCCCCTGCATCGTTGACCGCAGCGCGGACCTCAGGGTCGCCGCCCGTCGAATCGTCTGGGGGAAGTTCTTCAACGCGGGTCAGACCTGCGTCGCTCCGGACTACGTGCTCGTCCACGAGGCCGTGGAGGAGGCCCTCATCGAGAAGATGGTGGAGGCGGTGCTCGCGTTTTTCGGCGAGGACCCGAAGCTGAGTCCGGACTTCGGCCGAATCGTGAACGACCGGCACCTGCAGCGGCTCGAGGCCCTGCTCCGGTCCGGCGGCCGGGTTGCCGCCGGAGGCGTCGTCGACGGTGAGGCCCGGTACATCGCCCCCACCATCCTCCGGGAGGTCGATCCCGGCTCGGCCCTCATGGAGGAGGAGATCTTCGGCCCGCTCTTGCCCGTGCTCTCGGTTCCGGACGTCGAGGCCGCCATCGCCTTCGTCAACGGGCGCGACAAGCCGCTGGCCCTCTACGTCTTCGCGGAAGACCGGCAGGTGCAGCAGGACGTGCTCGACCGGACGTCGTCGGGCGGAGCGGTCGTCAACCACGTCATCCTGCACCTCTCGGTGCCCGACCTCCCCTTCGGCGGGGTGGGGGGCAGCGGCATGGGGGCCTACCACGGAAAGACGAGCTTCGAGACGTTCAGCCACCGAAAAGGGGTGCTGAAGAAACCCACCCAATTCGACCCCGACCTGCTGTATCCCCCCTACACCCCGTTCAAGATGAAGTGGCTGCGCCGACTTCTCTGATCTGCAGAATCCTCGCATCGAAGAGACGCTCCGTCAGGGGTGCGTAAGCGGACCAACAGAACCCGGTCACGCCGAGCGCTCCGGTGCCGCGGGCGTTGCCACCCACCTGCGCCGATGGTTTGGAACCGAGCGCAGGCCCCATGGATTTCCTCGACACGAGCCAAGGGCTCGGTGCGACTGCCCGTCGCATCTCTACTCGTCCTACCTGGTCCCCTGGGGCCCTCGCGCCCGCGTTCGGCCCCGCCGACATCGCCGACATCGCCGCCGAGCCGCGCAGAGCCTGCGTGGTCATCGAAGACCCGGCCTCCGGGCGGCGGGGGGTCGGGGTCGAGGGAGAGGTGGGGACGGAACCCGGGGGGTGGCCGGTGCTGGCCCAGCTCCCGCCCAGCTTTCCGGAGTGGCTCGGCGACCGGAGCTTTCTCGAGGCCCACGGGGTCCGGTTTCCCTATGTGATCGGGGCGATGGCCAACGGGATCGCGACGGTGGAGCTGGTGCAGGCGGCCGCCGAGGCCGGCTTCCTCGGCTTCTTCGGGGCCGCCGGGCTGTCGCTGCCCAGGGTGGAGGCCGCGCTCGACCGCCTCGGCTCGCTCGAAGCGCCCTGGGGCACGAACCTCATCCATTCACCGCAGGAGCCAGCCCTCGAGGCGGCGGTGGTGGACCTGTACCTTCGCCGGGGCGCGACCCGGGTCTCGGCGAGCGCGTACATGGACCTCACGCCCGCGCTCGTGCGCTTCGCGGCGAGCGGCCTGCGCCTTGGGCCCGATGGCCGGATTCACCGCAGCCGACACGTCTTCGCCAAGATCTCGAGGCCGGAGACGGCGGCCCGGTTCCTCGCTCCGCCGCCCGGTGAGCTTCTCGACCGGCTGGTCGGCCAGGGGCTGCTAAGCGAAGAGGAGGCCCGGCTCGCCCGCCACCTCCCCGTCGCCGAGGACATCACCGTCGAGTCGGACTCGGGCGGGCACACCGACAACCAGGCCCTCGGGGCCCTGTTTCCCACCATCGCCCGGCTCCGAGACCGCGCCGTGGCCGCCAACGGCTACGAGCGCCCAATCCGGGTGGGCGCGGCCGGCGGGCTCGGCGCACCGAGCGCGGTCGCGGCCGCGTTCGGGCTCGGCGCCGCCTACGTCCTGACCGGCTCGGTCAACCAGGCCTGCGTCGAATCCGGCCTGTCGGACGAAGGCAAAGCCCTGCTCGCCGAGGCCGGGCTCGCGGACGTGACCATGGCCCCCGCCGCCGACATGTTCGAGATGGGGGTCGAGGTCCAGGTGCTCAAGCGAGGGACGATGTTCGCCCAGCGCGGACACCACCTGCGGGACTTGTACCGGCGCCACCCGAGCCTCGAGACCATCCCGGCCGAAGAGCGAGAGAAGCTGGAGCGCACCTGCTTTCGGGCTCCTCTCTCGGAGGCCTGGGCGGAGACCAGAGCCTATTGGATGGCCCGGGATCCCAAGGAAGTGGAGCGGGCGGAGAAGAACCCCAAGCACCAGATGGCGCTTCTGTTTCGGGCCTACTTGGGGCGGGCGAGCCGGTGGGCGATCGACGGCCTCCCGGACCGCAAAGTGGACTACCAAATTTGGTGCGGCCCGGCGATGGGCGCGTTCAACGACTGGGTCCGGGGGAGCTTCCTCGCCCCGCGAGAGGCGCGCACCGCGGCCCAGATCGGGCTGAACCTGCTCGAAGGAGCCGCGGTCGTCACCCGCGCCCAGCAGCTGCGGGCCTTTGGGGTCCCAGTCCCGCCCGAGGCCTTCGACTTTCGTCCCCGCCAGCTCTTGCTGGCCTGACAACAAGAGGAGCGAACCATGCAGGATCCCCGAAACTCCCCCATCGCCATCGTGGGCGTCAGCGCCCTCTTCCCTGGCTCCTCCGATTCGGATGGGTTCTGGAGGGACATCCTCGCCGGGCGAGATCTCATTGGCGACGTCCCTCCTGGGCATTGGTTGGTGGAGGACTACTACGATTCGGATCCAAAGGCGCCCGACAAGACCTACGCCCGTCGAGGCGCGTTCCTCGACCCGGTCGACTTCGACGCGCTCGGTTTCGGCATCCCTCCGTCGACCGTGCCCGCCACCGATACTTCGCAGCTGCTCGCGCTGATCGTCGCCGAGCGGGTGCTCGCCGACGCGAGCCGGGTCCACGCCATCGACAAGCAGCGGACCTCGGTCATTCTCGGGGTGACATCGGCGCAGGAGCTGCTGGGGGCGATGGTGAGCCGGCTGCAGCGGCCGGTGTGGCAGAAGGCCCTAAGGGAGATGGGACTGCCCGAGTCCAAAGTCACCGAAGCCTGCGACCGCATCAGCGCCCACTACACTCCGTGGCAAGAGGCGACCTTCCCCGGCCTGCTCGGAAACGTCGTGGCCGGGCGCATCGCAAACCGCCTCGATCTCGGCGGCACCAACTGCGTCACCGACGCGGCCTGCGCCTCGACCTTCTCCGCTCTTTCGATGGCGGTGAACGAGCTGCGGCTCGGGGATTCGGACCTCGCCGTGGTCGGGGGCGTGGACACCATGAACGACATCTTCATGTTCATGTGCTTCTCGAAGACCCCGGCTCTGTCCCCGTCCGGGGATTGTCGGCCCTTTTCCGCCTCCGGCGACGGGACGATGCTCGGTGAAGGCATCGGCATGTTCGCCCTGAAGCGCCTCGCCGACGCCGAGCGGGACGAAGACCGCATCCACGCCATCATCCGCGGGGTCGGCTCGGGCTCCGACGGGCGAGCCAAGAGCGTGTATGCGCCGCTCGCGGAGGGGCAGGCCCGAACCCTTCGCCGGGCCTACGCAGCGGCCGGATTCGGTCCAGAGACGGTCGAGCTGGTGGAAGCCCACGGCACCGGCACCCGCGCCGGCGACGCGGCCGAATTCGCCGGCCTGGCCCAGGTGTTCGGGGAGGCGGCGCCCCACCGGCCCCACACCCCCGCCGCGTGGTGCGCGCTCGGCTCGGTGAAGTCCCAGATCGGCCACGCCAAGGCGGCGGCGGGCGCGGCCGGGCTGTTCAAAGCGGTGATGGCGGTCAACGAGGCCGTCATCCCCCCGTCGATCAAGATCGACCGCCCGAACCCGAAGATCGCGCTCGAAGGCTCGCCGTTTCACCTCTCCACCCGCACCCTCCCGTGGATTCGAGCCAGCGACCACCCCCGTCGGGCCGCGGTCAGCAGCTTCGGGTTCGGGGGCTCGAACTTTCACGTCGTGCTCGAAGCGGCGCCCCGCGGCGCCCCCCGGCGCCGGGCCCTGCCGATGGAGGTCGTGCCGCTGTCGGCCGCCACGGGGGAGCAGCTCGCCCAGCGCCTCGCCCGGTTGAAGGCCGAGGTCGGGCCGGGGCGGCTCCCCGTGCTCGCCCATCGCGCGCAAGCGGAGTTTCGCTTCTCCGAGGAGCGGGCGGTGCTGCTCGCGAAGAACGAGAACGAGTTGCTCGCCGCAGTGGAAGAGGCGCTCGCCGCGCTCGATGGCCGGGTCGCGCGGACATCCCACGCCTTCATCGGGTCGGGAGCGCAGCGGTCTGGCCTCGCGTTCTTGTTCCCGGGGCAGGGAAGCCAATACCCGGACATGGGGGCGGAGCTGGCGGTGCGTTTCGGCGCCGCCCGCGGAGCCTGGGACCGTTCTGCGGACCTGCGGCTCGGTGAGCAGCCCCTGCACCGGGTCGTGTTCCCCCCGACCGCCTTCGACGAGGCCGGACGAGCAGCGCAGGCTGCCTTGCTCACCCGCACCGAGTGGGCCCAGCCCGCGCTCGGGGCGGCCAGCGTCGCGGCGCTGTCCGCACTCCGGTCGGCCGGGCTCGAGCCCCAGATGGTGGCCGGCCACAGCTTCGGGGAGATCACGGCCCTGTTCGCCGCCGGCGCGCTCGAGGAAGCGAACCTGCTCCGGGTCGCCCGCCGCCGAGGCGAGCTGATGGCCGAGGCAGCGAAGACCCCAGGCGGCATGCTCGCGGTCGCGGCGTCGATCGAGCGGGTGCGGTCGGTGCTCGAAGGGCATCGGCTCGACGTCGCGGTCGCCAACCACAACGCCCCCGAGCAGGTGGTGATCGCCGGCCCGATCGACGGCATCGAAGCGGCGGAGCTCGCGCTTCGGCAAGAGGGCTTGCGTGCGACCCGCCTCTCGGTGGCGACCGCGTTTCACTCGAAGGTCGTCGCGGAAGCGACGGCGCCGTTTCGCGCCGCGCTCGCCGAGCTCGCGTTCTCTCCGCCGCGGATCCCGGTGTACGCGAACACCACAGCCGCCCCGCACGACCCGGACCCGGAGCGCATCCGGGAGGCGCTCGCCGCGCAGCTCGCGTCCCCGGTTCGGTTCGTGGAGATGGTGGAGGCCATGTACGCCGGCGGCGCCCGCACCTTCGTCGAGGTGGGGGCCGGTTCGGTGCTGACGAGCCTCGTGGGCCGCATTCTCGGGGCGAGACCCCACCACGCCCTCGCCACCGACCGGAAGGGTCGGTCTGGCTACGAAACCATGCTCCGGACGCTCGCCGAGCTGTGCGCCGCTGGGCACCCGGTCGATTTTGCCGGCCTCTTCGCGGAGTACGACCAACCGGAAGACCCGGCCGATCGACCGAAGCCGAAGCTGGCCATCCCGATCAGCGGGACCAACACGGGCAAGCCCTATCCGCCCGAAAACGGCGCCGCCGGTCGGCCCGGACCGAACCCGGAGCCGGCCCCGCGCCCGCCGTCCCGACCGGAGCCGGTCGCGGCGCGAACCGAGACAACGCCGGTCGCCTCGAGAACCGAGCCGGTCGCGGCGAAGCCGAGGCCCGGGCCGGTCGCGGCGACGCCGCCCCTCTTCGCCGCCGAACCGACGGCCGGTCCCTCTCCGTCCGGTGCGCGGCCACCGAGCGCGCAATCCCTGTCCGCTCCCGCCTCGCTGGCCGGGCGGTCCGGATCGGCGCCGCTCTCTGGTCCGAACGCCGCGCCGCACCGGCCCCACGGCCCGAACGGAAACGGCCACGGCCTCGACCGCACCGAACCGAACGGGCCGCGCCCGGCGCCGCAATCCGGCGTCGCCGATCCCCGTCGAAAGCTGCCTTCCATGAGCCAAGCACATCGACCCTCCGACCTCGGACCCTGGCTCGCGGCCTGGGAGGCCGCCCAGGCTCAGACCGCGGACGCCCACACCGCCTTCCAGGCGTCGATGGCCGAGAGCCACGCCGCCTTCCTGCGGGCCTCGGAAGCGAGCCTCGGGGCGCTCGGCGCCCTCGCCCGCGGCGTCCCGGTGGTGGCTCCGGCGCCAGCCCACGGCTTTGCCCCGCACCCGGCGATGCTCGCCGACCAGACTTCTTTTGCCCCGTCGCCGAATGGAGCCCCGAAGAACGGCTCGCACGCCGAGACCGCCGCCTCGCCGGCGCCGGTCGCGCTGCCCTCCGCCCAGCCGCTGGCCCCGCCGATGGCGGCCAAGGTCGAGCCGACGGGTCGCGATGAGGTCCCACCGGCGCCGCCGTTTTCGGTCGCCCGGCCGGCGCCGGTCGCCGCCACCCTCGACATCGAGGCCCGCCTGCGCAGCGTCGTCGCCGACGCCACCGGCTACCCCGAAGACGTGCTCGAGCCCACCATGAGGCTCGAAGCCGACCTCGGCATCGACTCCATCAAGAGGGTCGAGATCCTCGCCCTCGTCAAGAAGGCCGTCCCCCAGCTCCCAGAGCTCGACGCCGCCACCCTCGGCGCCCTCGACACCCTCGGAGACGTCGCCCAGCACCTCGAGGCTTCGCTCGGCGTCCCCCAGGTCGCGACCCAGGCACCCGCCGCAACCGGACCTTCCGCGGCAACCCAGCCTTCGATCTCGACTCAGCCTTCGGCACCGACGGCCGGGCTCGACATCGAGGCCCGCCTGCGCAGCGTCGTCGCCGACGCCACCGGCTACCCCG
>DAIQNR010000066.1:21175-31070 GCA_036788295.1 Myxococcota bacterium
CTCGACATCGAGGCCCGCCTGCGCAGCGTCGTCGCCGACGCCACCGGCTACCCCGAAGACGTGCTCGAGCCCACCATGAGGCTCGAAGCCGACCTCGGCATCGACTCCATCAAGAGGGTCGAGATCCTCGCCCTCGTCAAGAAGGCCGTCCCCCAGCTCCCCGAGCTCGACGCCGCCACCCTGGGCGCCCTCGACACCCTCGGGGACGTCGCCCAGCACCTGAAGGACTCGCTCGGCGCCGCGGCCCCCTCCCCCACGCCGGCACCGAAGCCCGCTCTCACGCCCGCAACGAAGCACGCTCCGGCGGCGCACCGCTTCGTGCCCCGGCTCGTGCCCGCCCCGGCGGCGGGGCTCGCTCGGGTGCGGGGCCTGACCGCCGTCGCCGTCGTCGGGGGACCGGCGCCGGCCGCCGAGGCGGTGGTTCGGAGCCTCTGCGCGGTCGGGATCCCGGCCCATCGAAGAGAGACGCCGCTGCCGTCCGACGACGGCCTCGTCCTGCTCCACGGGCTGTCGCCGGTCGAGGACCCGGCCGCTGCGATCGATCAGTGTCGGCGGGCGTTTTCCGCGCTGCGGGCCCAAGGCGGCGCGAAGAAGCTGCTCGTGTCGGTGGCAGCCACCGGCGGTGGGCTCGGACTCGAAGACCCGCCCCCGGCGGCCCGAGCACCGCTGGCGGGCCTGGCTGCGCTGGTGAAGACCGCCGCGCTCGAGAATCCGGCGGCGGCGGCGGTGGCCATCGACGTCGCCGACGGCCTCGGCGAGGACGCGATCGGGGCCTTCGTAGCCCAGGAGCTCACCATCGGCGGCCTCGAGCGGGAGGTCGGCTACCGCGCCGACGGGCGGCGCTACTCGGTCGCGGCCGAGGCTGAGATGGCTCGGTCCTCAACCATGCCCCTGCGGGCAGGCGACGTGGTCGTGGCCACCGGCGGCGCCCGCGGGGTGACCGCGCCGTGCCTCGTGACCTTGGCTCGAGCGGTGCCGGCCCGCTTCGTCTTGCTCGGCCGGACCGCGCTCGAGGAGGAGCCGCCCGAGCTGGCCGGGGCCTCCGGAGAAGCCGCGCTCAAGCGGGCTCTGCTCGATTCGGCCCGGGCCCGGGGCGAAGCGATTCAGCCGGCCGAGATCGGGCGGAAGGCGGCGCGGGTGCTGGCCGCTCGCGAGGTGCGGGCGACGTTGTCCGCGCTCGCCGAGGCCGGGGCCGAGGCAACCTATCTTGCGGTCGATGTCACCGACCGGGCCGCGCTCGATGCGGCGCTCGCGGAGGTCCGGGAGGCTTGGGGCCCGGTAGCGGCGGTCGTGCACGCGGCCGGCGTCATCCACGACAAGCGCATCCCCGACAAGACCGACGAGCAGGTCGCGCGGGTGCTGTCCACGAAGCTCGACGGGGCCTTCGCCCTGCTCGACGCCACCAGGGACGACCCGCTGAAGGCGATCGTGCTGTTCTCGTCGGTCGCCGCCCACGGCGGGAACGTGGGGCAGGCCGACTACGCGATGGCGAACGCTGGGCTCGACGCGCTCGCCGCCGGCGAAGCGGTCCGGAGGCCCGGCTGCCGGGTGAAGAGCCTCGCGTGGGGACCGTGGAGGGGGGGCATGGTCACCCCCGCGCTCGAGGCCCGGTTCGAGGCGGCGGGGGTGCCGCTGGTTGGGCTCGACGACGGCCCTCGGTGGATGGTCGAGGAGCTCGCCAGTTCCGGCGACCCCCGGGTGCTGCTCGGCGGCGCGCCCCGGCCCGGTCCGCTGCTCCCGGGAGAGGGCGCGCCGCTCGTGCTCCACGTCGAGGTGGACGCGGCCCGCTTCCCCGAGCTCGGCGACCACGCGATCTCGGGCCCGCCGGTGGTTCCGGTGGTGTTCGCGGCGGAGTGGATGGCGGCCGCGCTGGCCGGATTGCACCCCGGAAGGAGCGTGTTCGCGATCGAGGACCTCCGGGTCCGGCGGGGCCTGGTGGTGGAAGGCTGGCCGGACCGGCCGCTCGCGCTCGCGGTGACCGCCGAGCCAGGCCCGGACGGTACGACGCTTCACCTCATCGATGAGACCGGTCAGATCCGATACACCGCGACCGGGCGGCCGGCGGATCCGGCTGCGCTGGCCCACCGCCCGGCGGGGCTGCCCGCCGCCACCGACCCTCGCCCCTACGGCGGAGTCCTGTTCCACGGGCCGATGTTCCACGCCCTCGATCCGCTGGAGGCGCTCGGCGACGAGGGGGCGCGGGGCCGCCTCGTGGGGGCCAAGCGACTCGGATGGAGCCAGCGTCGGACCGACCCGGCCCGGATCGACGGCGCGATGCAGCTCGCCGTGCTCGTCACCGAGCACCGGACCGGCGGCGCGAGCCTGCCCACCCGCATCCGGCGCCTGACCGTGGACCTCGACGCGACCGCGCCTGGGCCGGGCGACGCCTGGGCGACCGTGCAGGAGGGCGGACCGGACCAGGTCCTCTTCGACGTGGTCGCGCTCGACGGGGGCGGACGGCCCCACGCAGTGCTCGAAGGGCTCGAGACCACCCGGCGCCCGGGTGGCCGCCGATGAGCTTCTCCCCGATCGCCATCGTAGGCCGCGATGTTGTCCTGCCCGGGGCGCTCGGACCCGAAGCGCTCGGGGACGCGGTGCTCGCCGGTCGGGATCTTTTGACGCCGGTGCCGCCGGGGCGATGGCGGCTCGCGCCGGAGTGGGCGCTCGTGGTCCCCGGCGGCCCCGAGACGGACCGCTCCCGCACCGACCGGGGCGGCTACGTGGAGCGATTCGAGCAGCGCTTCGACCCCGGCCGGTACCCTGGCCTCGGGCTCGACCGCCTCGACCCGTCGTTTTCGTGGTTGATCGACACCGCCCGCGGGGCGATCGCCGACGCTGGCGGCCCCGCCCCCAACACCGGCTCCACCCGCAGAAGGGGCCGGACCGTCGCGGTGCTCGGGCTCTTGTCGTTCCCGAGCGAGGCCATGGCCCGCTTCGCCGAAGAGGTCTGGGGGCTCCACCCGGGCAAGACCGACCCCCGAAACCGGTTCATGTCGGGGCTGCCCGCCCTGCTCCTCCGGGAGGCGCTCGGGCTCGACGACGCGTTCGCGCTCGACGCCGCGTGCGCGAGCTCCTTGTACGCGGTCAAGCTCGCCTGCGACGCCCTGCACGAGGGCCGCGCCGACCTCGCCCTCGCCGGCGGGGTGAACCGGGCCGACGACCTCTTCCTCCACGTCGGCTTCACCGCGCTCGGCGCGCTGTCCAAGACCGGCAGGAGCCAGCCGTTCTCCGCCGACGCCGACGGCCTGGTGCCCGCCGAAGGGGCGGGCTTCGTCGCCCTCTGCCGGCTCGAGGACGCGCTCTCCGAGGGCCGGCCGATCCACGGCGTCATCCGCGGAATCGGGCTTGCCAACGACGGCCGCGGCCGGGGGCTGCTCGCGCCGAGCTCGGACGGTCAGGTCCGCGCAATGCAGGCTGCCTTTCGCATGAGCGGCCTCGAACCGTCGCAGATCGGGCTCGTCGAGTGCCACGCGACCGGCACTCCGGTCGGAGACGGGGTGGAGCTCGACAGCCTCGCCCAAGTGTACGGGGCGACCCCCATCGCGATCGGCTCGGTGAAGTCGAACCTCGGTCACCCGGTCACGGCCGCGGGCATGGCCGGCCTGGTGAAGCTGCTCGAGGGGTTTCGGCGGGGGGCTGCGCTTCCCACCCGCCCGGTGGAGGCCCTGCACCCCGCTCTTCGGACGGGTCCGTTTCGGCTCGCTCTCGAGCCGTTCGAGGCCCCCGCGCGGGCCGCCCTGTCCGCGTTCGGGTTTGGCGGCAACGACGCCCATCTCCTGCTCGAGGCGCCAAACCAGAACCCGCCCCGGATGAAGACCCGGCCCTTCGCGCCCAAGGCGGCGATCGTGGGCATCGGCGTTATCGCCGGGGACCGCGCCGGAAAAAAGGCGGTGCTGGCCAGCCTGCGGGGACGAGCGCCGGCCCATCCGCGCACCGAGCACATCGATCTGGCCCTCGCCGGCCTCTGCTTTCCGCCCAAGGACCTCTCCGAGGGCCACGCCCAGCACGTCGCGGTGCTCGCGGCCCTGCAAGACGCCCTGCATGACGCACCGATCGACGCATCCGGTCATCGGGTGGGCGTCTTCATCGGCATGGGCTGCGACCCAGAAGTGGCCCGGTGGGGCGCGAGGTGGCGGCTGCCCCCCGACGACCCTCGCCGCGAGCTGGCGCCGGCCCTGTCGGCGGCGGCGGTGGTGGGCACGATGCCCAACATGCCGGCGAACCGGATCAGCAGCCTGCTCGACCTGGGCGGTCCGAGCTTCACGGTGTCGGCCGAGGAGCGCTCCGGCCTCGTCGCGCTCGAGCTCGGGGTTCGGGCCCTCGCTCGCGAGGAGATCGATCTGGCCGTGGTGGGCGCGGTGGACCTGTCGGACGAGCCGGTGCACCGAGCCGCGCTGCTCGCCCTCGGCGACGAGCGCCCCCCCGGCGACGCCGCGGTGGTGCTGCTGCTCACCCGGCCGAACGAGGCCCCCCGAACCTGGGCCACGGTAGAGCTCGGTGGGGAGGGCCCTGTGGCGCCACCGGTCACCGAGGCCTCCTTTGGCCGGTCCCACGCTGCCGCCGCCCTGCTCGAGGTGGCCGCCCATGCCCTTCTCGGTCCTGGCGGCCCGGTGGTCGTGGAGGGGACCGATCAGCTCGGAGGCAGGCAGCGGGTCCGGGTGCTGGCCGAGACGACGCCCGCCATCTCGGCGCCCCCAGCCCGGCCGCTCCGGTTTGTGGCCCACCCGCCGCCGGTGCCGCCGGCGGCCGACCAAAAACCGATATCGAAGGACAGCCCAACCATGACCGACGATCGCGCGCCCCGGCCGATGGCCTCCCCACCTCCGCTCCCGCCGGTGCTCGGCGCCGCCCGGACCGAGCCGCCGCGGTGGACCCCGACCGAGCCGCCGCGTCGGACCCAAGCAGAGGCGGCTTCGTCCCCGGCTCCAGAACGGGCGAGCTTCGCTGCGCCCGCCCCGAGCTCGAGCGAGGCCCCGAGGGAGGCAGCGACTCTGCTCGCTGAGCAAGGGGCGCGGGTGGCGGCCGCCCATACCGCCCTGCTCCGGATGCAGACCGAGCTGCACGAGCGATTTCTCTCCACTCGGACGAGGGCGCTCGAGATCCTGGCCTCCGTCGCGGAGACCCGAGCCTCTTCGGGCGAACCGGAGCCTCGCTTTGGCCCTGCGTTCGGCCTTCGGCCTCCTCCGCCCGCCGCCCACACCGAACGGGCTCGGCCGATGTCTTCGGCTCCGATGGCACCGGCTCCGATGGCCCCGGCTCCGATCGCGCGAACACCAGCGCCTCCCCCGACGGTTTTGGCTCGACCGGTCGCCCCGGCTGCGGTCGCTCGACCGCCGGTCGCCGCTCCGCCGCCCCCGGCAGCCCCGGTCGAGAGCCCACCGAAGGGCAAGAGGGGCGCGGTCGAAGCCGAGCCAGTGCCGAGCCCGACGCCGGTGCGAAAGACGCCCACCGGGCCCCGCTTCGACCGCGAGGGGCTGAAGATCCACGCCTCGGGACGGATCTCCGAGCTGTTCGGGCCCCGCTTTGCAGTGCAAGACGACTTTCGCCGGCAGGTCCGCATGCCCGAGCCGCCGCTCTTGCTCGCCGATCGGGTGACCGGGCTGTCGGCCGAGCTCGGCTCGATGGGGACCGGCGTCATCTGGACCGAGACCGACGTCCGCGAAGACGCCTGGTACCTGCACGAGGGCCGCATGCCGGCCGGGGTGATGATCGAGGCCGGGCAGGCCGACCTGATGCTCATCTCATGGCTCGGCTGTGACTTCGACAACCGGGGCGAGCGCATCTATCGGCTGCTCGGCTGCGATCTCACCTACCACGGAGGTCTGCCCGAACCTGGCGATACCATCGAATACGAGATCCACGTGGATGGCCACGCCGAGCTGGGGCCGGTCCGGATCTTCTTCTTTCACTACGATGGATGGATCCGGGGGGAGCGGAGGATCAGCGTCCGGGGCGGCCAGGCTGGCTTCTTCACCGACGCGGAGCTGGCCGAGTCGGGCGGGATCTTGTGGGATCCCCGCGTCGAGATCCCCGGCCCAGGACGGGTGGACCCACCCCGAATCGAGGTCGCCCCCCGGTCGTTTTCGGCCGAGGCGGTCGCGGCGTTTTCGGCCGGAGACGGCCGCGCGTGCTTCGGGCCGGCGTTCTCCCGGCTCGCTTGCCACACCCGCACCCCGAAGATCTGCAGCGGCCGCATGGTGTTCTTCGACGAGGTCGAGCAGCTCGACCCAACCGGCGGGCCGTGGGGCCGCGGGTATCTGCGGGCCCGGCGGTCGATCATGCCCGACGACTGGTTCTTCGAAGGCCACTTCAAGGACGATCCGTGCATGCCCGGCACCTTGATGTTCGAGGGGTGCCTGCAGACGATGGCCTTCTACCTCGCCGGGCTCGGCTTCACCCTGGACCGGGACGGATGGCGGTTCGAGCCGGTGCCGGACAAGGCCTACCGCCTGCGGTGCCGGGGCCAGGTGACGCCCGCCGCCCGGGAGCTCCTATATGAGCTCTTCGTCGAGGAGCTCTTCGACGAAGACCAGCCTACGCTCGTCGCCCACCTCCTGTGCACGGTGGACGGGCTGCCCGCGTTTCACGCCGCTCGGATGGGCCTGCGGCTCGTGCCCGACTGGCCGCTCGACCGGGTAGCAAAGGCCGAACTCGCCGCATCTCCGTTTCCCGGGGCCCAGGCTGCGGCCGAAGCGGGCGGGGTCCGCTTCGACCTCGACGCGATGCTCGCCTGCGCGTGGGGAAAGCCGAGCCGGGCCTTCGGTTCGATGTACGCCCGGTTCGATCCGGGCCGAAAGGTGCCGCGCCTGCCCGGCCCGCCGTACCACTTCATGAGCCGGGTGGTGTCGGTGCCACCGGCGGCGATGGGGGCCTTCGAGCCGGGCGCCGAGGTTGTCGTCGAATACGACGTGCCGCCCGACGCCTGGTACTTCGCCGACGGCTCGACCGGCCACATGCCGTTTTCGGTGCTGCTCGAGGCGGCGCTTCAGCCCTGCGGCTGGCTCGCGAGCTACGTGGGCTCGACCCTTCAGGTCGAAGAAGACCTGTTCTTCCGCAACCTCGATGGCACCGGAACCGTCTTTGCCGAGGTTGGCCCCGACGCCGGGATCCTGAGCACCACCGCCCGGCTCGAGCGGGTCTCGAAGACCGGCAGCATGATCATCGTCGCCTTTTCGGTGCGCTGCCGGCTGTCGGACCGGCCGGTCTACGCGCTCGACACCGTGTTCGGCTTCTTCCCGGAGGCGAGCCTGCGCTCGCAAGCTGGCCTGCCGGCCCCCGAGCCTCAGCGGCAGCTCCTCGAGCGACCGGGGGAAGCGGTGCCGAAGGACCGCCTGCCCGGGCTGTCCGTCGGTCGCCTCGCTCTGCTCGACCGCATCGACGGGTGGTGGCCGAACGAAGGTCGGGCCGGCCTCGGCGCGCTCCGGGCCCGGATGGGCGTGGACGCCGGGCAGTGGTTCTTCGCCGCCCACTTTTTTCAGGACCCAGTCCAGCCCGGGTCGCTCGGCGTCGAGGCGATGCTCGACGCGCTGCGGGCGGCGGCCCGGCTCCGAGCTGGCCCCGGCGGCCGCTTCGAGGTCGTCGCGACCGGCGCCACCCACAAGTGGAAGTACCGAGGCCAGGTCGTCCCCGAGAACGAGCGGGTCGAGGTCACGCTCGAGGTCACCGCCGACGCGGTCGACGAGCGGGGCCGCCGGTTCGAAGCGGTCGCCAGCCTGTGGGTGGACGGAAAGCGGATCTACGAAGCCGAAGGCCTCGCGCTGCGCCTCGTCGAGGACCCCGAGCCGCGTAAGGAACCGGCCCCGAAATCCTCGGAGAACGGCCGCGCCCGGTCCATCCCCGGCGATGCCAAGGGCGGGGCGGCGCAGGTGCGCTTCGACCCGGAGCAGGACCGGTGGCTGCTCGACCACCGCCCCACTTGGACGGTGCCGGCGGTGCCGATGATGGTGCTCGTGGACCGCCTCGCGGCGGCCGTCGGCGGCCCCCCGGTGCGGCTCGAGGACGTGCGCCTCCGGGGCTGGGTGCGGGTGGACCGACCCCGAATCCTGACCGTGCGCCGTGAAGGCGACCGGGTGGGCCTGTTCGACGAGGCCGGCGCGGTGGTGGTGGACGCCAAGGTGGCCGAGGCGACCCCGCGTCCGGCGCCGCTGTCGGCGGGACCCACCGAGCCCAGGCGCTTGCCCTACGCCGAGGGCGAGCTGTTTCACGGCCCGTCCTTTCAGGTGATGACCGAGTGGCGACTCGGTCCGAGCGGCGCTTCGGCGGCGCTGTCCCGGGCCCACGCCAGCGGCGCGCCGGTGCCGAGGAGCGCGACCGACCCGCTGTTGCTCGACGGCGGAACCCACGCCATCCCGCACGCCGAGTTGCACCGCTGGTCCGAGGACTTGCCGCCGGGGCGGGTGGCCTACCCCGCCCGCCTGACCTCGATCGAGCTGTGGGAGGCGCCGCCGGCGTCCGGCCGGAGCGAGGTGGTCGCATGCCTCGCCGGCCTGCCGGCTGGCCCCGATTTCCCGTTTTTCGCCCTTCAATGGACGTCGGAGGGCCGGGTGTGGGCGCAGGCGCAGCTCGTGGAGGTCAGCCTGCCGAAGGGGCCGATCGGAGAGGCCCCGCCGGCCAGCCGGCGCGCGTTCCTCGAGGGCCGGTACGTCCCCGATGTAGGGATCGGGCGCAGGGACGGAGAGGACACCGTGCTCGCGGAAGAGGACGTCGCCACCTCGGACTGGCTCCCCGGGACGGTGGAATCGGTCTACGGGACCACCGATCCAGCGAAGATCATCGCGTTCGAGCACCGGGCCCGGCGCCACCGGCTCCACCCCCGGAACCTAGACCGAAAGCTCCCTTGCACCCACGATCCGCTCGAGCTGGTGCGCGACGGGCGCCGCCTGCGGGTGCGCTCCACCGGCGAGAGCCGCCTCGACCTGACGACGGTGGAGCGGTTCTGGTCAGGGTGGTTCGACCGCCCGCCGTGGCCGGTCGAAGACCTCTACTACGGGCTGCTCGAGCGCTTCGTGGGCCGGGTGATCATCGACGATCCGGAGAGCTTCGCGTCGCTGCGGGGCCGGGCCGCCCTGTTCCTCGCGAACCACCAGACGATGGTCGAATCCCTGCTGTTCTCGATCGTCGCCTCGGCCCTGCTCGAGCGGCCCACGCTCACCATCGCGAAGGCGGAGCACCGGGAGAGCTGGCTCGGGCACCTCATCCACCACTGCTTTTCCTACCCTGGGGTGAAGGACCCAGGGGTCATCACGTTCTTCGACCGCGACGACAAGGCGAGCCTGCCTGGCCTCATCTCCAGTCTGGCCGGCGGCCTCGCCGCCCACGAGCGGGCGGTGATGGTCCACGTCGAGGGCACGAGGGCGCTGTTCGCCGGGCACCGGGTCGAGAAGATGAGCGGCGCGTTTGTCGATCTCGCCCTCGCCACGAACGTGGCCGTCGTCCCGGTCCGGTTCGCCGGGGGCCTGCCCGAGCTGCCGCTCGCCGAGCGCATCGATTTTCCGGTGGGCTACGGCCGGCAGGACATCTGGCTCGGCCGGCCGATCCTGGCCGAGGAGCTGGCCGCCCTCCCCTACGGCCCCCGAAAGGCGCGGGTCCTCGCCGCGCTCGAAGCGCTCGGGGGACCCCGAGAGGCAGAGCGCCCGATCATGCCCGACCCGGCGTTCGCCGCGAGGGTTCGCGCCCACCGGTCAGGCCGCGGTCTCGACGAGGCCCACGCCGTGCTCCTCGAGATCTTGCTTTCGCTCTCGGTCCCTCGAGCCGAAGGCACCCGGCGCCTCGTGTCCGCCGCCCGGGGCGCGCCGCTCGAGCTCGGCCCATCGGCCGAGGACCAGTGGCTCGCCGAGCTGGCCCGCCGCCTCCGAATCGAGCCGACCCCGACGCGCCGCGCCCTCCGCTAAGGGCC
>DAIQNR010000067.1:0-30573 GCA_036788295.1 Myxococcota bacterium
CGGGCGTGCCGGATCTGCTCGCTGCTGAGCGGCAGGCAGACGTCGTAGCCCCCGCCGTCGGCCGGCCCCACCGTCGCGCGCTCGGCGGTGGCCGCCGACCTCGGGTCGTGGGGCACGGCGATGCGCCGGCCGCCGCCCTCTTCGATCGCGACGATGCCGCCGGGTCGGCCGAGGACCTGAGCGGCGAGCTCGTTCTGCCTGCGCGCGTGGCCGGCGGAGTTCGTACCGGCCTTCACGTTCTCGAGTCGGCGAAGGCACAGGCAATCTGGGCCGCGGTCGGCGACGAGAAAGTCGAGCTCGGTGTGGTGGAGCGCAAACGGCCCCGATTCCAGCTTCGCTTCGAACAGCTTGTCGCTCGAGACCTTCGAGCGACGGCACCAAGCGACCGCCTCGGCCCTCGTCTTTGCCGCGGCGAGTCCCGGCGGCTGCTCGAGGATGAGCGCCCCCTGCAGGATGACCTGCTCACCTGGCGATTCGGCGAGTTCCAATCGGCGGAGGGCCTCGGCGAGCTGGCCTCGGCGGTTCGAGTCGTCCCCCTTCTTCCACTCCGGGGTCTCGCAGATGCCGGCGGCCTGAAGCCGAGAAACCCAGCCTTCGACTCCACCGCTTGCCGGCGCAGCCTCCGACGGGGCGAAGCGGGCCCGGGCCAGCACGAGCACCGGATCTTCGGTCGGATGGGCGGCGAGGCGGTTTGCGATCTCGGCCCCGCGGACCGGCCGCGGCCACTGCTCGAGAGCGGCGAGCGCCCACCGCACCGACTCGGCCGAGCCGTGCCCGACGATCGCGTCGAACAGCCGGCCCTGAAGCGCCGTCGGCAAGCCAGCCAGCGCCCGGTTCGCCTCCGTCTTTCTCCAAAACCGCCCGAGCCGCTCGGCCACCTCCGGCTTCGCCGCGGTGGGCTTCGAAAACGCCTCCACGTCCTTCGGGCCGACCTTCTTTCGCTTGCCGTGGGTGAGAAAAGCCACCGCGAGCTCGGCCCGGTCGGGGCGCGACGACAGGAGCTCGAGCGCCCCCACCACCTCTCGGCGCAGCGGGCCTTTCACCCCCTTCGCGGCGGCGAGCAGGGCCTCGGCGATCGGCCGAGGCAGGGCAGCCCGGACCTTCGGCGCCACCTCATCAACGCCGGGCGGGGGCTCGAGCCGGAGCTGGGGCAGACCGCTCGTTTTCGCCTGGGGCGCAGGACCCTCCGAGGGTCCTGCGACCCGCTCGACCCCGGGCCGAGCCGCCGCAGACTTGGGTTTCGGCGCCACCGGCGCCGAGTTCGGGACCCGGCCGGCTTCGGGCCGATTCGACACCGAGCCGGCGACCACCGGGGACCATGCCTTCGCCGTCACCATCAGACCCGCAGCACCACCGGGAGGTGGTGGTCCCGCCCGGCCTCGAACACCCGCAGCGCCGCTTCGACCGGGGCCCGCTCCGAGGGATCGAGCGTCTCGAGCGCCTCCTCGAGGCCGGCGAGCAGCGGACCGAGGTCCTCGACTTCGTACAAGAAGCCCTCATCGGTCTCGACCGCCGCGGGCAGGTCCCGGCCGATGCGGTCCTGTGCCCAGCGGGCCGGCTCGAAGCGCAGCTCCGCCACCGGGATGTCGGCCGGCAGCAGCTCGTCGTCGGCTTCGAGCCCGGGAGCCACTGCCAGCGTCAGTTCGAACGTTCGCATCGCGGTCCGCGGTCTTTTCGGCATCCCCGCCCGAAGGTTGCGCCCGTGTCCGAGTTGGCTGGTCGGCCAAATTATTGTTGACCGGTCGGCCAAAATTTGGAGACCTCGGGTCCGTGGGGGGCCGCCGCTACGATCCGGAGGGGACCAAGGAGGCCATCCTGGCCGCCGCCACCCGACGCTTCGTCCAGGACGGGGTGGGCCGCACGTCCCTGAGCGACATCGCGAAGGAGGCGGGGGTCACGAAGAGCCTCATTCACCACCACTTCGGCTCGAAGGACGAGCTGTGGCTCGAGGTGAAGCGGGCGGCGTTCTCGAAGTACTTCCAGACGATGCTCGAGATCATCCAGGCCGAGGGCGAAGGCGAGGCGGCGCTCGTGGCGGCCATCGAATTCACGTTTCGATTTCACGCCGAAGCCCCCGAGATGAGCCGCCTGCTGAGCTGGATGCACCTCGAGGGCGGCGTCGCGTCGAGTCCGCTGCACGACCAGGTCATCCGCGAGGGCCTCGCCCGGATCCGAAAGGCCCAAGAGGACGGGGTGCTGCGCTCCGACGTCGAGGCGGAATGGATACAGATCGGCTTTCTCGTCCTCGCCACCGGATGGTCCCAGCAGCGGGGAATGTATGAGGATTGGGCCCCGGGCGCGGAAGACCGATCGACGTCGGAGAGATACTTGAAGGCGATACTGAAGATCTTTCTCGGAGGGGTGCGCCCTCCTGACCACGAGGCGTGACATGAAGAGAACCATGCGTGCTCCGGGGGACGAGCTCCCCGCGATGGCTTTCGGCCGAAAAATAGACCGGCCGACCGACCGAAATTGGCTGTCCCCAAAAATGAACCGGCCAGCCTATCTACTTCTCGCCGCGCTCCCGGCGTGCTCCGCCTCCGAGACCGCCGACGACGAGAAACCCCGCCCGATGCCGGTCTCGGTGCTCGAGGTGCGACTCGAGCCGGAGGCGACGCTGCTCCGCCCGGCGACCGGGCTCATCCGGAGCCGCCAGGCCAGCGATCTCGGCTTCGAGCGGGGGGGCAAGATCCGCACGGTCGTGGCCGAGGGCACCGAGGTCGAGGCGGATCAGGTGCTGGCCCGGATGGACACCCGGGCCCTCGAGATCGAGCGGCGCAGGGTGCGGGCCGGGCTCGCGGAGGCGGTCGCCCGGCGGGACCTCGCCGTCCTCACGTCGAAGCGCAGCGACGAGCTCGCCGACGCACGTTTTGCGCCCCGCCAGGCCGCCGATGAGGCGAGCTTCGGTCGCCGAGCGGCCGAGTCGGGGGTCGAGGGCCTCGAAGCCACGCTCGCTCGGATCGAGCACGAGCTGCAGCGATCGGTCCTTTTGGCCCCGTTCGCGGGCACGGTGACCCGGCGCCTCGCCGACGCCGGCGCGGTGGTCGGGGCCGGAGCGCCGGTGCTCCGGCTGCTCGGCCGAGGCAAGGAGGTGGTCATCGGGCTGCCCCCGGAACACGCGCGAACGGTGAGCGGACCGGTCTCGATCACCGTCGGCCGCCGCGAGGTGCGCGCCACCCCGGTGGGCTGGCTCGATGACGTCGAGCCCCGGACCCGAACCCTCGGCGTGGTCCTCGCGCTGCCGGCCGACTTTCACGCGATCGACGGCGAGCTCGCCCGGCTCGCCTGGCCGAGCCCGGTCGCCGGCCCCGGCGTCTGGCTCCCCCTGTCTGCGCTCGTCGAGGGCAGCCGCGGGACCTGGGACGTGTTCACGGTGGGGGACGACGGCCGGGTCGCTCGGGCCGCGGTGCTCGCCCTCGCCACCGACGGAGACCGCGCGTTCGTGCAGGGCACGTTGCGGGACGGTGATCGGGTGGTCTCCACCGGGCTCCACCGGGTGGTCCCCGGACAGAAGGTCTCCATCCTCGAACCAGGGCGAGCCGACTCGAGGGCGACCGCCGGCGCTGGAGGCCCAAGATGATGGAGCGCCTGCTTCGCGACCACCGGCTGCTCGCGGTCGGCATCGGCCTCGTCGCCGTGGCCGGCCTCGCCGCCGCCGCCTCCATCGTCCGCCAGGAGGACCCGACCCTCACGAACGGCGTCGCGCTCGTGCTCACTCCGTTTCCCGGGGCGAGCGCGGAAGACGTCGAGCGGCTCGTCACCGAGCCCATCGAGACCCTCCTGCTCGAGCTGCCAGGCATCGAGCAGCTCGAATCCACCTCGAGGACCGGTCTGTCCGTCATCAGCGTGCAGATCGACGAGCGACTGGGGCCGAGCGAGGTCAGCACCCGCTTCTCGCGCATCCGGGACGCCCTGAGGGACATCGCGTTGCCCAAAGGGGCGAGGCCCCCGTTGTTCGATGACGAGCGATTCGGCGCGTTCACCTTCATCGCCGGCGTCGCGTGGGAAGGCGAGGGCCCCTACCCCCAAGCGATCATCCAGCGGCTCGGGCGACAGCTCGAAGAGCGCCTGAGAGCGGTGCCCGGCACCCAATACGTGAAGCGCTTCGGAGCGGTGGACGAGGAGATCCAGGTCCGGGTGGATCCGGAGCGGCTCGCCGCCGCCGGACTCGGGGTGGCGGCGGTCGCCGACGCGCTGGGCCGCGCCGACGCCAAAGGGGCCGCCGGCGTGCTCCGCCGCCCGGACAACCAGATCATCGTCGAGGTGGACGGCGAGCTCGACGGACCGGAGCGGATTCGGAGGGTGCCCATCGCCATCTCCGACGCCGGCGCGGTGCTCCGCGTCGGGGAGCTCGCCGACGTGGAGCGCGGCTTCTCCGAACCGCCGCGGGAGCTCGCCCGCATCGACGGCCGCCCCGGCGTCGCGGTGGCCACGAAGCTCGCCGCCGGCGTCCGATTCGACCAATGGGCCGAGCGGGTTCGATCAGAGCTCGACCGCTTCGAAGCCGAGCTGCCGGCCGGCGCCGGGCTCGACCTCGTGTTCGACCAGACCGGCTACACCGAGGCCCGGCTCGGAGAGCTCAACGAGAACCTGGCCATCGGGCTCGGTCTGGTGGTGCTGGTCCTCCTCGTCGGCCTCGGCGGGCGGGCCGCGCTCGTGGTCACGAGCGCCCTGCCCCTCGTCATGCTCGCGTCGGTGGCGGTCCTCTTCTACCTGGGGGTGCCGATCCACCAGATGTCGGTCACCGGCCTCATCGTCGCCCTCGGGCTGCTCGTGGACAACGCGATCGTCGTTTGCGACGCCATCCGCAGCCGGCGGCTCGCCGGCGAGCCTGCGCTCGCCGCGGTCCGGGCCAGCGTCCAGCACCTCTGGGTCCCGCTGCTCGCCTCCACCTTCACCACCGTGCTCGCCTTTCTGCCCATCCTGCTCCTCCCAGGCAGGGTCGGCGAGTTCGTGGGCGCCATCGGGCTCAGCGTGATCGTCGCCCTCATCGCCTCCTACATCGTGGCGCTGACCGTCATCCCTGCCCTGTCGGGGCGCTTCCTGCGGCCGGGGGGCGGCCGGATCGACCGGGGGCTCGAGCTGCCCCGGCTGTCCCGTTGGTTTCAGCGCAGCCTGGACGCGAGCCTCCACCGGCCGTGGCGCTCGATGGCGCTCGCCTCGGTGCTCCCGATCGCCGGGTTCGCGTCGGCGCCCGGCCTGCCGAAGCAGTTCTTTCCTCCTGCCGACCGAGACCAGTTCCACGTCGAGCTTCGCCTGCCCGCCTCGGCCTCGATCGCCGCCACCGAGCGGGCCACCCACACCGCCGAGGCGCTCCTTCGGTCCCATCCCGAGGTCCAGCGGGTGGACTGGTTTCTCGGCCGGAGCGCCCCGCCGTTCTACTACAACATGCTCCAGACCGAGGACGGCAACCCAGCTTTCGCCCAGGCTCTGGTGAAGGTCGCGGCGGTGAAGGATGTCCGCGCCCTGCTGCCTGCCCTGCAGCGGCAGATGGACGGGTCGATCCCAGAAGCGCAGGTCATCTTGCGGGAGCTCGGCCAGGGGCCACCGGTGGCGGCGCCGATCGAGATCCGGGTCATCGGCCCGAGGCTCGGACCGCTGCTCGACGTCGGCGAAGCGCTGCGCGCCCGCATGGCCGAGGTCGCGTCGATCGAGCACTCGAGCGCCTCGCTTCGGGCTTCGACCCCGGCGCTGCGCTTCTCGTTGTCGGAGGAGGACGCGCTCTTGTCCGGGCTTTCGCCTACCGACATCAGCCGCCTGCTCGGGGTCACGCTCGACGGCCTGCCCGGAGGGACGGTTCTCGAGGGCAGCGAGGAGCTGCCGGTCCGGGTCCGAGCCGACCGCCCGCATCGAGCGAGCGTCGAGCGGCTGTACGGGCTCCCGGTGCCGGCCCCGAAGCTCATGTCGCTGTCCGCGCTCGGCGACTTTCACCTCGTCCCCAGGATCGACGGCATCCCCCGGCGCGACGGGCAGCGGGTCAACGTCATCCGGGGCTACGTCGCCGCCGGGACCTTCGCCGACGTCGCCCAGTCCGAGCTCATGCGCATCCTACAAACCCACCCCATCTCCCTTCCTCCTGGGTTTCGGATCGAGATGGGCGGCGAAGCCGAGAAGCGCTCGGACGCGCTCGGGAACCTCTTTGCGTTCGTCCCGGTGCTCATCGTGCTCATGGTGGCGTCCCTGGCGCTCGCCTTGTCCTCCTTTCGGCTCGCCGCGGTGATCCTCGGCACCGCCGTGCAGGCGATGGGTTTTGGCCTGCTCAGCCTCGCTCTGCTTCGGCACCCGCTCGGGTTTCAGGCGATGATCGGGCTCATCGGCCTGGTGGGGATCGCCATCAACGCGGGGATCGTCATCAGCGCCGCGCTTCAGGCCGACCCGGCCGCGGTCGCGGGAGACCGGCGGCGCATCCGCTCGGTCGTCGCCGAAGATACGAGCCGGCACATCATCGCCACCACCGTGACCACGTTTGGGGGCTTTCTTCCCTTGCTGCTCGCGGACGGCGGCTTTTGGCCCCCGTTTGCCGCCGTGCTCGCCGGCGGGGTGGTCTTGTCCACCATCGGGTCCTTCTATTTCGTTCCCGCCGCCTTCGCTCTGCTCACCCGGCGGCGGCCGCTCGCCCGGTTCGGAGACGCGCCATGAACCCCCTCCTCTTTCTCTGCGCGGCCGCCGCGCCCGGCGATGGAACCTGGACCGAACAACAGGTCACGGTGGCGGCGATCGAGCGGGCCCCGGCCGTGATGGCGGCGCGGCTTCAGCTCGAGGCGGCCCGGCTCCGAAAGGAGCAAGCGCAAACCCTCTTGCTGCCTAGGACCCGCCTCGGCGCCCGCTACACCCGGCTTTCTCCGATCGACAACGACCCGCTGGTGCCGCTGTCCCTCGACCTCGACGCCGCTCGGGCCGGCGCCGCCCAGATCGTGGACCCCGCCGCCCGGGCGGTGCTCGGGGCGCAGCTCGAGGAGCTCGCCGGGCTCGGCGGGGCCCGGATCATCATCCCAGAGAACCAATTTGCGCTGTCGGCCGAGCTGTCCCACTCGGCGTCCCGGGTGCTGCTCGAGATCCTCCCCGCCATCGAGGCTCGCGGGCTCGAGGGGGAGGCGGCGAGGCTGCAGCTCGAGGTGACCGTCGCCGACGTCGCCCTGAGCGCGGTGGATGCCTTTCATCTGCAGGTCCGAGCCGAGGCCTCCGCGCAGGTCGCCACGCGCGCCGTCGAGGAGGCGAAGGTCGCCGCCGAGGCCGCCGAGGCCCGGCTCGCCGCCGAAGCGGGCACGAGGCCGGACGTGCTGCGGCTCGAGGCCCGGCTCGCGGAGGCACAGCGGCGGCGGGCCGAGCGTCTCGCCGACCTCGCGAGCGCCGCCGCCTCTCTTCGGACCCTGCTCGGGCTCGAAACGGGACCGCCGCTGGCGCTCGCCACGACCCCCGAGGCCCCCATTCCCGAGATCTCGGATCCGGTGGGCGTCGCGTTCGCGGCGCGAAAGGAGCTCGAGACGCTCGATCGGCTCGTGGACGCGGCGTGGGCCGGCGCGCGAGCCCAACAGGGCGCGGCGTGGCCGGACGTCGGGGCGGCGGCGCGGCTCGACCACGCGAACCCGAACAACCTGTTCGTGCCGCCAGGGGACCGGTTTCGGACGAGCTGGGCGATCTCCGCGGTGGTCGAGTGGTCCCCAGACCGCACGGTCTCGGCCCTGAAGGCGGCGGAGGCGGCCAGGGCCGAGGCCCGCGCGCTCGAAGCGGCCAGGGACGGCCTCCGAGACCGGATCCGGCTGGAGGTGCTGTCCGCTGAGGCCCGGTACCAGGCCGGGCAGCTCTCGCTCGAGGCGGCGGCGAGAGCGGCAGCCGCCGCCGAGGCCGGGCTCGAGGCCACCGACCGGGGCTACCGCCTCGGGGTGGCCGACGTCACCGCCCTGCTCACCGCGCAGATCGCCCTCGAAGAAGCCCAGCTCGCCCAGGTCGACGCGGCGGCGGGCCTCGCCGTCCGGAGGGCCCGGTGGAAACGGGCGCTCGGGGACCCGCTCGCCGCAACTCGGTGAGCGGTGGCGGCCGAGATCCGGGTCTGATAATAGAGCCGCCATGCGCGCAATTGCCCTGTGCATGACATTGGCCGTCGTAGCCTGCGGTGCAGACGACAACGGCGACGAAACCAGCGAGTGCCCGGCCCCCGTGAACGCTTCGACCAGCGCGGTCACCACGATGCAGGCGGTGAACGCCGCCTCCAGCGACCTGTACGTCTGCGACGGCGGTGAGCTGGTGCTGAACGCGGCGAGCGGCACGGTGTACGTCGCCTCCGGCGGGCAGGCGGTCCTGAACGGCACCGGGGCGACGGTTTACGTCGAGGGCGGCGGCCAGGTCGTCCTCAACGCCGCCGGCGCCACCGTGTTCCGAGAAGCGGGGGCCACGGTGCGCACCAACGCGTCCGCGACCGCCACCACGAACTGCGGCGTGATCCGCCCAGCCGCCCGCCCCACCTGCTGAGGCTCAGCTACGGCTAGGGCATCTCAGATTCGAGGCCTGATCTCGGGACCGCGCTCTTCGTCGGGGAGCTCGGTCGCGCCGGTGGGGGACGGGGGGCGGGGCGAAACCGGCCGGTCCTCCGGGGCTCGAGGGACCTCGACGGCGCCGCGCCGGCCGACATCGTCTCGTCGCTCGGTCGGAGCCCGATCCCGCCCTTCTACCTGGTGACCGCTGTGCCCCACCGGAGCCCCGGTGTGGCGGACGTTGGGCGTCGGGTCCGAGAACGAGCTAGGGCCTGGGGCTGGACCCCGTAGCTCCCGGCGGCCGATGTCGTCGGGTTGCCCCTGGGGCCCGAGGCCTCGGATTCGATCGTCGCTCCGGGGGACGTCGGCGGTGTCCGGGTTGCGGGCCGCGGGTCCGCGAAGCTCAGGCGTCTCTGCCCAATTGTCCCGGCCCGGGTCGGGCGTGCCGATGGGTGTCCCGGAGCAGTGAGCCAATAGGAGCGTCGGCCCGATGCAGGCCAACAAGCGCGACGCGTTCACTCGTTTCCGAGCGCCTCGTCCGCCTTCTCCATGGCGTCGCCTGCCGTGTCCTCGATCCGGTCCTTGGCTTCCTCGGCGGTCTCCTCGACGTTCTCTTTTGTCTTCTCGGCCGCCTCCTTGGTCTTCTCGGCTGCCTCTTCGGCATTTCGCTTGGCCTTCTCCATCGCCGTCTCCGCCTGTTTCGAGACGGGCTCCCTCTTGGTGTTGTCTTCACAGGCAAGGGCGCCCACCGCGAGAAGGCCAGAAGCAAAAAGTGTAAGCGTCTTCATGATCGAAGGTGGGGAGCAAATGACGCGCCAGGACAGACCAAGACGAAGCGTTGGCGCCGGACACCAACTGTGGCGACCAAAACGCCTCACTGGGGCAGAACGCTACAGCCAATAAATCAGGGCAAATCCCAGTATCCAGAGCAGCCCCACCCCGTGCCAGTACATGCCCCAAAGGGAGACGGTGAGCGGCGTCGCCACGTGGGACCGGGCGCTCAGCCACCCGCCGGCGACCACCGCGACCCCCACATGGGCGGCGTGAAAGCCGGAGATGAGCCAGAAGAACACCGAGTACGGGCCGGCCGAGAGGTCGAGCCCGCGCCCCCGCGCGACCGCGGCGGCGGCCGCCTGAAGGAGCAGGAACAGCACGGCAAGGCCGGTGGCGAGCAACAGGCTCGCCCGCAATCCAGCCCGGTCGGCGCGAAGGGCCCGGCGCTCGGCGCCAAGATAGGCGGCGCTCGACGCGAGGCTGGTGGCGGTGGCAAACGCGGCCAAGCCGAGCGGCAGCGCTGGCGCGTCGGCCGGTGGCCAAGCCCCCGCTTCCAAGCGCACGTAGATGAGCGACGCGAACAGCGCGAAGAACCCGAGGGACCACGAGCCCATGAACAGGAGCATCATCAACCGAGCCGAAGCTTCATCGTTGGCGGTCACCGAGGCGCCGTGCCCGAGCCCCGCTCCGCCGGTCAACCGGCACCGGCCGTGGCCGGCCGTCCTGGGGGCCGTGCTCGTTTTGGGGGCGGCGCCGGCGGCGGACCTCGGCGAGGTGTCGGCCCGCCCCGAGAGCGGCGCGTCGGCGGAGGCGCTCGCTCGGTGGCTCGAGCGGGAGGCGCCAGCGGCGGGCCTCGTCGTGAGGCGGGACGGTCTTGGGGGAGCCGCCGGGCGCGGTCGATGTCCGGCCGGCACGAGATTCACCGGGGGCCGGCTGTCGGCCCGGCTCGAGCGGCAGCTCGACCTGAGCTGGGTCGCACCGTCCGGCTGCATCGCCGCCGAGGTCCGCGCGCCGTGGCGCCGGGACCGCCCGGAGGCGAGCGTGCGCGAGGCGCTCGAGGCCCTCGCCCGGGCCCTGCGAGCCACAGACCGAAGCTCCGCCGTTTCGACTGCGGAGACGGACCCGCCCGCAGCCGTGGAGCTCTACCCAAACGAGGACGACCTGGCCCAAACGACGCGCCAGAAGTCCGAAGCCGCCCTCGACCGGGCCGACCCGAGGCTCGCCGCCGCGGTGCGCGCGCGGCTCCACCTCCGCTACCGGCCGGGCAGCGAGTTGGACACGGCGACGGACGGCCCCCGGTTCGTCCGCGAGGTGCTCATCGAGGCTCTGGGCATCGATCCCGGTGAAACCCTCATCGAAATGATCGAGTCCGGACCCAAGATCCCCTTCGACCCAAACGACCCCGACGCCGATCTCGAGCCCGGGGACATCGTGATGATGGTGAGCTTCGGCTGGAGCCCGCGGTTCGTGATGCTGTACGTCGGCGGTGGATCTCAGGCCCAGGCCACCGCCGTCCGCAACGTCGTGGTCGAGCCGGTCCCGACGAAGATCCCCATGGAGCTGTACCTCGTCGCGGTTCGCCCCCGTGGCGCGAGTCGCTGACCGCGCTACCGGAGGAGGCCTCCATCGGGGCCGAAGCGCTTCGGGAAACGGGGCCTCTGTCCGGGCGCGTGGGCCTCGAGCGCATCGAGGTAGCAGGCCTCGTCCGGACAGAAGACGTGCCGGCCTCCGCCCCGGCGGACCATGAACAGGGGCTCGATGTCGGCCGGATCCACGGTGGCTCGGAGGCTCGCGAGGCTCGGCGACCCTATCGGCGTTCGTGGCAGCCCCGGCCTCTCGGTGGTGTTCCACGGATCCTCGCGGGGGTCCGCCGGAGCCCCCGGACGCGCAGCCCCGTAGGCGTCCGCGGCCGCGCTCTCGAGCGCGTAGCCCTTCTGCAGCCGCTCGATGAGCAGCGCGGCGTACAGCCGGCGCTCCGCCGGCGGCACCGGACCCGCTTCCAGCAGGGAGGCGAGCACGACGAGCTCGTACGGGGTGAATCCGAGGCGCAGACCGGCGCGCTCGAGGTTCGGCGCCTCGGCGAAGAACCGCTCCACGAGCCGGCGGAGCAGCGCCTCCGGAGCCAGGCCGCGGGGCAGGGCCCACACGTCGGGGAACACGAAGCCCTCCACGCTCGGACCGTCGACTCCGAGCTGCCGAGCGAGCTCCGGGTCGGTGGCTGCGGCCAAGAACCGCTCAGGATCGGCCAGCTCCACCTCGGCGAGCGCCGCGGCGAAGACAGCGACGGTTCCTCCAGCCGGAAGCGGCACCGTGTGCTCGTAGACCCGGCCCCGCTCGACCCGCTCGAGCAGCTGCACGGGGCTCATGCCCGGGCCGAGGCGGTACTCGCCCGGCAACATCGGCCCTAGGTCGTGAAGGCCGGCCGCGTACAAATCGAGCATCCAGCTCGGCTGCACCAGCCCTTCCGCCCGCCACCGCTCGAGCAGAACCCCCGGGCTCGACCCGGACGGCACCAGCACGAGCCGGCTCTCCCCAGCCGGGTCGAGCGGGGCGAGCAGCACCGCCTCGAGCCAGCCGCGGGCCACGTACAGAGCGCCCACCCCGGCGAGGACCGCAGCGGCGATGGCTATGGCCGCCCGGCGCATGGCTTCGTATCCAAAGACCCCCGGCCCCCGTCAACGGCTGCGGTGGCGAAGCAGCTCGGTAAGGATCGGGTCGTCGGCGGCGAGCTCCCAGAACGCCTTTCGCGCGTAGAACAAGCGGGTGCGCAAGGTCTGGGGATTGACCCCGATCACCTCGGCCGCCTCCTCCTGGCCCATGCCCTCGATGTCCACGAGCAGAAACACGGTGCGCTTCTTCTCCGGCAGCGCAGCCAAGAGGTCGTCCACCCGCTCCGCCGCCCGGCGGCGACGAACGCTGGTCTCGGGGTCCGACGAAGCCCGGAGATCCTCTGTGTCCGGGACCGTGCGCTCCGCTCGGTAGTCGGCGGGCCGACTCCGCTGGTGCCGAAGGTGGTGGTAGCCGACGTGCAGCGCGACCCTCGTGATCCAGGACGAGAGCTTCGAGCGCCCCTCGAAGCTCGGGAGCGCCCGGTGCACCTCGAGAAAGACCGCCTGCACGACATCTTCGAGTTCCGGATCCGACCGGAGCAGGCGCCGCAGCACCCGCCACACGAGCCCTCGGTAGGTGCGAAACAGCGCCGTGAACGCGGCGGGATCGCCTTCGCGCCACCGCCGCAGCAGCTCCGGCCCCGGGTCATCCCGGTCGCTGGCGAGGGCGTGCTGGGCCACCGCCCCAGCGTACCACTCGCGGGCATCCCCGGGTCCCGGGTGATGGCGCTCGCCCCCGGAGTGGCCAGGAATGCGCCATGATCGGCGTCTTCACCCATCCCGTGCGCGACGTGCAGACCCGAGGAGTCCCGAGAGACGAGGCTCTGGAAGCGGGGGCCGGACCCCGGTATCGAGGCTTCGTGCGCGAGGTGCAGGCGATGATGCTCGCCGCCGGATTCGGGACCCGGCTGTGGCCGCTCACCGCGGATCGGGGCAAGCCGGCGGTTCCTTTTCGCGGCCGGCCGCTCGTCCGCGGGCAGCTCGACTGGCTTCGGTCCCACGGGATCCGCGACGTCGTGGTGAACACGCACCACCAGGCCCGCTCGGTGGAGGCGGCGCTCGCCGACGCCCCCGAGGTCCGGTTCAGCCCGGAGAGCGAGATCCTGGGCACCGCCGGCGCGCTCGGGCTGGCCCGGACCACCGGCCGGCTCGACCCGGAGCGCACGACCCTGATCGTGAACGCGAAGCTCGTCACCGACATCGACCTGTCCCGGGCGATCTTTGCCCACCTCGCGTCCGGCGCCGCCGTGACGATGGTGCTGCGGACGAACGAGGACAGGGCCCCGTTCACGACCGTACGGGTCAACGAAGGGCGAATCACCGGGTTTGGACCGAGCCGCGTCCCCGAGGGTCCGTCCCCGCTCATGTTCACCGGGATCCATCTCATCGAGCCCCAGGTGCTGGCCCGGGCCGAGCCCCGGTTCTCCGACTCGGTCCTCGACCTGTACCCTCCCGAGATCGACGCCGGGCGGGTGCACGCGCACGTCGATGACGACGGCCGATGGCTCGAGGCGTCCACCCTGGCCCGGTACCTCTCCCTCGAGATCGAAGACGGGGGCTGGCGAGATCCGAGCGCCTCGGTCGCCCCTGGCGCGACGATCTCGAACGCGGCCATCGGCGCCTTGGCCACCGTCGAAGACGGGGCCGAGGTCGAATCGAGCGCGCTGTGGAGAAGCAGCCGGGTCCAATCCGGGGCCCGGGTTCGGGGCTCGGTGCTCGGCGAGGGCGTGGTCGTGCCCGCCGGGGCCACGCTCGAGGGCGTCGTCGCCGTGCGCCCCGAGCTCGCCGGCTCCGCCCCCCCGGGAGCCCCCCCGGTGCGCTACCAATACGGTCTCGCTCTGTGTCCCATTTCGCCGATCGACACGCTCGCGTAGCTTCCGGGGCCGTGGCCGCGCCGTCGCCGCTCGTCGCTCGGCTGTCCATCGCGGGGGCGGCGGTGCTCTGGTCCACCGGCGGGGCGGCGATCAAGCTCGCCGAGCTCGAGGCGGCGCCGGTGGCCGGCGGGCGGGCGCTCGTGTCCGCGATCGTGCTCGCCGCGCTGCTTCCGTCCGCCCGAGGCCGCTGGACCGGTCCGGTGCTGCTCGCCGGCGCGGCCTACGCCGCCACCAACATCCTGTTCGTGTACGCCAACACCCGCACCACCGCCGGGGCCGCCATCTTTCTGCAAAACATCGCCCCCATCTGGGTGATGCTGCTTGGACCCTGGCTGCTCGGCGAGCGGCCGACGCGCCCGGAGCTGTGGTCGGTGCCGGTCAGCTTGCTCGGCTCGGCCCTGTTCTTCGGTGGCGACCTCGGCGAGGGCGCCGCGGCCGGAAACGGCGCCGCGCTCGGCGCGAGCGTGAGCTACGCCCTGCTCATCATCGCCTACCGGCGCCTGTCCGGCCCCGAAGGACTGACCGCGACGGTCGCCGGGGCGGTGATGGTCGTGGCCGCCTGCGCGCCGATGGCCACCGCCAGCCCGTGGCCCTCCCCCACCGGTTGGGCGGCGATCGCGTACCTCGGCGCGGTGCAGCAGGGTTTGGGGGCCGTCCTGTTCCTCCATGGGATCCGTGGGGTGAGCGCGCTCGAGGCGGCGCTGCTCGTGTTGCTCGAGCCGCTGCTGTCTCCGGTGTTCGCGTTTTTCACCGTCGGTGAGAAACTATCGGGCTGGGCGCTCCTTGGCGGGGGCCTCCTGCTTTTCGCCGCCGCCTTTCGAACCATCGCCGCGCGGGCGGGCCCCCCGAAGATTCGCCCAAAGAGAGACGCGCCATGACCGAGCTCGGCCTTCTGTATGTCACCCTGGCCGCGGTCGCGTTCGCGGGCCTCGATGCGGTGCGAAAGCGGCTCAGCGCGTCGGTGGACCCGCTGACCCTGACCGCGTGGCTTCAGGCGGTCAGCCTTCCCCTGCTCGGGGGGTGGGCGGCCGTCGTCGGGATCTCGGTCGAACCGGCCTGGATCGGGCCGGGTGCGGCCGCGGTCGCGGTGATGGCGGCCTCGACCCTGTTGTTTCTGCACGCCCTCAGGCTTGCGCCGCTCGGCCGCGTGGTCCCCTTTCTGTCCCTCGGTCCGGTGTACTCGGCCGTCGCCGGCGTGATCCTGCTCGGGGAGTGGCCCCGGCCGGTCGCGCTCGCTGGGATCGCGGTCGTGTCGGCAGGGGCGTTCGCGCTCGCGCGGGCGCGCACCGGCGGCGCGCTCTCCTTCGAGCGGGGCAGCCTCTACGCGGCGGTGGTGGCCGGGCTGTGGGCGCTCGCCGTCGCCATCGACAAGCTGGCGCTCGCGCACGCGAACCCTCCCACCCACGCCCTGCTCGTCACCTCCTCGGTGCTCCTCCTGTTCGTGACCGAGCGAATGGTGCGGGCGGGACCGAAAGCGCTCTTGCTCCCCCGCGACGCCCTCTTGCCGCTCGGGATGGCGGCCCTGCTCGGCACCGCCGCCTTCGCCTTTCAGCTGTCCGCGCTCGCCCACGCGCTCATCAGCGTGCTCGAAGCGGTCAAACGGGGTCTCGGCGCCGTGCTCGCCCTCGTGTTCGGCCGGCTGTTCTTCGACGAGAAGGTCGAGCCGAGGGCGGTGCTCGCCGTGATCGCCATGGCCATCGGCACTGCGCTCGCCCTGCTCGCCTGAGTTCGAAGTCATGCGCTCGTCCTCGAAAGACGCGGAAAGCCAGGCGCGGCGCTTCGAGCCCCGACGTATAAGGGTCCTCATGAAGCTACAGGGGTGGTGGACCGTCGGCGTCGGGCTCGCCCTGGCGCTGGGATGCGCCGAAGATGCGACGCCGAGGCCGGATGGCGGGCCGGTCGATGGCGGGGACGGGTCCACAGACGGGGGGTTCGTCGATGGCGGCGGGTTCGATGGCGGCGGCGCCGATGGGGGCAGCCTCGACGGGGCAAGCATGGACGGCGGCCCCGAAGATGGAGGTTCCCCAGACGGGTGCCAGGCTTTCCCTGAGCTTGGCGCCGAGGCCCGGGTGGAGTTGCCCGCCGGCGCCGCCGATCCCGAAGGCGTGAGGATCGGGCCCGACTGCGCGCTCTACGTCGCATCGGGGCGGGTCGCGTACCGGATCGCCGTCGACGGGACGATCACGGAGCACATCGTCGAGGCGGGGTTTTCAAGGGTGGAAGGTCTGCTCTTCACCGAAGACGCGCTCTATGCGGCCTCGCGCGAGGCCAACGCGGTCTGGCGCTTTCACCGGACGACCGGCGCGTTCCTCGGCGTTTTCGCGGAGACGGCTGAAGGCAGCTTCGATGGCCCCAACAGCGTCGCGCTCGGACCGGACGGAGACATCTTCGTCTCCTCGCGCAACACGAACGCCGTCGTGCGATTCGGGCCAGACGGGGCGTTTCGAGGGGAGTTCGTGCCGCCGCCCTCGGACCCGGCGGTCGAATCCCCGGAGGGCATCGCGTTCGGGCCCAGCGGGGACCTCTATGTCTCCTGGCGAACCGGCTCGGCCGTCACCCGCTTTGACGGCGCGACCGGGGCGCTGGTGGAGACCGTGCTCGATGACTCGGAGGTCGATGCCCCGGAGGGGCTTGGATTCGACTCGAACGGGCGGCTCTGGGTCGCAAGCCGAAACCTCTCCGAGGTGCTGGTGCTCACCCCCGACCGGTGGGAGATCGAGCGGCGCCTGGCCATCCCCATGGGGCGTCCGGTCGGGCTCGAGATTCGGGCGGACGGCAAGGTCTACGTGGGGACGAGAGATCCGGCCGCGGTTTGGCTGCTCGAATGACGTCCCGTCGAGCCGAACTCAGCTCTTCGGGTCCGGATCCTTGCCGTGGGACTTCCCCTCCTTCGGCTTGCGCTTGAAGAAGCCCTCGGCGCCTCGCTCCGCCTCTGGGTCGTAGCTCTCGAGCTCGTGGCGGCTCTTCTGGCGGCCCCGGAACTTCATGGACGAGTACCGGCCCGCCTTGCTGAAGGCCTCCCGGTGGCGCTGCTTCGCGTACGCCTCGAGCCCGCCGATCACCTCCTGGACCCACGGGTTGTTGGCCGCCTCGGCCCGAGCCTGCGCGAGCAGCGCGTCCACCTGAACCCAGTCTCCGTTCTGGGCCGCGCGCCGGGCCTCCTCCTGGAGGTCGGCCGCCCGCAGCTCCTCGGCACGCCGCGCCACCATCGAGCTCTCAGCGAGAGCCGCGAACGCCTCCGGAGGCATCTTTTCGAGGCGCAGGACCGCCGTCTCGGTCTCACCGGGGCTGCCGTCGCGGCGGATGAACTGCGCCTTGGCCCGAAGCACGAGCGGCCGCGCCTCCTGGACGAGCGCCGCCTGCGGCAGCTCCACCTCCACCAGCGCCCAGACCTCTCCGCCAAACGGCAGGTCGGGGAGCAGATACAGGCCATCCCCGTCCTGGCGGTACAGGTTTCGAACCTTCAGCCGGGCCCCCACCGACGTCTCGAGCCGGAGCCTCGGACCCCGAGTGAAGAGGTTCGCGAGCAGGCCGAGCTCCTCTTGGAAGGGCTCGTGCAAGTCCTCCGCGGACTCGCCGTAGTACGCCTTGCCCCGCCCGCTCTCGGCCATGGCGCCGAGCAGCATCTCATCGAAGTGGTTGCCGAGCCCAAACGTCGTCGTGAACACCCCCGTGTCGGCGAGCCGCGCGCAGTCCTCGGCGATCTCGGTCGCTCCGGTCTTTCCCTGGTTGGCCTGGCCGTCGGTCAGGAGCAGCACCTTCGAGACCGCCGCCGGCCCGGTGTGGGGCGCGACCTGGCTTGCGCCCTGAAGCCAACCATCGAACAGGGCGGTCTGGCCCCCGGGCCCGATCCGGGAGAGAGCAGCCGAAAACGGCGCCTGGTGGTCCACCGGGCGGCTCGAGACCAGCACCTCCGTGTCGCTATGGAACGCAACGATGGCGAGGCGGTCGCGGGGATCGAGGCCGGCCACCACGTTGCGAGCGGCGCGAACCGCCTCCTGGAGCGGCCGCCCCGCCATCGACCCCGAGCAGTCGAGCACGAGCGCGAGGTTGAGCGGCGGCCGCGGAGGGAGCTCGGCCGGGGCCTCGACTGCGAGCAAGCGGACCAGCACCTCCACCTTGTTGGCGTGGCCATCCACCAGGGCCGCGCGCCGCGGAATGAGTTCGATTTCGGGGTTCTGGGACTTTTCGTTCATGGCTTTCTCCTGAGAACGTGGCTCACCAGGCTCGCGGTCACGGCCCGCCCGAGGGCCTCGGCTTCTTCGAGGGTGAGCGCCTCGAGTCGCGCCTGCTCGACCCCGAGGTGGACCCCGGGCGCCAAGCCGAAAACGGTGTACGATTGAACGCCGAGCTCTCCTCTCCTGTTGCCTGCGCCCTTGAGCGCCTCGGGGAGCCCGCGCTTCAGCTGGCTCAGCTGCGCCTGGCGGCCCGACACCTCGGCCCGAGAGCTCCGGGCCGACAGCTCCTGCTCCCTGAGAAGAGATTGAACCACCGAGACGGCAGCGTTTTGCGGTTCTTGTCGATGGAGCAGCGACTCGAGATCCTCGGTTCGCGCGCTCGCCACATAGTCTGCAACCTTGGCCAGCGGCCAACCGTCGGCGACCAGCACCCGAGCTCCAAGGAACTCGATCAAGTGACGGTAGTTGAAGATCGCCTCCTTGCCCCGGCGCTCCGGCTTGCTGAGAATGCCCCGACGAAGATAGTCTCGAAGGAGCCGCACGTTCGGCTCGACCGGATCATCGGCGAGCCCGAACCGACGCGCCGCGACGACGGCGATGTCGGCGAGCTCGTCGGCCGTGCCCTCGAAACGTTCGAATTCATCCGAGGAGAACAACGCCACGCCCGGCCTCCATGACACCGATTGATGTCATGGATCTTTTTCGATGTCAATGACATCGTTCGACATCATCGACATCGATTGACGATTCCTGACGACAGAGAGCGTCGCGGCCCGCTCCGAGGCGGCCCGCTCAGAGGCGTCCCGCAATGGTCTCGCCGCGATGGCCTGAGCGCTCGGCCCTTTCGGGCTCACTCGGGCTCGACCGGCGGGAGGCGGGGACCGAAGGCGTCGGACGGGATCGAGGAGTCCGGGGAGCGCAGCCGCGGGGGCGACGGCTCGGCGCCGAGGCTGACGAGCCAGCTTCGGACGGCCCACAGCTTGGGGGCGTCCTCCTCGAACTGCGCGGCGTGTTCGAGCAGGCCCGGCCCCCCCGGCGACAGGGGCCCGGCGACGAGGCGATCGAGGGCCATCACCGTGCCCCCAGCGTCGAACCAGCGGGCGAACATCGAGTCGAAGAGCGCCGCCATCCTCGGATCCCGGTGGGCGGCGAGCAGGGCTTTCGACAGCGGGCGACCATCGAGCGGAGCGAGCCGCACCCCCGCCCGAGAGGCCACGAGCGCGGCGCCGTGGCGCTCGGCGACCCGGGCCTGCGCCCGGACCCGCCCGGTGAACGTCGGCGCGCTCGGCTTGTCGGTGGCGGCGCCGAGGCTGGCCTCGAGCCGGTGAAACACGTCGTCGAGCGGCGGCCGCCGCCCGAGGCTCTCCGCGACCAAACCGCCGAACCGGGCATCGACCGCGAGCGCCAGCGCCGGCCGAGCCCGTCCCTTCATGAGGCCTCGGGCCGCGGCGAGCAGCCGGTCCGAGCGCTCCGGGTCCGCCAGATCTCCGGCGAGCACGGCCACGAGCCGCTCCCCGAGCGCCGGGACCGCCGCTTCCCAGGCCCGGACCGCCGCCGATACATACGCTTCTTCAGGGTCCGATTCGGCCTCGAGCCGAGCCCGGACCGGCGAAGGATCTCCCCAAGGGTCGGTCGCCACCTCGAGGTAGAGGCGCTGCCCCTCTCCGAGGCGCTCGTCGGCCATCTCCGCCAAAGACCGGGCGTACTCCGGGTCGGCGCCGAGCGGGATCGAAACCCAGAGGTCGCTGCCAGTCTTTTTTGCCAACTCGAAGAGATGCTCGAACGCGATCCCCCGCGACGCCTGAAAGATCGCGTCGGCTGGGGTTCGGTCCGCCCACCGCACCCGGCACTCGAGGTCCTGCGGCGGGACCCCGCCTGAGCAGACCGGATCGGCGGCGCGGGTGGCGTCGGCGACCCGCAGCACCGAGAATCCGCGGAGCCGATCGACCACGGGAGGGGACAGCACGTGGTCCTTGTCCTTCGGCCGCGACCAGCGCAGCCCGCGGATCGGATCGTCCGGGTCGCTGCGCCGGATCTCGAGCGTCATGCCGGCGTCGGTGGGCCGAACCCACACCGGCCCGGGCCTCGCGAGGACCCGGGGCCTGGCGTCGGCGCCCACCACCACCACCCCCCGACCGAGCCAGCTGAGCCGGTAGGCCCCCCGAGGGTACGCGCCGGCGAGCCCGTTGAAGACGACGGTCCGCACGAGCACCGACGGCGCGCCCTCGGGCGGCGAGTAGGGGATCTTGAGGGGCAATCCGAGCGGGTCCACCGGGACCTGCGCCCCCGAATCGGTCAGCCGGCCCCCGGGGACGAATGCGCCCCATGGCTTCGCGTGCTGAAGCACGTTCACGAACAGCCGGTGCTCGGGCGTCGCCGCCACGTTGATTCCGATCCCGGGGGCCGGCGGCGCCGCAGACAGCAGCGCGGCGAGTCCGAGACAAAACGGCGACATGCTCCTCCTCTCAGAAGAACCTAGGCCCCGCCCGAAGACCGCTCAAAAAAACGGTCGGCGAGAGAGGGCCGGCGACCCCGGCGCGCAGGACTCGCGCTAAAGCGCGAGGCGATCGAAGGTTTCGGCGAGCCGTCGCGCGATCTCGGCCCGGTCGTAGGCGGCCACGACCAACGGCGCCGGCGGCGGCACCCGGCGATCGCGAATGGCCCGAAGCGCCGCGGCCAGCGCGGCCCCGGTCTCGGGCCGCCCCGGGGCCACCACCGGCTGACCGGCGGCCCGGGCGATGTCGGCCGCGTCCCCGTCCGGCGCGAGCGTCAGGACCGGCCGACCGAGCCGAAGCTGCTGGTAGAGCTTCTGCGGAACCCACCCCCGCTTCGCCCCCGCCGGCACGGTCACCAGGGTCGCGTCGGTCTCGGCGAGCGCGGCGAGCGCCTCCGCGAGCGGCCGGTACCCATGATCCTCGACCCCGGGCAAGCCGAGCGCGGCGGCGGCCGCCCCGGCCCCGGTGTTCCCGAAAAAACGCAGCCGCAGAGGCTCGAGCGAGCGGTCGAGGGACCGGGCGGCGGCGAACGGCTCGAGGACCTCGTCGGCGGGGCGGCCGGCGTAGAAGTTCCCGGCGTAGCCGAGCACCAGGCTCCCCTCGGGGCGCGCGGGCAAGGACAGACCGGAGAAGTCTTCCTCATCCCAACCATTGGGCAGGGTTTCGGTCTTGCCGATCGAGACTGGGAAGCTCTGCTCGAGCTCGAGCTCGTTGCTCGGGCTGTTGGCGAAGATCCACGCCGCCGACCGGTCCACTTGGGCCTCGAGCAACCGGTGCAGCCGCTGGTGGACCGCGCTGAACGGAGAAAAGACGCTGCCGTCGGTCCACGGATCCCGGTAGTCGAGCACGAGCGGGCAGCGGAGGCGATGGGCGAGCGCCGCGCCCACGAGTAGATTCGTCCACGGGGCGCCGGTCGCGTAGATGAGCGCCGGGCGCTGCCGCCGGGCGACGGCGAGCCCCCGGCGGAGGGCCGGCAGCAGCCAAGTGACCTGCCGGTCGGGGACGAAGAGCGCGTCGTCGAAGGAGCGGCGATGGGCCGCAGGGACCAGCGCTCGGCCTCGATGGACGAGCTCTCCAAGCCACGTCTCCTCCACCCGGTGCACCTCCGCCTCGGGCGGGACCTTCGCGAGCAGCGATGGGTCCAGCGCCCAGTGCGGGCCGTCGTCGCTCGCAGCCAGGACCACCGGGCGCCACCCGAGCGTCGGGAGGTGGCGGACAAACGACAAGGTCCGCTGCACCCCGGGGCCGCCGAGCGGAGGAAAGAGGTAGGCGACGACGAGGACGGTTCGCACCGGCTCAGGGGTAAGGGAAGTTGCTCTCGATGTCCGAGAGCAGCGGAGCCGCGGCGTCCTTGGTGGACAGCTGCACGTCCCTGCTTGGCCAGGGGATGTTCACGTCCGGGTCGTCCCACCGCAGCGACCGCTCGAATTCGGGCGCCCAATAGTCGCTCTGCAGATAGATGACGTCGGCGACCTCGCTCAGGGTGAGAAAGCCGTGGGCGAAACCGGGTGGAACCCACAACATGCGGTTGTCGTCGTCGGACAGCTCCACCGCGACGTGGGCGCCAAAGCGGGGGGACTTCAATCGAACGTCGACCGCCACGTCGAGGATGCGGCCCCGGGCGCAGCGCACCAACTTCCCGAGCGGGTGGGGAATGAGCTGAAAATGAAGCCCTCTCAGCACCCCGCGGGCGGAGCGAGAGTGGTTGTGCTGCACGAGCGGCGGGATCCCTGCCGACGTGAACTCGTCGGCGCGAAAGGTCTCGGAGAAGAAGCCGCGCTCGTCCCCGAAGCGCTTTCCCTCGACCAGGAGGACCTCGGGCATGTCCGGGCGGGCCGGCTCGATCGAAAAACCCATGGTCAGCCCTCCGCCGCGATCTGCAGGAGGTACTGCCCGTAGCCGGATTTTCGCAGCTCCTGCCCGAGCGACTCGAGCTGGCCTCGGTCGATGTACCCCATGCGAAACGCGATCTCTTCGATGTTCGCGACCATCAGCGACTGCCGCTCCTCGACCGCCTCGATGAAGGTCGCGGCCTGAAGCAGCGAGCGGTGGGTCCCGGTGTCGAGCCACGCGGTGCCCCGGCCGAGCAGCTCGACCCGAAGATCGCCGTCTTCGAGGTACGTTCGGTTGAGATCGGTGATCTCGAGCTCCCCCCGGGGAGACGGGGCGAGGGCCCGCGCCTTGTCCACCACGGTCCCATCATAGAAGTACAGCCCAACCACCGCGTAGTGGGACTTCGGCTTCTCCGGCTTCTCTTCGAGGCCCAGCACCTTGCCCTCCGGCCCAAACTCGACCACGCCGTAGCGCTCCGGATCCTTGACATAGTACCCAAAGACGGTGGCTCCCTGCTCCTGCGCCGACACCCGCTGGAGGGTATCGGCGAGACCTTGCCCGTAAAAGAGGTTGTCTCCGAGCACCAGGGCCGATGGATCGGTCCCGATGAAGTCCTCTCCAATGAGGAACGCTTGCGCGAGCCCGTCCGGGCTCGGCTGCTCCGCGTAGGAGAAGCGCATCCCGATCCGACTGCCGTCGCCGAGCAGGCGCTCGAAGGCAGGAAGATCGGTCGGGGTGGAGATGACGAGCACCTCCCGGATCCCGGCCAGCATCAAGACCGACAGGGGGTAGTAGATCATCGGCTTGTTGTAGACCGGCATCAGCTGCTTGCTGGTCGCCAACGTCAGCGGGTGCAGGCGGGTCCCGGAGCCGCCGGCCAGGATGATGCCCTTTCGCGCCATGCGCAGCATGCACCAGAGCTTGGGCGAAAAGTCCACCCCGGCCCGCTTGACCGCCCGCCCCCGCGTCCCCAAGGGCAAAAAGCGGTGCGGGTGGCGCTCTTGACCAACGGCCTCGGCTTCGGCGGAGCCGAGCGGCTGGTCGAAGCCCTGGCCCGGGATCTCGCTGCCCTCGGCGATGAGGTCCGGGTGATCGCGACGACCCGAGGCGGCCCGATCGGCGACGCGCTCGCCGCCGATGGGCACGACGTGAGCGTGCTCGGATTGAGCGGGCCGCTCGACGTTCGCGCCGCGTTTGCTCTCGCCGAGCGCCTGCGGCAGAGCCGATCCGAGGTCGTCCACAGCCACCTCGCCGTCTCCGACATCGCGTCGGCCCTCGTCGCGCCCATCGCCCCGGCCTGGCGGGTCGCGACCGCCCACAACCCCGGCGTCGAGCTCGGCGGGCTGCGCCGCGCGCTGTGGGCGCCGGCGCTGCGCCGGGCCGACCGGGTGCTCGCGGTGAGCAGCGCCGTCGCACAGGCCCTGCCCGCGGGTCTCGCCCCAATCGTCGTCCGCCCGAGCCTCGTCGACCCCCGTCGAGCTCCGCTCGACCGAACGGCGGCCCGGAGGCGCCTCGGGCTCGAGAGGGGCGCGCGCGTCGTGCTCGCCATCGCCCGGCTCCACCCGGTGAAGGGCCTCGACGTGCTCGCCGCGGCCCCGATCCAGGGCCCGGTGCTCGTCGCCGTGATCGGCGACGGTCCTCAGCGGGATCGCCTCCGCAAGGCGGGGCTCCGCCTGCTCGGCCCTCTCCCCGACGCGGCCGAGCTCTGCGCCGCCGCCGACGTCATCGTCTGCCCGTCCCGATCCGAAGGTTTCCCACAAGTCCCCCTTCACGCGATGGCGGCCGGGGTCCCGGTGGTGGCCGCCCGGGTGGGCGGGCTCCCCGAGATCGTCGTGGACGGCAAGACCGGCTACCTCGTGCCCCCCGAAAACCCAGCCGCGCTCGCGAAAGCCGTGCAGCGCCTGCTCGACGCCCCCGAAGAAGCCCAAGCCTTCGGGGAAGCCGGCCGCCAGCGCCTACTCACCGAAGGATGGACCCGCGAAGCCTTCGTCGCCGCGACCCGCGCCACGTACCAAAACCCCACCGCCCCCTGACTCTGCGCGCCCGTTTGGTGGAGCCGAAGACCCGAGCTCGGGCACCGCGCCAAAGGAGCCATCCCGCCAGCGGGAGCCCAAACGCGAAATCGCTCCGCTTTTCGAATATCGTTGAATACACACATCGTACTTTCGCCATTATTTGTGTCGTCCACGAGAGGATGCGAGGATATTGCGGCGTGGTCATCGAGACAGCGCAGAATGCTGTCCCCGGTGGCTTGAAGCGGCTGGGTTTCACTGGTATCGCTTGGGTATGGAAGCGTGCGGGGCGGCGGACGACGTGGCAAGTGATCGTGGCAAAGCAGAGAGACACGCCAGGCCGTGACGAAGGATACCCCATGGACTCCTATGGGAACGTTCCCCTGAAACCGCTCGCACGAGTCCGAGAGCTGCTCTCGCTGTACAGGCAGCATCGAGCGAGGGGGAGCTCGGAGGCGCACGAAGTCATCGCCTCTGTTGCAGCGCAAACTGCAGCCATCGAGCACTGCCAGGGTATCCCACTCAGGGGACAGAAGATTCTCGAAATCGGGCCCGGCCAACTGATGAAGCGAGCGAGAATCTTTGCGGTCCACAATGTCGTGGTCGGGATCGAACCGGACGCAATGCCGGCCGAAGGGTGGCGCGACGGCCTAACGTATCTTCGGGACCGGGGTTTTGCGCGGAGCATCAAGACACTCGGGCGGCGCGCTCTTCGGTTCGACACGAAGTTCCTTGCGGAGTTGCATCAGTTGATGCCGGAAACGCGTACCGCAACCATCAAGCTTCGGAGAGCTCGAGCCGAGCAGACGGGACTGGACGACAAAGGTTTCGACGTCACGTTGTCAACTTCGGTGTTCGAGCACATCGCGAACCCCGTGATGGCGGTCCGAGAGATGGTGCGGATCACGAAGCCGGGCGGCGTCTTCTGTCATGTGGTTCACCCCTACACGAGCACCACAGGTGCCCACGACCCGCGTAGTTTCCATGGGGCAGACAAAAATTTCCCGCACTGGGCGCATCTCAGGCCCAAGTTCAAACAACACTGCCAGCCAAACTGCTATCTGAACGGGTGGGGGGTCGTTCGATGGGAGGAGATGTTCCGAGCCGAGCTTCCTGGCGTTCAGCTGGAGCGACTCGGCCATTCGTCGGATTCGGAGGTCGCCGCTGAACTCGCGAAGATCAGGGCCGACGGCGAACTGATGGATTTCGACCCTGCGGACCTCCTGACAGAGTGCGTCATGGCCACATGGAGAAAACCAGGGCTGCCGTGAGGAGACGTGCCCCTTTGCTCGCTCGCCCTCGACCCGGGGTCGCTCGCTCGGGGTCCCCCCTTTTCGTGGACGCTCACGTGGCCTTCATGCGGAGCACGCAGGGCAAGCGCGATCTCGGCGAAGAGGTCACCGCAGCTATCGAAAGCGATGCCTTCAAGAACGCCCAGACCTCGTTGACGGGCCTGGTCACCACCGGCAACCCCATCGCGGGCGCCATCCTAACCGCCGCGTCGTCGCTTTTCAATGTTGTGATGGGCGCCTCTGGCGAACCAACAGGACCGTCAGAGCTTCCATGGAGTCGTCCATTTCGGGGACAGTGCGGACAACCTCGGCATCGGGAAGGTCTGGGAGCTCGGCCGGCGCGACGAGCCGAACCCGACCGACGTGGTGGTCACTGGTGACATCCTCGGAACGCAGCTGAAGGCGACCGCCCCGGCCACGACCTCGATGGGTCCGAGCGAAGGAGTGGTGATTGGACCCGAGAGTGCACCTCGACTGAGGCAGTCTCCGCGAAACTGACCCTACATTCTTGCCGAACTCGGGAGAAGACCGTGGCACGTCCGCTGCAACGTCCACGACCGATGCCGACCACGACCGTCACCCGACTCATCCAAACCCCCGTGACCCGCACCCAAACAATCACCGAGACCGGGACGAACGCACGGGGCGAAACCACGACCACGACCCGCACCGTGCAGCGCGTCGAGATCGAACCCGCTACGAGAGCTCCGTGATTTCCATCCAGGACCCCGTACCTGCGAGCGCGAAGCTCGAGCCGGAGGAGTTCGGCCTCGGCGCGGGCGGCGGGGCGGAGGTGAGCGCCGCCTCCACCCGGCCCAACGCTCCGCTGACCGACCAGGAGATCGAAGACCTCGCCCGGGAGATCCTCGAGGTCGGTCGAAGGCTCGGCTTCGACGACTACGACGCGCGGCTCGAAGCCTTCTCGGAGACGATGGCTGGACTCGACCCGGCGAGCGCGTCGCGGCTCATCGGGGAGATCTACGAGCAGGATCGCTCCGCGAGCGCGTTCTGGCTCGACGCCCACAGCCTGGCCGACCTCCTGGCCAATGGCCGGGTGACGCCCGGCGGGCACGCGGCCATCGCGAACGCGTTCGCGAAAGCCTACGTGGACGGAGCCATCTCCGAGGACCAGGCGGTGGGGTTCTTCTCGGTGTACATCGGCGACACGCCCGCCAGCGGACGCAGCGGGTGGTTCGAGCCCGTAGCAAACTTCGCCGCCGCCGGTGGACCGTTGATGTCGAGCTTCATCGACGCCTTCGCCGAAGACCTTCTCGAGCGCCTGAACAGCCCATCGGCGGTCTCGTTCGCCTTCTATCTCGCGAGCGAGAGCCCGGATCCCTCCGCCTCGGCTCGGCTCTTCGAGTCGCTGCCCGCGGAGCGCCAGGAGGAGGTCTTGGGCCACCTCGCCCGATACGGCCGCGCCTACACGGTTCGCGAGGCCGCGGATCCCTTCGCGTCGCTCATCAGCTCGATCACCGCGCATGGGACGCCAGAGTCGGCCATCGCCGTGGCCGCTCACGCGGTGGCCGCCGCGCGCCAAAACCCGGACGCCTTCTTCGACGCCTACGACCACACTCCGCTCCCCGAGCGGGGAAACGCGCTGAGCCAGCTCTTGGCGTCCCCGCGAAACGGCCGGGAGGTCCTCGAGGCGTTCGCCGCGAACGACATCAACCTCACCATCGGCTCGAATGAAACCAACGCGGAGAGGGCGGCCCGAGACCTCGCCATGCTCCTTCGCCTCACCGCCCTCAGCGGAAACTCGGACGCGAGCGCGGCGATGGGGGCTGTCGAAACATACGTTCAGGATCTCCAGGATCGGTTCAACCGCAATGAGGTGACGGATGCCGACTACTACGCCCTGTCCATCGTCGGCGTGGCCGCCCGTGTGGCCGTTGCCGAGCTCTTCGAAGAGGCCGAAGCTCGGCAGGCCACCCGCAAGGCCCTCATCGACTTCATCCTCGACGTGGGGCTTTCTGCCTTGCCGTTCGGTTCGATGGCGGATGACCTGATGCAGGAATCGATCGCGCAGATGTTCGGCGACGGCTCCGGTCCGGTCCGGCGCGCCCTCGAGCGGGTAGCGGGGGAGATCGTCGATACCACCACGGGAAGGATTACCGACGAGGCGAGGGAGGCCATCTACGACGTCGCGTCGGACGAGACATCCAGCATCGTAACCATGCAGGACCTCGTGAACGGTCTGGTCCAGGCCATCCTCATCGGCGTCCAAGACATCGACCACCGCTTGACCCTCTCGAACCGCATCGAACTCCTGTCCGGTCAGCTTCGCGACTGAAGGCCAGGAACTCGATCTTTCCCAGATCGAGCCCTCGTTCGTGCTCCGGGGGTGGGCGTCGATACGGCTCAAACCTCGCGGAGGAGACGCCCGGCGCCCTCGAGCGGCTCGAGGATTCCGTTCTCTCGAAGCGCGTACCACATCAGCACGGCGTTGATCCCGAGGATGGGCACGCCGATCTCGGGCTCGAGCTTCTCCGATACTTGGGAGAGGCTCATGTTCGTTCCGCACTGGACGATCGCGTCGAGGCGGTTTGCCTTCGTGGCGAGCAGCTCGCGAATGGCCCTCTCCTTGGCCGCGTCGGGGACATGCGCGATGTGCAGCGCGTTGGCGCAGGCAAAACCCACGCTCGACACGACCTCGAACCCGAGATCCTGAAACAGCGCCGCGGCGTTCTCGTTGCCCGTCGCATCGAACGGGGTGAGAAGACCGATGCGCTTCGCGTTGAAGCTTTTCAGCGCAGCCGGCGCCGCATCGTGCCACGTCGCCCAAGGGACATTGGTCTGCTTCTGCACGTCCGCCATTGCGCCTTCGATGGGCTCGATGCCCCGAAGGATGTGCTCGAGGCTCATTCCCATGATGAGATACTCGGGCTCGGCGAGGAGCGCGTGCGTCACCGCCGTCTGCAGACCCTCGAGGAACTGCCGCTTGTACACCACGAGGTCCTCCGCCGTGGCGAGCTTCGAGCGCGGCGTGAACACCGGCGTCGTGTGCAATCCCACGCCGTCGAGCGCCTTCTCGTTCTTGAAGATCACGCTCCAGAGCTCGTGCTCCACGCTGGTGTTGGTGGCAGGCAGGAGCAACCCGAGCTTTCGCCGGTGGCTGCGCACGTCGGGCAGACCCGCCGCCGAGTCGATCCCGAACGGCCCGATCGGCTTGCCGTCGTGAACGACCCCGCCGGCAGCGAGCGCGGGCATGGGCGGAACGTTCGGGTTTGGGGTGCGGACCTTCCGGCGGGGCACGAAACGCCTTTGCGGCACCCCAGCCCCGGCGAGGTCGGACAAACCGGCGAACACGCCCAGCGAAGCCGCGAGCGAGAGGAACTCACGCCGGCCAGCGGCGTTCGGATGTCTCGAGGTCATGGCGCCTTATGGGGGGACGGCGACCCGGTTGACAATCCCACTTGGCATTGACGAACCGTTGCGGATTCCTCGATCAATCGCCGGGTGGACGTCCTCGCCGGTATGCGGGCTTTCCGCGCCGTCGCCACCTGCGGCTCCTTCGCGGGGGCCGCCCGCTCCCAGGCGTACAGCACCGCGTGGGCGAGTCGGCTCGTGTCGCAGCTCGAGGCGCATCTCGGCGTCCAGCTCTTGGTCCGCACCACGCGAAGGCTCAGCCTCACTGAGGCGGGCCGTTTGTATCTCGAACGGTGCATCCAGCTCCTCGATGACCTCGACGAGACCGAGCGCTCGCTCCTCGACCTACAGTCCGCCCCTCGGGGACGACTGCGAGTGAGCGTACCGATGTCCTTCGGGATCCTCCGGCTTTCGCCGCTCATCCCCTCCTTCCTCAGCCGATACCCAGACGTCGAACTGGACGTCTTCTTGAACGACCGCTTGGTGGACCTCCTCGGGGAGGGGATCGATGTCGCCCTCCGCATCGGCGACCACCTCGACGACAGCTCGCTCATCGCCAAAAGAATCGGCTCGGGCGAGCGCGTCCTCTGCGCATCGCCCGCCTACCTCGAGCAAAACGGCGCCCCCGAGCACCCAAGAGATCTCGGCCGCCATGTCTGCCTGCGCTATGCGCTGCACGCCGCCCCGAGCCGCTGGACCTTCGACGGGCCCGGAGGCCCGCTCGCGGTCGACGTCCGCGGACCGCTCACCGTGAACAACAGCCTGGCCCTCCGCGACGCCGCGGTGGCCGGTCTGGGAATCCTGCTCACGCCGGACTTCATCGTGAAGGAGGCTCTTCAAACCCAAACGCTCCGACGCATCCTCCCGAGCTGGAACAGCCCTGGATACCACATCCATGCCGTATCACCACCGACCCGATTCTCCACCCCGAAGGCCCGCGCCTTCGTCGAGTTCTTCAGCCAAGCGCTGGGCGCCTCGGTCCAAGAGCAGGTCAGCTGACGAGCGAACCGTCGCGGCGTTCACCCCGCTCGAGCTCGAGGATTCGAACGACGACCTCCGAGACGGGCGCCCTCGTGTCGATCTCGTGCGTGCATCCGCTCCGTAGAGCCGGCTCAACCTTCTCGAGATCATCCAGGATATGCGCCATCTCCTCCGCGCTCTGACCGAATGAACTTCCCGACCTCGACCGAACTCGCTCGAGCATCACGTCGAGCGGAGCACTCAAGAGAATGACCATCCTGAATCTGTGGCGGAGACTTCGTTGCTCTTCAGCACAACCGGCCACGAACAGCGTCCCATCGGCCGCCTTCATCATGGCGTCCTCGAGCCGCCCCACTTCCCAGTGTTGGTGCCCGCTCGAGTCCATGAACGACCAACCTGGCTCATCCATATCGATACAGATATGCCCACGCCGGCGCAGCTCGCGCACCACGGCGGTCTTTCCGACGCCCGACATGCCGGTGATGAGGACGTGGCTCATCTCAGCACCGAGCCTGGAGACTGGCACCATGTCATCGACGACGAGTTCGGCATGCATTTCTCTCAACGTGCTCAATCCCCCATGGCCACCCTGGCGAGTTCACGCAATGATTCTGCTGCTATAGATATTGTGGGCGCATGTTGAGAGAAGAGGCCAAAGGCGCCCTCGACGTGGCCCTTGTTCTGC
>DAIQNR010000068.1:0-30359 GCA_036788295.1 Myxococcota bacterium
GCGACCCGGAGGTCGCGGATCTTGAACGCCACCACCGCGTTCATCCGCAGGGTGACCCGGTCCGAAGTCATGATCTCCTGGCCGGCGATGTCGAGGACCGTCTCCCGAAGGTCGGCCATTCGGACCCGCACCTGCGCGCCGCCCTTCCAAAACGCGTACCGACCCGGGCCCACGAGGTCCACGAGGACACCGTTGACGTCGATGACGGCGCCGTGCTCCGCCGGCACCTGCTTGATGTCGAGCACAGCCTGGATCGCCGCCTTGTCCGCGAACGTGTTCAGCCGGGGGTGGGTGAACCGGACCTCGTTGACGTCGAAGCGCTCCACCTCGAGCGGCCGCAGCACCTTCCACATCGCGAACAGACCGGGGGTCAAGGCCGCCGCGAGCCGCCCGTCCCGCCAGACGAGCGCCCGCTCGTGCTCGGCGAGCTCGATGACCTCGATCTGTGCGCGGAGCAGGCCGCTGTCCACGATGTGCTCGAGCCGGTCGTGCTTCAGGAACAGGCTGTCCACGGCCACCACGTCGACCCGCGCCCTCATCCCCCACACCCAGTGGGTGCCCGGGCCGAGGATCTGGGTCAGCGCTTCGTTGTCGAACCGAAGTCCCCGGTGGTTCGCGTGGATGACGTACCGCTTCAACATCTCTCTCTCCTTCCCGAAGGAATTCTCCTCCCTCGATGGGTCCGATGGGCCGCGTCGGATGCTCTTCGGCCCTGCGATCCCAAACCCATCGATCGGGTGCCGGCCGGATGTCCCGGCCGGGTTCTCGGCGGCTGAAGGTTCAGGCCGCCGAAGTCGATGTCCGCCGTAGGTCGGCCACCGGTCGAAGTGGGTCGGCGAAGAGATCGGGTCCCGGCGAGCGCCGCGCTCGACGGCGGGGCGTCGGTAGCTCCGAACGGCGGCGCACGCCCGGTTCATCGGGCCGAACCCTCGCCCGAGGCGAAGGCTCGCACGCCGATGTCGAGGGCGCAGCAGCCGTCCGGCGGCCCGGGCCGCAAGGCCGGCAAGAGCGGTGGCCGCAGGGCGCAAAGAGCCTCCGAAGAGGCTCATGGCGGTCCTCGGCCCGGCTCTACCCAGGCCCCGATCTCTTCGCTTCCCCGGTTCCAGGAGGGCTTTTCAGGCCCGGTGGGAGACAGGATTCGAACCTGCATCAGTCGGAGTCGGAGTCCGATGCTCTACCATTGAGCTACTCTGTCCCACTGCCTAGGTTTCAACCGGTTTCGGAACGTACCTGGGCCATGGTTCTCACCAGCCCGGCACGCCGACCGACCCGCAGCAGCAGGCTGCGAGTGATCTCGTTCTCTCGTTGTTCGGAGTTGCTTCACCGAAGCGAGGCGCCGCGAACCGTGAGTCGAGAGGACATGCGATGTAAAGGAAAATTTTCGTCGTCCTGACCCGCACGGGAGATTCGGGGGGCGGATCAGGCGGGATGGGGCTGCTCGGCCCACCAGGATCGCCATTTGGCCACGGCTTGATCGCGGGCTCGCCGGGGGCCGGCGGGAACGAAGCCAAAGTCTTCGCCGGTCAGGGCCCGGAGCTCTTCGACGGCGCTGCGCCGGGTCGCCTCCTCTTTGCCGGCGAGGCCGTCGATGAGCCACTCGATCCGGCTCTTGTCCCCGTTTTTGGCCCACCAGGCTCGCCACCGACGGGCGCTCGTCCCGAGCTGCTGCTTCGTGATCTCGGCGAGCGCCGACTCGGCGACGTCGAGCAGGGTTCGGTCCTTGCGGTCGAGCACGTCGATGAGGACCGGGATCGCGCTCACGTCCCGAAACAAGCCGAGGAAGTGAACGGCGTGGCGCCGAGCGGCGACCGAGCTCGCCTCGAGGCGTCCGTGCAAGTGGGACAGCACTTGGCCGAAGGCGGAGTGGCTCCGGTAGCCGAACAGGGTTCGCGCGGTCGCCATGCAGATTCGGGCCTCCTCGTCGTGGAGGCGCTGGATGAGCCGAGGCACCGCCTCGGGGACGTACACCGCCGAGTAGAAGTAGGCGGCGAAGAACCGGACCAGCGGATCGGGCGCGTCGAGCCGGGCGAGCACGAACGGGTGGCTCTCCCGGCCGTGGTGGTCGAGCAGGGACAGGAGCGGCCCGCACTCGGCGAAGGGAGGCAAGACGACCTCTGGAGCGAACGGGTTGACCACCAGCGGCCCGGGGAAGCGCTCCGCCATCAGGGGAAGCGCGGCCGGACCCATCGCGGCGAGCGCCTCTCTCGCCATGCCCCGAACCCGCTTCATCGGGTGGGCGAGCTGCTCGAGCCGAGAGCGAACCTCTTCGGCGAGCGCGCTGCTGCCGGGAGCGAAGCTCCGTGACTCGATGGCGACGGCGCCGATCCGGTTCGCTACGGCCGGCACTTCGGTAGACTCATTTGCAACCTCGGTTGACTCAGCAGCTGTAGTCGGCAAGGCGCGCTGCACAACCGTGGCGGCTGCGTCGAGGGGCGCCCGGCCCGAGGGTTCCATCGCCGCTCGCTCGAGCACGTCCGGCGGCAGCGCCCGAGGGGCCTCGACCCGGTTCGCGGCTCGAAGCCACGCTTCCGTTCCGAGGTCGGCCGGAGCAGGGCTCCTTGCTCCGGGGTCGGATTCAGAGGGGCCCGCCCCGACGTCGGCCGCAGGAGGCCCGAGGTCGGTCGGTCCGGGGTCCGGGTCGGCGGCGACTTCGTCCCAGGCCGAGGTCTCCACCGGCTCCCAGCTTCCGGGCTCATCTTCCCCGTCCCAGTCGCTCGGGTCCGGCTCGGGCAGGTCGCCGCTGACCGGCTCGTCGAAGTCGAGCTGAACGGGCTGCTCGCCTGGCGGGGGGTAGCCCGCGTCGCCAGCCTCCTGGTCCGATGCCTCCGGCTCCGCGATGCGCGCGTCCTCTTGCCGCGCCACGAAGCCCGCGGGGTCCGCGCCTGGTTCGACCTCCGGATCCGTGGCCACCGGGCCCTCCGGCTGAGCCGGTTCGGGGAAAGAGAGCGCTTCGGGCTCGGCGTTGGCCACCTCGATGAGGCCGGGGCTCGAGAGGTCCACCGGCTCCCACGGCATGGATCCGTCGGTGTCCGACGCCGCGCCGCTCGACTCCATGGCGTCGAGCAGCTCGAACGGCTCGTCCTCGGGGCCGAGCTCGCTCGGATCGATCGAGGCGAGCGCCTCCTCGAAGGCCTCGTCGAAGCCATCGGGCTCCGGGTTCGCCGGTTGAGGAGGGTGCGAAGGGAGGATGCCCTCGCCGTGGGCCGCGGCGGCCATGGCCGCCTCGAGCACGGACACCGGCATCTCGACCGTGTCTCCGCGCCCGACCGGGGGCGGCGGCTCGGACAGCGCCCACGGCACGGGGAGCTCGACCGAGTCGGAGGCCGGGAGCTGGCTCAAGGAGGCTGCCTTGCGTCGATTGAGCAGAGTAAGCAAGGCTCCCTGCACATGGGTCAAGAACAGCAGGATGTTGGACGCGGCCCGGGGCGGGAACTCTCGGGGGCCATTGTCGGCGTAGAGCAGCGCCACCGTCCGGTCGCGGACCCGGATCGGAGCGATCAGCGCCGCCCGCGGGCGGACCCGGCCGAGCTCGGCCAGGAGCTGGCGGTGGGACGGATCGTCGGCGAGCGGTCCGAGGTAATGGGCCCGAGTGTCGAGCACCACCCGAAACGCCGAGTCGGCGTGCACCGCCACCGAGACGCCGGCCAGCCGATCCGCCCCGGGGCCTCTCCCCATCCAGCCGTCGAGCAAGCCGTCTTGCACGACGAGGAGCAGGGAGAGCTCGACGTGGCGGCCGACGTAGCCGAGCGCGGTGCGACCTACCTCGTCCCTGCTCTGGGGTTCGGCGAGCCGCGCGACCGCGGCGCCGAAGTCGAGCCCCGACTCGAGCGAGGGCGGTGCGCCGACGCGACCGCCGGCGGCCGCGATCAGGGCCCGGTGACGCTCGTCCGGTTCGGTCCCGTAGAGCAGGGCGAGGCGCTCCGCGACCCGGAATTCGGGGGCGAGCACCGGGCGAAGGGTGAGCTCGAGCATCTCGCCCAGGCGGACGACGAGCTGCACGTCGGCGGGGGCCGGAGTCAGGACGGACAAAAGTCCGCTGTCGAGGGACAGCGGGGCGATCTGGTGGCGCCGGGCCCACTGCTCGGGCAGTGCGCGGAGCGCGCGCTCGTCCACGGCGGCGGTCGCGTCTTCGGGCCGGGCCACTTCGAGGCCGAACACCTCGGCGAAAGCGCCGAGAAGCTCGGGCTCTTCGACCAGCCCCAGCTCGAGCAGCGCGGTGTCGAGCGCCCCGCCCATGAGCACCTGCCGCTCGAGCGCCTCCTCGGCGGCCTCGGGGGAGAGAACCCCCCGGTCCACGAGACACTGGGTCAAGCGCTCCGGCATGCGCCCACGTTCTCGCCCACATTGGGCCCCCTCTCAAGCGGTGCCGACGACCCGGGCCCGTCTGGCATAGAGCCTTCGATCTCCGGCGACGTGCCGCCCCCTGGCGGGAGCCGGGTCCCGGCAGCGGGCCATGTTCGGCGTGCCGTCTCGAGCGTGCCGTGTTCGGCGAGCTGGGTCCCGGCAGCGCGCCGTGTCCGGCGACGTGCCGTGTTCGGCGACGAGCCTGGCCTATGCGCGATCGCCTGCGGCAGGGAAGATGGGGACGTGGCCGCCTTGCTGCTCCTTCTCGCCGCCTCCCATCCGCTGCTCGAGGCGGCTGCGGCCGCGGACGGCCCGGCTCGGGAGGCGTGCTTGAGGGCGTGGGCCGCGGCGCCGGATCGCGGCCCGCCCGATGGACGAGCGGCCCGGGCCGCCCTCGAGGAGGCGGATCGGCGGGGCCGGCCCCGGGTGTTCGGAGCCCTCGACGAGCGCGGGCTTCGGGTTGGACAGGTCGATCCGATGGGGGTTCTGGGGAGGGTCGAGGTCGTCGCCGTGGGCGCCGACGGGCAGCCGGTCTTCCTCGTCGAGCGGTCCTTCGGGCAGCCGCGGCCGCTCCCCCCCGGGGTTTCGGGCCCAATCGAGGTCGTCGGCTATGCGCGAGACTGCCTGGACGGTCAGGTGCTTGCCCGGGCTCGAATCGGGCTGGGGCGCCCCGCCGCCCCGCCGCCGCCCCCCCCGCCGCCGCAACCCGAGACGAAGCGCGAGGAGGCGGTGCAGCGCCCGACCCCGTGGTGGTGGTGGCTGGCGCTGGCCGTCGCGGCGTTCGGGCTGACCGCGGCGGCGGCAGAGGAGCTCGGCAGGGGCCCTTGAGGTGCCAGGGGTGAGCCCACGAGGCTCGATCCGGAGGTGCCAGGGGTGAGCCCACGGGCACGATCCGGCCCTTGAGGTGCCAGGGGTGAGCCCACGAGGCTCGATCCGTCATCGCTCGGCGGCGAACTCGAGGCGCAGGGTGCGAGTCTCTGGGACGCGGACCCCAACCAGGCGGAGCCGGCGCAGCCCCTGGACCGACGGCCTCAGATCCTGCACGACCCGCGCGAGCCAGCGGAGTGCCCACGGGTGCTCTTCATCCACGCGAGCGGCGTCGAGCGCGGCGAGCAGGGCTCCGAGGTCGAGGCGGACATCCAGAAACGTGCCCTCCGGAGGCCGGGAGGGCTCTACCCGGGCGAGGCGGCGAAGCCCGGCCCGGGTCGCCATCGGTCCGCTCCCGAACAGGACGAGGTCGTCGAGCACCTGCACCCCGAGCTCCCCCTCCGCGAGCGGCACCCGGAGCCGGGGGCGGAGGGAGACCTGGGCGATGGATGACGGGGCGGCGGCGCGGTTGAGCGCCGCGTACGCCTCGTCGGCCGCCGGCTCGCCCCGAAGACCGAAGGCGACCGCGGACGGAAACAGGAACAGCCAGCCGAGGCGGTCCGGATGGCGGGCCTGGGGACAGCTGGCGTCGAGGCCCAGCGCGACGAGACCGAATGCGCCGTCGAGCGCCGAGGCGGACACGGGCGTGCCGGCGGCCCGGAGCAGCGCCGCCGCCACCCGCGGGTTGGCGGCGACGAACAGGCTGAATAGGGACGGAGTGGCGGTCCAGCTTCGCACCCGCGTCTCGCCGCCTGGGCGCCCCAGCCAGCGGTCGAGCCGGCGGTGGCCGTCTGCCGTCAAGGTCAGGGTGAGACCGAGCCGAGGGGCGCCGCGCTGCGAGACGAAGCGGGCCTCCGCAGCGGTGACGGCCCGGGCTGCGGCCAGGACCCGCTGCTCGACCGCCCTGATCCGTCGCTCGACCAACCGCCGCTGAACCGGCGGATGGAGCCGATGGGCGAGGCGCTCCTGGTGCGCCCACCGGGACAGGAGGGCCCGAGCGAGCGGCAACGGTTCGAGCGCGGCGACCCAGCCGTCGCGGTGTGGTTCTTCCGCCGAGAGGACGGGGGCCTGTACGCCGGAGGAGAGCGCTCGGGCCAGGGGCGCGATTCCCTCGGGCGCCGCCCCGAGCTGGCACAGGGCGCGGGCGGCTTCGACCACGCACGCGAGCGGCAACGGGTGGCCGGGAGCGAGAACCACCGCCACCCGACCGGGCGCGACCTCGACCCGGGTGCGAGACGGAGCCGGGAGTCGGTCGAGCCACTCGAGAAACTGGTCGGGGCGGGACAGCGGCAGCTCCACGAGGGCCGCTCCGAGGTCGGGCGCGAGCGCGATCCTCGTCGGCCGGTCGGGGGCGAGGCCGAGCGCGCCCGCCGATCGGCGCGGTCCAGGGTCGACCGACCAGAGCAAGTGGGGAAGCAGGGCCTCGGGCGGAAGGCGGGCCAGTCCCCGGGGAAGAAGGGCCGAGGTCAGGGCGGCGGCGTCGCGGATCGCCTCCGACGTGCGCTCGAATCCGAGGACGAGCGGGGAAGGGGGGGCGGCGGCGGCAGGCCACGGGAGCGTGGCGGCAAGCCATGCGACCCACATCTGAGGGGACCGTGACCCGGCCCTCACACCCGTGGCACGGCGTTCACACCCAAAGTCTCGCCCCCGCCCCACCTCGGGAGCTAACCCGTGGTCCATCCCAACCATTCCATCTCGACCGGGGGCTGCACAGGCTGGCACGTTTTGTGTTTGAGTCTCGAACATGCGGCCTGTGGCGACTTGGTTGGGGGTGGTCGTGGCCGGCGCGTCGCTGCAGGGGACGGCGCGCGCCTCCGAAGAGCCCACCTGGTGGATGTTCGAGGGCGTGGCCGGGGCAGCGAGCCCCGCGTACGAGGGGGGGACGACCGGCGTGGTCGCCGGCGTTGCCATTGGACCCACGTTTCGTCCCGGACCTTCCAGCATGCGCTTTCACCTGCTCGGAAATGTCCACATGCAGCACTTCGGTGGCCAGGGGCCGGTCGGCGGTCCGCGCACCGACCTCTCGGTTTTCGGCGCCCTGAGAGCGGTTTTCCCGGTGTGGACGCCACTCCGGGTCTACTTGGAAGGAGGGTTCGGAATGCGACACGAGCAGCGGGGTCTGCCCAGCGGGACGATGGTCCGCGGCACCGACGCCATGTACGTCTTCGGTGTCGGGGCCCAGCTGCGGCTCGACCGCAGCTTCACGATCGGGCTCAGGGCCGCGTATGAACCGTCTCTTGGCCCGAACGCGGCCGACCTCGGCCGGGAGCCGCTCGGACGGGCGAGCGCCCTCCTCACCACCGGAGTCCAGTTTTGAGGCCGGCGGTCCTCCTCATCGCCGCGCTCCTCGCCGGCTGCGACGACGTCCGAACGGCGCGGGTGCGGCTGACTCTGCTCGACGGGCAGATGTTCGCCGGGCCGGGCGTCGGGTACGCGCGGGACGGGGTGGAGCGGCTCGAGGCCGACCTGCGGAGCGCGGCCGGTGAGACCGCGACGCTCCTGCTCGAGGCCACAACGGCTGCAACGGTGACGCTGACGTTCGGCGGCACCAGCGCCCCGCTGGTCTCGTCGGTGGCGCTCGAGCAAGGGCCGAACCGGTGGCAGGCGACCGCGGACGCTCTGTGGCTCGAGGCTCGGTTTCTGTCCAACGAGGAGGTCGAGGGCCGCACCGAGTCGCGCGCTACCGACGGCGGTTGCGGAGGCTCTCGCCGCCAGCCAACCTACGACCCATATTGGAACGACGCGTACTGGGACGACCCGTACTGGAACGACCCGTACTGGAACGGCCGCCGGCCTCCGCAGGACCCCTACTGGGACGACCGTCCCCAAAGCGGAGGCGCGAGCGACCCCGGCTGCGGAGGCGACGCCTTCGAGGGCAGCGACGACGAAGAATGGGACGACGATGACCACGGGAACTCGGAGTCGGGCTGCACCGGCGATGGGTACGACGACGACGACGACTGGAGCGACAGCGGGGCCCGGGCGCTCCGAAACTTTGGGCCGCTCGCGGTGGTGGTGCTCGTGAACCGGCGGCTACGCCGGCTCAGCCTCGTCTCTCGTTGACCGGTGGCGTGAATGCGGGGTTGGCGACCGCTAGCGGGGCACCCGGGGACTTGGGACGTACAGCGCGAGCCCGCTCAGGCGCCTTTTCGTGGGTCTCTTCACCGTCGAGCACCCCGGACTGCATAGTTGCTCGAGCTCTTCCACGAAGTACGACACCCCAACAATGGGCCATCCGGCCCAGCGAAGACCCGGGTGGAAAACCACCGACGGTCGGCAGTCCTTGGTGAGTTCCTCGTGAACCGGCGGCTCCGCTGGCTCAGCCTCGTCTGTCGGCGAGCGGGGCCCGGGTATCGGGGTCGCGGCCGGCGACGACGAGCACGGTTCCGCTGAGCAGCTCGTGCCAAGTTCGGCCTCGTCGGTCCACGAGCAGCCAAGCGCAGCCCGCTCCGAGCAGCAGCACGCTCGGTACCGCGAGCAGGGCTCGAAGGAGCGCGCGGCCGGCCTTCGCTCGATCCCCGGTGCGGGTCTCGACCAGCACGAGGCCGCACGACAGTTGGCCGAGGCTCCGGCCCAACGCGGCCTGAAGTCCGGTGAGCACGCCGAACGCCAGGGCGGCGCCGCCGAGCGCCCAGGCCGCGGTGGCCGGGTCCATGAGCTGGAGCAGGATCGCGTCCGGCGGCCCCAGCTCGGCGAGCCCGGCCGGCCCGAACCCGGCGAGAGCCGCGGAAGCGACCACGAACCCGGCGTCCACCGCGGCGCTCGCCGCCCGCCTCCAGGTTGCGGGCACCCGAAGCCGGGGACCGGCGGGGATCTTCGGGATGGCGCGGGTGTCCTCCGCGTCCAGCGAATCCAGCGACCGGTCGGATCGGATTTGGTCGCCCGGTGCCGCCGAGCGGCCAACGGGGGCGGGCTGGGACGACGGACCCAGATGGGCAGGATGGAGCCAGCCGTCGTAGGTCCCAGTGGATGCCAATCCGTTCTTTGGCATCGCGTTCGGGGGTCGGATCGGGGCGGGCCGGCCCAGGGCGCTTTGGGGCCGGCTCAGCGGGCCGGGGGCGACGGCGTCACCGGGCATGCTCAGCATCCCTGGGTCGGCGACCTCGAACCCGGAGTCGGTGAGCTCGACTCCTTGGTAGGGCGCCATGCGCAAGGGCTCCTCGATGACCAGGTCGAGCGACTCAGGCTCCGATGACGTGTGCGGGGCCGATGGGGCGGCGAGACCCCGGCGCACCATGCTGTCGGCGGCGAAGAGCTCGTGCTCGGGAACGGAGACCTCGGCGGCGAGGCCCGCCAGCTCCCCCGGCGCGGCCACCGTGAACTCCGGAGGCGGGGTCCGGGGATCGGAGAGGTCGGGCGCGACCGGCTCCACCAGCATCCCCAGCACCGAAGCCTCCGGGTCGGCGTCGTCGTCAAAGGGCCGCGCATTCGGTTTGGCGGCCCCGGTCGAGAGCCGGCGGGCGGTCTCGGGGGGGAGGATGAACGTCGGTCCCGCCGCGTCCTCGGGGCCCGCAGGCCTCGTCCCGGCCAGGAACAGGTCGTCGGCGAGGGCGGGATGCCGATGCGGCGCCGTCGGCGGATCCGGTTTGTCGGAGGGGGGGCCGAGCCGGGGTCGATGGGGTGCCGGGCGCTCGGCCTGGGCTCCGCCCCCGCTCGGCCGAGCCGGGCCAGGCTGGGCGGCTCCTGCGGCGCGGGTTGGGCTGGAGTCTGCCCTGGAGGCCATCTTTCGCTCCACCGGCGGTCGCGCCGGGTCCGGAGGGCGCCACGTGGCCGCAGACGGGGCCCGACGGGCGCTCGCCAGCTCCTCCCAGGACTTCGCCGTCCACGGGTCTCTCAGCGTCTCGAGGTCGAGGTTCGGCGCGGTCGTGCTGGCCGGCCGGGGTGGCTTCGACCGCTGCCCGCCGGCCGGCTCGGAGAAGCCTACCTCGGCGATCGGCCGGTGAGCGGGCCGGGGCGCCGCCTGGGTGGGGGCTTCAGGCTCGGTCATCGGCGGAAGCGGGGCCCGGCCCAGCTCGAGCAGCGTCGCGTCGCCGAGCGCCTCCTGGGGGAGCGGGTCGGCGGTGGTGGCCACCGTCCACGGGTCCTCCTCGATCCCGAGGTCGGCCATGGACGGCACTGCATGACGGTCTGCCCCCAGCCCAGGCCGGGGGGGCGGATCGGTCCGCAGGGTGACGGACGGGGATCGAACCGGGATCCGGCGTCGGCGGGGCGGATCGTTCGCTGTCGGCGGCTGTCGCTCCGTCCAGGTCGGCTCGGCTCCCGGGGACGATAGGTCGGCGCTACATCGCACGCAGCGGCGCCGCCCGGCGCCGTTCGGCGCTCCGCAGGCCCGGCACAGCACTCGGGGAGCGTACGCCATTCGGTCGGGTCCGTCGACCGCGGGTCCCCACCATGCGGTCACGGGTCAAGGCTCGGAAAGGCGAGCCCGAGCAGGAGCTCGATCCGCGCCCATGGCTCCCGGTACGGGGGTCCGCCCGGACCGGTCAGGCGCAGGTCGAAGGCGGACCCTTCCACCGCGACCCCGACCTCCGGGGACAGGCCGGATCGTCCGGCCCCGGGAAGGCCCACCCGGGCGGCGACCCGGAGCCGAGCGACGGGCAGGGGGACGGCGCGGTCCTCCTCGAAGCCAGCGCCGACCGCGAGCTGGGCGCCGGCGGCCAGAATCAGGCTCGCCGACCAGGGCAGGTCGAGCGCCCGACCCTCCATGGCCGCGCCGGCGCCGAACCACAGGGCATGCAGGTTCACTTGCCCGTCTCCGAGTGGGGCGAAGAGGATGGAATCGAAGCCCCCGGCGAGCGCGAAGGAGAGACTGCCAGCCGGTCCTCGCGACCACTCGAGCCGGGTGCCGAGCCTCGGTGCCCCAGCGAGGCCGGGCGACGCGGCGAGCTCGACCCGAATCGCGGCCCGGGCCGGCCAGACCGGGCGGAGACCAGGCGTTGCCGCAAGCGGAACCGGCGGGATGTCCTCGAGGAAGCGCTCCCACACCCGGGCGACGAGCCGGGGGATCAAGGCGCAATCCAACCGGCGCAACTCGAACGTCCGCTCGGCCTCGCGGCCCGAGGCCGCCATCGACAGCCGCAGCGTCACCCGTCCCGGCGCTGGCTCTTCGAGCCTGATGTGCAGGCCTTCGTGGTCGTCGAGGTCCGCGGTGAGGGCCGTTTCGGCGACGCAGCCGAGCACCGGACCAGGGTCGAAGTCGAGCCCGGCCAAAGCGAGCACCAGGGCGATCACATCCGTAGCGTCATCTCGAGGCGTGCCCCCTCGAAGCCGGGGAAGAACCGACACGCCCCGCCCGAGCACTTCAGCCCCGGCATCTCCCCCCCGACCAGGGCCCGAAGCAGCAGCTCGGAGCCGATCTGCACCTGTCCGCTCACCGAGGGATAATGTTCGCGGGAGTTCGGGCTGATCGAGGTGTATTCGTAGGCGCCGGTCACCGACCACCCGGACCCGTGGCCCAGGGTGAACGCGGCTCGTCCTTCCACCCATTCGTTGTCGATTTGGGCCAGGTTCTTGGCCATGACGAAGACCTCGGTGCTGAAGTCACCGATCCGCTCGTGCAGGTCGACCTGCGCATGGCCTTCCTCTTGGGCCAGCGTGTCCGGCGACGAGGTCTGGGCGGCGAAGAAGCGCTGCTGCCGGTAGCCGGCCTCCACCGATAGGTCTCCACTCGCCCACCGGGCCCTCGCTCCCCCGTACCCGGTGTTGATGTAGGCTTTCGGGCGGACGTTTGCGCCCGCGGAGCCGCTGTCGTCGCAGACTTGGTCGCCGGCCGCGCCGGAACGGCCCCGAAACCCGAAGAGCCCGCAGCCACCGTCGTTGAAGTGGCCAAAGGAGACGTACGGCACGAAGGTCGGGTCCAAGGAGAGGTCGATGCGGGCCTTCCCCCCGAACACGGTCTCGTTGGACAGGATGGTCGCGCCGAACCGCTCGGCGGTGGGGGGTTCGGAGAGCCGGTTGATGTTCTGCCTGCGCTGGGCGAGGTCGGTGCTCGCGTCTCCAGGGAGGATGCTCATCATGTTGTCGTAGATCTTGCCTTCGAGCACGGCGGTGACCGGTCCGAAATACAAGTTGACGTTCCCGTAGAGGCCGAACCCCTGCTGTGAGAACAGCTGCCGGGTCTGTCCGAGGTAGCGGTCGCGGTCGAGGTGAACCACCTCGAAGTACGCCGAGGCCCACTCCACCGGTCGCGGCAGCTCGACGGTGGCGCCGACGTTCAAGAACTCGGTCTGGTTGCCGGCGATCACCGGGGTCCGGATCCGCGCCCCATGGACCCCGAGCCGGAGCATGCGGCCGAACCCATACTCGAGCCGGAGGCCCCCGATCTGATCGCCGGTGTCGTCGTAGGCAAAGCCGGTCCCCGGCTCGAAGTTCTTCACGTTCAGGAGCCCGTAGAAGATGTGCATGTCCACCGGGCCGAAGTGGGCCTTCGCCTCCCCGCCGCGCAGCTTGTTGTCGACGGCGACGTCATCGACGATGCGCACCCCGAGCGCGAGGCCCCGCCCGAGGGTCACGTAGTAGTCGCCGAGCGTCATCTCCACCGTCTCGTCGGCGTAGGCGACCGAGAGGTACTCGGCTTGCAGTTGGTTCTCGTAGCGGCGCCGCAGGCGGTCCTGGATGAACAAGGACGCGTCGGGGGCGGCGACCGGTGGCATGAGGTACAGCGCGGTGTCGAAGCGGGCGGTGGCGAGGAAGCCGCGCCAGCGCAGGCTGCCCCCGAAAGTGCTCACGAAGTCGCCGAAGTTCTCGCCGGTCGGGTCGAACTGCTGGTTCGGGACCCGGCACTGGCCCTGAAAGCAGACCGCTCCCCCAGGGCAGGCGTCCGACGCGGAGCAGGCCTCGGCCGGGCCGTCGAGCGCGTTGAAGAATTCGGAGCTCTCCCCGTTGTCGATCTGCCACCGCGCGGTCGCCTTGACCACGAGCTCCGACTGCATGTCGGAGAACGGGTCGGACGAAGCTTCCGCCTCGGCGAGCATCGCCTGCAGCCGCGCCGCGGCCTCGGTGGCCGGTGGGCCGCTGGGGTCCTCTTGTCCGGGGAGGAGGAGCGCGATGAGAAGGAAGGGCATCACCGGGTGAGCAGCGTCGAGAGGAGCTCTTCGAGCCGCTCTTCGTCACCAGGTTGAAAGCCAGCTTGCGCCTTCTTGATGATCCCGTCCCGGTCGATGACCACGGTCATGGGGGCGTCCCGGTTCTTGTTGTACAGCCGGACCGCTCGCTGCTCTTCGTCGACCACCACCGGCATCTTGAGCCCCAGCCGCCGCGCGGTGGGGGCGACCTCGGCCTGGGTGCTCGGCTCGTCCATGGACACCGCGACCACCGTCAACCCCTCGCTCCGCCTCCGCTCGTACAACTCGGAGAGGTGAGGCAGCTCCGCCAGGCAGGGGAGGCACCAGGTCGCCCAGAAGCTGAGGACGATGACGTCCCGGCCGACGTGCTCGGACAGCACGAAGCGTTCGCCGTCGATGGTCCGAAGGCGGAAGTCGGGCAGGCTCGGGCGAGGACTCGCGGCCGAAGGAGCGGCGGGGGCGCCCGGGGTCGCGGGGGCGCAGGCGAAGAGCCCCAAAAACAGGACCAAGGCGCGTCGCATGGGCGGCTTGCATACTCGCAAACCGTGCGGGGGGGTAGATGGACGGATGCTTCGTGCTATGATTCGCCGATGCGCCGGCTGTTCGCCCTGCTTCTCGCCGCCGGATGCGGGGATAACCTCGTCGGCTCCCCGCCGCCCGGCTTCGATCCGCGGGTGCCCCCAACCGCGCCCGAGGTGATCGGTTACCCGGAGGAGCCCCCGGAGGGCTACGGCGGAAGCGAAGGTCAGGTGCTGCCGGACATGCGTTTCTCCGGGTTCTTCGTGGAGACCCCGAGTCCGGTGGAGGGGCTGCCGTACCGGGACGACATTCGGCTCAGCGACATCCGAGCCCTCGAGGGGTACACCCACCTCCTCCTCAACGTCGCCGCCGAGTGGTGCAAGCCGTGCCGTGAAGAGGCGGACATCCTCCCCGCATTTTTCGAGAGCTGGGCCCCGCGGGGCGGCTTCCTCCTCGGCGTGATCAACCAGGATCGGCTCTACAACAGCGCCGACCGGCGCGCAGTCGAGGGCTGGGCCCGGCGCTACGCGAGCAACTACCCGCTGGCCCACGATCCGGAGGGATGGGTGGCGAGCCTGCTCGATCCGAGCACGGTCCCGATCAACCTCGTCGTGGACCTGCGCACGATGCGGGTCCTCCGGGCTCGGGTCGGCGAGGACCCGGACACGTTTCGCTTCTTCGACTCGCTGCTCGCTCCGCCCTGAGGCGCTCTTGCCCTGCGTCCCAGCGCGTGGGATGCCCCCCGCAAGCCGCCGATGAATGCCCCGAACGCCCCTGGCCCCGAGCTCGGGTGGACGGTCGCCCCGGCCGAGGAGGGCGCCCTGTTGATCGCGCGGCCGGGACCGATGCCGGGCGAGGGCTGGGTGCATCGCCTCGAGGCGCTCGCCCCGGGTGCGGACCCGCAGGCTTCGATCGAGCGGGTGCGCCCGTGCGGTTTGAAGCTCACCCGTCTCGAAGTGGAGCTGCCTCTGGCTCGGGTGCGGACGGGCGCCCGAACGGCGCTCGCCTTCACCGACGACGTTCTCGACGTCTTCTTGGAAGACGACGGGGAAGTGCTGCTCGCGCGGGCGACGATCGCGCCCGAGCCGCGGGGGGACGCCGGCCCGGAGGCCCGGGCCTACCGGCTGCAGGTCTTCGACGCGGTGGGACCGAACTCGCTCCTCGACCGGCTGCTCGCCGGGTTCGAGCGGGCGTTCGGCGGGCTCGAGGGACGGGAAGGGCCGACGACCAGGCTCGATCCGCTCGCAGAGGTCCTGCGGCTGTTTCCCAGCTCGGGGTTCAAGCTCCCCGCCGTCGAGACCTCGTTTGCGCTCGCGAGAGGGGGGCCGCGGGGCGGGCTGCTGCTGTCCTTGGGAGCCCGCGCACCATCGGCGGCGGCCGTCGCCCGGTCCGAGCGCATCGAACCGGAGCCCGCGGACCATCTGGCGCTCGCCGACCGGCTCCGGGCCGGCGGGGAGCGCCGCCGACCGTCGTGGCTGCTCGCCTTGGCGGCGCGGACGGCGAGGCCCGAAGAGCGGGCCCGGCTGCTCGAGCAGGCGGTGGGGCTTCAGCCCGACGAACCGGGGGTGCTGCGGGCGTGGATCGACGCCCTCGCCCCGCTCGGGCGGACGAGCGCCGCCGTGCGGGCGTCGCGGCGGCTCGCCGGGCTGGTTCGTACCGACGAAGAGCGGGCCTCCGCCCACGCCACGGCCGCCCGGCTCCTGGCCGCGGAGGGGGACCTCAGCGGTGCGGAGCGCGCGTTCGAGCAGGCGCTCGACGCCCAACCCGTCGATGGCCGCTTTTCGGTGGAGCTCGCCGAAGTTCGCCGGCGAAGGGGGGACGTCGAGGGGGCGCGCCGGGCGCTTCAGGATGCGTCCGGACCCGCGGTGGCGAGGGCGCTCGCCGCCCTCGAGCTGCAGTCGGACCGACCGGACGCGGCGGTCGCCGCTGCGGCCGAGCCGGGAGAGGACCCCGAGCTCGCGGCGCTGCTCATCGAAGCCGCGGCCCGCGCCGGGCGCCCGGAAGCGGCGGGGCCCGCCCTCGCGCTGGCCGACGCGCTCGAGAGCCGTCCGTACGCTGCCGCGCAGGCGAACCTCGCCCGGGCTGCGGCGAGAGCCCACGCGGCGGCCGGGCGCCCCGACCGAGCCGCCCGCCAGCTCGGCCGGCTGCGGCAGCCGGGGCAGGGGGTCGAGACCCTGCGCGGGCTCGTCGAGCTGGCGCAGGAAGTTGGCGACCGGGAGACGTCGCGGTGGGCCGGGCTCGCCCTCGCCGATGCGCTGTGGCCCACCGAACCGGAGGCGGCCGCGGAGGCGTGGCGGCTCGCGCTGTCCGGGCTCTCGCCGACGGACCGGCAGTGGGAGCAGATCCGCAGCCGTGTGACCGAGGCCGCGGAAAAGGATCCGGCCCGTCCGCTCCTCGAGCTCGCCCTGGAGCTAGGGAAGGACGCCGGCGACGTCGGCACCATCCGGGCGCTCATTCCGATGCGGCTTCGGTACGACGACGCTCCCGAGGTTCGAGCGAAGTGGCTCGGCGAGCTCGGGCTCGCCCACCGGGCCGTGGGCAAGCCCTTGTCGGCGGCTCGGGCCTTCGAGGAGGCCTCCCGCCTCCAGCCCGCCCGCATCGAGTGGCTCGAGCGGGTCGTGGACGCCCATCGGGCCCGAGACGACCGGCCGCGGCTCGCCGAGGCGCTCGGACGGCTGGCGGCGGCGCTCCCGCTCGCCGATTCCGGTCCGCACCACGCCGAGCGGGCCCGGATTCTCGCTGCGCTCGGGGAGGACGAGGCCGCGCACGCCGCGGCGCGGGCCGCGCTCGGGGCCGGAGACTCCGCTCCCCTCACCGCCTCGCTCGCCATCGTGCTCTCTCTTCGGCTCGGGCGGGCCAAGGAGGCCCGCGAGCTCGCCGAGGCGCGGGTCGAAGCCGTCCTGGGCGGGCCGCCGTCGGCTCGGGTGGCAGCGAACCTGGACCTCGCCCGGGTGGCCGAAGCCCAGGGCGACACCCGCCGGCTGTCGGAGGTGCTGGCCGAAGCGCTCGCGGTGTCGGAGCCCGGGTCGGCGACCGAACGCCAGGTGGCCGAGAGGCTCGGCGCGGTGCTGGCCGCCGCCGGCGACCACGCCGCGCTCGCTCGGCTCGAGCGGAGGCGGGCCGAAGGCGCGGCCCCGCCCGAACGGGCGGCGCGGCTCGTGTCCGCGGCCGAGAAGTTCCTGGCCGCGGGCGAGCCGACGGAGGCGGTGGGGGCGGCCGAGCTCGCTCTCGAGGTGGAGGGTTCCTCGGCCGTCGAAGCGTCTCGGGCCCGGGCGCTCGTCGTGCTCGAGCAGCTGGCGAGGGCAGCCCACGACCCGAGCCGGGTGGCCGAGGTGTTGAGGCTCCGGGCCGAGCGGGCCGGGACCGCGGCCGAAGGGGAGCGCCTCTTCCTCGAGCTCATCGACCTGCTCGAGCCGGTCGCGACGGCCGAGGCGCTCTCTGCGGCCCGGCGGGCGGTCGAGCTGCACCCGGACAGTGGACCCTGCCTCGTGCGGCTCGGCTCGGTGGCGGAGTCCGCGGGGGACCTCGAAGGGGCGGGACGCGCGTTTTCCGCCGCGGCCGGCCGGGCCCGGGACACAGAGGAGCAGGCCCGGCTCCACGCCCGGGCGGCGGCCGCGTTCGTCGGGTCTGGGCAGTTGCACCTCGCGGCGCCCCACGACGAACGGGTGGTCGAGCTCGCTCGGGCCCGGGGCGCGTCGGGCCCCCTGGTCGAGGCGGCGCTCGACCGGCTCGAGGGGCGAGCCCGCGAGCGGGGTGACCCATGGGAGCTCATGCGGCTGCTCGAGGTGCGGGTGGCGCTCTCGGACGGGGAGCCGAGGGCCGAGGCCCTCGAGGCCTTCGCCGGGTTCGCGTTCTCGGTGGGCCGGGTGGACGACGCGCTCGCCGCGCTCGACGAGGCCCGGCGCTCCCTGTCGGGGGCGAGGGCGGATGCGGTGGAAGAGCAGCTCGACGCCGCCCGGGCCCGGGCCGGGCGTTCACGGGACAGGGTGGCGGCGTTCGAGCGGAGGGCGCAGGCCTCGAGCCGGTCCGAGGCGGCCACGCTGTGGCGGCGGGCGGCCGAAGTGCTCGCCACCGACCTCGACGACCGGGTGGCGGCGCTCGTTCGGGCCAGGTCCGCGGTGCAATCCGACCCGGCGGACCAGGCCGCTCGCTCGCTTCGCCTCGACCTGCTGCGGGGCGGCGACGCTCCCGACGAGCTCGCCGATGCCCTCGAAGAGGAGGCCGCGCTCGCCGCCGACGCCGCTCTGGCGGCGAGGTGGTGGCTCGAAGCGTGCCGAGCGCTGCTGTCGTCGTCCCCGACCGTTGAGCACCGGCTGCGAGCGGCGGCCCTCGCCCGAAGGGCGGCGGTGGCGGCGCCGCGCGACGTGGAGCCGCTGCGGCGAGGGATCGAGGCGCTCGACGGCCTCGAAGGCCAGGAGCAGGAGCTGCTCGGCCTGCTTGGGCAGCTCGCCTCCCGCACCCCTCGGCTCGAGGAGCGCATCGTCGCTCGGCTTCGGCGGGCTCGCCTTCTCGAGCGCTTCGACGACCCGACCGGCGCCTTGGCCGAGCTGGGAGCGGTGCTCGCGGCCCCGGACGCGCCCCGTCGCCAGGCCCTCGCCACGGTCTCGTCGGCCGACGACGCCGATAGGGTCGTCTTTCGGTGGGGCGCGGAGCTCGCGCGCCGAGCGGGCGATCCGGAGGCCGAAGAGGTTTTCCTGTTTCGGTGGCAGGGCGTGGCCGGCCAGGCGGAGCGAGTCGAAGTCGCGGCCCGCCGGGCCGGCTTGCTCGCGAGCGAGCTCGGGGACGCCGAGGGGTCCGAAGCGGCCTGGCTCGAGGTGCTCGACCTGAAGCCGGATCACGACGCCGCCCGATCCGCGCTGCTCGGGCGCTACCTCGAGACCGGGCGGTTCGACGCCCTGGCCGACCGCCTCGGCCTCGATGCCCTCGAGGCGACCTGGCGGGACGGGACCGGGCCGTCCCGGGCCCTCGCCGCCGCGGCGCTGTGGCCTCGGCTCCCCGATGGGGCCCGCCGGGCGGAGGTGCAGCTCGACCTCGCGGACGCCCATTGGGCCGCGGGGGAGCTCGCCGCGGCCGAGCCGTTGCTCGTGGCGGTGAGCGAGGGCGGCTCCCCGGACGCGACGCGAGCGCTCGGGCGACTCGCCCAGCTCCGAAAGGCCCGGGGCGACCCGGCGGGAGCGGCGGACGCGGAGGCGGCGAGGGCGTCCGCCTCGGTGGACGTCGAGGAGCAGGCCGACGCCCGGGCGCGGGAGGCGGATCTCAGGCTCGAGGCCGAAGATCTGCGGGGGGCGGAGGCGGCGGCGAAGAGCGCGCTCGCGACCGGGCGCCGGCCCCTGCTCGCGGTGGCGGCGCTCGAACGGGTGCTGCTCATCGAGCGCCGCTACGTCGAGCTCGGTCAGGCGGTGGGTCCGGACGCGCTCGAAGCGGCGCTCGAGGCCCGCCTCGTCGAGGCGCCGGTGGACGCTCTCGATATCGCCGGCGCGCTCGCTGCCCACCGGGCGCCGCCTTGGCTTCGGGTGGCGGACGCGCTGTATGCCGCCGGAGAGGAAGCTCGAGAGCGGGAGGCGCTCGAGGCGGCGGCGACCGGGTCCGAGGGCGAAGCGGCGCTCGAGCGGCTCGCCCGACGGGCGGAGGAAGCCGGGGAGCTCGAGCGACGGGCCGAGGCGCTCCGCCGCCTCGCCGCGCGCGACGCCGCGCCTCCGGTTCGGCTCGAGCGACGGCTCGCCCATGCGGCCGCGCTCAGGGCGTGGGCAGCGGACGGCGGTCCATCGGCGGCCGAGGCGGAGGCGGAGTCCGTCCTCTTGGGGGCTCGGCAGGAGGGCGCCGACCCCCGCATCGACGACGCGCTCGAGTCGCTGTGGGTGGACGGCGGCCAGCTGCTTCGGGTTGGGCAGGAGCTCGGGATCGAGCGACTGGCGACGCTCGCCGCCCGGGCCAGGGAAGAGGGGCTGACCGAAATCGAGCGGCCGGCGCTCGCTGCCCGGGCCGAATTGGCGGTGGGCAGCGAGCGGGCCGACGCCCTCGTGCAGCTCGCTCGGCTCGAGGTCGGGCCGGCCGAGCTCGACGCCTTGATCGCAGCGGTCGAGGCCGATTCGGGGCACCCCGAGGCCCGCGCGGCGCTCGGCGATCGGCTGTTTTCGGACGGAGACTACGGGCGCCTCGCCCGGTCGCTCGGCCCGGAGGCGCTCGAGGCTCGGCTCGGCGGTGATCTGGTGTCGGCGCCGGAGGCCGCCGAGGCGCTGGCTTTGGCGTGGGAGCAGGCCGGTGCGCCGCGGGCCGAGGTCTGGTGCGCCGCTGGTCTTGGCCACCGCGGGGCCGGATGGCTCGACACCGCCGAGCGTTGCTTTCGCGCCGCGCTCTCGGCGGAGCCAGGCCATGCCAAGGCGAAAGAGGCGCTCGCCGCGCTGCTCGGCTCCGCCGCCCGGTACGAGGACCTCGCCGACCTCGACGTCGGCCTCGTCGAGGCGCTGGCGTCGGCGGCGCGGGTCGAAGACGATCCGCAGACCGCGCTCGCCGCGCTGCGGGCGGTGGCTGCCCGAAGGACCGGACCGACGAAGGCTCGAGTGCTGCTCGACGTGGCCGAGCTCGCCCGGGAGATCGAGGGCTTGCCGTCGGCCCGCGCCGCGCTGGAGGCGGCGGTGGAAGCGGCCCCGGACGACGGGGCGGCTCGCACCGGGCTGCTCGACGCGCTGTGGGCGGAGCCGGACCCGGTCCGGATCATCGAGCGTCTCGGGGCCACCGCGTTGTTCGAGCGAGCGACCGCCGAGCCCGACCCACGGGTGTCGATCCGAGCGCTGCAGTCGTCGAGGGAGGCTCTCTCGGCCGAAGATCGGGCTCGGGCCGACGAGCTGCTCGGGCGGCTGTCGGATCCGGATGGGCAGGAGGGGCTCGACACGCTGCGGCGGGCCGATGCCCTGCGGTCGGCCCGGTTCACGTGGGACCAGCTCGGGCGGCGCGACGAGGGGATCCGGGTGAGGCTCGGGCTGGTCGAGCTGCTGCGAGGCGGAGGGCCACGGGCCGCCTACCTCGAGGCGCTCGAGGACGCCTGGCAGGAGCTTCGGCGAGCCGAGCCGATGGCGCCTGCGACCGCGCCCGAAGCGGCGAGCATCGGTCTCGAGTGGGGGCGGGCGCTCGGGGCCGACCGCCCGGCCGGCCGGGCCGTGCTCGGGGCCCTGCTCGACGCCGACGACGCGACCGCGCAGGCGGCGGCGGAGCTCTTGTTCGCGGTCGACGCGCACACGGAGCCGGAGCGGGAGCGTCGCCTCGCCGCCGGCGCGCGGCTCGCCCGGCTCGGCGCGCTCGATGCGCTCGGGCTCGAGCGCCTCGCCGACCTCGGGGTCGAAGCGGGCTGGCGAACCGAGGAGGTGGCGGCGCCGCTCGAGGCGGCGGTCCCGCTCGCTTCGGACCCGGAGCCCGTGCTCCGGAGGCTGCTCGCCATGTGGGACGAGGCCGGGGTGTGGGACCGGGCCGAGCCCCACGCCGCGGCCCTCGCGGAGAGGACCGGCGCCGGGAGCGATTGGCTCACCGTTTCCGAGCTGAGGAGCTGGCTCGACGACCTCGACGGCGCCGAAGCGGCCGCCGCGGCGGCGCTCGCGGTCTCGCCGAACGATGCCCGGGTCCACGAGCGCCGGGTGGCGCTCGCCGAGCGCCGGGGGGATTCGGCCGAGCTGGCCGAGCGCCTCGTTGCGTACGCTGAGGCCGATCGAGCCGCGCCGGCCTCGCTCGGCGCCGACCGCCTGCTCTCGGCGGCCGAGGCCTCGCTCCGCGCCGGGTCGGCGGCGTTCGCTGGTTCGGCGCTCGTGCGCGCGGCCGCGCTCGACCCCACCGCCGATCGACTCGACAAGGTGGATCGCCTGCTCGAGGCCCACGAGAGCCTCGTCGAGGACCGCCTCCATGTCCTGCGGACGGCGGTCTCGAGACCGCTCTGCCCTCCGGACCGTTCCCGAACGACCGAGTTCCGCCTCCGCCTCGTCGCGCTGCTCGAGCGGCTTGGCCGCTCCGAGGAGGCGCGGACCGCGCTCGCGGCCGGTTTCGTCCCGCCGCTCGAGCCCGACGACCCGCTCATGGAGGCGGCGCTCGCCGACTCTCGGTCCGAGGCCGAGCTCATCGCGCTCGCCGAGCGGCTCGGCGATGGTCCGGCGGCCCGGCGGCTCTGGGCCGAGGCGGCTCGGCGCTCCGAGGCCCAGGGCGACACCGAAGGGACGAGGCGGGCCTGGTCGCAGGTGGCGTCGAGCGCGGTGCAGGGCACCGAGGACGGTGAGCTCGCCCGCTCCGCCCTCCTGCGGCTCGCTCGGACCGATCCCGACCCGGAGGTCCTCCTCGATGCGCTCGAGGAGCGGGCCGAGGACGACCCGGACCCGGCGCCCCTTTGGCTCGAGGCGGCCGAGGTGGCCGAGATTCGGCTCGACGCGGCGGACCGGGCCGCAGCGCTGCTCGAGCGAGGCCACCGGGCGACGGCCGCCCCCGCCCTCGCCGAAGCCTACATCGCGCTCGCGGAGCGGCACGGGCGGTGGGAGGCGCTCGACGCCTGGCTCGACGAGCAGCGAAAACACGCCGAGGGCCCGGTTCGGGCCCGGTGGGCGACCAGGCAGGCGACGGTTCGGCTCGAACGGCTCGCCGACGCCGCGGGAGCCGCGGACCTGTTCGCGGAAGCCGATCGCCTCGACCCCTCCGTGGAGGCCGCGATCGCGTCGGCCCGGGCCGAGCGCGCGCGTGGGGATCCCGAGGCCAGCGTCCGGAGGGCCGAGCAGGTGCTGGCTCGGGCCGAGACGGGGCGGGCCGAGCGGCTCGAGATGGTGGGCCTGCAGGTCGAGGCTCTGGATCGGCTCGGCCGCCCGACCGAAGCGGACGCGGCGCTCGCTCGGGCGGCCGACGCGCTCCCGGAAGCGGAGGGCTTGTTCGAGACCTGGGCGCGGCGGCTCGACTCGAGGCAGGATCGCTTGGGCCTCGCGAGCGCCCTGCTCGCCGACTGGCCGCCCGAGGTCGCCGGGGAGCGGGCCCGCGCTGCGATCCTGCTCGTGCCGGAGTTGGGCGGCGCCGGGACGAGGTTGGAGGAAGCGGCGACCCCCGCCGAGCGGCTCGCCGTCGCTCGAGCCTTCGTCGCCATCGGACAGCCCGATCCGGCCCGAGCTCTGCTTGAGGACCCAATAGAGGACGCCGGTCCCCGGTACTCGCTCGCCCGGGTCGAGCTCGGGCTCGCCGACCCGGCCACCCTGGCCTCGGATCCGGCGGTCCCTGCCCACCTTCGGGCCCGAGCGCTGGCCCAGGTCCCGTCGCCCGACGCCCGCCGGGACGGGGCCCACCTGCTCGAGCCCTCGCACCCGGAAGCAGCGGCGGAGGCCTGGGCGTCGCTCGCCCTGACCTGGGCCGCGGACGGGGACACCGGCTCGGCGCTGTGGGCGGTCGGGCGGGTCGAGCGGCTCGTCGGCGAAGCGACCGCGCTTCAGTCCCAAGTCCTCGAAATTGCCGTTCCCACCCATGCCCGGGCCGACGCGCTGGTCGAAGCGGCCCGAGCGGACGGTCGGCCTGGAACGTGGACCTCGGCCGCCGAGGCGCTCGCCGCGGTCGGCCGGTTCGAGGAGGCGGAGGAGGCCCAGTTCGAGGCGCGGGCCGCCTCCGGGTTGCCGGAGGAGGAGGCTGGCATCGAGGAGCTCGCCCGGGGGCTTCAGCAGCGCGAGCGCTGGGAGACCCTCTCCGAGGTTCTCGAGCGGTGGATCGAGCGGTCGGGCCGGCGTCCCGAAGAGGAGCGCGCGCTCAGGCTGTGGGCGGGACGGGCGGCGCTGCGACGGGGGGAACGGTCGACAGCAAAGCGCCACTTCGAACGCGCGATCCAAACCGACCCGCTCGACCTCGAGGTCGCGGAGGCGGCGTGGCCCGTCTTCGCGAAGGATGGCGAGGGGGATCGGGCTCTCGCGCTGCTCGAGGAGCTGGCTACGCGGTCCCAGCGGCCGGGCTCGAGCTGGGCGGCGCTGGTCGCCGCCGCTCGGCTGCACGCGGAGGCGGGCCGGGTCGGACCGGCGCTCGAGGCCCTCGAGGCGGGCCAGCGGCCGGAGCGCCGGTCGTGGACGGAGGAGGTCGAGCGGGCGGCGCTCGCGGCGGGGATGCCGGAGCGAGCGGCGAGGGCCTGGGCCCGCCATGCGGCCGCGGTGGAGGGGCCCGACGCGGCGGCGGCGTTCGCGCGCGCCGCCGAGCTGCGGTGGGTCGAGGCTGCCGATCTTCGAGGCGCGATCGCCGCGGCGGAGGCGGCATGCCGGCGAGCCCCGGGCGACGTCGGGATCGCCCGCCTCGCCGTCGAGCTGTACGGGCAGCTCGGCGACCCGGGCCGCATGGCCGAGCACGCCCAGCGCTGCGGCGCGACCGGTATGGCCCTCGCATCGCTCGCGGTGGAGGCGGCGCGGCTCGGGGATCGGTTCGAGCCGTGGGGATGGGCGCTCGACGTCGACGAGGCTCGCCCGCTCGTGCTCGAGCACCTCGCGTCGCGCCATCGCCTCGCTGCGATGCCCGGCCTCGAGGACGCGCTCGCTGCCCGAGGCCTCGCGCTGCCTCCGCCCTCTCCGGAGGGCCTGCCCATGGAGGTGGACGAGGCCCGTTGGGCCGAGCTGGACCGGGGCGGCCGGTGGCTCGAGCTGGCGGAGCTCGAGGCCGAGCGAGCGGCGGCCATCGACGACCCGCGGGGGCGGGCCTCGGGCTGGCTCGACGTGGCCAAGCTGCATGCTCGCTCCCAAGGGGCCGGGGGGAGGGCGGAGGAGCGGCTCGCTCTCGAGCGGGCGATCGAGGCCGACCCGTTGTGGACCCGCCCGCTGGTGGAGGCGCTGCTGCGGTGCGAGCAGGAGGGCGACGGCCCCCGCGCCCAGGCCCTCGTCGCTCGCATCGAGGCCCTCGGCGGTCCGGCATGGGCGCCCCCCCGCTTCGAGCTGCTCGCGGCTCGGCTCGTCCCCGAAGAGGCCGATCGGTGGCTGCGGCGGGCGCTGGCCCGCTGTCCCAGTCACCCCGAAGTCTTGTCCGCCCTTGCGGAGCGTCGCCTGGCCGAAGGCGGGCTCGGCGAGGCGGCGTCGCTGGTCGCGCGGTGGCGGAGCCACATCGATCCGGTCCTCGACCCCGAGGCGGCCGCGGCCGCGGCCCGTCTCGGCGCCCGGGTCGACGCCGCCCGAGGTCGGCTCGACGAGGCGCTCGGGCAGCTCGACCGGGAGCGCGACGCCGACTTGCGGGCGCAGTTGCTCGATGGCGCGCCGGCCGAGGTCCGATCGGAGGCGCTCGAGGCGTGGTTTCGCCTCGACGCCGATCCGTCCCACCTCGTCGAGGCGGCGGCGCTCGGGGTCCGCCTCGACGAGCTCGAAGCCTGCGCGCCCGACGCCCCCGAGCTCGACGCCGCGTTCGTGGCCGCCCGGGCCGCGGCCGACGACGGACCGGCCCTGCTCCGGTGGTGGCGCCGCCGAGGAGGGTCCGTGTTCTCAGGCGCGGAGGATCGCTTCGGTGCTCTCGGGTCGAGCGCGCGGCAGGCGCTCGCCGTCGCGGCGCTCGACGCCGGGGAGGCGGCGCTGCTCGGAGAGCTCACCGACGAGTCCGCGCTCGAGTCCGCGATCGGCTCCGACCCGATCCCCGCCGTGCTGCTGGCCCGCTTGTCCGGACACCGCTCGTCCGACCAGGCGCTCCTCTGCCGGCTCGCCCGGCTGAGGCCCAAGGACCCCAGGGTGGCCCGTCGGCGGGTCGCGCTCGGTTTCGAAGGCCCAACCCTGGAGCCGGCGCTGAGGCGGCTGCTCGAGCTCGACCCGGGCGACCCCGAGCTGCTGAGGAGTCTCTTGGGCTTGATTCGGGGCCGTCCGGAGGCGGTCTTCGCCGAGGCGCTGCTCGCCTGGGTCGAGCGGGGCGAAGAAGTGGAGTTCGACGCCCACGCTCGCCCTCTGCCCGACCCCGGTCCTGGTCCCTTCGACGAGCTGCGCCCTTACCCGTGGCCGGTGGAGCGGCTCGACGAGCGCGACGGCTGGCTCGTGGACCGGGAAGGGGGGACGTCGGTCTGGCTCGGTCCGAGCGGCGCGCCGATCGTCGGCGTCGCTCTGCTCGAGTCCGCCACCCCCGCGGAGCTTCGCTTTCACCGGGCCCGGGCGGAGGCGAGTCCGGGGCGCCGGGCCGATGACCCCACCCCGGAGCGGCGGGGTTGGCTCGCGGCCCGGTCTTTGGGGGCGGCGCTTCGCGGCCTCGAGCGGGCCTCGCTGCCCTCTCGCATTCGGCCCGCTGCGGACCCCGAAGGCCGTCGCCGCCGCCTGTCGTCCGCGTCGGCGCGCGACCTCGCGCTGGCCTGCCTCGCCGCCTCCGACCGCACCTGAGTTGCCGCAACCCTCCGGCTTTGTTAGCGGTGAACCACCGAATGCGCGGCTGGGTCATGGGGCTGGCGCTCGTCGTCGCGGTGCCGGGGTGGGCGGGCGCGCAATCGGAGCTCGCCGACCCAGACCCGCCCGAAGCGCTCGACCCGCCGGAGCCGCCTCTGCCGCTGATTCTCCGAGAGGCGTCCCGCCCCCGGCCGATGACGGAATTGCAGCTGCGCACCCACCTCGAGGTCCACGCCGCTGCCATGCGACGAGGCGACCAGGCTGGCGCCGAGCTCGCCCTGGGGCTGTTCGAGGAGGCCAAGGAGGCGCTGGGCTCTCGCAACGAGGTCCTTGCCGCTTCGCTTCTCCTCGCCGAGGCGAAGGCCGCGCGGAGGGGAGGGGAGCTCGAGGTCGCGCTCGCTCGGGCCGAGCGGGCGGTGCAGCTCGCGCCCGACCTTCTTGCTGCCCGATGGGTCGAGCTCGAGCTCCTGGTCGATTTGGACGCGACCCGGGTCGCCCGGATCGCGCGCGCCGGGTTCGGACTGCTCGCGGCTTGGGGGCGGGGGATCCGAAACCAGGTTCACCTGGTCACCGTGCTCGGCGCGGCGCTGTTCTTGGGCGCCGCCGCTGCCATCGCGCTGCTCGCCGTCGCGATGCTCGTCCGCCACCTGCGCTGTCTGGCCTCCGAACTCGCTCGCGGCCTCCCCGCCGTGCTCGGCCCCGGAGAAGTTGGCCTCGGCGCGCTCGTGCTGGTGCTGCTGCCCGGTCTGCTCGGTCTGGGGTGGCCGGCCTCGGTCGCTCTCGCGCTCGGTTTCACGCTGCCCTGGCAGAGCTCGCGGGAGCGCGTCCTGTGTGGCGCTGGCCTCCTCCTCGTCTCCGCCTCCCCGTGGCTCGCCGGCATGGCGGCCCCGCTCGTTGCATTTCACGGGTCTCGGGTGGACGTGCAGGCCGCCGTCCTCGACGAGGCGCTCGCCGATCGCTCGGAGCGGCAGCTCGACCATCTGTCGCGAGAGGATCCGAGCGACACCTTCTCCGCTCTCGTGCTCGGTCTGCGGGCGGCCCGGCGGTCCGACCTTCTGCTCGCTCGGCGCTTGCTCGAGCGGACGACCCGATCCGACCCCTCCGACCCGGTCGCCGGCAACGCGCTCGCGCTCGTCGAGTACCGGCTCGGGGAGCGAGACGTGGCGGAGAGGCGGCTCGCGGCGGTGCTCGACCAAGGACGAGCGGAGCCGCACCTGAACCTCGCCCTGCTGCTCACCGACCGCGACGATTTCGAAGGCGCCGAGCGCGAGATCCGAAAAGCGCGAGACCTCGATCCCGAGGCGACCGAGCGAATGCTCGCTCGGGCCGGGTTGCCGGTCGGCTCGCGGCTGTCCTGGATGTCGGTCGAGACGAGCCGATTGTGGACGGAGCTGTACCAGCTCGACGAAGGCCAGGTCGGGGCGACCCGCGCTGCTCTTCGCGGCAGGGTTGCCGGTCCGGTCCACGACCTCGTGCTTCCCGGAATCGCCGCCCTGGCCGTCTTCTTCGGCCTCCTCGGGTTCATGCTGCCCCACCGGAGCCGGCCCTGCGAGCGATGCGGGGAGATGGCGGAGCCTCAGCCCACCGGCGGTCTGTGCTCCCAGTGCCAGTCCGTCTTCCTGGTGGGGCGGCTGGTGTCGCCGGACAGCCGCCTCCGCAAGGAGCGGCAGGTTCGAAGCCACGGGCGGAGGCAGCGCCTCCTCCAGATCGGCTCGTCGTTCGTGCCCGGGCTGGAGTGGGTCGTGTCCGGTCGAGCCCCGGTCCTGGGCTTCGTCGCCGTCGCGTCGTTCTGCGCGCTCGCCGGGCTGGCTTGGGTGCTGAGCGCCGGTGGCCTTGGCCTGAACGCCTGGAGTGGCCCGGCCGACGTCTTCGCTGGTCGGTCGGCAGCGAGCGCGATCGCGGCGGTCGGAGTCTTGGCGATGGCCGGCACGTTCCTGCTCGCGGTGCGGAGGTGACGTGCCACTGAGCGGCACCATCCAAGACTTCGGCGTCGCCGATATCTTTCAGCTGATCGGACACCAGGCCAAAACCGGGAGGCTCGCCCTCACGAGCGGCCCGCAGACTGTCTTGGTCCTGTTTCGCGACGGCGCGGTCGTTCACGCCGAGAATGTCTCGAACCCGGTGGAAGCGCTGTTTGGGAATCTGCTCGTGCGGGCGGAGGTCATCAGCCCGGGGGCGCTCGAGCAGGCGCTCGCCGAGCAGCGCCGAACCCTCAAGCGGATCGGCTCGGTGCTCGTGGACCTCGGTCACGTCGACCCGAGCACGGTGCTCGAGTTCGCCCGTCTGCAGATGACCGAGACGCTCTACAGCCTCTTCGGTTGGACGCACGGCACCTACGAGTTCGAAGCCACGGAGGTGGAACCGTCGCCCGACGGCGTAGCCCCGATCCGGGCCGAGCACGTCGTGATGAACGGCATCCGGATGAGCGACGAGTGGCCGGCGCTGCGGGAGCAGATCCCGTCACCGAAGTGGCGGGTGGAGCGGATGCGGAGCCTCCCGGCGGCGGGGCTCGAAGAGCCGGAGCGGACGATCCACGGGTTGGTCGGCCCCGGTCGTCCGGTCCGCGCGCTGGTGGATCTGTCGAGGCTCGGCGAGTTCGAGACCTACCGGGCCATCGGCAGCCTCATCGACGGCGGCTTCGTCCGCGTGATCAAGCCGAGCCCCGCGGCGCCAGCTGGCCGCCGCTCCGGCGAGCGAATCCGGCGGGCCTCGCTCGATCTCGGCCGGGTCCTGCTGTCGGCGGCGTGCGTCGGCGTCGGCGGGCTCGGGGTGGTGTGGGGCCTCGCAGAGCGGCGGGCTCCCTCGGAGCTCCGTCTCGAGGATCGCGCCCTCTCGCAGCGGCTCGAGGCCATGCATCGCCGGCGGCTCGAGCGGGTGCTCGAGGTCTACCGGCTCCGGCATGGGGCCTACCCTCCGTCCCTCGATTCGCTGGTGGAGGAGGGGCTCCTGCACCGTCCGGACCTCTCCTTCCCCTACCGGGAGCCCTACGCCTACCGATTGGAACCGGGAGGCTACGCGCTCGAGGCGCCGCTGCGCTGAGTGTTTCCTCCGCGGGCGTTCCTTCGCTTTGGTGGTAGAAGGGAAGGGGTCTACCATGCTTCTTCGCCGCCGCGCCGACCTGCGTTCCCTCGCGTTCATCGCCGCGTACTTCGTGGTCCTCGTCGGGGCTTTTCGGTCCCCTGTCAGCTGGGGCTGGTCTGCCCTCTTCGTGGCCGTGCTCTGCGTGCTCGCGTTTTTGTGCGCGGTCATCACCCACAACGCGATCCACGTCCCGATGTTCCGAAGCCGGAACGCAAACCAAATTGCGCAAATCTTCTTGACCCTGACCTACGGCCACCCGGTCAGCGCCTTTTCCCCCGGGCACAACCTGAGTCACCACCGGTTCACGCAGACCGACCGAGACCGCATGCGGACGAGCAAGCTGCAGTTTCGATGGAATCTGCTCAACCAGCTCTTCTTCGCGTGGGTCGTCGGACTCGACATCCTGAAGGACAACCTCCGCTACGCTTGGGCGGTTCGGCGTCGCCGTAGACGGTGGTTTCGCCGGTTCCTGCTCGAGTCCGTCGCGCTCGTCGCGCTCGTCGGCGTCGCGCTGTGGCTCGATCCGCTCAAGGCCGTGCTCTACGTCCTGCTGCCCCACCAGTACGCAGCGTGGGGGATCATGGGGATCAACTTCGTCCAGCACGACGGCTGCGACGCGGGCAGCCCCTACGACCACAGCCGCAATTTCACCGGCCGATTCCTCAACTGGATCACGTTCAACAACGGGTACCACGGCATTCACCACATGCAGCCCGACCTGCACTGGTCCGACCTCCCGGAGGCCCACGCTCGGCGGCTCGCCCCGAACATCCACCCAGCGCTCGAGCAAAGGAGCATGCTCGGGTACCTGTGGCGCGCCTACGTCGCCCCTGGGCGGCGCCTCCGCTTCGACGGCTCCCTCTACCGGCCGGGCCCCGCGGGGCCGGATCGACCGTGGTTCGGCCCCAACGGCAAGGTGGTCTCTCGGGCGTCGGTGGCGGGCGCAGAAAGCCGTTGACGGGCCCAACGAGAGCCTCTAGACACCCTCTCCGTCGCCGACGGAACGGCCCCCGAAGAGGGCCCCAAAAAGGGGCTTGACACCAAGGGTGGCTCCGACCGAAATCGACAGCCCGCCGCGAGAGGCATCAAGCCAAACCGGTAGGATTTTCGCGCCCTGACAACTGAAGAGCATCTCGAGAGATTTTGGTCTCGAGTCAATTTC
>DAIQNR010000069.1:0-29864 GCA_036788295.1 Myxococcota bacterium
CGGCGGTTCAACTTCGCGCTTCAGCGGGCGACGGTGGTCGCCCACGCCTTGGGCCGTCCTCTGGTGGTGTTCGAGCCCCTGCGGGTCGGCTACCGGTGGGCGAGCGACCGCCACCACCGGTTCGTCCTCGACGGGATGGCGGAGAATCTGCGGCGCTTCGAAGGCAGCGCCGCCCGCTACCTGCCCTACGTCGAGCCTTCGCCCGGGGCGGGCAAAGGCCTCCTCGAGGCCCTGGCCGAGCGGGCTTGCCTCGTCGTCACGGACGATTACCCGACGTTTTTCCTCCCAAACATGGTGGCCGCGGCCGGCAGCCGGCTCGGCGCCCGGCTCGAGGCGGTCGATGCCAATGGCCTGTTGCCGATGCGGGCCGCGGACCGGACCTTCGCCCGGGCCCACGACTTTCGGCGATTCCTCCACAAAGCGCTGCCGAGGGAGCTCGCGCCCGAGAACCTTCCCACCCCGGACCCGCTGGGCGGCCTCCGCCTGCCCGAGCCTGAGCTCCCCCGCCCCATCGAAGACCGGTGGCCGGCGGCGACCGCCGCGCTGCTCGAGGATCCAGCGACGGTGGGGCGGCTCCCCATCGATCACGGGGTGCCGCCGTCGCCGCTGACCGGGGGAGCGTCGGCGGCGGAGGCCCGGTGGCAGGATTTCGCGCGGCGGGGGCTGCCTCTGTACGCCGACGGCAGGAACCACCCCGACGAGGAGCTGTCGTCCGGACTGTCGCCGTGGCTTCATTTTGGGCACATCGGCGCCCACGAGCTGTTCTCGTCGCTCACCGAGGCTGAGGGATGGACCCCAAGCCGGCTTGGGAAACCCAGCGGCTCGAGGGAGGGTTGGTGGGGGCTGCCTCCGGGAAGAGAGGCGTTTCTCGACGAGCTCATCACCTGGCGCGAGCTCGGGTTCAACTTTTGCCACCGGGTACCCGAGCACGGCGAATACCGATCGCTGCCGGCGTGGGCCCAGGAGACGCTGGCCGAGCACCGGCAGGACCCGAGGGATCCCGTCTATGGCCTCGCCGAGTTCGAGGCGGCCGCCACCCACGACGATCTGTGGAACGCGGCGCAGCGCCAGCTGCTCGTCGAGGGGCGCATCCACAACTATCTTCGAATGTTGTGGGGGAAGATGATCCTCGCCTGGTCGAAGAGCCCCGAGGAGGCGCTCGACATCATGGTGGAACTCAACAACAAATATGCGCTCGATGGCCGGGACCCGAACTCGTACTCCGGGATCTTTTGGGTGCTCGGCCGCTACGACCGGGCGTGGGGGCCCGAGCGCCCGGTGTTCGGGAAAATCCGGTACATGACGTCCGACTCGACGAAGCGAAAGCTGAGGGTCAAACGCTACCTCGCCCGATGGGGCTGACGATCCTCCTTCCCAGACGGGTCCTCGCTGGAGCCGGGTCCTCGTCGGCGCCGATCCTCGTCGGCGCCGATCCTCGTCGGCGCATGAAGGGCAAGTCTTTGGATCTCGGGGCCTTGACAGGGTGAAGGGCGCGTGTTGCCGTCCACGCAGGGCGATCCCATGAGCGACGAGCACCGCTTCGCTGGCCACCGCGCCCGCCCTCGCATCGAGCCCAGACCAGGCTCTTCTTTGAGCCTCGTCCATTTCGGGCCCGGCGCCTCGGGCCGGCCGCGCGAGGGGCGATGAGCCGGGGCTGGGTCCAGTGCAGCGCCTGCGAGAAGGCGTTCGTTCCCCGGTTCAGCTACCAGACCGACGCCGGTCCGAGCGGGCCGCGGTACTTCTGCTCGATCGCCTGCCGCACCCCGGAGCTCAACGGGGCCAGGGGCGACGGAGCCCAGCACCGCTGCGACGTCTGCGGCACCGGCTTCACCTTGTCGCTCGCGAGCCAGGTCGTCTCCTTCGGGGGAGGGCGAAAGGTGGTGTGCAGCGCCGCCTGCCGGACCCGACTCCTCGACGCCCGCGGCCCGCGGGCGAGCGAGCCGATGGGGGTGCGGGCCGGCCCCCGGGTGGTCGCGGTGCTCAACCAGAAGGGCGGGACGGGCAAGACGACGACCAGCGTGTCGCTCGCCGCCGGTTTGGCCGAGCGCGGCGTCCCGACCCTGCTCATCGACCTCGACGCCCAGGGCAACGTCGGCGTCTCGCTCGGCGTTCGCGGCCAGCGGACGATGTACCATGTGCTCATCGACGGGGCGAGCCCGCGCGATGTCGCCGTTCCCGTCCGCAAGAACCTGGACGTCATCACCGCCGACCAGACGCTCGCCGCGGCGGAGCTCGAGCTCGTCAACGCTCCGGACCGGGCCCGGGTGCTCGAGCGGCGCATGAAAGACGCGCTCGCCTCCGACAGCCCCTACGAATTCGTGGTGCTCGACTGCGCCCCATCGCTGTCGCTGCTCAACCAGAACGCCCTGGTTTTCGCCCGAGAGGTCCTCGTCCCGGTGTCCTGCGACTACCTATCTCTCGTCGGGGTGAAGCAGATCTTGCGAACCCTCAAGCATGTGCGCGAAGATCTCATGACACCGGTGGAGGTCCTCGGCGTGCTGCCTACCTTGTTCGACAAAAGAAACAACATCTCCAAGCAGTCGGTCGCGGCCCTCGAGTCCCATTTCGGGGACAAGGTCTTGCCTCCGGTGCGGGTGGACGTGCGCCTCAAGGAGGCGCCGAGCCACAAGAAGACGATCTTCGAGTACGCTCCGGATTCGAACGGCGCCCAAGACTACGCGGCGCTCGTGGACGCGCTCACCGAGAGGATTCGCGCCACGGCCGCGCCGGCAGCGGTGCAGGTGGTCGTCGCCGAGCCTCGCTTCGGGGAGACCGGCTCATGAGCGGCGGAAGGTTCGGCAGCGCCCGCCCGCAGACCGCGGGCACGAACGCGGGCCCGAACGCGGGAGCGGGGGAGCCGTCGCGGGCCCGGGTTCCGGCGCGGGGGCTCGGCGAAGACCCGCTGAGCGCGGAGCTGGTCCTCGAGCGCACCTTCTACCGGCCGCCGCCGCCCCAGGCGCCGAAAAAGGAGAAACCCACCCACTACAAGGTGGTGTCGATCAGCCTCTACAACGAAGACATCGAGCGGCTCGACGCGATGGTGCAGGAGCTGAAGCGGCGCGGCTTCACCAAGGCCAACAAGAGCCAGCTCATTCGCTTCGCCCTCGAGACCGTGGACCTCGACGCGATGCCGCGCGGCTTCTGACCGCGAGGCCGAGGCGCGTTTGCGTCACTGAAGGGCGGCCGGACACGGCATCGTGAGGCCCCAGCCCGTCGCGGGCGTCGCGCTCGAGCCGCTTTCCGGCCGCGAGCGGACCCGGCGCGCGTAGCGAGCCACCGTCTTTTCGATCGCCTCCGGTCGAGCGTCTTTGCCCCGAAGCTCGAGTTCGACGAGGCGAGGCTCGGTCCCGGACGAAACGAGCGCCACCACTCGGGCCGCCCCGTCCGTCACGATCACGGACAGCACCTCGTTTTGGCTCCACTTCCTGCTCCCGGTCCTCGCCATGCTCCGGTCTTAAGCACGATCCGTACCTCCCCGGCGCAACGGGAGCAGGACGGAGAATCCCGCTGTCCGATTCTCGACCCTGTCAACGGCTCGACGGGGCGACACTTCGCCGCCCCTCGTGTACGACCGCTCCGTGGCCCGGGGGGAGGAGTCGGCGGCGCTGGTGGTCCCCGCGCTCGACGAGGAGGGTTCCATCGGCGGGGTCGTCGCCGGGTTTCGGGCGGCGCTCCGCCCCGACGGGCGACCTTGGCTCGACGAGGTCGTCGTCGTGGACAACGGCAGCCGCGACCGCACCGCCGTTGTGGCCAAAGCGGCCGGGGCGACCGTGGTGCATTGCCCGGAGCGGGGCTACGGCCGGGCGTGCCAGGCTGGGCTCGCCCACCTCGCCGCTCGACCGGGCGGACCGCCGACGGTGGTCGTCTTCGCCGACGGCGACGGCGCCCAGGTCCCGTCGGAGCTCGCCGACCTCCTTCAGCCGCTGGTGGCCGGCCGAGCGGAGCTGGTCATCGGCAGCCGAGTTCGAAAGGGCGACCCCGACGGGCTGACGGTGCCCCAGCGGTTCGGGAACCGGCTCGCCGCGCTGCTGCTTCGCCGCCTGTACGGGGTGGAGGCGACCGACCTCGGTCCGTTTCGGGCCATCACCTGGCGGGCGCTGCGCCAGCTCGACCTCGAAGATCCGGACTACGGCTGGACGGTGGAGATGCAGGTGAAAGCGGCCCGCCAGCACGTCGCCACCGTCGAGGTGGACGTCAGCAACCGCAGACGGGCGGCCGGGCGCTCGAAGGTGTCGGGGACCGTCCGCGGCGTGGTCCTCGCCGGGACGAAGATCGTGGGCACCCTTCTCGCCCACCGGAGCTGACGTGGCGAGGTGGACAGGACCTCGCGCGGTGGCCGCCCTCGCCGGGCTCGCGGCGCTGTACCACGTCGCCGGCGAGCTCCGCGCGGCCACCGGCGGATCGCTCTCGTTGCTGCAGCGGCTCGAGCTCGCCGCCCTCGACGTCAAGATCGCCGCCCGCGGGCCGCGGGAGCCGGCGCGGTGGGGGGTCGCGATCGCCGCCGCCGACGAAGAGAGCCTCGAGCGCTTCGGCCCGATGCCGTGGCCGAGAGGCAGGCACGCCGACCTGCTCCTTCGGCTGTCCGAGCTCGGGGCGGCGGCGGTCGCGTTCGACATGACCTTCGAGCGGCCCTCCGAGGACGGGGCCGCGCTGCTCGCCGCCGCGCTGCGCCCGCACCTCGAGGCGGCGCCCGCCGCCCTCGAGGCGCTCGACCGCTTGGTCGCAGCTCCCGACCCGGACGCTCAGCTCGCGCTCGGCCTCGAAGCGAGCGGCCGGGCGGTGCTCGGCGTGGTCGCCCTGTCGGCCGACGAGGCTCTATCCATCGGGGGCGGCCGCGCCCGCCTCGGGGCCGGCCTCGAAGCGGTCGTTCCGAGCCTCATCACCACCCTCACCGAAGACGGGGACGGCCACTCCCGGGTGCGGCCGGCAGCGGGCGGGTTCGAATCCGGAGCGTATTTTCGGTATTTCGGCGCCGCGGTCCCTACCGCGACCTTGGCCCGGGCGGCCGGCCGGTTCGGCGCGCTCAACGCGATGCCCGACCCCGATGGGGTCAACCGCAGCCTGCCGGTCGTGCTCGGCTTCGACGGGCAGGACGTCTTGCTTCCCACCTTGGCGGTCGAGGCGGTCTCGGTGGCCAGGAACGAGCCGGTGGAGCTGCTCGGTGACCCACGAGACCCGGCGGCGCACGCGGTCCGGGTGGGCGGAAGAGCGCTGCCGCTCATGCTCGGCGGGCGGCTGATGCTCGATTGGTACGGCCCCTTCGCCGACCGGAGCCTCCCCCGGTTCTCGGTGGCCGCGTTGCTCGACGGCAGGGTGCCGGCGACCGAGGTCGAGGGCCGGATCGTGTTCGTGGCCGCCACCGCCATCGGCACCCACGACCAGCGGGTCACCCCGCTCGAGCGGGCCGTCCCCGGGGTCTACATCCACGCGACCCTGGCCCAGAACCTGCTCGACGGCCGGACGCTGGCCCGGCCGCCGTGGGTGATCGGGCTCGAGCTCCTCGTGATCGCGGTCATCGCCGTCGTCACCGGAGGGCTCGCCCGTCTCGGGGTCGTCTTGCGGCTCGGCCTCGGGCTCGCTCTGGTTTTGGGCTGGCTCTTGCTGGATCAGCTCGTCCTGTTCGCTGGGGGCCTGGTCGTCCACACGCTGCTGCCTTCGCTGCAGCTGCTCGTGTCGGTCTTCGCGCTGACGCTCATCGGTTTTCTCAGCGAGAAGCGAGAGCGCCAGCGGACCCGGAGCGCGTTCGCAAGGTACCTTTCGCCTCGGGTCATGGAGCGGGTCCTCTCCGACCCGGACCGCCACCTGCGGCTCGGCGGACAGCGGCACGAAGCGACCGTGCTCTTCTCCGACATTCGAGGCTTCACCTCGATCTCGGAGCGGCTCGACCCGGAGACGCTGGGGCGGCTCCTCAACCGCTACATGACGCCGATGACCAGGGAGGTGTTTGGCGAGGAGGGCACGCTCGACAAATACATGGGCGACGCGGTGATGGCGTTCTGGGGGGCGCCGATCCCCCAAAGCGACCACGCCCTGAGGGCTTGCCGGGCCGCTATGGCGATGATCGGACGCCTCGACGGCCTGAACCAGGGGTTCGAAGCGGAGGGCCTCCCGAGGGTCGCGATCGGGATCGGGCTGTCCACCGGCGAGATGACCATCGGGAACATGGGCTCGGATGACTTCTTTGCCTACACGGCCATCGGAGACCGGGTGAACCTCGGGGCCCGGCTCGAGGGGCAGACCAAAAACTACGGGGTCAGCATCATCGTCTCGGAGGCGACCTACCGGGCGGTCGAGGACCAGATGGCCTGCCGGGAGCTCGACCTGCTGAGGGTGAAGGGCAAGAAGAGGCCCGAGCGCATCTACGAGCTGATCGGACCGTGGTCGAGATGCCAGGACCGGCGGTTGTTCATCGAGACCTTCGAGGCGGGCCTCGGCGCGTTTCGGGACCGGCGCTTCGACGAGGCGCAGGCGCTGTTCGAGGAGGCTTCGGCGCTCGCTGGGGAGGACCCGTGCTCCCTTCAGTACGCCGCGCAGTGCGCCCGCTTCGCGATGGACCCGCCCCCGGACGACTGGGACGGGGTCCGGGAGGCCCATTCGAAGTGAGCTGCTGCCCAGTTTCTCGCTGCCAGCGAACGGCAATGCTAGCGTCCGCGCCGATGCGGGCCAAGTTCCGATGGGTCGCGCTGGCCGCCGCCTTCGGGCTCCTCGGCTGCGCCTCTGGCCAGATCGACGTGGGCCGGTCGGAACCGATCCGATCGAAGGGGCCCCTGGTCGTGCTCCCCGTGCTGAACGCGTCCGGCGCGCCGCTGGCTGGGGAGCGGGCCGAGGCGATCTTGACCACGCTGCTCAGGGCCCGAGGGATCTCGGAGGTCCAGGTCCACCGGGCCCGGGCGGAGCCCGGTGAGGGCCTCGAGCTCGACGACCACCGGGCCTACGCGCGGGCGCTCGAGTCGGCCCGGGCCACCGGGGCGGAGGTCGGGATCACGGGCACCGTCGTCGAGTGGGGGTACCGGATCGGCCTCGACGACCGCCCCGCGGTCAGCGTCAGCCTCCGGGTGGTGAGGGTCGCCACCGGTGAGGTGCTGTGGTCCGCTTCTTCGGCCCGGGGCGGGGGGGGCACGGTGGGGATTCTCGCCCAGCGGGTGCTTCGGGAGCTCACGGAGGCCATCCCCTTCGACGGTTCGTGAGGGGCGCCGGTGAGTTCGGACAGTCGCGACGACCTCGAGCAGGGGATCGAGCCCTCGCCCTGGCGATGGGCCGAGACCGCGGTGCTCACCATCGGGCCGGTGGCGATCGCGCTCCTGTTTCGCCCGGGCGACCCGCTGTTCGTGGGCAGCGATTTTCCGTGGCTCGCGCTGTCGCCCCTGCTCGCTGGTCTTCGGTACGGCTTCGCCCACGGGCTCGCCAGCTCCCTGGGCCTCGCCCTGGCCACGCTCGCCGCCTACCGAACCGGGTTCGGGCCATCCGAGTTCTTTCCCGGGGCCCGGGTCGTAGGGACGCTCGTCGTCGGGATGCTCGCCGGAGAGTTCTCGGACCGGTGGCTTCGCCGCCTGCAGCGGCTCCGGGTGGTGGGCCGCTACCGGCAGCAGCGGCTCGAAGAATTTTCGCGGGCCTACCACCTGCTGAAGGTCTCCCACGACCGGCTCGAGGAGCGCATGGCCGGCAGCACGACGAGCCTCCGGGGCGCTCTGCTCTCGCTGCGCCGCCGGCTCGCCACCGGGGTGGCCAAGGACCTCTCTGACGTGGGCGGCGCGCTGATGGAGCTGTTTGCCGAGCACGGCTGGGTGCAGGTCGCCGGACTGCACGCCCCGGCGCCGGGCGGGGTCGGCCCGGAGCCGGTGGCCCGGCTCGGCGAAGCGCCCCGCGTGGACCCGAGGAGCCCGATGATCACCCGAGCCCTCGAGACCGGGGCGCTCGTTACCGTGCGCGAGATCCCCACCGCGGACGGGCCGCTCGCCGTGGTGCCGCTCGAGGACATCGAGGGCCGGCGGCGAGGGGCGGTCGTCATCCACGAGATGCCGTTCGTCGCGTTCACCGAGGAGCATCTGCACCTGCTCGTCGTCTTGGGCGGCCACACCGCGGACCTGCTCGGAGCCGCGGAGCAAGCGGAGGGGGTGCTCGACCCCGCGGCGCAAGACTTCCTGCGGGCGCTGCGCCGGGTCCACGAGGACCTCCGACGGTTCGCGCTGCCGGTGTCCCTGGTGGGGGTCGCCATCGGCGCCGAGGGGCTGCGGCTCGGGGTGGACCAGCTCGTCGAGGGGACGAAGCGGGGGCTCGACCGGGACTGGCGGCGCCCGGTCCCCGGCGGCGGCGTCGTGCTCCTGCTGCTCATGCCGCTGACCGATCTGCAGGGGGTGAGCGGGTACGAGCGCCGGATTCGGCTCGCGCTGAAGGAGCGGGTCGGGCCCGCGGTGGAGGCCGAGGTGCGGATCGCGTCGGCGCCGCTCGTCCCCAATCGACCGGTCGAGGTCCAGCTCTCGGAGTTCGAGGTGCGCTGTGGCCTCCGTTAGCCGGGCGGCCCACTGGGCGGTGGTCGGCGCCGGGTTCGCGGTGGTCGCAGCGCTCGAGCTGGCGGGGCTCGTCCGCTTCCTGGAGGGGTCCACGGTCCTGCCCGCGGTCGCCCACCTCGTGGCCGCCGCGCTGCTCGCGGTTCTGTTGCCGTTCTCGTTGCCGAAAACGGTCGACTCGCCGGTCGTGATGGCGCTGACCCTGTTCGTGCTCGCGGCGGCGCTCCCTGGTTTCGGGCCGATCGGCTTCGCGGTGGCGCTGCCGATCGCGGCCCGCTTTCGCCGCCCTCCCGCGGCCGAGCCGTTTCGATACATCCGACCCCCGCCGCTGCCGCTGCGTCCGCTCTTTCAGGGGGAGGGGGCGCCGCTCAGGTTCTCGGAGGGGGCGCTCGCGCTCGTGCTGAAAAACGCCCCCGATCCGGACAAGCGGGTCTCCGCGGTCATGGCGCTCCGGCGCATGGCGGAGGCCCGCGCGACCCCGCTTTTGCGCATCGCGCTCAAGGACAAGGTCGATGACGTGCGGCTGCTGGCCTACGCGCTCAACGACGGTATCGACCAGGCCATCAACGCCCGGATCCAGCGGCGGCTGCGAAAGCTCTCCGAGCTGCCCCCGGCCGAGCAGGGCCGGGCGCGAAAGGCGCTCGCGCAGGACTACTGGGACCTCGCGTTTCTCGGGCTCGCGAGCGCCGACGTCGAGGCGTTCGTGCTGTCCGAAGCGGCCCGCCACCTCGAACAGGTGCTCGAGTCGTCCCCGGACGGAGGGGCCGCGCTGTTGCTCGGGCGGGTTCGCCTCCGGCAGCGGCGCCCGGCCGAGGCCGACGCCGCGTTCGAGCGGGCCCGAGGTCTCGGACTGCCCAGCGTCGCCGTCGGGCCGTACCGGGCGGAGGCCGCCTTCCTTCGCCGCCGCTTCCCCGAGCTGAGGGCCCGCCTCGCCGAGCTCCCCGAGGGCACCCGCGCCCGTCTACCCCTGGCCGCGGTCCGTGGGTTCTGGCTCGCCGAGGTCGAGAGCGAAAAGCCGGCTTCCCAGCCCCGGACCCGGCCGGTGGAGGTGCCGTCGTGACCGGGCAAGAGGTCGACGTCTGCCTGCTGCTCGAGGGCACCTATCCCTACGTCCGGGGCGGGGTGTCTTCGTGGATCCACGGCCTTCTTCGCGCGCTGCCCGAGCTGCGCTTCTCTGCGATCCTGTTTCTCGGGGAGCGGACCGGCTCGCAGCCGGTGTACGACCTGCCCGAAAACCTCGTTCACCTCGAGACCCACTTCCTGGGCGACGCCTGGGAGCTCGGTCGGCCTCGGGATCTCCCCGGAAACCCATCCCACATCGCGGCGAGCGAGGAGGTCCACGCCTGGTTTCGACAGCCGGGCCTCCCGTGCCCCCACGCCGCGCTCTCCCGGGTCCTCGGGGGGCTCGGCCAGGCTGGGGAGATGACCAGGGAAGACTTTCTGTACAGCCGGGCGGTGTGGGACGTCATCCGCTCCTCCTACCTCGAGCGAGCGACGACCCCGTCCTTCATCGATTACTTCTGGACCGTCCGCATCATGCACGCCCCCCTGTTTCTCGTGGGGGAGGTCGCGAAGAAGGCGCCGCCAGCCCGGGTCTACCACGCCATCTCCACCGGCTACGCTGGTCTGCTCGGCGTGTTTCTGTCCAGAACCCACCGGCGCCCCTTCGTGCTCACCGAGCACGGAATCTATACCAAGGAGCGAAAGATCGACCTCGCCAAGGCCGCGTGGATAAAGGACGCGCCGGAGCCGTTCGGCGGGGCGCTCGAGGACGACGTAGGCTACGTCCGCCGGCTCTGGATCCGCTTCTTCGAGGGCATCGGGCGCCTGACCTACCTGGCCGCCGACCCGATCGTCGCCCTCTACGAGGGCAACCGGCAGCGGCAGATTCGGGATGGGGCGGCGCCGGAGCGGACCCGGGTGGTGCCAAACGGCATCGACGTCGCTCGGTTCTCGGCCGCGCTCGAGAAGCGGCCCAAAGACCCGCCGATGGTCGTGGGCCTCATCGGCCGGGTGGTGTCGATCAAGGACATCAAGACGTTCATCCGGGCGATGCGCACCCTCGCCCAGAGGGTCCCCGGCGTGGTTGCCCTCATCGTGGGCTCGGACGACGAAGAGCCGGAGTACGCGAGGGAGTGCCGGGACCTCGTGGCGAGCCTCGACCTTCGCGGCACCGTGCGCTTCTTGGGCTACCAGCGCGTGGATGAGATCCTCCCCCAGCTCGGGCTCGTCGTGCTCAGCTCGATCTCGGAGGCGATGCCGCTCGTCGTCGTGGAAGGGTTCGCGGCCGGGGTTCCCGCGGTCACCACCGACGTCGGCGCTTGCCGGGAGCTCATCGAAGGGGTGGGCCCGAAGGATCGGGCCCTGGGGCTCGCCGGGGCGGTCGTGGACATCGCCGACCCGGAGGCGCTCGGCACCGCCTGCGCGAAGCTCTTGACGAACCCTGGGCGGTGGCTTTCCGCGCAGCGGGCTGGCCGCGAGCGGGTCCGGCGGTACTATTCGGAAGAGGACATGATCGATCGGTACCGCTCGATTTATGCCGAGGCTTTCCAGAAGGAGCGAGGGGCGTGGCCGGCGTCGGATTGATGCTGCGTCGGCTCGACCCGCACGACTCGTTCGGCGGGTGGATTCGGGTCTACGGGGCGGCCGCGCTCATCTCCTCCGGCCCCTGGCTGCTCTCGATCCTCGGGATCCTCGTCGTGGGGTTGTTCGCGCAGAGCCGGGTCGAAGACTCCGGCGACGTCGCCGCGTTTCAGACCTCGGTGACGTACCTCTTCGCCGGGTCGCTGGTGCTCACCGGGGCGCTTCAGTTCCTGTTCACCCGCTACGTCGCCGACCGCCTGTTCGAGGGGAACCGGGGCACGGTGGCGCCCGGGGTCTTCGGGACCTTGCTGCTCGTGACCGTCGCGGCGCTGCTCGTCGCGGTCCCGATCTTGGGCTTGTCGTTTCACGGCACATCCCGAACCTACCGGCTGCTCATGGCGATGGGTCTCGTCGTCATGTCCAACATCTGGATGCTCGTCATCCTGCTCACCGGCCTGAAGCTGTACCGGGCGGTCGTGCTCGCGTTTGCGCTCGCCTACGCGGTGGTGCTCGGCGGCGCGGCGCTGCTCGTCGACTTCGGGCTCGAAGGCCTCCTCTTGTCGTTCGTGGGCGGGCAGGCCCTGCTGATGTTCGTCCTGCTCGCGGTGATCCTCATCGAGTACGACAGCGAGCGGTTCGTGGCTTTCGAGTTTCTCGACCGACCGAAGATCCACCTCGACCTGGCCTGGACCGGGCTCTTCTACAACCTCGCGGTGTGGGTGGACAAATTCCTGTTTTGGATGCACCCGGAGACCGGCCAAACCGTGATCGGCCCGCTGCGGGCTTCGGTCGTCTATGACGTCCCCATCTTTCTTGCCTACCTGACCATCGTGCCCGGGATGGCGGTGTTCCTGGTCCGGGTGGAGACCGACTTCGCCGAGCTGTACGACGCCTTTTATGGGATGGTCCGCGACGGAGCCCCGCTCGCCGACATCGAGCGGACCCGGGACCGCATGATCGAGACCGTGCGGCAGGGGATCTATGAGATTTTAAAGGTTCAGGGCATCACGCTCGCCCTGTGTTTTCTCTTTGCCCCGAAGGTCCTCGCGCTGCTCGGGATCTCCTCCCACTATCTCGGCTTGTTCTTCGTCGACGCGGTGGGCGTCGCCGCGCAGGTGCTCTTTCTCGCCGTCTTGAACGTGATCTTCTATCTCGATCAGCGGCGCATCGCGCTCGTCTCGTGCCTCGCTTTCGTGATCCTGAACCTGGTCTTGACCCTCGTGACGCAGGCGCTCGGACCGGACTTCTACGGCTACGGATTCACCCTCTCCGGCATTCTCGTCGTGCTCGGCGGGCTCGCCGCGCTCTCGAGGCGCATGGAGCACCTCGTGCGGGAGACGTTCATGCTCCAGAGCGTGACCCGATGACCGGGCTCGTCCTGCTCGCGGCGATGGCCTCCTCTCCCGAGTCCGTCGCGTTTCACTACGGGCAACAGCCGCCGGTGGAGCTGCTGCGGCACCACGACTGGGCGGTCATCGACCCCGGCGCGCAGGCGGACCCAGCCGAGCTTCGCCCTGCCGTGCCCATCGCCTACGTCGCGCTCGGGGAGGTGCACCCGGGCGCGCCGTGGGCCCCGGACATCGACCCGACCTGGGTGCTCGGGTCGAACCCAGACTGGGGCGGCCGCATCCTCGATCTCGCCGCCGACGGCTGGTCCGCGTACCTGCTCGAGAAGGTCCTGCCTGAGCTGTGGGCCCGGGGGTTCCGTGGGTTCTTCTTCGACGCGCTCGACAGCCACCGCATGGTGAAGACGGAGCCCGAAGAAGACCGAATTCGGTGGGACGGGCTCAACCGGCTCATCGCCGCCATTCGCCGACGGTTCCCCGACGCGGTGATCGTCTTGAACCGAGGGTTCGAGATCCTCGAGCAGGTCGCGCCGATCGTGGACGGGGTCGCGGCGGAGAGCTTGTTTGCGGGCTTCGTCCCCGCCGAGCGGCGGTACCGGCCGGTGCCCGAGGCGGACCGGGCCTGGCTGCTCGAGCGGCTCGACCGAGCCAGAGAGCTCGGCCTCGTCACCGTCGCCATCGACTACCTTCCCCCCGCCGACCGGGCCGGCGCCCGAAGGGTCGCCCGACGCATCGCCGAGCTCGGCCACCGGCCGTGGGTGGCCCCGGGCGAGCTCGACGGGCTCGGGGTGGGGGTCAGGGAGAGCCTCCCCCGCCTGGTGTGGCTTCTTCATGACTCGGAGGCAGAGCCCGATCTGGCCTTTTCGGCCGTCCACCGCTTCTTGGCCAAACCGCTCGAGTACCTGGGTCTCGTCCCCATCTATCTCGATGTGCGAAAACCCCTCCCGGACCGAAGGATCGCGGGGGAGGTGGCCGGTGTGGTCGCCTGGCTCGGGGGAGCGCCGCTCGCTCGGCCGGCGCCGCTGAGGCGGTTCTTGCTGAAGCAGGTGGAGGATGGGATTCCGCTCGTCCTGTTCGGGGCGCTCGGCGAGGAGGCCGACGACCGGCTGCTCGAGCGGCTCGGCCTCGCTCGGTCTCGAGTCTCGCCCGGGGAGGAGCTCGAGGCGGTCGCGACCCACGCGATCGCGAGGTTCGAGGCTGCGCCGCCTCGGCCCCTGCTCGGCGTGTCCGCCGTTCGCCCGGTGGGGGAGGGGATCGTGCCGCTCATCGAGGTGGGGCCGGCGACTCCGGTCCTGCTCGCGCCGTGGGGCGGGCTCGCGCTTCAGCCGTACGCGGTGGCCGACGGCGCTTCCGGGGAAGGCCGTTGGGTCATCGATCCCTTCGCCTTCTTCGAGCGAGCGCTCCGGCTCGAGCCGGCGCCGATGCTCGATCCCACCACCGAGAACGGGCGGCGGCTGCTCATCGCCCACGTCGATGGGGACGGGGCCCCGAGCCGAGCCGAGCTGCCTGGCCGTCCGCTCGCGATCGCCGCGTTTCGGACCGAGGTCCTCGAGCGCTACCGAATTCCCCACCTGGTCTCCGTGGTCGAAGGGGAGATCGCCCCCCACGGGCTCTTCCCGGACCTCTCGGCCGAGCTCGAAGCCGAGGCCCGGCGGATCTTTCGGCTCCCCCACGTCGAGCCGGCGAGCCACGGCTTCTCCCATCCGTTCGATTGGGGGCGGTTCGAGGCCGGGGAGCCAGCCCACCTCGGAGTCCCTGGGGGCACCCCGAGCCTCGAGCGCGAGATTCGCGGGTCGCTCGAGTACGTCGCTGCCCTCGCTGGCCGCCCGGCCCGGGCGTTTCTTTGGACCGGGGACGCGCTGCCCGGGGCGAGGAGCCTCGCTCTCGCTCGGGAGGCCGGGGTGGTGGCCATGAACGGCGGCCTCACCGTCGCCACCAAGAGCCGAGCCAGCGTCACCCACGTCAGCCCGATGGCTCGGCCGGTGAAGGGCGCATTCGCAAGCGCAAGCGAGGCTCCGCCGGCGCGGGGCGAGCTGCACGTCTACGCCCCGATGATGAACGAAAACGTCTACACCGACGGCTGGCGAGGCCCGTTTTGGGGGTACCGGCGGGCCATCGAGACGTTCGATTTCACCGAGCGGTCCCGCCGGCTCGCCCCGCTCGGCATCTATGTGCACTTCTACTCGGCGACCAAGAAGGCGAGCCTCGCCGCCCTCCATGACGTCTACCGAGACGCCCTCTCCCGGTCTCCCATCGCCGTGCCGGCCTCGACTTGGCCGGATCGGGTCCGGGGCTTTCGCCGGGCCACGCTCTCGGTGGATCTATCGGGCCGCTACCGGGTGCTCGACGCGGAGCCGGTCCGAACGCTCCGGGTCCCCGCCGAGCTCGGCGACATCGACCTCGACGCCTCGGAGGGGGTGCTCGGCTCTCGGGACACCGAGGTCGGGCGCTTTTTGCACCTCGACGGCCGGGCCCGCGCCTCGCTCGCGTTCGGCCGGGCAAGAGGCCCCCGGCTCGTCGAAGCCAGCGCCGAGATCCGCACCGCGACCCGGACCCAGGGCCGGCTCGACCTCGTGTTCTCGGGGTCAGGACCGGTGGAGTTGACCGTCGCCGGGGTCCGCCGCTGCGCCCCTCGCCCAATCGGCCGCACCCCCGAGGGGCTGAAGCTGCGGACCCGCGGCGGCGAGCGGGTCTCGTGCGAGGGGCGCCGATGAGCCTGCCTCGTCCTCGGCGGGAAGGCCGGCCGCTGATGGGGGGCGCGTACCTCATCGCGATGGGGGTGGTGTTCGTGGGCCTCGCCCTCTCGATCCACCCCGACCTGCTCGGGGTTCGGTCGTGGACCTCGCCCGGGGCCCCCGATCCGGTCTCCCTCGCGTACCTCGGGCTCGAAGTGGAGCGCCGGCCGAACGACGCCGCGCTGAGGCGGGCCTACGTCCGGCAGCTGCTCGCCGCGGGGCGGCTCGAGCCGGCGGCCGACGCGGCCCGGCCGCTCACCGAAGAGCCGGTCGAAGTCGAGGCCTTCCTGCTCGTGCTCGAAGTCGAGCTGGCCCGCATGCGGGACGCGACCGGCAGAGAGCGAGGCCTCCGCGAAGAGGCGCTCGCCGGCTGGGTGAAGCGCGGGCTCCCGCTGTCGCTCGAGCGAGAGGAGCGGGAGCGGCTGGTCGCGGCGGCCGTCGAGGCCCGGCGGCCAGCGCTCGCCGCCGCCCACCTCGATGCGCTCGGGGCCAGGCAGCGGGCGGCGCAAAGGTACGAGGAGGCCGGGGAGCGGGAGCTCGCCGCGCAGCGGTGGCTCGAGGTCGGGAGGCTCGAGCTCGCCGGAGGGAGGGACCGGTCGAGGCTCGCCCGGGCGGTCGATGCGCTCATCCGGCTCGACCGCGGGCAAGACGCGCTCGACCTCACCGAGCGCTGGCTCGCCCGGGATCCCGGGGCGCCCGAGGCCCTCGACCGGGGGGTGCGACTCGCCTGGGCCGCCGGGCAGCTCGACCTCGCGTTTTCGCGGTCTGCGGCTCTGCTCGAGCGTCGGCCCGACGATCCGGCGGCCCTGTCGGCCCATATCGAAATCGCGCTCGCTCGCGGCCAGCCTGCAGACGGTCTCGCCGCCGCCCGCCAGCTCTCCGCGGTGCGGCCCGGGTCCCGCTCGGCTCGGGTCTTGCGAGCCCGGGTCGCCGAGTGGAGCGGGGAGCCGGACGAAGCCCTGCGCATTTGGTGGGGGCTCGCCCAAGCCGGGGACCGGGCCGCAGAAGAAGAGGCCGAGCGCATCGCGCGGGGGATCGGGGACGAGCCGGTGCTGCTCGAGCTGGTGGCGGCCCGGGTCGAGCGGGGTCAGCCGGACCCCGATCTCGTCGAGCAGCTCGTCTACCTGGCGGAGGCGGTCGGGGACCCGGAGCGGGCCCGCCGGGCCCTCGTGGGCCGGCGGGGTCCGCGGCGGCTCCTGGTGCTGCGCGCCCGGCTCGAGCGGCAAATGGGGTTCGACCGGGAGGCGGTGGCGTCCTGGGACCGGGCGGAGGCGCTCGGACCCCTGTCCGCCGACGAGCAGCGGGAGCGGACCGAGCTCGTGTGGCGAACGCTCGGGGCGGCGGAGGCGCTCGAGCGGGTGGTGGCCCAGCCCGACGCTCGATGGACCGAGGTCGCCGACCTCGTCGCCGAGCTGGCCTGGCAGGCGGGCGACCGAGCGCTCGCCGAGCGGGCCTTGCGACAGCGCGGCCAGAGCCTCACCCCCACGGAGCGGGTCCGCCTCATGGAGCTGCTGCTCGTCCGCGGCGCGGTCGCGGAGGCGGTCGAGCTCGGACGGGCCGGGCTCGCCAGGGCGCCGGACCGCGATCTTCTGCTTCGGACGCTCGCCCTCGCGGTGGCGGCCGGTCGCCCCGACTGGACCCGCGGGCTCTTCGGAGGCGAGGCCCACGATTCTGCGTCCGAAGTCCCGGCCTATTGGCGGCTGCGGGCCGAGCTCGCGACGCTCGACGACGACCCCGCCGCGGCCAGGGCCGCGATCGAGCAGCTGCTCGCGCTCGACCCCGACTCGGTTCAGGCGCAAGCCGACCTGCTGTGGCTGCTGCTGCGCTTCGACGACCGGGCCGGGCTCACCCGGTGGGTGCGGGCGCTGGCGCCTCGGGCCGAGCCCGGCTTGTGGTCGGCGCTCGGAGCCGCGCTGGTGCGCCTCGATCGGCCCCGCGAAGCCCTCCGCTGGTACGGGCGGCTCGCCGGCGAGAACCCGGCGGAGTGGACGTTCTGGCTCGATTACGCCGAGCTGCAGGAGCGGGTGGGGCGCCCCGACGCCGCCCGTCGGCTCCGGGCCCACGGACTGCGCAAAGTCCCAAGCGAAGCCATCGAGGGCCGGCTTCTGCTCGGGCGGGGGCTGCTCGACCCGGCGGAGCGGACCGTGCTCGCCCGCCGGTTGGTGGCCGACCCGGCCGCCCCCGGCGCCGCGCGCCGGGTCGCGCTCGCGGTGCTGGTCGAGTCGCGCGAGACCGAGTGGGCGTCGCTGCCCGTCCGCGCGCCATCGACCGAGCCCCGAACGAAGTGGGCTGAGGCCCAGCTCTCGGTGGCGCTCGCCGTCGAAGACCGGTCGCGGATCGGGCAGCTCCTCAGGGAAGAGGAGGTCGCGCCCGGTCTCGCCGCCGAAGCCTACGCGGCGCTCGGGCGCTACGAGGCGGCGGCGACGCTGGCCGCAGCTCCAGGGCCAGACGGGGAGGCGGCGCGGCTGACGGTGAGACGGTTTCTCGCCGAGGCGGCCAAAGAGGCGCCGAGCGAGGTGCGAGCCCGCGCTTTTGTCCTCGGGCTCGGCGGGCTCGGCGCGGTCGGCGCCGCCGGCTCGGTGGCGATCGCGGGCGGCGACAACGTCCGGTTCGGGGCCTTCACCCAAGTCGAGCGCTACGACGACCGCCCCGGGCAAGGCCTCGGGGCGCCGGTCGAGGGGCGAGTCGTCGCCGGGGCCCGGGTCGAGGCCGGGTGGCGAGCCGGCGCGCTCGCCGCCGAGCTCGGGTTCGACGCCCAGCCCGGGGGCCGCTGGATGCCTCGGGCCGCGGTCACCGCCCGCCGCCGCCTCGACCGCCTCCTCGAGCTGTTCGCGGAGGCCGGAGCCTTCGAGGTCGTCCCCGAGACCCCGCTGCTGTACACCCGCACGGCCAGGGAGCGCCTCTTGGTGGGCGTGCGGGCCCAGCTGCCGGCCGAGCTCCTCGCGACGCTATCGGTGCAGGCCGAGCACATTCACGCCCGGGGCGGAGGCACGGTCGGCGCCGGCGGCATCGCCGACCTTCGGGTCTCGCGGCCGGTCCTGCGCGAGCCCGGCCTGCGGATGGAGGTGTTCGGGAGCGGGAGGGTGCTCGCCCGGGAGGCGGTGGGCGCGCTCCCCGCGGAACTCGCCGATCTCGACCCGGAGGTCCTCCTGCCCACCCGCTTTGCGACGGTCGGAGCCGGTATCGGCCTGTCTACCACCAGCGAGCGGCTTCGTTTTGCCCTCGAGCTGTGGGGCGGCTGGCAGTGGCCTCTCGACGTGCCCGCGTACCGGGCCGAGGGTGCCGTCGGGATCCCCGTCTTCGGCGGGGACGAGCTGTCGGTGGGGGGCTTCTTCGGCAACGTGGTGGGCGGTCTCGAAGACGTGCAGGCCGGCGCGGAGGCCCGCTACCGGCTCCGCCTCTGACTCGCGGGGAGGGCAGGCTCAGTTGCAGATTCGCCAGGTGAGCTCGAGCACCCCGCCGAGGTCGAGCCTGGTCTTCTCGTCGAGCTCCACCAGGTGAACCCTCTCCTCCCCGATGTAGGTCCCGTTCGTGCTCGCGGTGTCGATGGCCAGCACCCGGGACCCCTCCCTCACCACCAGGAGGTGGACGCGGGACAGGCTCTCGTCCGCGTCCGGGCCGCCGACGTCGCATCGGTCGTACCTGCCGATGAGGAAGCCCTCGCCGAGGGCGCGGCCGCTCACCCGCACATGGTTCTGCTGCCCTTCGGCGGAGACGGCGAGCAGCCCGAGCGGGATCTCCTCCGGCCCGCAGAGGTTGCCTCGAAACCCGCGGGGCCCGTCCTCGGCGAAAATGGTGGTCTCCCCGAGGTCCCCCGCGGCGGCGGTCTGGGCCCGGTTGCGGCGGGCTTCGATCCACCGGCGGGGCGGAAACGCGGCCCAGGCCCGCTCCGGGTCGGCCAGCAGCTCGACGCCCGGACCGGTCGGAAACAGCATGAGGATCGCGCCCCCCACCGAGATGAAGGTGGGTCCGTCGGTGCGGACCGCCTCGAACCTTCGCCCGAGCGGATCGGCGAAGCCGACCTCGGTCTGCAGATCGAGCAGCCGGGCGAGCGGCCGCCCCGCCTGCGACCGGACGATGAGCGCCAGGTGGCGCAGGGCCGCGGTGGCCTGATCCCGGGGCAGGGCGAGCGTGGCCCGGCTGTGCCGCCCAATGATCGCCGCCCGCACCCGCTCGTCGCTCGCAGCGAGCCAGGTCGTCGCGAGCCGGTCTCCGTCGGCGACCGCGGCCAGAAAGCCGGCGTACGGGTGGGCCGCGACCGCAGCCCTAAGGGCGGTGTGGTGGGCCACGAACGCCTGGACCGGGTCGAACCGTGGATGGCAGAACAGCGGGAATGGCAGCTCCCCCGGCCGGACCCCGCCGGTGGGTCGGTCGAGAAGAAGCCCCTCGTCGTGATCCTCCCCGCTCATGCGACCCCGAGAACGGTACGCGCTCCGGGCGGAGCTGAAAAGACCGACTCGCGCCTCGAAACTGTGATGCAGCGCGTTTTCGCCGCCGCAAAGTGGGCGCATGGTGCCCACGTGGCTGCCCGCACCGTGGACGTCATCGTCGCGTCGAGCCCCCGAAATCGACCGGCGCTCCTCCCAGCCCGGCTCGCCGAAGCGGCCCGGAGCCAGCCGGACGCGGAAGTCCTCTTCTTCCGCGACGAGTCATGGAGCCGGCAGCGCCTGCTCGACCGTGTGGTCCACCTCCACGGACGGCTCTCTTCGGCCGGCCTCCGCATGGGCGACCGAGCGCTCGTGGCGCTCGAGCGGGGACCGGACCTCTTGGCCGCCCTGCTCGCCTGCCATCGGGCCGGCGTGACCAGCGTCCCGATCGATCTTTCGCACCCCCGCGCCCGGGTCGAGGCGGTGACCGCGTCCGCTGCGCCCCGCGCCGCCCTGGTCGATCGGCTCGGGGCGCCGCTGGTGCCGGCCGGAGTGGAGCCGATCCGGGTGGATGAAGCGGTCGAGCTCCCGTTCGATCTGTCTGCCGTGGACGTGCACGGCGATCTCGCCGCGTACATGCTCTTCACCTCCGGCTCGACCGGGCGGCCAAAGGGCGTCGTCATCCCCCACCGCGCCCTCGAGGCCTTTTTGCACGCCATCGTGGCTCGGCTCGGGCTGTCGTCAGGGGTCCGGGTGTTCGCGACGGCGACGGTGGGTTTCGACATCTCGGTGCTCGAGCTGTTCGTCCCGCTGTGGCTCGACGGGGCGGTGGAGCTCGCCGACGAAGAGACTCGGAGCCACCCTGGCCGCCTCGCCGCGTGGCTCGACCGGCGCCCGGGCGACGTCGTCCAGGCCACGCCCACCCAGTTTCGCTTGCTGGTGCAAGCGGGATGGATGGGCCGCCCGAACCTGACCGTGCTCTCCGGCGGCGAGGCGATGACCGAAGACCTCGCCCTCGCCTTGGTCGCTCGCGGCGACGCGGTCTTCAACTTGTATGGGCCGACCGAATGCACGGTCTGGGCGACCGCCCACCGGGTGACGCGAGCGGCGCCCACTCCGTACCTCGGGGCCGGGCTCGACGGGGTGGAGCTCGAGATCCGCGGACCAGACGGCCCCGTCGACGACGGGGAGCTCTGGATCGGGGGCCCGCAGGTCGGGTCCGGCTATTTTCGAGACCCGGACAAGACCGAGGCCAGCTTCGTAGCCCACCCCGACGACCCGGAGCGGACCATGTATCGGACGGGGGACCGGGTCCTGCGCACCCCGGAGGGGCTCGTCTTCAAGGGGCGGCTCGATCACCAGGTGAAGGTAGGCGGGGTTCGCATCGAGCTCGGCGAGGTGGAGGCCGCGCTCGCCGCCCACCCATCGATCGCCCAGTGCGCCGCCCTGAAGGACGAAGCCGAGGACGCGCTCATCGCGTACGTGGTCGTCCGGGAGGGCGAGGCGACGCCGCTTCCGACCGCGCTCGCCGCGCACCTCGACAGCCGGGTGTACCGAGCGGCCTGGCCGTCCCGCTACGTTTGGCTGCCCGCCATGCCGCTGACGGCGACTGGAAAGATCGATCGAAACGCGCTCCGCCCGGTCCCGGCGGCGCCGCCGGCCACCGCCGCCGTCGAGCCGCCCCGCGGCGACATCGAGGGGCTCATCGCCCAGCGGTGGAAGAGGGTGCTCGGACTCGACCGGGACGTGGGCCGCGAGGAGGACTTCTACGCCCTCGGCGGCACGTCGAAGAAGGCGCTCTCGCTGCTGCTCGAGGTGGAGAGGGCCCTCGGGCTCAGCTTGGCGACCGCAACCTTCGTTGCCCGTCCCACCGTCGCCGCGCAGGCCGAGTTCGTGCGGGCCGCCCGCGGCCCGGCCGCCGCGCTCGACGCGGTCCTGCTCTCCGAGGGCGGGGGGCCCCCGATCTTTGGGGTCTGCGGGATCATGCACTACCTGGAGCTGGCCGCTCGGCTCGGTGGCATCGCGACCTACGGGGTCTCCGTCGCGCTCGAGCGGGCCCTGTGGGATGGGACGGCGGTGCCGTCGGTCGAGGCGCTCGCCGAGCAGACCGAAGCCGCGGTCCGGGCCGCGTCTCCTCGGGGCCCGTACCGGCTGATGGGTTCGTCGTTTGGCGGGGTCGTCGCCTTCGAGGTGGGGCGCCGCCTGCTCGACTCCGGGGCCGAGGTCGAGGGGGTGGTCGTCCTCGACTCGGTGCTCGGCGGGGAACAGCTCCCCCCGCTGCGGTGGGCCCGCGAGCTCCGAAAGCGGCTCCGCCGGGACCGCGACCGGTGGACGGAGGCGAGCGATCTGAGCCAGTCGCAATGGCTGCGCAGCCGCCGCTTGGCCCCCACGCCGCTCGACCTGTTCGTGGTGCGGGCCCGCCACCGCGAAGACGGCTGGGGCACCCCAAAGCCCTGTCTGGGGTGGTCCCCGCTCGTCGCCAGCCCACCGGCGGTCGTCGACGTGCCCGGCGACCACCTCGGCATCCTCCACGGCGAAGGCGCGGAGCAGCTCGGGTGGATGGTCCGGGGCTTCTTCGAGCGCCGAGGCGCGCGCCGGGTCGCCTGACCCTCTTTCGGGCAACTTGCCAAGCGCGAGCGTCCGGGACAGACAGGGAGCGTGGCCCGCTTGGTAGAAGCGGAGGACGCCTCCGCGGCCGGGTTCGGTGCGTTGCGCGGGGAACCCCTCAGCTTCGGCATTCCCCTTCGCGGTCGGCCGGTCGATGGGCCGGCTGAGGACAGCGCTTGACCATGTACCTCGACGGCCCTGGCGCCGCCCCTCACGGGTCGAGCGAAGCGTTTCGACGCCTGCTCGAGCGCCTGCTCAGCCTCTCCCGCGGAGGCAGCAAATTCGGGCTCGAGCGGATGCAGCGGCTGTGCGAGCGGCTCGATCACCCGGAGCGCGCGCTGCCGATGGTCCACGTCGCCGGCTCGAACGGAAAGGGCAGCACCAGCGCGTTTCTGGCGAGCGCGCTCGCCGTCTCCGGCCGGCGGGTGGGCCTGTTCACGTCGCCCCACCTGGTCAGCCTCACCGAGCGCATCCAATTCCTCGACCCTCATCCGAGCCCGATCTCGGCCGAGGCGCTCATTCGGGCGGCCGAGGTCGTGGAGCGGGTCGAGCCCGGCTTCGGGGAAGCGAGCTTCTTCGAGGTGATGACCGCGATCGGGCTCGTGGCGTTTCGGGACGCCGGGGTCGAGGTCGCCGTCATCGAGGCCGGGCTCGGCGCTCGCCTCGACTCGACCCGGGTCATCGACGCCCAGGTCGCGGTGCTCACCGACCTCTCGCTCGAGCACACGGCGATCTTGGGCGATACCCTGGAGGAGATCGCGAGGGAGGAGGGCGCGGTCGTTCGGCCGGGGCGGCCCCTCGTCATGGCCGACGGCCCCGCCGCCGCCATGCGGGTGGTGGAGGCGCTCGCCGCCGAAGAGCAGGCGGAGCTCTTTCGGATCGGCGACCGCATCGATCTCACCCTGCACCCCGACGGACGCTTCGACCTCATGCTCGACCAGATGACATTGCTGAGGGCGGAGCTGTCCCTCCTCGGGGCCCACCAGGGCCGAAACGCGGTGCTCGCCGCCCAGGCGGCCTGCCTCATCGCCCCCGACCTGTCCGAAGACGCGCTTCGAGCCGGCCTCGCCTCGGCGGTGTGGCCCGGGCGCATGGAGGTCATCGAGCGGCTGGGAGAACCGGCGACCCTGCTCGACGGGGCCCACAACCCTCAGGCGGCCCGGGTGTTCGCCCGCGCCCTCGGCGGCTCGGCCCGCTTCGCCGGCCCCCGGCACTTCGTGTTCGGGGTCCTCAGCGACAAGAAGGTCACCGAGATGCTCGACGCGCTCGCTCCCCGCGCCGCGTCGTTCACCCTGACGCGACCGGGCTCGATGCGGGCCCGAGACCCAGAAGAGCTCGAGGCCCTGCTCAGAGAGAGCGCCGGCTTCACCGGCCCGATCGATGTCACCGACAACCCCACCGACGCCCTCGCGAAAGCGCGGGCCCGGGCCCGAAAAGACCGAGGCTGGGTGATCGTCTGCGGCTCCTTGTATCTCGTGGGTGACATCCGGGCCGAGCTGTTCGGCGCCACCGACCCCGCCCGCTGAGCTCACAATTCAGCGCGTCCGCGCGCGGTCAGAGAATTTCTGAGCTTCGCGGAGATCGCGCCCCGATGAGGCTCGCCGGGAGCACCTCGGCGGCGGCGAGCAGGGCCTCGGGGACGCCGAGGCGGCGCCGGGCGTCCTCGAGGTGCTCGGCGATCTGCGGCTCGGTCACGAGGCGGCGGCGGAGGGCTTTGGCCACCGCGCCGATCCCGTCGGCGGCGATCTTTCCTCTGTGGGCGAGCACGAGCGCGGTTTGAAGGTAGGAGCGGGTGGGGATGACCTTCGGGTGGGCGAGCCGGGCCGGATCGGTGCCGCGGGCGAGGTGGATGAACACCAAGTCCACTGGGTCGGGGCGAACCGGGAAGGATTCGGCCATCTCGAGCAGCTCTCGGCGCTCCCACCGCTCGGTGCCGAGGAGGCGCTCGTCGAGGCCCGCGCCCCTGAGCCCGGCGACGACCTCGCCGAACAGCACGAAGGCGTCGGCGTCCGACTCGGTGTCGTCCCCGAGCAGCACGAATCGGCACCCTTCGGGCAGCTCGCGGGCGTAGGAGAGCAGGGCGCGAACCTTGTAGGCGAGCTGGGCGGAGATCGATCGCGGGCGGCCTGCCCGCAGGAGGCCAAACTGGTCCTTGAACGTGATGCCGTCGAAATCCACGCCGTCGAGCATCATCTTGCGCTCGATCACCCGGCGGATCTGGGGCGGGCTGCCGCTCACGAAATACAGCGGGACCGCGTCTCGGCCGGCCGGTCCCCGGCGCAGGGCCCGCAGGACCGGGGCGGCCCCCGGGATCGTCAACTTGTCCACCGCGAGCTCGAAGGGGATGCGGAGCAGGCCGCGCAGGGATGAGAAGTGGGTGTCGAGGTAGGTTCGGTCGATGTCCGAGACGACGACGTCGCCCCGGTAGTCCGGGGGCAGGCGGCGCTCGTTGCTCTGCTCGACGAAGCGCACGGTCAGGCCCGGTCGAGCGGCAGCGGCCGAGCGAGCACCGACTCGATCGCTTCGCGGGGGTCGGCCCGGCCCTCGGCGATCTCGACCACCGCGGTGACGAGCGGCAGCTCGAGCCGAAACACGGTCGCCCTGGCGAGCGCCTCCCTCGCGGTCTCGAGTCCCTCGACGTGGCCCCCCGCCGAGGCGAGCGCCTCGCTCAGGGGGGTTTTGGCGGCGAGCGCGCGCCCGACCGCGACGTGCCGGTCCACCGAAGTCACCGAGCGGGGGATGAGCTCGCCGAGCCCGGCTAGCCCGCTGAAGGTCTCGGCGAGCGCGCCGAGCCGAACCCCGAGCCGCCTCGATTCGACCACTCCGCGGGCGAGCAGCACCCCGCGGGCGGTGTCCCCGAGTTCGAGCCCGATGGCCACTCCGGCGGCCAGCGCGGCGACGTTCGCGATCGCGCCCGCGACCTCGACCCCGATGAGGTCCGAGGAGGGGTGAAAGAAGATCGGAGAGCCGGCGGTCAGCGCGTTGAGCCGATCGAGGACCTCCGGGAACCGGTAGGCGATCACCGCGTTGACCCGCCGCCCGGCCTCGAGCTCCCGGGCGTGAAGCGGCCCGCCGAGCACCCCGATCTTGCGGAGGCACGTCGTCGTCCGCACGTGGGTATGGGGGAGAGTGAATCCGGAGGTCACGCCGCGGGACGCGACGATCGCGACCATGTCGGGGAGCGCGTGGGGGGCGATGGATTCCGCCGCTTCGGCCAGCTCTCCGGCCGGCACCGCGAACAGCACCGTCCCTGCCCCATCGAGCGCGGCCTCGGGGCTCGGCGCCGCCTCGAGGCCCGGGACCTCACCGGCGAGCGCCGTCGCTCCTTCGGGGCGCCGGGTCCACACCCGCGCCTTCGTTCCCCCCGCCTGAAGCGCGACCCGCGCCACCGCCCGGGCCAGCGGCCCGGCCCCGATGAGGGCGAGCCGAGCCGGGTCGAGCCGGAGTGACGGCGGCAAGAAGATCGGCGCGCTCATGGGGCCTCCATCAGGGCCCGGTGATCCGCGGTCAGCACGTCGCCGCCGTCGAGTCCGTAGCCTTCGAGCCGGTTTTGGTAGAACAACAGAAGGGTTCGGTCGGAGGGGACGACCCGGTCGCCCCGGCGGCGGGCGGCTGCCCGGGTGTGGTAGATTCCAAAGTGCATGAGGCCATCTCCCACCACATCCTCGACCGGGCCCCGGGCCGATGGCCCGAGGCGGATCTTGCCCTGCGACTCGAGCCGACGCAGCGTGATCAAGAGCTGCTCGGTGCAGCGATAGACTTCGGCGAGCGGTAGGTCGTCTTCGACCCCTCCGGTTCGGATGATGCGGAGGGTGGACATGCGAGGGTTGCGCTGGCGCAGCGCCCCGAAGATCGCGCGCGCGGTGACGTGGGTGCTCTCGACGACGTTGTCCCTCGAGAAGGCTTTGGCGATCTCTTCGGCGAGCTCTTTGGTGTACTCCTCGTCCCGGCCGGCCTGCGGCTGCGGTTCGTGGTCGATGAGCACGTACCGCCGCTCGTCGATGGCGCGGCCTCCCGGGTCGATCGAGACCCCTTCGTCGTCCACCGGGTTGCCGAAGACGTCGAGCCCGCGGCTCACCGTGACGTGGATCTTGGAGTCGAGCCCGGACAGCTGGGAGAGAAAATCGAGGATGCGCCGGGGCTGGGTGAACTCGTCGTCGTCGATGATGTACCGGGACTTGCCGACTTCCTTGAGGAAGTCATCGATCAACGTCTCCGCTTCGAGGACCAGCTGCGATGACAGCGTGCACGGCACGACGAACACCTTCGGCCGGGCGACCCCCCGCTGCAGGTTCGAGATGTAGGCGGCGAGCCCGCAGCCGAGCAGCCCCCGCTTCAGCTGCCGCTCGACCGCCCCGGACCGCGAGCGCGTCCCCCCCGGGAAGAAGAGGTTGTCGTACCCGTACTCCATGGTCAGCGTGCAATAGTTCTTGAGCACGTCCTTGTAGAGGGGATCCTGCTTCTTTCGGTCTACGGTGTAGGCCCCCAGGTTGTGCATGAAGAAGCTGATGAGCGGGTTCGTGAACAGGTTGAGCCCGGCACCGTACACGAAAGGAGGCAAACCCATTCGAAACAGGGCAAAACCTATCACCGGAGAGTCGAGGTTGCTCGCGTGGGTGGGGACGAGCACGACCGTCCCCCGCTCCTGCAGCCCGCGAAGGTGCGCGACCTCCCCCTGGATCGCGATCCGGTCCCCCAGAGTGGGCAGCTGGGGCAGCTTCTTCAGGAGCCCGAGCGGGGAGACCGCGTTCAAGATGAGACCGAGCCCCGTGGGCAGGGCCCGGGTGGCGACCGCGTACACCCGAGGGTCGAAGTGGCCCTCGATCTCCTTGGCGTAGTTTTCGACCACGCGGCGGAGCAGCCGGCGCTGCGCTTGCTCCGAAGCTCCGCGCAGCTCGGCTTGCACGTCGTCCCAGAACGACTGGTCCCGCTCCCGGGCCGGCGAGCCTCGGCGCTCGGCGGCGAGGCGCCGCCGCTCGTGAAAGAGGCTGTCCTCCAGGGTCTCCTGCACCGCGGCCGGGCCGGCGCGGCTGCGCCGCTCGCACACCCGGCTGACGAGCTCGGTCACGATACGTTCTTGGTCCTCGTTCCTCATCCCCGCGCCTCGTGTAGCGCGCTTTGGGGCGGGCGTCACGACGCCCCCCTCGGCTACGGTGAAGACATGAACGCGCTCGTGTGGACCGCCGTCCTCGCCGCCGCCCCCGGGGGCTTTTGGCAGACCTGGGGGGACGGTCAGGCGGAGGTGAGCGGGTACCGGCTGGTGCAGCCCCGCTACGGGGCGCCTCGCGACGGCACCGCGGTGCTCGTGTTCGTGACCGAGCCGTTTTCGGTCGCGGACCGGGTGAAGGCCGACCCCGGAGCACCGAGGAAAAAGGGCGATGCCGTCCTGCAGGTTTTGAAGCTCAACTCGATGAAGAGCTTTCGCACCGGCATCTACGACTACCATCTCATGACCAGCGCGTTTCTTCCGGTCGAGCCTCACCCCGAGGCCCGGGTCCTCCACCCGCTGAAGATCGCGTTTTCCAGCCAGGAGTGGTGCGGCGTGGTGCACGAGGAGCTGACGCTTCACCCCAGCGAGGTGCGCGGCCGGCGGCTGAGCTACTTCGACGGAGAGTCCGACCCGGCCGTCAAGCTCCCCCACCCGGCGGGCGGGATCGCGCTCGATGCCATGCCGGTGGCGGTCCGGGGCCTGCTCGGTCCGCTGCTCGCCGCTGGCGAAACGAAGTCGCTGCCGGTCCTGGCCTCGCTCGAGAAGAGCCGGCTCGATCACGAGCCGGTCCGGTGGCGCACCGGGGTTCTTTCGAGGGCGAAGGACGCGCGGGAGGTCGAGGTCCCGGCCGGCCGGTTTTCGGCCGAGATCTACGCGCTCGAGATCGAGGGCGAGACGTGGCGGTGGGCGGTCGAGGCGGAGGGGGCCCGGCGCCTGTTGTCGTGGGAGGCGCCCGGCGGAGAGCGGGGCGAGCTGACCGGCTCGGATCGCCTGAAGTACTGGTCGCTCACCGGGCCGGGGCAGGAGCGCCACCGGGCCCGGGTAGGGCTCCCCGAGGGTCGCAGCGACGGGGGCTTTTGACGGCCGCCAGGTCGGCTCTATCCTGCCCGGCGGGCCCATCATGCGAGACTTCTACGACGTGCTCGGGCTGTCCCGAGGTGCATCGACCGACGACATCCGCCGGGCCTACCGGCGCCTCGCCCGGGAGCATCACCCGGACCGAAACCCCGGCGACGCGCGGTCCGAAGAGCGATTCAAGGAGGTCACCCGGGCGTACGAGATCCTGTGCGACCCCGAGCGGCGAAAGGTCTACGACGAGCTCGGCGCGGAGGCCGAGGCCATCGATTTCGATCCGGAGAAGGCCCGGACCTACCGGCAGTGGGCCGAGCAGGGGGCTCGCGGCGGAGGAAAGGGCGGCTTTGGGGCCGGTCCCGACCTCGGGGACATGTTCGGCGACCTCTTCGGCGGCGGGGGGGGCTTCGGCGGAGGCGCCCGCCGCGGAGCCGACGTCCGCACCCGGATCCGGGTGACGTTTCGGGACGCGGTCCTCGGGGCGACCCGGCGCATTCGCCTCGAGCGGCCCGGACCGATGCAAGCCTGCATGCGATGCGGAGGCTCGGGACGGCTCCAGACCCAGCGAGGGGGGCTGCAGCTCGGGATCCCTTGTCCGGCCTGCGGAGCCGAGGGCTACCTGCCCGGCGCTTCGGAGAGCGCCGAGATCGACCTCCGAATCCCCCCTGGCTTCGAAGACGGACAGACCCTCCGGCTCAGGGGGCAGGGCGCGCCTGGCGCGCCCGGATCGCCGCGGGGCGACCTGCTGGTCGTGGTCGGGGTCGATCCGCACCCGCACCTTCGCCGGGAGGGCCTCGACCTGCACCTCGACCTCGCCTTGACGGTCAAGGAGGCGCTGTTCGGCGCTTCGGTCGAGGTCCCGACGACGACCGGCAAGGTGCGGGTCCGCGTCCCGGCCGGGGTCCGGGTGGGCCAGAAGCTGCGGCTCGAGGGCAAGGGGGTGAAGGCCGCCGCCGGCACCGGTCACCTCTTTCTCCACCTCGTTCCCACCGTGCCCGCCGGCGCCGACCCGGACGACGAGGCTCTCCAGGCCGCGGTCGAGCGCCTCGAGCAGCTGTACTCGGGCCCGGTCCGGGAGCCGTGGGAGTTCTGAGCGAGTAGCCGGCTCGGCCGGCATCGGCTACACGGGCGGACATGCGCAGGTTCGATGGCCAGGTGGCGCTCGTGACCGGAGGGGGAAGCGGCATCGGCCGAGCGATCGCGCTGCGGCTCGGCGCCGAGGGGGCGGACGTCGCCCTGCTCGGGCGCCGGGTGGACCGCCTCGAGCAAGTCGCGGCCGAGCTTCGCGAGCTGGGGCGAAACGCGGAGGCGATCCCCGCCGACGTGACCGACGAGGCTGGGCTCGGCGCGGCCGTAGACGAAGCGGCGCGCCGGCTGGGCCGGCTCGACGTCGTCTTCGCGAACGCCGGGTTCAGCGTGGCCGGCCGGGTGGAGGATCTCACCGCCGATGACTGGCGGCGCCAGTTCGACGTGAACGTGGTCGGCGTGGCCGTGACCGCGCGGGCAGCCCTGCCTCACCTTCGAAAGACCGGGGGCCGGCTCGCGGTGGTCGGGTCGGTGGCGGGCCTGGTGTCCGTCCCCGGGTACGGGGCCTACCACGCGTCGAAATACGCGGTCCGGGCGCTCGGGCAGGCGCTCGCCGCCGAGGTCCACGGCAC
>DAIQNR010000070.1:0-29241 GCA_036788295.1 Myxococcota bacterium
GAGGTGACTCTTCCGGAGTCACGCCCTGGGCCCAGGGGGCCCTGGGCGAACTCCGGAAGAGGGACTCGAACCCCCGACCTAGTGGTTAACAGCCACCCGCTCTACCGACTGAGCTATTCCGGAATGGTCGCGCCGTGGCGACGAGGCAGGGAGTCTAGGGAGGCGCGTTCGGGAGTCAAGGACTGCGTAGGTCCGACCCGTCGATTCGGTCGACCCGGATCGGGAGCGAAGCGGTAGCATTCGGCCATGGCGCGGACGGCGGCAAGAGGCACGAAGTGCGTGGCGGTGGGCCTGTGGACGAGCCTCGCCCTCGCGGCGGCGGGGTGCGGAGACACGCCGCAACAGGATGTGCCCCCGCCCTCCCGCGTGGGCGACATCACGGTGCGATTCGAGCTCACGGACGGCGCCAACGAGCCGGTGACCTGCGAGGAGCGGAGCCTGGTTCGGTTCCGGGTGGTGCTCGCTGGCGAGGAGGCCAACCTCGAATGCGGGCAGGCGCAGGAGACCCGCTTCGAAAACCGGCTCCCCGGGCGCTATCCGGTGGTGATCCAGTTGTTCGGCCCCGGCGGCGCGATCAGCCGAGAGCACCTGGGCAACGTCGTCCTCGAGCCGGGGCTCGACGCCGAGTACGAGCACGTCTTCGTGCTCGACGGCGGCACCTTCGCGACGGGCACGCTCGACGTGCGGTGGTTCATCGACGGCGTGAACCCCGCCGAAGGCTGCCTGACCGCGCGGGCCGAGCAGGTGCGGCTCACCGTCCGGGACGGTCCGCAAGACCCGCTCACCCGCGTGCTCCCCTGCCTCGACCGCCTCGTGGTGCTCGAGGACATCCGCCAGGGAACCTACGACCTGTTCCTCGAGCTGCTCGACGAGAGCGGCGAACGGATCGGGTTTCCGGCCACGGTGAGCCGGCTTCGGGTCGATCCGGGTCGAAGCGAGCCGGTGCTGGTCGACTTCGTGACGTTCCTCCCCGAGCCGCTCGAGGGGAGCATGCTCGCCCTGTGGACGGTCAGCGGCTCGGTCGCCGAAGACGGCTGCGCGCGGCTGCGCGGCGGCTTGGTCGAGGTCGCGATCCGGGCCGACGAGCCGATGTCCCCCATCATCGGGACCGCCACCGTCGCGTGCGCCCGTGGGGGTCTCGGGTTCGACCGGCTGCCCCCCGGCCGGGGCTCGAGCGGAAGAGGGCTGATCGCGACGTTCCTGCTGCTCGAGCGGGTCCCCGTGACCCGGACGGTCGACACCCAGGTGCTGCGCGACATCGTTCTCGAACCAAACCGGACGAGCACCATCACCGTCGATTTCACCCTGCCCAGCGGGCTCTGACCGGAATCGACGTCGTTGTCAGCGAGGGAGCTGGGCCTCTCCGATCGCCTCCGCTTCCCTGCTTCGCTGGTGGGCGCGCGGGGCTTTTCGCTCCAGAAAACCCTCCGGATCCACGGCCACGAGGTCGATCTCGACCTGAAAGTGCAGGTGCGGGCCGGTCGCGCGACCGGTCGCTCCGGACAGGGCGATGGGCTCCCCGCGGCGCACGGCATCGCCCTGCCCCACGAGCAGCCTCGAGTTGTGGACGTAGGCGCTGGTCAGCCCGTAGCCGTGGTCGATCTTGATGAACTTGCCATTTACCCAGTCCTGCTTGGCGTACAGCACGACGCCGTCGGCCATCGCGCGGATCGGGGTACCCGGATCCACCACCAGATCCACGCCGGCGTGAAAGCTGGTGCCGCCGAGGACCGGGTGGGTGCGCTCGCCGAACGCAGAGGAGACCCGCGACGAGCTCGGCACCGGCCACTGCATGGCGTAGCCGAGAGCGAGCGCCATGACGTAGCGGGTCGGCCCCTCGGCCGCTCGGCGAGCCGACTCGGGCAGATAGCGGGCGAACGCGTCGTATCGGTCCGGTTGGGGATCGTTCGATCCAAAGGACAGGTCGAGCGCGCCCTCGACCAGGGAGCGGTCCACCCGAAGGGCAACGAGCGCGCCTTCGACGCTGCCCAAGGCGTCGGTGAGCCGGCCGAGCCCATCGACGAGCGCCGCCTCCCGCCGAGCGGCGCTCGCGGTCCGAGGCGGGGGCCGGACCCCCACCGACTTCAGCGCCGCCCGCGCCGCCGGCGCCAGACGGACGTCGAAATGGCTCCCCCGCCCTACCTGCCGCCCATCCGAGAACGCGACCGCGGCCGCCCGCGCCACCGCGGCATCGAGCCGCACCGGCGCCAACTGGTCCTGAGCGTCCGCGGTCCTCGAATCGACCGGGTGCATCGGCGCCAGCGCCGGCTCGTCTTCGGTCCGCCCGCCCCAGTGCAGCGCGGCGGCCGCGCACAAGCCGGCCGTGAGCCCGGCGAGCGGCACGCGCCTTCGTGGACCAGCGGCCGCAAACCATCGCGGAGGGGACGATCCGCCCGCTGGCTTCGAGCCCGAGCCCTTGGCGGCGCCGTGCAGGGCGTCGAGCGCGCGCTGGAGCTCGGCGAGGTCCGCCCCGGGGGGCCGCGAGGCGGAAAAAGGGGAACGAAGCGGGCCCGGCGACGACGAGAGACCGATCACCTCCCGCTCCGCTTCCGGGGGCACCGAGGACCGGCTCATCGCCCGTCCCCCGGTCCGATGCTTCGCACGGGCGGGGTTCGGCCGGAGCCTTCGCTTGGGGTTCGCCATCGACATCCGGGGATCGGTTGGCCGATCTCCGCCATGAGCCGACCGGTCTCATCACATTTCAGTAGTGAACCTAATGACCCAAGAAAAGCCATAGCGACGCCGCAACCCCCAACCATTGATCGTTCATGCAACCTTGAATCTGGCACGTGCCGCCGAGACCGGCGGGACCGGGTCGCGAGGGTCGCACACCTCGCTCGCGAAAGCCAGGCCAAACCCCGGGTTGCATCTCGAAACAGCCGGGGGGCTCGGGCCCGAACCGCCCGTCCACGGCACCGACCGCCGGCGGCGAAAGAACGGTCTCGGTGGGTCAGAACCGACGGCAGCCCAGCTTGTCGAGGCGAGCCCGCACGGCCGGCGAGGGGCGAGCGTCGAGCGCGGTCCAGAGGGCTTCGCACGCCGCCCCGAGCTGGCCCTGGCGCCGGCGCAGGTCCACGAGCAGGTCCACGACGAGCTCATCGGCGGGGTCGGCTTGGTGGAGGGCGGCCGCCGCCCGCTCCGCCGTGTCGAGATCCGCCCCGTACGCGAGTCCAAGCCGCACCAGACCGAGCAGGGCGCCGGGGTGGTCGGGCACCGTGGTGAGGGCCCGCTGGTAGGACGCGGCCGCGGACTGCGACTCGCCGATGGCCGCGAGCTGGTCGCCGAGCGCGACCGCCGCGCTCGACATGCCAGGAAAGGCCTCGGCCACCCGCCGGGATCGGGTGAGCTCTGCCGGCTCGACCAGCGACACCGCGCCGGCCATCCGGGAGAAGAGCCGATGGTAGGGCTGCGCCCATCGCTCCGGCGCCGAGAGCACCACCCGAGCCCGGTGATGGCCCCGCTCGATGAGCAAGGTGAGCGTCCGTTGGGGGCCAGCCCGGGACGCGAGCCGGACTTGCAGCTCGATGCCTCGCCCACCTTCGATGAGAAGCGGCCGCTCGCTCTCGAGCCGCACCGCGGTGATCTCACCGGCCCGCTCGAGCCGGTCGAGGTCGAAAAAAAAGTCGGTCCGGACCTCATCGAGGGTGAAAGGCCGGTCCTCGCGGCGCTCGGCCTTCACGCCGATGACCACCCCGAGCCGGTTGCCCCAGGCCGGGTCCCCAAGGTGGTTCTCGCCCGCTTCCCACCCTGGAGGGCGGGCCCACGACAGACCGAAACGCGGGTCCACCGTCACCTCGAGCGGGGGAAGAAGCGGCGCGAGCGCCGGACCGGCCGCGAGCAGCACCACCAAGAGCGCGGCCGTACCCATCGCCGGTCCCACCGACGATGGGCGAGGATCGAGCCGAGATCGAAGAAAGAGGGCGGCGAGCCCCCCCCCGACAAACCCACCAAGGTGCCCCCAGTTGTCGGTCTCGGGGCTGACCAGGCCGACATACAGGATGAACAGCGCGTACGGGAGCGCGGCTCCGCCAAAGTATCGGCGGTAGCGTCGAGGCAGGGCGCTTCCGTGGCGAAACCCAAACACCGACGCCGCCGCGAAGAGGCCGAGCACCACCCCGCTCGCGCCCACCGAGGGGACCGACGACAGCGCGACGCTCGCGGCGGTCGTCCCGAGCGCGGAGGCGACGAGCAAGGCGGCGTAGGCGCCGGGCCGGTACGCGTTTTCCACCGGGCCGCCGACGTTGAGGAGAAAGAATGTATTGAAGGCGAGGTGCAGGCCGTCTCGGTGCAGCACGTTGGCGGTGAGCAGCCTCCATGTCTCCCCGAGCTCGAAGACGTTGTCGCGAACCTTCGCCCCGGCGTCGATGAGGGTATCGAGGCTGATGACCCGGGTGGATCCAGCGAGGCTTAGATACACCAGGACTTGGGCGGCGCCGAGAAGGAGGGTGAGCAGCGGGAGCCGCGACAGGGTGAAGACCGGCTCAGGGGTCCGCATCGAACAGCTCGGACTCGGTGCGGTTTCGTCCCTTTCGCTTTGCCCCATACAGCCGCTTGTCCGCGAGCTCGAGCAGCGCTTTCGGCCCGTCGGCGTCCGGTCCGAGCGTCGCGACGCCGACCGAGATCGTGCACGAGAGCGAGACGCCGTCCACCGGCGACTCGAGCGTCTCGACCGCCCGCCGGACCCGCTCCCCCAACAGAAACGCTCCCTCGGCGTCGGTTCCCCGCAAGAGAAGCGTGAACTCTTCCCCGCCGAACCGCCCGAACACGTCCTCCTTTCGCTTCACCTCCCGAACCCGCTCCGCGATCGACTTCAGCACCCGGTCGCCAGCCGCGTGCCCGTGGGTGTCGTTGACCAGCTTGAAGTGGTCCACGTCGAACATGAGGAGCGACAGCGGCTCACGGTGGCGGCGAGCGTAGCCGACCTCTTTGTCGAGCTCGGCGAGGAAAGCTCGCCGGTTCAGGGCCTCGGTGAGCGGGTCCTGGACCTTGAACGTCTGCATCAGGGCGTGGAACTCGACCTCCCTCGGGTCTTGGAAGCGAAACTGCACGATCGTGCCGCTGCCGAGGTGGATCTGGTCGCCGTCCTCGAGGGTGTGAACGTCGGTCCGTTCGCCCCCGATGTAGGTGCCATTGGTCGAGCCGACGTCCACCAGCAGCCAGACGCCATCCCTTCGCAGCACCATCGCGTGCCGTCTCGATACGCCCTCGTCATCGAGGAACACGTCGCACTCTGGGGCCCGACCGACGGAGGCCTCGCCGCGGGTGAGGAGGAACATCTGGCCGATCGACCGCCCGCTGATGCAGATGAGCGCGGCCTGCAGGGGGCCTTCCGCCTCCGCCGCGGCCCCGGGTAGGGAGTACACTCCCGTATCCTCGATGTCCGAGGTCGGGTCGTCCGGCGGCCCGAGAGGTGGCAGCGGCGGTCTCATGACCGGAGAGAACACGGGTAGCCCAAACCTCGCCGCAGGTCACCGCATTCCGTGTCGATTCGCAGCGATGGGGGGCCCGCCCGCAGCGTTCGCCGGACCGGTGGCCGAGTTGACCGGGGCGCGGGCGGTCGATAGGAGTCCAGACCCGGATGCGACACCGCCTGATCACCCTCGTGATGGCCGGGATCGGCGGCCTCGGCGCCACCTGCAAAGGCCAAACCGAGCCTCCAGAGACCCCTCCGGCTGCGGCCGAGGAGCCCATGGTCCGCGCCCCGCCGGTCACTTCGCTCGAGGGCGTCGAGATCGGCCGGGTCCCCGGGGCATTTCGGGCCGACGCCGTCCGCCTGCTGAACGAGAGCTTCAGTCCGTGCGGCTGCGCCCGCACCGTGGCCTCGTGCCTCGCAAACCGAGACGTCTGCCCCTGCCCGGACAGCTCCGCTCGGCTCGCCGAGTTCGTCATCGCCCGCTACGAGCGGGGGCTCAGCACCGCGCAGGTCGAGGCCGATCTGGTCGGGGGTCTGCAGGAGGCATTTCACGCCCGCCCGTACGCCTTCGACCTCAGCGATCAGCCCTCGCTCGGGCCCGATGATGCGCCGCACATCGTGGTGGAGTTCGCCGACTTCAGCTGCAAACATTGCCGGGACGGGTTCAAGAGCCTCGTCCGATTCGCGGGCGGCCGATCCGACGTGCGCCTCGTCTACTTCTACTTTCCCCTCGCTGGCTTCGGCGAGCCGAGCCTCCGAGCGGCCAGAGCGGCCGAAGCCGCCCGCCGCCAGGGCAAATTCTGGGAGATGGCGGCGCTGCTCTACGAAGCGCAGGGCGCGTTCGAGCCGGCCGACCTCCTGAGCCACGCCGAGAGGATCGGACTCGACCGGGCCCGATTCGAAACCGACATCGCGTCGGACGAGACCATGCAGGCAGTGATGGCGGACAAGAGCGTCGGGACCGCGGCTGGTGTGCAGGGAACGCCGGCCGTGTTCGTGAACGGCCGCCCGCTCGGGCTGTCCCACGACTCCGCCGACCTCGCCGCCCGCTTGGGCTTCGAGGGCGACCGGGACGAGTGCCGATGAGCGCGTTGACGCCTGGCCGCACGCCGGGGGAGGTTCTGCCCGTGCGCCGAGCCTCGATGTCGTCCCCATGGGGACTCGCCCTCCCCTTGTCCCTATCCTTGGTCGCCCTCGCCTTCTCCGCCGAAGGCCTCGCCCAGGATGCTCCCCCGTTTGCCGACGGACCGGACGGCAAAGCCGGCCCTCCGTTCGCCGACGGGCCCGACGCGCCGGCGGTCGCGCCCCGGCCGGCGACCCGGACGTGGGGGGTCGAGGACGGCAACCGGACCTTCGCCTTCCAGTTCACGCCGGGGATTCCCGAGCCGGGCAAGGTGACCGAGGTGCTCCTCGCCGTGACCGAGCGGCCGAAGGTGCCCGACGCCCGCTGGGGGATGAACGTCCCCCAAATCGACGCCCGGCTCGTCGCCGAGTGGTTGAGCCCGGCCGGCCAGGTGCTCAGCCGCTACCTGCTCCACCCGATGCCGCTCGCTCTGGGCAAGTATGGCTTTCACGTCACCCCTGATGAGGCGGGCATCCACCGCCTCCGGCTGGTCGGCAAGCTGAAGAGCGGCGAAGCGGTCCGGGTCGAGCTGAAGGTCCCCGTGGACGTGTGGCCGCTGCCCGAAGAGCTCGCCGGAGCGGGCAAAGCGGCGGCGAGCCGTCGTCCGGCCGTGCGCCGGCCGGTCACCGCGAACTGATGCCGAAGCCGAAGTTTCCCATGGGAGAAGCCATGAACCCTCGCCCCATTCCCTCCTCGTTTGGACTCGCCGTCGCGGCTGCCGCTGCGTTCGCCGCGAGCAGCGCAGCCGCCGCCGACGCGCTTCGGCCGTTGGTGGGAGACCCGGCCCACGGGGCCAAGCTCTTCGAGAAACACTGCAAGAGCCGCTACGTCGAGACCGGCCTCGGGCTGTTCACGTCGGACGCGATGAACCTCCTGACGGACGAGGAGCTCGCCGCTCGGTTCGGGGCCGGCGACTGCGTGACGCCGGAGCAAAAGGAGAAGTTCGACGGCAGCGCGCTCGGCTTTCTCGACCGCTGGGACGTGGTCGCGTTCGTTCGAAGCCTCCACATGAACCTCTCGGACTTCTTCCCGAGCGCGTCCCGCTACGTCGCAAAGACATACACCATCGACAAGTATGGGCTCGACCGCATCGCCAAAGCGGCGAGCCCGCTGGCGAAGGACAAGCAGTCGGCCGCGGTGTTCACGTTCTTCAAGTTTCCACAAGAAGAAGGCGACCTCACCTACGTCCCCGATGACCCGATCTTGCTCGACCAGCTGAAGCCGGTCAACAAGGTGGGTTACCTCGTGTTCCTCCCCATCCAGTACGACGGCTTCTCCGGGGAGATCGGCGTCGCGATGGACCGGGATGGCGTCATCGCCAAGATGATGGTGCACCCGAAGGCGAAAGGCGCCGGCCCCCTGAACGACAGCCTCACGAAGTTCACCGGCCTGGGGCGAAAAGGGCAGTCGGCCCCGTTCACGGTGGGCGGAGGGCCGAAGATGAAGCAGCTCGCGGACGCCATCTTCCCCCTGTACCTTCGGGCGATGGAGACGGTGACGATGTACGACCGCGAAGAGAAAGAGCGGACCTGGGCGGACTGACGGTGGAGTCCGTCGAATACCTGGTGGTGGGGGCGGGCATCAGCGGCCTGTCCTTCGCGAACGCGATCGCGGCGGAGGCGAAGACCCGAGGCCGCCCCGCCCCCGAGGTCTTGGTGCTCGAGGCCGACTCCGAGCCAGGCGGCTACTGCAAGACCGTGCGCCGAGACGGGTTCGTCTGGGACTATTCGGGGCACTTCTTTCACTTCAAGCACCCGGACATCGAGGCGTGGCTGAGGGCGCGCATGCCCGACCAGCCGATACGAACGGTCGAGAAGTCGAGCTTCGTTCGCTACGCCGGACGGGACATCGACTTCCCGTTTCAAAAGAACATCCACCAGCTCCCTGCGCCCGACTTCTTGAGGTGTCTTCACGACCTGTGGTTTCGGGACCAAGACGCAGGCCAGGGCGAGCCGGACTCGTTCAAGCGGATGCTGTACCGCCGGTTCGGCCGGGGGATCGCAGAGGCCTTCCTGGTCCCCTACAACGAGAAGCTCTACGCCTGCGACCTCGATGCGCTCGACGTGGACGCGATGGGTCGGTTCTTTCCAAAGGGCGACGCCGACGACATCGTGAGGAACATGCTGAACCCGGACAACCGGTCCTACAATTCGACGTTCAGCTACCCGCTCGGCGGAGCCATCGAGTACGTGCACGCCTTCCTCCACGACCTCCCCGAAGGCACGATCAGCTTCGAAGAGCGGCTCGAGTCGGTCGATCTCGCCCGCCAGGTCGCGACCACGAGCCGCAGAGAGATCCGATTTCGGCGCCTCGTGAGCTCGGCGCCGCTACCGGCGCTTCTTTCCGCGTGCGGGTTGGCGTCCGGAGATGAGTTCTCCTGGAACAAGGTCCTCGTGTTCAACCTGGGCTTCGACGCCAAAGGCCAAAGCGGGATCCACTGGATGTATTTCCCCGACCCGCAGACCCGGTTCTATCGGGTGGGCTGGTACGACAACATCATGGACGGGGACCGGATGAGCCTCTACGTCGAGGTGGGCGCCCCGCGGGGCGCTCGGTTCGACGTAGAGGCCGAGCGGGCCCGGGTGCTCGAAGATCTCGGCCGGGAGGGCATCGTCAACGGGCAGCGGCTCGTCGCCGAGCATCACGTCGTGCTCGACCCCGCCTACGTGCACGTGAACCGCGGCGCCCAGATGACGCAAGCTCGCCTGCGGCCAGCGCTCGAGGCCGCTGGCGTCTACCCCGTCGGCCGGTACGGCGGGTGGACCTATTGCTCCATCGAGGACAACATCGTCGAGACCCGGGCGCTCGCCGAGCGCTTCGCTTTGACGCTCTGAGCGGCGACGCCGGTTTTTTTTTGTCGGGCCCGTGTCGCTTCGGGCACGTCCGGTCCATGGTCCCTCGCCCTCCGCCGTCGGTGGTCCGGGCGCTCACCCGAGCGCTGGGGGACCAACTCGGGACCGAGCAGATCCGCACCGATGAGGACACGCTCGCCCGCTGCTCGGGGGATTGGTCGGGCGCCGAGCCGGTCCTCCCCGACGTGGTCGTCTTTCCCGGGGACACCGCCGGCGTGGCCACCACCCTGGCCATCGCGCAGGCCCACCGGGTGCCGGTGACGCCGCGAGGCCTCGGCAGCGGGAAAGCAGGCGGCGCCATCCCGGTGGCCGGAGGGATCGTGCTGTCGCTCGAGCGGATGGACCGCATCGAGCGCATCGACGAGGCCAACCTGACCGTCGAGGTGGGGGCGGGCGCGGTGCTCGCCGACCTATGGCGGGCAGTGGAGGCGCGGGGGCTGTTCTATCCACCGGACCCGAACAGCGCCGACATCTCGAGCATCGGCGGAAACATCGCCTGCAACGCCGGGGGCCCCCGGGCGCTCAAGTATGGGGTGACGAGAGACTACGTGCTCGGTCTCGAGGTCGTGCTTCCGAACGGAAACATCCTCGAGGTGGGAAAAGCGACCCGAAAGCACGTCACCGGCTATGACCTGTGCGGGCTCATCGTCGGCTCGGAGGGCACGCTCGGGGTGGTGACGAAAGCCACCTTGCGACTCTTGCCGAAGCCGGCCGCGGTCGAGACCGCGCTTCTTGGGTTCGACGGGGTGAAGACGGCGGCTGTGGCCTTGTGCCAGCTGCTCGCCGAGGGCCACAGCCCGCGCACGCTCGAGCTGCTCGACCACCACGCGCTCGACGCCATCGCCGCCGAGGGCGGGGCCCACTTTCCTCCCCTCGCCCGGGCCCTGGTCATCGCCGAGACCGACGGACCGAGCCCGGAGCGGGCGCTCGAGGCGCTCGCCCACTTGTGCGAGCGCGCCGCCGAGCTCGGCGCCGGCGAGGCGCTCATCGCTCGCGACGAGCGGCAGCGACGGGAGATGTGGGCCCCCCGCAGCCGGCTGTCGGAGGCCCTTCGGCGGAGCGCGCACGCCAAGATATCGGAGGACATCGTGGTTCCACGGTCGAAGCTCGCCGAGATGATCGACGCTGCGGGCCAGATCGCCGCCCGGCACCAGGTCCGCGTCGCCACCTATGGGCACGCCGGCGACGGAAACCTCCACGTCAACGTGCTGATGGACGAAGGGCAAGCCGAAGCGGGCCGGGCCGCGGTGCTCGACGTGCTGAAGACCGCGATCGCTCTGGGCGGTACCTTGTCCGGCGAGCACGGCATCGGTCTCACCAAACGGGATTTCTTACCGCTCGAGCATGGCCCGGCGAAACTCGAGCTGCAGCGGGCCCTGAAGCGAAGCTTCGATCCGCACGGCCTTTTGAACCCCGGGAAGATCTTCCCGGACGGGAGCCATACATGAGCGACGACATCACCATCGAGATCGAGCAAGCCGCGCTCGACACCGTACCCATCTTCCCGCTGCCGGGCACCGTCCTGCTGCCCCACACCCTCATCTCCTTGCACATCTTCGAGCCGCGCTACCGGCAGATGATGGCGTACTGCCTCGACAACCACCGGGTGATGGCGATCGCCCAGCTCGACGAGCAGGGCCGCCCGGACCGCTTCGGCCGTCCGCCGATCCATTCGGTGGCCGGGCTCGGCTACGTCCGCCGCTCGGTCCGGCTCCCCGACGGGCGGTACAACCTCGTGCTCGAGGGCGTCGCCCGCATCGACGTGTCCGACGAGCACCCGCCCGAGACCACGTTTCGGCGCTCGCGGGCCCGGCTGCTCGAGGACCTCTGGCCCGCGGACCTCGCCGCGGCCCGTTCGGCCCGGAGCGCGCTGTGGGCGCTGTGCGGGCGCGCCTTCGTCGAGAAGGACGAGCGGGAGCTTCTCGAGAACCTGCACCGCCTCGACGCCGCTCGGCTCGCCGATGCGGTCGCAGCGGCGGCGGTCGAGGAGGCATCCGACCGCCAGCGGGTGCTCGAGGCCTGCGACGTGCTGCGGCGGATCGAGCTCGTCTCCGGGGTGCTCGGGACCCGCCTGCTCGGGTTCGAGACCCAAACCGCGGCGACGACGAACCCGCGTTGGGGCATCCAGCCCGGGGAGGCCTGAGCGCTTGCTCCCCGGGGCGGGCCGTGCCACTAGACTGAACATGCGATCGGGGGACAAGACAGCGGTTCAGACCCCTTCCGATCCGCTGGGGGCCGGTGGAGCGAGCATGGCAGCGGATCGGTCGTCGAACCAGGGTCTGGACGAGACGGCCGGACCGGTCCTTGACCGAGCGAACCCCGCCGGGTCGTGGGCGTCCAAACAGGGAGAAGGCCGGTTCGAGCCGATCCGGGCGATTCAGGTCCGAGGCGCGCGCGAGCACAACCTCAAGGGCATCGACGTAGACATCCCACGGGACCGTCTCGTCGTGATGACCGGCCTGTCCGGGTCCGGGAAGTCCTCGCTCGCGTTCGACACCATCTTCGCCGAGGGGCAGCGAAAGTACATGGAGAGCCTCTCCGCGTACGCCCGGCAGTTCCTCGACCAGATGAAGAAACCCGCGGTGGAGAAGCTCGAGGGGCTGCCGCCCACCATCGCGATCGAGCAGAGGGCCGCCGCCCAGAACCCCCGCTCGACCGTCGCCACGTCCACCGAGATCCACGACTACCTCCGCCTCCTGTTCGCGCGCATCGGAAAACCCACCTGCTGGCATCCCACCGCGACGGACAAGGACGGCCGGGTGAAGTCCCGGTGCGGACGTCCCATCGAGGCCTCCGACCCGTCCCGCATCGCCGCCGCGCTCGAAGCGCTGCCCGAAGGCACCCGTCTGCTCGTGCTCGCGCCGGTCGTCCGGGGCAAGAAGGGCTTTCACCGGGACGCGCTCGAGGCCCTCACCGCCGCCGGGTACGCCCGGGCCCGCATCAATGGGCAGATTCGTCGGCTCGAGGAGGTCCTCGCCCAAGAGGGCGACAACCCAGCCGAGCTCGGTCGCTACCAAAAGCATGACATCGAGGCGGTGGTGGACCGGCTGACCACGAAGCCGGGAGGCGAGGGCCGGCTGCGGGCGTCGCTCGAAAGCGCGCTCTCCACCGGGAGCGGGCTCGCCATCCTCTCGATCGAAAAGGATGGAAAGTACGAGGACACCCTCTACTCGGAGCACCTCGCCTGCGCGATGCACCCCGAGGCCTCGATCGACCAGCTCGAGCCCCGGCTGTTCAGCTTCAACGCCCACCAGGGCGCGTGCCCCACTTGCCACGGGCTCGGGGTCATCCTGGAGATGGACGAAGAGCTCGTGGTGCCCGATCCGGACAAGGCGCTCGACCAGGGTGGGATCGCACCGTGGAAGAAGACCGGCCCGGCAGGGATGGTGGCGCGGCGCCACATCCGATGGTTCTGCCAGAGGTTCGGGGTCACGCCGAGCACCCCGATGGGGAAGCTCGGCGACAAAACCTATGCCACCCTGATGTATGGCGAAGACGGGGACGAGCCCGGCGCCTGGCCCGGTGTCCTGCCGATGCTCGACGACTGGTTCTCCCGCACCGATTCGGACTGGGCTCGGGACTTTCTCACCGAATACATGTCCGAGAAGGTGTGCCCCAGCTGCCACGGGGACCGGCTCGGGACCCCGGCGCTCGCGGTGTTCCTCGAGGGCGCCCGCCCCTTGCCCGCCGACGTGCTCGCAGCCCGGGTCGCCCATGGCTTCCCGGCCGACCCCCACCGCCTGAACCTCGCCGACTTTGCCAGGCTCGACATCCAGACGGCGCTCGAGGTGCTCGAAGGGCTCGGTCTGGGACAAGAGGCGCTCGCCATCGCGAAGCCGATCGTGGACGAGGTCACGGCGCGGCTCGGCTTTCTCGCGTCGGTCGGGCTCGAATACCTGAGCCTCTCCCGGCGCATGTCCACCCTGTCCGGAGGGGAGGCCCAGCGCATCCGGCTCGCCACGCAAGTGGGATCGGGCATCGTGGGAGCGGCCTATGTGCTCGACGAGCCGACCATCGGCCTTCACCCTCGGGACAACACCCGGCTCATCCGCACGCTCCGCCGCCTCACCGACATCGGCAACACCGTGCTCGTCGTCGAGCACGACGAGGAGATGATCCGCGCCGCCGATCACGTCATCGACGTCGGGCCCGGGCCCGGGGTGCACGGGGGCAGGATCGTCGCCCAGGGCACCATCGAAGAGATCTGTGAGGTGCCGGAATCGATGACCGGGCAGTATCTATCCGGGAGGCGGGGGGTCCCGGTCCCGGAGGCGCGCCGGACGCTCGACCAGAATCGGGCGATCGTCGTTCGCGGGGCCAAGGAGAACAACCTTCGGGGCGTGGACGCCCGCTTTCCCCTCGGCGGTCTGGTGTGCGTCACGGGCGTCTCCGGTTCGGGCAAATCGACGCTCGTGAACGATATTTTGCTCCGAGCGGTGCGAAAGCACCTGCATGGATCGAAGGACAAGCCGGGCGGCCACGACCGGATCGAAGGGCTCGAGCAGGTGGCGCGCGTCATCGAGGTGGATCAAACCCCGATCGGCCGCACGCCCCGCAGCAACCCGGCCACGTACACGAACCTCTTCAACGAGATTCGAAATCTGTTCGCCGCCCTCCCCGAAGCGAAGGTGCGCGGGTACAAGACGGGCCGCTTTTCCTTCAACGTGAAGGGTGGGCGCTGCGAAGCGTGCCAGGGCCAGGGGACCAAGAAGATCGCGATGCATTTTCTCCCCGACGTCTTCGTGACCTGCGAGGTCTGCAAGGGCACCCGGTTCAATCAGGACACTCTGGACATCAAGTACAAGGACCGCTCGGTCGCCGATGTCTTGAAGATGACCGCCGAAGACGCGGTCACCTTCTTCTCGAGCCACCCGAGGATCAGGAAAGTATCGAAGGCGCTGGTGGACGTGGGGCTCGGCTACCTCGAGCTCGGACAACCCTCGACGACGCTCTCGGGCGGCGAAGCCCAGCGGGTGAAGCTCGCCACCGAGCTTGCCAAGGGGGGCCCCGTGGGCCGGGCGCTCGACGACAGCCACACCCTGTACGTGCTCGACGAGCCGACGACCGGGCTTCATTTCGAGGACGTTCGCAAACTCATCGAGGTCCTCCATCGATTGGTCGAGCAGGGCCACTCGGTCGTCGTCATCGAGCACAACCTCGACGTCATCAAGACGGCGGACTGGATCTTGGACCTCGGGCCCGAAGGCGGCGACGGCGGGGGCCAAATCCTGGCCGAAGGCACGCCGGAAGCGATCGCCGCCACCGAAGCGAGCCACACCGGGCGCTACCTTCAACCCTTGCTGCCCACCCCGCACAAGGCTCCAGCCAAAAAACCCAAGCGAAAGCGAGCCTCCTGACCGAAACGCTGGTCGATGGCATCCGCCGTCACCGCCGCACCCTCGCCGAGACAAAACGACCGCGGCCGGGCCCCTCGCACGCCGCGGGGCAAATGGGGGCGGTGACGATCGGGTGAAGGGCGGATAGAGCGCGTCGTTGATGCCGTTTCGGACCGCGAAGCGGCCTCCGCTGGCGACCGCTGCCTCGGCGAGACGCACCGCCTTCACCTCGAATCCGTGCCGCTGCCCCTCGTGGGCGAGCGGATAGGCCCCTCCCACACCCGCCTAGCTAGGCTAGAGCACCGAACGGGTTGGGGCGGCGCCTCCAGGCGAAGGATCCTGGGTTCTTGGCCGTCCGGCGGCGGACCGAGGCTACTCCCCGCAGCCAAGGGAGCCGCCCCTCGAGGTTCGGCGTCCGGGAGGTTCGAGCGCCCATGCAAAGATGAAGGGACCCATGCGCGCCCTTCGGGTCACCTCGAGGGGACGGTCTTCATAGTCCCATTCGAGCCGGGCGAGGGGTCCGGCTCCACACAGTGGAAAGGAAATCCCATGCGCATCGTTTGGTTTCGTAGCCTCGCCTCGCTGGCGATCCTCACCTCGAGCCCGCTGGCGCTCGCGTCCCGGACGCTCGACCTCTCCGGAAGAACGACGCTTCAGTCCTCGATCCTGCACGGGGGCTCCCCCGGTCGCGCGATCGACGCCAACGACCAGTCGAGCTGGAGCAGCGGCACCTGCACCCACACGGCGGCCGAGCGCTTCCCCTTCTGGTCGGTCCAACTCACCGATCCTCAGCAGGGCAACCCCAGTGTTCGGGTGGAGACCATTGCCATCAAGAACCGCTCCGGCCACTGCGACAACCGTTTGGTCCACCCAAACCACGTGCACATGTGCAACCCGGGGCAGTTCCTCGGCCAGAGCTGGTCCTGTGACGCAAACCCGAACCTCTCCGCCAACGGGCAGCACAGCTGCTCGTCGGGATGGCGAAGCTGCGTGGCCGGGTGCAACCCCGGAATCTTTCAGCACCAACACTGGCGCTGCCCCAACAACCCCCAGATCCCGACCGGCCAGAGCTGCCCGACGGGCTGGGAGCGGTGCGACCCCTCGAAATGCAGCGAGCGCCTCGATGGTATCGAGGTGTGGGTGGGCAGGTTCATCGAGGACACGAGCATCACACCTTTGCCACGACCTCCAGGAGCTGCCGTTGAGTTCGTCGGACAATCCAACGCGATCCGCGATGCTCTGAGGCAAAACGACGGGCTGACGAAATGCAACGGAGGCAGACCGGTGTACGTGGGCGCGAACGACCCGGACGTCATCGAGGTGGACTGCGGCGGAGCGGAGGGTCGATTTCTGTACATCGCCAAGAACACTGGGGTGGGTCCGTACCCGTCCAACTCGATCCTGAGCTTGTGCAACGTTGCCGTGACCATCCAATGAGGCCCGAGCACTGGCCCTTCTTCCTGTAGAGTCGGGCAGTCGAACCGGCAGGTCGAGAGTCGATGAGCGGCGGACCAGACCAGACCAGACCGCGCTCCAGCGCCGGCGAGGTGGCGCAGAGTTCTCGCCACTGCCCCTTTGGGTCGGAAGCATCCTGCCCCCCTGCACCGCGCTGTCCGAGCACCGGATCGGAGGGCCCAATGCGCTGCCCAGTTGCCGGACGGCGCGTCCGCCACTAGCTTGCCGCCCATGCCGCGGCGCCCCCTCGCCCCCATCCTCGGCGCTGCGCCGCCCGTCGCCGCTCGCTCCCCGCTCATCGCCTGCCTCTTGTTGTCGGTGGCATCCGGCTGCGACGGGCAGATCGGCGATCCGAGCCCGTTTCTCGGCGGGCTCGACGGGGGATTCGTCCCCGGGGACGTCGGCGTGGACGCCGGACCGCGGCCGGACGTCGATCCCTTCGCGGGGGGCGGCGCGACCCTCGGGGTGCTCTGCGGCGCGATGGGCGCGGAGGGGCGCTTCGTGCTGACCGCAGAGGCCGCCGGCTGCAGCCGGCACGCGGAGCTGTTCGGCGGCGCGGCCCCGACCGGAGACATCGCCGTGGCCGAGATGCCTCCGATCGAGCGGGCCGGCCGCTACGAGGCGTCGGCGGAGCTCTGCCTCGACGGCGAGTGCGAGACGGTCTCCTTGAACCTCGAAGTGGACGTGCTCGACGACGGCGGCGCGATCGGGCGCTGGCGGGTCCCCTCTCGGGGCCTCGGGGGCAGCTTCGCCGCCAACCGGTGCCGATACGACGGGTTCCTGCCCGGGCGGGACCCGGCGCTCGCGCCGAACCTCGCGATCGAAGAGATCGCCCTCTACCAAGGGGTCAAGGTCCCGCTCGCCACCGGGCTCGAGCCTGCGCCGGGCAACACGCCGATCGTGGCCGGTCGGCCAGGTCTCATCCGGGTCTTCGTCGCCCCGCAGGTCGGATTCACCCAAAACGAAGTCACCGCGGAGCTTCGGTGGGACCGCGGCGACGGAGAGGGCCTCCGCACCCGCCGAGCCGCGCTCGAGATCGCGATCGCCTCCCGGGAGCAAAACCGGGGCACCACCTTCGAGTTTCGGGTCGAGCCGGACGACGTGGTCGAGGGAGCTCGGTACTCGGTGGCGCTGTTTGGGGAGAACGCGTGCGGCGGCCTCAACCAAGACACGAGCCGCGCCCGGTTCCCGACGAGCGGCACCGCCGCCCTTCCGAGCCGCGCCGTCGGGGCGCTCGACCTCGTGCTGGTCCCGTTTCGATACATGGCCGACGGCAGCGGTCGCCTGCCCATAACATCCGAGACTCAGGTGGAGCTGTACCGGAACACCCTCTTTGGAATGTTCCCGGTGGAGGCGGTGAACGTCAGCGTCCGGGAGCCGGTGGACCTCGAGCTGACCGTGACACCGGCCGCTTCGACCTGGAGTCCGGTCCTGCAGCGGCTCTTCGAGATTCGGGCCGAGGACAACCCGCCTCCGCAAACCTATTACTACGGGCTCCTGCGGCCGTCGGAAGGCGGTTGGAGCGGCGTCGCTGGGCTCGGGCCCCTCCCCTCCGCCGGCGACGTCACCCGGCGCGGGGCCATCGGCCTGGGTGGAGCGGGCTTGGGCGCGGTTTTCACCTGCGCCCATGAGCTGGGCCACGCCGCCGGCCGCTCCCACGCCCCGTGCGGCGGCGCCGGAAACCCCGACCCAAGCTTTCCGTACGCGGACGGCAGCATCGGGGTTTGGGGCTACGACATCTTGACCGACACGCTGAAGGATCCGGCGGCGACCAACGACGTCATGGGATATTGCTCGAACCGGTGGCTGAGCGACTACAACTTCACGGCGATGGCGAACCGCTACCGGTTCGTGAACGGGGTCGCAGCGGCCTGGGCCGGTCCACCGAGCCGGTGGCGCTCGGTGGTTTTGCAGGAAGGCGGGGAGTTCTGGGGCAAGGAGGTCGTCTACCCCATCCCTCCGTCAGGCGACGAAGTGACCGTGGTCTTCGAGCGGGACGAAGTTGCTTTGGCCGAAGATCGGGCCGTGGTCACTGAGCTCGACCACAGCGACGATCTCATCGTCTTTCTGCCCGCCGCTCCCGAAGGCACGACCCACGTCCGCCTCCTCGGACGAAGGATCGCCTACTGATGTCCGTCGCCTCCCCCGCAGGGCGAGGAGCGGTGCCGCTAGCTCGCTGAACCGCGAGCCCGGACAGACACGACGAAGAAGGAACCCATGAGCACCCCCGGCCCTCGACCCACCTTGCTCTTTGGGGCCTCTCGGGGCGTGGGGCTCGAGATCGCGCGCATCCTACGGGCCCGTACAACCAGGGTCCTCGCCCTGGTGCGGCCGGGCTCGAACCGCGAAGACCTCGACGTGCTGTCGGTGGAGGTGGTCGAGGGAGATGCGCTCGATCGCGCCGACGTCAGCCGGGCCGTGGCGCAGCTCCCCACAGGCGCCGACATCATCTCGAGCCTCGGCCCTCGCGGCCCACAGGATCTTCGCGTGGATGACGTCGGGCACGAGAATGTCATCGCCGCTGCGCTCTTTGCCAACCCGCGCCGGGTCCTGTTCGTGACCTCCATCGGCTGCGGAGAGATGGCCCCGTTTCGCTCGGCTCGGGTTCAAGCCATGCTCGGCCCCGTCCTCGACGCTAAGACCCGCGCCGAAGAGGCGCTGCGGCGAAGCGGCCTCCCCTTCACGATCATCCGCCCTGGCGGGCTCCGAAATGGCCCGGCCACCGGCGCCGCCGAGCTGAGCACCGCGCCCGATGCCCACGGCATGATCCGCCGCGCGGACGTGGCCGCGCTCGTCGTCAGCGCTCTCGACGACGACCGATACCTCGGCATGGCCGCGGCTGCGATCGACCCCAGCGAGTCCACTTCGACAGGGTGAAATGAATCACGAGACTCAAGGGATAGCGGCCTGGCAGCCGCGCGACCAATCATCGGTGCAGTCGAGAACCGTGGTCAGCGGGGTCACCGTCCCACTCGGCCACTCGATCTCGGCCGCGTAGCGAACGTGCTGCGGGGCGAGGTTCGAGATCGGGATGTACGTCACCCCGCGCCCGCGAACGTTCACGATGACTTCGCCCGACGACCGCGGGTCGCCGCGCCCCCAGTGCTCCACCATCACGGTGAACGCGCCCTCCTCGGGGCGATTCAGATGGATGTTCTCCGGACCATGGGTTCCGGTGTCATCGACGTCCTTCACCGGATCGTCGCTCGGATCGCCGATGACCCCCCAATCGGGTGATTGGCCAACGCACGAAGTCCAGGTGCAGTCGGTCTCGTCGTCGTTGATCCGGCCGCCGGGCTTGATCAGGTGGAGTTCCCAGTCCCTACCAAGCTCGTCCCAGGCCAGAGTGATTTGAAGGTCGACGGGCTCGCACGCGGTTCGGGTCACCGCCACGATGCGCTGGTAGACGCATTCCCCCACCGTCCAACTCAGCTCCACATCCTGGCCGCCGCAAAAGAATGGGATCTGCACCGAGTAGGTCCCGTCCTCCTCGGTGGCGACCGTACCGCGGACGACGCCCTCATTGGCTCCGACGACCGTGAATCGACCGTCCCCCGTCGCCCCGAGCGCCCTGCCCTCGAATCGCTGCGATGACTCGTCTGTCGCGAGCTGCTCCCGGTCGGTTCGGTCTTCGCATCCCCCGATCTCGGATCCATCGGTCCGGCTCGCGTCCATCCCGCCGGCGTCGAGAACCGCCCCGTCCGGACCCATTCCGCCTCCATCGTCAGGGTTGTCGTCACAACCCACAAAACCGCAAGCCAAGCTCAGGAACAAAACGAATGGGGTGCGCATCGACGCGACCGTGCAGCCAAAGCCGTTCGGAATCAATCGATGGCTCGATGACGCGCCGCCCCAGCGTCAGCCCTGAATGACCATGTAGCCGACCACCTCGGTGGTATGGGAGACTTCCGAGTCCAGGGACTGCTCCTCCTCGACCTTCACCTGGACCGATGTGGTGGTGAGGTTTCGGTAGCGGAGGGCGGCCGTATCGGCGCCGTCGAACGTCTGGATGGCCCCGAAGAAGCGAGGCGAGCTGACCGAGGAGAAGCTGATGCTGTAGAAGTTGTGGGTCACTGCGTTCGGGGTGCGGCCCACGCGAATCGTCCGGCCACCGGTCGTCGTGGAGCCCGGCTGCACCGCGAGGAAATGGACGGTCTCGGCGGCGTGGGCGCCCCCGGCCTCCTCCTCCTGAAGCCGCATCTGAAACGACGTGCTCGTTACGTTTCGGAGCCGAACCGTCACCGCGGACACCTCGTTGCGGGTCACGACCTGGGGCAGCACCACCGGAGCCGCGGTAAAGGACTGGCTGAAGTTCACCGTCGTCCAGTTGTGGGTGACGCTCACGGAGCCGCCCTGGGCCCGAAGCGTGCCCAGATTGAAGTTGCCACGAGGCGCCGAGATCCAGTCCACGGTCTCGCTGGGATGCACGCCATCGAGGTAGTCCCACTCGTCGAACTGGAACTGAAAGCTGGTGCTGCCCGCGTTCCGAACCCTCAACGTTCCCGGCTCGCCGTTGTTGAAGCTAGGCGCCCCAAGGATGATCGCCGGATTCGAGGGCCCACCGGTGAAGCTGCGGGTGGTGAAGGTGCCGGGGCCGCTCTGGCTGAAGGAGAGCCGGCCGAGCGCAAAACCGAGCGGTGGATCGCGAAAGGCGGCCACCACCGGGGCGGTGTTGTTCAACGTACGGTGGTTGTCCCGCTGGTTCGCGATGCCAGTGGCTCGGCTCAGATGGGTCACGCCAGGGTTCGAGAAGTACGGCGCCCGGTTGCAGCCACCGGTGCACTGGTTCGAGTAGGAACATGACCGTGCGGTAGGACCCAGAGTGAAAGTGCCCAAAGGAGTACGGGTAAGAGGCGCTCGACGGAGACGTCCCGTTGGCTGGGTCGTGCTCGCACCCTTGGTTGTGGCCAAGCTCGTGCGCGAAGGTGAGGTTCCCCACCGCACAGGAGCGGGTGGTCACGGAGAACGCGAAGGAGGCGAAGCTCGCGCCCACGGTCCTCTGGACATACGCCCGCCCGCACGCGTCGTTGCCGTTCACGATGAGGGCGACCATGTCCGCGCCGTAGGTGTCTCGCCATCCCAAGACCTGGCTGTTGAAGCGGACGTTCGTCAGGTCGGTGCTCGAACTCCCGCTGTCGTTGAAGTTGGTCTCCGCGGTGTGGACCACGTTGAGGGCGATGTTCACCTGGCTGTTCGCGTAGGCGGTGTTCGTCGCGTCGACCGCGGCCTGGATGGTCGATTGGATCTGGCTCACCCCCCCGGCGCCGGTGCGGGCCTGTGGGGTGTAGACGACCAGGAGATCGATGACGACGGGTTGGGTGGACGAAGCAGAAACCGCGCCGTCCAGGGCGACCCCGGTCGTGTCGGAGGCCGCGTCGTCGCCCCCGTCTTTCAGCTCCGTCTCGGCGTCCCCCTGGTCCGCGGTTTCGGTCCCGCAGCCAGGGAAAGCGTCGTGGTCGACGTGGACGAGGCGGGGGGCGCCGTCGGGACCGGTGGTGAGCTCGTATACGACCCATGGGGTATAGATGAGCCCGGCGAGCACGCCTTCGTGCTCGGTGAGGAGGACCTCCCACGTCTTGTGGATCCGGCCTCTCCAGAACACGCCGGTCGAGCGCTCCTCGATCCGTTCGACCTGAGCGATGTAGAGCCCGTCCGGAAGGACAAGGTCCACCGTCTCGGTCTCCCGCAGCTCGGGCGCCTCGACCTTCAGGGCATACTCCTCGACCGATCCGGGCCCGAACACGTCGGGCGAGGGATCGAGGGCGTGGAGCACGGCGGGCGCGGCGAGCGCCGGTTGCGCCGCGAGCGACAGCAGCAGCGCCCACCCGGCGGGGGAGGCAATGGGGTTGCGGACTGGTAAAGAGGACACGTCACGACCCGTGCATCAGTCCCTCATGCCCCGCAAGCGGGCGGTGGTCGTTTCACCGAAACCCTGTCACCGCGAATCTGGACCCGTGGTCTTCATTCACGTACCCCGCTGGCCGGTCGAGGGCCTCAGTTCGCCAACACCGGCTCGATGTCCCGTCCGGTTGCGTTCTCGAGCTGGATGAGCGCGGTACGGGCTCGACGCTCGGCCTGGATGACGTCGAGCTCGGCTGCGAGCCGGGCGCTCTCGCTCTGGAGCACGTCGAGCACGGTCGCCGCCCCCTCTTCGAAACTGAGCTTCCGCCGCTGGTACGAACCCTCCGCCGCCTCGAGGCCCCGGCGGGATGTCTCGATCGCGACGGCTGCTTCCATCGTGCCCTGCCTCGCACGTACGACCGCCTGCCGAATCGACAGCCGAAGTCCCTCGAGCTGGGTCTCGGCCGCGGCACGCGCTGCTTCCGCCCCGCTTTGCCGAGCGGCCGCCAAGGCGATGTCGTTGGGAGACCACGATAGGCGAAAGCCCGCCTCCCAGGTCGCATCGAACTCCTCGAGGTTCGGGATGAAGCGGGGGTTTGGGTTCGCGGCGACGACCCCGAAGTTGGCCTCCAGCCGGGGAAAGGCGGAACGATGGGCGAGGCCCTCGGCCGCCTCGAGGGCCGAGATCCGCCGCTTCGCGCTCCTGAGCTCGAGCCGCCGCGCCTCGGCCTCGGCCTCGAGCGCAGCGAGCGCCTCCGGCTCGGGGGAGGGGATCGTCCCCGCCGGCCGGAGCTCGAGTTCGAAGTTGTCCTCGCTACCCGCTCGAAGGACCTGCCGAAGCCGCTCGGAGGACAAGGCGACGCGCGTCTCTGCCTGCGCTTTCGCGAGCCGGGCCCGGGCGAGCGCGCTCTTGGCCTCGAGCACGTCGGTCTCCGCTATGGCCTGGGCCTCGAACCTCCGCTCTGCCACCCGGAGCCGCTCGGCGGCCTCCTCGAGTCGTTGCTCGAAGACGCGGAGCTCGAGCGTCGCGCCCTCCACCGCGCAGTAGGCCAGGCGAGCCGTGCTCGCGGCGTGAACCCTCGCCACCGCAACCAACAGGCGCTGGGCCTCCACGCCCTCGCCAGCGACGGTGAGCGAATCGGACAGCTCGAAAAGATACCTGGAGATGGGCACGCTCAGCGTGGCGGTGAAGAACCATTGGTCGAGCAACACCGGGAACGCGCCCTGCCCAGGAGGGGGCACGGTGAGATCCGACACCGCGAGCGGGCCCGACGGCGCCTGGGTCACCACCGGCACGAACCCAGGCCCAAACAGGCTCGGCTGCTCGATGTCCGACAAGCGAGTGTAGGATGCCAAACCGGAGAGTCGGGGCCAAAACCCCGCGGTCGCCTCGAACTCTCTTGCCCGTGCCGCCCGCAGTTCGGCCTCTGCCTCCTCTACGGACAGCGCTCTTTGAGCCGCGATTTTGGCCGCTTCGTCCTCGGTGAGCGGCCGGGCCTGTGCCTCCGTCGAGAGCCCGAAGGATAGGACGGCGAGGGCCACGGCGGCGACCCCGGGCCGAGGGAGCCGGTGAAGGAGCGCGTAGAGGACAGGGACGAGCCCCAGGGTGAGGCCGGTCCCGACGAGCAGGCCGGACATGAGCGCGACCGCCATCGGCGAAAACAGGGGCCCGCCCGACACCGCGAGCGGGATGAGGCCCGCCACCGTCGTCGCCGTGGTGAGCAAGATCGGCCGGAGCCGACCCACCGAGGCCTCGACGATGGCGTCGAGCTTCGATCGGCCAGCCCGGACCTCGGTCTGGGCCCGATCGAGCAGCACGATCGCGTTGTTGATGACGATGCCGAACAGCGCGATGACCCCGAGCAGGGCCATGAACCCAAACGGCTTCTGGGTGACATACAGGCCGATCGCGACCCCGGTGATCGCAAAGGGCAAGGTCAAGACGACGATGAGCGGCTCGCGGAACGTGTTGAACTGCATCACCAGGCATAGGAGGATGAGAATGATCGCCACCGGCTGCTTGGCCTCGATCGAGGCGTTGGCGGTGCCAGAACTCTCGACCTCGCCGCCGAAGGCCCACCCGTGGCCAAACGGCCATGTGCCTTCCTGACCGTCGAGCCAGGGCCGAAGCGCCGCGGCGACCGAAAAAGGGGTCAGGTCCCGGGGCGCGTCTTCGGCGAGGTCTGCCCGGACGGTGATCGTTCGCTGCCGGTCCCGCCGCCGAATGACGAGCGGCTCGAAGCCCACCTCGACCTCGGCCACCTGAAGGAGCGGCGTCGCCTCGCCGCTCCTCGACTTCAGCATTCTCGACTCGATGTCCCCCACCGACGCCGACAGCGCTCGCTGCCGCCGAAGCACGATGGGGACGAGCGTGTTTCCGTCCCGAAGGACCGTCAGCGGCGAGCCCCGAAACGCGGTGTCGAGCGAAGACGCGACATCGGCGTGGCTGAGCCCGGCCGCCTGAAGCCTCAGCGGGTCGATGCGAACCTCCACCTGCGGCCGGGCCGGCCCCCAGTCGTTCCCGATCCGGACGAGCCCGGGGATGGAGCGGAGCTTGTCTTCGGTCTTTTCGACCGCCCGTCGAAGCTCGTCGATGTCGTCACCGAGGAGGCGGACCTCCACTGGGTACTGCAGCGGGGGGCCGTTTCGGAGGGGAAGGATGCGGGCGGTGGCCTCGGGGAAGCGCTCTTCGATGTACGAACCCACTTCGTCGAGAATGGGCCCCATCCGCTCGTAGTTTTCGGCGTTGACGATGAAGTAGGCGTAACTCTCTTTGGGCTGCTCGGGCGTGTACCCGAGGATGAAACGCACGGCGCCCTGCCCGACGAAGGCGCTGAAGCCGAGCAGCCCGCCGCGCTCTGCTCTCGGCCTCTTCCCGGCGAGCTTCTCGGATGCCTCTTTGGCTTCGAAATCGGCGTCGAGGTAGTTTTCGATCAAGAATCGCTCGATGTCCGCGACCACTTCGCTCGTCCGGGCCCGGGGCGTGCCCTCGGGAAGATCGAGCTCGATGGTGAACTGCGGCCAATCCTTTCCGGCGAAGAACTGCTGCGGCACCCGGCCCATGAGCGCCGCCGACCCGATGAACACGAGCACGAAGCCCGCGAGCGCGATCTTTCGGTAGCGGATGAGCGAAACCAGGAGCGCTCGGTACCGCGCAGAGACTCTCGTCTCCTTGGACTGGGCTGGGACTTCTGCTCTTCCGGGGAACGCTACGCAAAGGAGCGGAATGAAGGTCAAGGACAGAACCCAGGACAAAATGAGCGCGACGCCGACGACGGTCGCGATCGGAGCCGTGTATTCGCCCGTCGTGGATTCGGCCAGGTAGGTGGGCAGCAGCGCCGCCACCGTGGTCACCGAAGAGATGAGCAGGGGCCCCCGAAGCTCGCGCGCGGATTGGAGGGCGGCCTCGAGCGGGCCTTCGCCGGCCGCGCGCCGAACCAGGATCGACTCGGCCATGACGATGCCGTTGTCTACGAGCAGCCCGAGCGCGATGATGAGCGCGGTGAGGCTCATCTTGTCGATGCCCACCCTCATGAAACCCATCACCGAGAAGGTCGCGAAGATGGTCATGGGCACCATGAGCCCGATGATGAGCCCCGTCCGAAGACCGAGCGCAACGAGCATCACCAACAGAACGATCGCGACGCTCTGGTAGAGGTTTTCGACGAAATCTCCCACCGCCACCTCGACCACGGCGGCCTGGTAGGAGGCGACATGGACCTCGATGCCGACGGGGAGGTCTTCGACGAGCCTGTCCACTCGCTCGAGCACGCTCGGCGCCATGACGGTCAGCTTGCCTCCGGGTGCCATCGAGATGGCGAGGCCCACCGCGGGCCGGCCCAGAAAAGACATGCTCGGGGCCGGCGGCTCGTCCTCGTAGCCGGCGCGGATCGACACCAGCTCACGAAGAGGGAGGCTCGAGCGACCCACCCGGATCAGCGTCCCGGCGAGCTCGTCGAGGTTTTGGAAGCTGCCGTCCGTCTGGATTTCGAACACCCGGTCGGCTCCCGCCACCCGGCCGCTCGAATCGACGATGTTTCTGGCCTGCAGCTGCTCGGCGATCTGCTCGGTGGCCACCCCCAGCTCCGCGAGCCGGGCCTCGTCGAACTCGAGAAAGATCCGCCGGGCACCGACGCCGACGAGCTCCACCTTGGCGACGTCCTTCACCCGGAGGATGTGGGTGCGGAGGCGATCGGCCACCTTCTCGAGCTCCGCGAGGTTGAACCCATCGCCCGTGACCGCGAGCAGGGTTCCAAATACATCCCCGAAGTCGTCATTGACGAATGGGCCCACCGCCTCGGCCGGGAGCAGCCGGGCCTGCTCGGCGACGCGCTCCCGCATCTCGTCCCAAAATCCCTCGACATCCCGAAGGGTCTCTTGGGCCGACACGGTGATGACGCTCTGCCCGGGCCGCGAGACGCTCTGAATGAAATCGAGGCCCGGGAGCTTTTGCAGCCCCTCCTCGAGTCGGTCGGTCACGAGCTCTTCGACCCGCTGTGCGTTGGCGCCGGGAAACTCCGTGATGATGATCGCCTGGCGAACCACGAAGCCGGGGTCCTCCGCCCGGGGGAGAGCCTGGTAGGCAGATAGCCCCGACACCGCGAGCAGGAAGAAGAGCACGAAGGCCACGACCCGTTGGTCGAGCGCCCACTTGGTGACATCGATCATGGCCGCTCGACCCCCTGGACCGGCACGGAGACTTCGGTCGGGTCCGGCGAATGCACCCCCTCGAAGACGAGCGGGGCGAGGCGGGCCAGCCGCACCACTTCGCCGGCAAAGAGATGGTGAACCCCGGCCGTCGCCACCTTGGCACCCCGCTCGAGGGCGCCCGTGACGTGGGCGTACCCGCGGTCGATGCGCAGGACGTCTACGGGGCGGCGCTCGGCCACGAAGCGGCCTTCGTGTTCTTTGTCTTCGACGAGCAGGAAGACATGCGCGCCCTCCCGCCCAGAGACGACCGCGCTGACCGGAACCCGGACCGTGCTCGGCCCAGCGTCCGGCGACGGGGGCGGAAAGAAAACCTCAGCCGCCATCCCGGGCGCCAGGGGGTCCGCCTCGACGTCGAGCGAGAGAAACACCGGATAGAGGACCCGGCCGCTTCCCAGCCCGTGCGCGACCCGGGTCACGAGCGCGCTGCGGCGCCCCTCTCCGAGGGCAGGCAGGCGAACCTGCGCCGGGGAGCCCACCAATATGGCGGAGACCATGGTCTCCGGAACATCCACCTGGATCTCGAGTTTGCCCCCCGCGACGTGCAAGACCGGCTGGCCCGCCGAGACGTTCACCCCCGGATCCAGACGCCGCTCGACGACGGTCCCAGGCGCCCTCGCGACGAGGCGGGTGTATCCCAGTTCCCGGTCGGCCAGCGCGAGCTCCTGGCGGAGGCGCTCGAGCTGGGCCTCGGCCGCGACGGCGATGTCCCGGGAGCGGTCGCGGTCCGCCTCCGAGACGGCCGAGCCCGAAAAGAGCCGCTCGTTCCGGTCGGCGTCGCGCCGCGCCCGCCTCGCCTCGGCCTCGGCCTGCGCCACCGCCGCCCGGGCGGAAGCCACCCGGGTCGCAAAGTCCGCCCGGTCGAGCACGGCGAGCACCTGCCCCTTCTTCACGCTGTCCCCAACCTCGACGAGCACCTGCTCGACTCGACCCGGGACCTGAAAGCTCAGCGCCGGCTGTTGGCTGGCCCGAACCCTCCCCGTGAACGCATGACCGGCGCCGACGCCGGAGGCCTCGGCCTCCGCGTAGCGCACCGGGCGGATCTTGGGCGGCAGGATGCGATCGGTAGCGGTGGCGCTGTCACAGCCCGCGGCTGCGGCGAGGAGAACCCACGAGCGGCCCCACCGGCTGGAGGGTTTCTTCGGGGGAAGAGCATTTTTCGGCAGAGGGGGAGGACCGTGATCCATGGTCGGCGGCGTGCCTGAGGATGCGGCGACGCCACAAGATAAATGCGCTCATCGCATCGAACATTATCGCTTCTGCGCTCTTCTCGAATAGTCTATGCAGTCCTGATCGCTTTTCCATTCCCACATTCATGCGTCCTGCGCATCGTACCGAAATGGAGCTTCGCCACCTCGAGATGTTCGTCACCCTCGCCACGACCCTCCACTTCGGTCAGGCCGCCGAGCGGCTCGGGTGCAGCCAGCCCGCGCTCAGCCGGGGAATCCAAAAGCTCGAGGCGGACCTTGGGGTTGCGCTCTTTGACCGGGACAGCCGCAAGGTCCGGCTGACGGCCGCTGGAGAGGGTTTCCTCGAGGGCGCAGGCGCCGTCCTCGACGCAGTAGAGGCGGCCGCTCGGGGCGCTCGCACCGCCGGGCGGGCGCTCTTTGGACGACTGGTGCTCGGGATCGGTCTGTGTGGGCAGCACCCGGAGGTCGGGGGCCTGGTGCGGCGCTTCAGGGAGCTTCACCCCGAAACCCCCGTCAGCCTCGTCACGCTCAGCGAGCCGGACATCCCCGCCGCGCTCGCGGAAGGCACGACCCACGCGGTCATCGCCGTGGACTGGGCGATGCCAGCCGGCTGCCGGCTGTGGCCGCTGTTCGAGACCGAGCTGCAGGTGCTCGCGCCCGAGGGCGGCGCCCTCGCACAACGCCTTCACCTCGAGCCCCGCGACCTCGACGGCCAGGACCTCGTTTTTCCGAGTCGGCGGCTGCACCCGATGATCGCGGAGCGATTTCGGGAGTTCTGCAGCCAGCACAGAATCCGGCCCCGAACCGAGATCGAGGTGGACAGCATCGAGCAGGTCTTCGGGCTGGTCGCCGGCGGCGCCGGCATCGGCTACCTCCCCTTGCCCGACAGATTCTCCTATCCCGGCCTCGCATTGCGGCGCCTCCAGCCCGCCTATCCACTCCGATACGTGGTGGGTTGGCGGCGCAGCAACCCCCTCGTAGAGGGGCTCACCCACGCGCTGGGCGACCCGGTTGTTGCCCGCTGAATCGGATCCGCTCGCGCGAACAGCCAGGATATGGCATGGGCATCGGGCGTGCGCACATCGAGAGGACGCGGAACGCTCGCATGAAGCCCCTGCCGCCGGTCGACATGTCGATCGCCGAGCGCGCCCGCGATCGGCAGGGCACCCTCACGAAGCCCACCGGAAGCCTTGAGGCGCTCGAGTGGTTGGCCGTGCGAATGGCGTGCGCCCAGGGCGCACAGATGCCCCGCGCACGGCCGGCCCACGTGCTTAGGCTGCCGGTCCGAATTAAATTGTCTTCTTTTGGGTAGTGTGATCTGAGA
>DAIQNR010000071.1:0-7262 GCA_036788295.1 Myxococcota bacterium
TCTCGTCGCTACGAAGGCGAAGTCCGTACAGATGGACGTTCCCGGAGGAATCGACGCCGCTCGAGTAGACGAGGTTCGACCCGCCGCTGATGGAGGTCACGCCGTTCATCTGGACCTCTTCATTGACCCAGGACAGCTCGAACGCTCCTGATTCGCGGCTCCAGCGAGCTGCGGCGACCCCGTTCGAACCCACGGCGGGCTCGTAGCCGCTGTAGTTCGCCAAGACGAGGTGAAATCCTCTCACCGATGGCGAGTTCTCCACGGTGCGAACGGAGCGCGGCAGCTCCAGCTCGTAGACGTCGCTTCGGTCATCGTCTCGCCTCAGCGCGATGACTCTGGCCGGCGATGTGTCGTCGGCGCAGCGAATGGACCCAGTGAAGACGTCCTCGACCGCGCAGGGCGCGTCGATGATGACGATGAACCGATCCTCGCCAAAACCCATCAAGGTCGGCGTGGTTCCGGTGCGAAAGCGAAGATCGACCTCTCTTGCCCAGCGCCGCTCGAGTCGGCCGGTGCCCGAGTTCACGACCATCTTCACGACTCGGCCTTCGGTAGCGACGTAGATGGCGCCCTCGGTCGGGGATTCCGCTTCGACCGAGTAGTTGTTGGTGGATGGGCTCGAGTCCACCCACCGGCAATCGCGCAGGGTGCTCAGCGAGTTGTCGAGCACCGCGAAGTATTGGTCCGGCTCCTCGTTCAGGGCGCGACCGGGCGGGCGGAGCTTGATGTTGACGACGATATCGCCCGTCGTCGTGAGGCTCATGTTGGTCCCGCTGTAGGCCAGGCGGTGGCTGTTCATGAGTCGTCCGATGCGAACCGGCTCGCCGTTTTCGTCCCGGCACTGCCCGAGCACCTCATCGGTGAACTCGAACTTCCTTCGGCACTCGATCGGAGAGTCGATGGCATCGCCGTCCCCGAGCTCGAACACCGTCGGGGTCCTGTCGGCGGTCGGGCTGCACGGATGGCCGGCAGCGAACGCGGTCAGGCCCAAGGGGGTAGGCACCAACAGGCGGTCGTCGTTCGTGAGGAAGAAGTTCCACATGACCCCGGGGATGTCTTGCTCGGTGCGAAGCGGCAGAGACGATACGAAGCTCGCCGGCTGGCCGTCCGGGACGCGGTACTTGAAAACATCGGTGAACGAGATGGCGAAGAGCGCACGAGAGTCGGGCGCGTCCGCATACTTCTTCGACGACAGCAGCAGCCACGGGGACGTCTGCTGAAAGCTCCGCTCGATGCGCGCATCTTCCCCGTAGTTGACCCGCTGAATGGCGAGCCCCCCGCTTTCGGGGCCTCGGTGGGGCACCGACGCTTGCGACGCGCCGTTTCGGTGGGCCATGGGCCAAGGGGACTCGCCGAGAAACGGATTGGATGGGGGTTCTTCGTTGAAGCTCCCCTCAGCCGAATCCCGGGTGCCCGAATCCCGGGTGCCCGAATCCGGGGTGCCGGGATCGGAGGAGCCCGAATCAGGGGTGCCCGAATCCTGGGGACCCGGCTCCTCCAAAGCATCATCGGTGCACGCTGCGAGCAAGGCGCACATGAACGCGGCCGCCATCGACAACCCGAGCCTCATGGCCCCGAAGCCTACCGCGCCCCAAGGAGGAGAACCAGCGGAGCCGAGGACCAGCGATGGAGGTCGAGCCGAGGCGAGCGAGTCCCCAAGAATCGAAGCCTCTGGGACCGACGGTGGGAGGGGTGGGACCGTTGGCCGGTCTCGACGAGCGGAGTAGCATCTCGAGCCATGAGCCGCTCTGCAGGCGAAGCGCCCGGATTCGTCCCCCGGCAGGCCGGGACCCCGGAGGGAGCCGACCCGACGACCAGCTTCGCGATGGGCCCCCTTCTTTGCCTCGGGCTCGGCTCGCTCGTTCTCGGAGGCTGCGCGACCGCTGCCGGCGGGGCGCCGTGGGGACAGCTTTCGGACATCCAGATCGAGCGAGCGGACGCCCCGCCGGGGCGAGGCCTGAAGCTCGACCTGCATGCCGAGTATCGACTCGACAACCCCCTGTCCCGCTCCATCGCCATCCCTTCCCACCGCGCGTGGCTCGAAGCGACGCCTACCGACAGGACAGGAGCAGCGACCGTAGCCCGGGGCGGGCCCGAGTCACCCTGAATGCCGTGCAAAACGGCGCCCTCACTGGGCTGCTCGCCGTGTTCGGGATGGGGCTCGTCGGAGCGGCAACGACTCGCCCCGCTGATGGCGGTGCCGATGCAGCTGCGCGCCGAGATTCGGTGGGACACCTTGGGGGAGACATTGATCGGCCTCGCCGAGAGGGCTCCGCTCGACCCCATCGGACTCCGCATCGATGGGAGCCTCGGCGTAGACCTCGGCTATGGCCTCATGGAGGTCCCCATCCCACTTGGAAACTGAGGCGCTGAGCCAAGACGACTCGAAGAAGCCCTTCGTCTGGGATCGAGATGTCCTTCGGACGTGGCGTGGTTGGGCCGGACGGTGCAGCACTTGTGTCGCCCGCGGCCCCGAAGTAGGGTCCGCCGGCGCAGAAGGCCCGACGGATCTCGCAAGTAGCGTTGATGGGTGGATCACCATGAATAGAGTGCTCGGCTTCAATGTGCTCATCTTGTGCGTCGTCGCCGGGTACGGGCTTCTTTTGTTGGTGACCGAAGGCGCGGAAGCAGCGGTCCGAACCGTCGGTGGCCATTGGGTGACCTTCGCCACCTCCGCGGTGGGGGCGACCCTCCTGGTATCGCTCGGCCGTCCCCGGCCCACGGAGAACCGGAGCGCGGCTCTTGCCGCGGCGGCGCTCACATTCGTGAACGCCATGTCCTTGACCTACGCGCCCATGGTCATCGACGGTTTTCCGCAATGGAGCGTGCTCAACTGGTGGGGCAAGATCCTCTCTCTCGTCTATTGCGTGGTCATCTTCTGCCTTCTACCGGAACCGCTCCGGCGCGAGACCGGCATCCTTCGACCCCTTCGCTCGGGCAGCCTCAGGGCGACGAGCATCGCGCTCGGTGTGTTCGCCGCGCTTGGCCTCGCGCTCGCGTTCAGCGGCGGCACCGATAGTGGGGGCGTCGTGGAGGCGGCCGTCTTCCAGCTGACGATGCCGAGCCTCAGCGAAGAGTTCCTGTTCCGGGGGATTCTCCTTTCCCTTTTCGCCCGGGCGGCTCCCGGCCGGCGCCCGGTGCTCGGAGCTGGGCTCGGCTGGGGCGTCGTGGCCTCCTCCGTCCTCTTCGGGCTGGTCCACGGGTTTGTGTATGCTCCGTCCGCCGGCTTCATGTTCTCCTGGATTCCGGTGCTCGCGACCGGGGTTCTCGGGGCCGCTTTTGCGTGGCTCACGGTCCGAAGCGGCTCGATTTGGCCGGCGGTCATCGCCCACAGCCTGCTGAACGCGACCGGCCCAGTCCTGAGGCTCGCCGGCCTGATTTGACGGGATCTCCGGCCTGCGCTCGAGCTACCTCCGAGACGAGGCGCCCATGCTCGTTCGGCGAAACCCGATCCTTCCCCTTCGGCCCTTTGTCTCGACCCTCTGGGCGCAGTGGCCGTCCACCGCGGAGCCCGGGGCCAGCGCTGCCCCGAAGCCGTCGTCGCTCGGCGCTGGCCCCGAGGAGCTGCCGGCTGGAGCGTTCGAGCGGGTGCTGCCCACGGGAGCGATGCACCTCGTATTTCGGCTCTCGCCCGAGCCGCTCCGGGTCGCGGATGGGGGCCCGCCGATTCACCTCGTGGGCGCGATCCTTGGCGGTGCCCGCGTCCGGGCCTACGTGAAGGACGTATCGGTGCCGGTCGCGACCGTGGGCGTGCAGCTTCGTCCCGGTGGCTCGGGCCTCGTCTGCGGCGCCCCGGCCTCGGATCTCGCCGATGCGCACACGCCGCTCGATGCCCTGTGGGGACTCGAGGCCGCGCGTCTCGTCCAGCGCTTGGGCGGCGAGCGGTGTCCGGAGCGCCAGCTCGATCTCGTCGAGGCCGCGCTGCTGGCGCGCCTCCCCCGCGCTCGCTCCGTGCACCCTGCCGTGGCCGCGGCGCTGCCGCGCATCGCGAGCGACGACAGCATTCGCGCCATCGTCGCCGGCAGCGGCTACAGCCACCGGCATTTCGCGACCCTCTTTTCCGAGGCCATCGGCCTCACCCCGAAGCGCTATGCGCGGGTCGTGCGCTTCGGCCGCGCGCTCGCCGCCCTCCCGTCCGCACCTTCGCTCTCGCGGCTCGCTCTCGACGTGGGCTACGCCGACCAAGCGCACTTCAACCGGGAGTTCCGGGAGATGAGCGGCATCGCCCCTTCGATGTACCTCCGGGCCGCGCCCGAGCACCGGCACCACGTCCCGACCCCGGCGGCTCGCCCGAGACCGCGCCCCCGGCTCACGGGCCAACGACCGTCGCCAGCTGGCGAATCCGCGTAGCTCCTCGAAGCTCGCAAGCGAAGCGCGCAGGGAGGCGCAGCCGAACGAGGTCTGGTCGCGCCCGGCCCCGCCGGCGCGGGCACCGGAAGATCTCGTCGGACCGAGCGCGGGCTTCCATTTCGTCCAAGACCGTCCGGACATTCCGGTTCATGGTCGGCCTCACGAAAGGAGCAAAGCCATGTCCATTCACGAGCTCTTCGCCTACCTCCGGGTCAGAAACGCCAGCGCCGCCATCGACTTCTACGTCCGCGCCTTCGACGCAAAAGAGAAGTTCCGCCTCACCGAGCCCGGAGGCCGCATCGGCCACGCCGAGCTGCTCCTTGGCCCCCAGACGCTCATGCTCTCCGAAGAGTTCCCCGAGATGGACCTCGTGGGGCCCGAGTCCGTCGGCCGGACGACCGTCACCCTCCACCTGCACGTGGACGACTGCGACGCGCTCATCGCGCGCGCCGTCGAGGCCGGCGCCACCCTCGTCCGCCCCCCGAGCGACCAGTTCTACGGCGAGCGCGGCGGGACCGTCCGCGATCCCTTCGGCCACGAGTGGATGATCGGCCACGAGATCGAAAAGGTCTCCCCGGACGAAATGCAGCGCCGCTACGACGCCCTCATGAACGCATGAGCTCGCCTTCGACTCGCGCGTTGTCTCGAGTTGGCTTGTGGATGTCCTCCTGAGAAGGCCACTGCGACATCGCCGGCTCCCAGTCCCGGCAGATATCCTCTTCGTCATCGACCTCGATCATACCGGGCTCGGTCGGAAGCGAGAGGGGGGCTACGTCCTCGACGGGTTGAAGATGGCCCCAAAATGGCTCTACACCAACAAGCCAGATGAACGATGGGGACTCCTGGCCTGCTTGTTCGGAATCGACCGGCCGGATCGAAGACGCCTCGGTCACGGACCCTCGGGGGTCCAACTCCACCGGGGCTGGGACTTGCGGTTTCGGCTGCAGAAGCCGTGCGTCGTGACGTGCGCGAGCGCGCCGCTGCCTCCACTGGCGAGGGTCTGGGTATGCGCGCGGAGGGCATTGCAGTTGCGCTTCGTCGGAAGGGCCATGTAGCCCGATTGGTGGAGCACCTCGAGGACAGCCTTGATGGTTTCGGTGGGTTCGCTTGGCCCGTCGAGCAGGGCTTGCTCCTCTGCCTGAAGGCCGAACGTGGTCAGCAGGCGAGGCCGCGGCTCCACTTCGTACAGAGCGAGCCTCCCGCTCTCGACGACGAGTCCAAACAGCTGCCGCCAGCCGCTTTCCGTGGGTTTCTTGACGTCAGCGCCAGTGTAGATGGAGAAGCTTGGCCGGTGGATGGCATCGCGGATCAACTCGAGGTGCGCCCACGCGGGACCCCGGGGACCACGCGCGATGAAAAGACCGGACTTTGGCTGGTTCATGTGGCATTCACGCTCGCTTCCACCTACCGCGGTCAGTTGCCCATGATGCCGCGGGGGGCCTGGCGGGGGGTGGGGAGCGGACCGGACCGGTCCGGGGTCCCGAGCCGGTCCTCTGGCGCCGCTGCCACCGCCCGAGCGGCGGCAGGGTCGAGGCGCTCGAGCCGAGCTTGGTGCTCGGCGAAGGCGGCTGCGTCCCCGGCGCGGGCAAGGAGGATCGCGCGTCCGGCCCAGGCCGGCACGAACTCGGGGTCGATGCGGAGCGCCTCTTCGTAGGCGGCGATGGCCGCCGCCCGTTCGCCGAGCTCGCGCTGGCAGTAGGCGAGGTTCGTGTAGGCGGCCGCGGTCCGCTTGCGTGAGACGACCCGTTCGTACACCCGAACACAGCTCGGGAGGTCCCCGGCCTCGAGGTGGTCCACGCCGAGGTTGTGAAGCTCGTTCGCGGACAGCTGCCGCTCCCGGCGCTCGCTCACCCACCCCCGGGGTTCGAGGCAGCCGACGGCAAGAACCAACCCGATCAGCGCCGCCCCGAACCGCACGGGGGCCAAAGAACCGCCCGCCTCGCTCGCCGTCAAGGCACCACGCCCTTTGGCGCCCCGAAGGGAGCCAGCCCATCTCGCCCGGCGCTCGGAAGATTGCCGGATCCCGAGGGGCACGAGCCCGCCGGAGCGGGGTTTCTGCGGAGGTCGGGTTCGGGGGCGTCCGCGTGAGGACGCGCCGGGCTCACGCGCCTCTGCAATTTGCGCTAGTTTCCGCGCGGATGTCGGTGTTCGAGATCGGCGCGACGGCGGCCCTCGCGGTGCTCGTGGCCCTCGCTATGGAGCCCTGGTCGCGCTTCGTTCATGGGCGCATCTGGCACGGTCCGCTGTACGGGATTCACCGGAGCCACCACCCTGGACCGGAGGTCGGGAAGCGCTGGCTCGAATTCAACGACGTGTTCTCGCTCGTTCACGCCGCCCCCGCCGCCGCCGCGCTGTACTTTGGATGGGCCGTCTTCACCGGCCCCGCGGCCGTGGTGGCCGTGGGCGTAGGCCTCGGCCTGGTCGCGTACGGGCTCGCGTACATGGTGGTCCACGACGGGCTCGTACACGGCCGGCTCCCCGTAGGTTTCCTGGGGCGCTGGCGCTACTTTCGACGGCTCCGGGCGGCCCACGAGGTCCACCACCGCCGCGGCGGCGCACCGTTTGGCCTGTTTCTCGGCCCGGCCGAGCTTCGGCGGCTCCGAAGAACCCAAGCGAAATAGAAGCGGACCTCAAAGCGGCGGCAAGCGGTGTCGCCCGCTCGGATCGAGCGGCAGGGGCTCCTCTTTGGCCACCCACGCCCGGGCGAGCGGGACATGAAGATGGGGGAAGAGCGCGCCGCCCCGGCTCGGCTCCCACCGGAGGTCGGGCAGCTCCGCCGTCCGCACCCACAAGAGGACGAGCCCGGTCCGCCCGGCAAAATGCCGCTCGAGCGTGCCTTTCACCTGCTCGGCAGAAGACAGGTGCACGAAGCCGTCTCTCCGGTCGAGCTCCGTGCCCGGCCAGCTTCCGCC
>DAIQNR010000071.1:7362-12258 GCA_036788295.1 Myxococcota bacterium
GAACCCTGAGCTCTGGCTGACATCAGGCCCGGCCGTTCATGCCAGGCGAGGCCGGGCACGCGAGTTCGATCATTCTCTTGTCGCCTTTTCCCCGCTCGCGGGCTCGCGTACGGTCGTGGCCATGCGGCTCGATTGGGACGACTGGCGCTATCTTTTGACCGTCGCTCGCACCGGGAGCCAGAGCGCCGCGGCGCGGACGCTCGGAGTCTCGCAGCCCACGGTGGGCCGGCGAATCGAGCAGATCGAGGAGGCGGTTGGGCTCCGGCTCTTCATCCGCGTGGACGGGCGGCTCGAGCCGACGGCGGCCGGCAGCGAGGTCCTCCGGTTCGTGGAGGGCATCGAGCGGGACGCCGAGGCGATCGACCGGGTCCTCGCCCGGCATCGGGCCGGGGCCGGGCGGCCGGTGCGCCTCGCCACGACGCGCGGCCTCGCCCTCTTTCTCGCCCCGGCGCTCGCCGCCCTCGATCCCGAGCTTCGATCGCGTCTGGCCGTGCACGTCGACCTCGGCCTCGCCAACCTCTCCCACGACCAGGCCGACGTGGCCCTCCGCATGGGACAACCCGGCGACGAGGAGCTGCGGGGGCGCCGGCTCCCCCCGGTCCACTGCGGACTCTACGCGAGCCGCCGATGGTTGGACCGGGTGGGGCGCCCCGAAACCCCTGAGCATCTCGGCTCGCTCCCCGAGATTCGGTCGGTCGGACCCTTGGCCGGGCTCGGGCAGGTGCGGGCGCTCGGCAAGCTCGGCCCGCTCGCGGCCGGGCCCGTAGCAGACTGCGTTGCGGTCCAGATCGCGATGGCGGCGGCGGGGTGCGGGGTGGGGGCGTTCCCCTGCTTCATGGCCGCGCGCGAGCCCGAGCTCGAGCGGATCTTGACCGACGCCTTCGACGTGCCCGTGGACCTGTGGGTCCTCACCCATCCCGACCGCAGTCACGATCCTGCGGTGCGCGCGCTCGTGGACGCCGTGGTCGGCGCGGCCGAGCGCGGCCGGGGCCAGCTCCTCGGCGAGGTCCAAACGTGAACCCATCCGGGGGTCGTGGGCTCGGCCTTCGGGTGCACGTCAGCGAAGGTTGAGCTGGGCCCGGATGGCACCACCGGGGTGCCTCCTGGTCGAGATCCGAACCTCCACGCGGGCCTCCTTCATGGCCTGGGTCAAGGCGTCGAGGGGTTCGCCAAAGAGAGGTCCGACGAGATCGGTGGCCCGTAGTTCGCCCTGCAGGTAGGAACGAAGCTGCCGCCGGGCCTGGCTGTCCAGACCGGTTAGGCCCTCGGGAAGGAGGTTTGCGACGATGGGGTCGTCCCCGCTGGGCAAAAGCAGGTGGAGGGTCGCGCCGGTGACGCCGAGCTGCGTCGTGTAGAGGTGCGAGAAGGCGAACCGTGTCCCGCGGTCACGCAGGCTCCACGAGGCCAGACCGAAGCCGCGGCCCCGGAGCGCCCCGGCGAAGTCGAGGTCGATGAGGATCGCGGGGGCGACGCGGAACGCGACCTTCATGATGGGGTAGCCGGGCTTCAGGAAGTCCGCGTTTCGAAACCGCGGGTCATCGAGGATCCCGCCGCTGCCGCGGGGAAGAAACCCGATCGCCGGCCGGTCGCTGCCCAACGTCCCGATGAGCCCATTTTCGTCCACCCCGGTGTCCGGGGTCTGCTGGCCGAAGAACGCGGTGTTGGCCGGGATCTCGTCGTTGACCTCGGTCCCGGCGTCGAGGACCTCGCTCCCGGCCACGATGAAATCTTCCCCAACGAACCGCCCGGAGGCGTCGAAGACCGGGTGGGAGAGCGGGTTTCCGTTGGAGATGCAGAAGTCATTGGAGGGGATGATCATCGACGCGTACGAGAAGTATCGGTGGTTGGGGTCGAGCGGGTCGAGGAGAAAACCCCTCCCGGTCAGGTCCCCGGGCGCGATCGGGCCGGAGGGGCCGGCCAGGGTGCTGTCCACCCCCTTCGACAGCGCGGCGAAGTCGGCGGCGATGGGTCCGGTGTCGCCGTCCTCGCACAGGCGCTCCATCGCCACCGAGCCGGGCTGGGGCTTGCTGCTGGCGGGGGTGTTGCCGTCGTACGTGTCGAACTGTCCCTCGTGAAACCCCACCCACACCGGGGTCAGGAAGGTTCCCAACCGGGGGGCGAGGTTCTCCAGGGTCACCTGCACCCGCACCGGACCGCTTTGGGACGGGCCGGTGCCGTCCGCGAGGGCCGGGCCGGAGAGCAGGGCGAGGGTCATGGTGGAGCCGGCGGCTCCAAAGGTCTTCGTCTTCATGCTCGATCTCCTCGGGCCGCCCTTGTCGAGGGCGCCCACAATGGGTTCGAGCGTCGATACGCCGCCGCCGCCGGGCGGCGACCCTTCACCGATGAAGCCCCCCCTTCACCGGCGTGGGTTCAGGCTCGCGAGTCTCCAACATGGTCCCAGACCTTCGAGATCACGACCGAGCCTTCCCCCACCGCCGAGGCGACCCGCTTCACCGAGCCGGCACGGACGTCGCCCACCGCGAAGATGCCGGGGCACGACGTGGCGTGGCTGCCGTCCGTCTTCACGAACCCTTTGCTGTCGAGCTCGACCAGGCCCGAAAGCCAGCCGGTGTTCGGAGCGGCGCCCACCATCACGAAGAGGCCTGCCGCCTCGAGGCGCGTTTCTGCTCCGGCCTCGCGCAGCGTCACCGCCTCGAGCGTTTCTGCCCCGTGCAGCTCGGTGACCTCCGCCCCGAAGTGGAGGGTGATCTCGTCGTTCTTGCGGATTCGCTCGATCAGGTAGTCGGACATCGACGCGGCCAGCGACGCGCCTCGGACCACCAGGTGCACCCGGGCCGCCCGGCGGCTCAGGAACATGGCCGCCTGCCCGGCCGAGTTTCCGCCGCCGATCACGACCGCAGGGCGGCCGGCGACGTTCCTCGCCTCGAGCTCGGTCGCAGCGTAGGAGACGCCCGCCCCCTCGAACTCTTCGAGCCGTTCGAGCGGGAGCCGGCGGTACTGCACCCCGGTCGCGACCACGAGGGCACGGGTCCGAACTTCGACGCCATCGTCGAGCTGGACCGAGAATCCCCGCCCTTCCTGCTTGGCTCCGGTGACCCGCCGCGGAACGGCAAAGCGGGTCCCAAATTTCAGCGCCTGCACCTCGCCTCGCGCGCAGAGATCCGCGCCCGAGATGCCCGTGGGAAACCCCATGTAGTTCTCGATCCGCGACGACGCGGCGGCCTGACCGCCTACGGCGAGCTCGTCGATCACGAGCGCGCGCAATCCTTCGGCCCCGGCGTAGACGGCGGCAGCGAGCCCGGCTGGGCCGGCACCGACGATGACCACGTCGAACTCGGCGCCGGGTTCGACGGCGAGGTCGAGCCCGAAGTGCCGGGCCAGCTTGCGCGGGGTGGGATCGTCCACGACCGTCCGCTCCCCCAGCACCACGGCGCCGCGACCCGCGGGCACGCCGCAGCGCTCGGCCAGCTCGAGCGCCGCCGCGCTGCCGAGCGCGTGGGCCCGGTAGGGGATGCGGTTCTGAGCGGCGAACGCCTCGATGCGCCGAACGGCGCGGTCGACCTCGGGCCCGACGAGCGTCAACCCAGCCTGCCCGCTCTCGATGAGCCGGCGGCGGCGGGCGGCGAACACGGTGACGATGATGTCGCTCATCTCCGGGATGTCGGCCATCGCCTGAAGCATCGCCGCCCGCGGCACCCGGATCGCGGTGACCGGCGTCTCGGCCCGGTTCGTGAGCTGGGTGGCGCCGCCGGAAAGAAAGCTCATCTCGCCAGTGAACTGCGTGGGTCCCAGGGTAGCGTTGCCGTACTTGGTGCCGGTGACTTCGTCCCAAGCGGCCGCTTGCCCTTCGAGGATGTAGAAGAAGGCTTCGCTCGGCGCTCCGAAGGCGACGATCGTCTCGCCCGGTGCGAAGCGCACGATCTCTCCCAGCTGCCGCAGGCGGGCGACATGGGCCTGGGACAATGGTTTTCGGACATAGGTGCTGAGGTCGATGGCAGAACTTTCCATGGGCAACCCTTTCGAGACGCTCGGACTGTGGGTGTATATCCCTGCTCCGCCGCCGCGGCAAGGGACGACGGGAAGGGGCTCTGGTTGGGCCCGGTTGAAGCCGGGGAACCCCCAGGGGCGGCGGCCAGGGACGAGGGCCGGTCAGCTCAGCATCCGCGTTTCGTCGCTCGAGAGCAGCGGACCGTCGTCGGGCGACTCGAGGACGAGGCGCCAACCGAGCGGCGCCCGCAGGTCCCGCTCTTTGTGAGGCGACGTCGAGGCGACGTCTCGGCGAGCGGGCGAAGTTCCCGCGTCTGTTGGGTTCGCGCCTGCCAGGGAGTGAGGCAACCTGGGCCGGTGAGACGGCTCGCTGCTTTTTTGTTCCTCTCTCTCGTCGGCTGCCACGCCGAACCTCGGCCCGAGGCTCAGCGGGCGGCGATCCTCGGGGTGCTCGACGCGCAGGCCGACGCCTGGAACGCTGGCGACATCGCGGCGTTCATGGCTCGAGGCTACGTCGAGAGCGAGGAGCTCGTCTTCACCTCCGGGGGCGTCGTCCAGCGGGGCTACGCCGCGACGCTCGCCCGGTACCAGGCGAAGTACGCCGACCGCAAATCGATGGGGCGCCTCGAGTTCTCGGAGGTCGAGGTCACGCTCACCGGCCCAAAGAGCGCGGTGGCGCTCGGCCGGTGGGCGCTGGCGCGGGACGAAGGGCCAGTCGGCGGAGTGTTCTCGCTCGTCTTCGTCCAAAGAGACGGAAGATGGCGAATTCTCCACGACCACACCTCGGTGAGCAGGCCCGATTGACCGGCGCTCGAGAGACGAATCCGGTCATTCGCGAGCGAGCGGAGCAGCCTGCGTCGCGCCGGCCTGGGTTCGGTGGCGCCTGCGCGTCGCTCGTTGGCGTTCGGGGCCTCGGTTCGGTGTCGGGCCGGTTCGGTGTGCGGCCGC
>DAIQNR010000071.1:12358-28942 GCA_036788295.1 Myxococcota bacterium
GTTCGGTTCGGTGTTCGGCGCGTTCGGTTCGACGTTCGGTTCGACGTTCGGTCGGCGGCGAAGGTTCGAGATCGGCGGCCTCGCGCGCGCCCCGGTCCTGGCACGAGCCCTGCTTTCACCGAACTCGTGAAGCTCTCCCTCCTACCCGCCCACCGGGCGCCGAGCGCGCTCTCGCTCGACCTCGCGCCTACGCTCGTCCGGCTCGTGGGCGGCTGCCTGCAGGCATCGCAACTTGGCCTGCGGCTCGACGTCGGGCGGCTCGAAGCCTCGCTGCGGCGGCACATCGGCCGGTGGCTCCGTCCCGGTTCGACCCCTCGCCTCGACCTCAGCGAGCTGTACGACCGCTTCGGCGCCAGCGGAGAGCACGCGACCGAGGACCTGTACGTCCCGTTCGCCAACATGGCCCACCTGCTCGCGGAGGTCGGAGTGGAAGCGGGGCTTCCCGAGCGCTTCGGCGAGCGACCCGGGGAGATCGAGCGCCGGGAGGCGGCGATGGACGAGACCCGCGCGCTGCTCGCCGCCCCGAAAACGCCTCGCAGCGGCGTTCGGTCGGTGGGGTCGCTGCTGCTCGCCGCCCGGGCGGTCGAGCCGGCGCTGCTCGAGCGGGCGCTCGCGGTGCAGGCCCGGGCCGGGGGCCGCATCGGGGGCCTATTGCGGCAAATGGGCGCGTTAGACGACGCAGCGCTCGCCGAGGCGCTCGGCAAACTGCACGGGGTGGCGTTCGCCCACGACCCTTCTCCGGCCAAGATGGACCGGTCGGCCCGGACCGCAACCGAGAGCTACCCCATCCTGCCCCTGCCTGGCGGCCGGGACGGCTGGTCCCGGGTCGCCGTGGGGGACCCGGCTGCGCCCGGTCTCGTCCTTTGCCTCGAGCGGGCGCTCGGGCGCCGGGCGGTGCCGGTGGTGGTCCCGCAACACCAGCTCGACCGGGCCCGGGCCCGGTTGCTCGGGCGCCCATTCCCCGAGCGCTGGCTGGGGCCGCTCGACGAAGAGGACCGCCCCACCGAGCTCGGCCGCGCCCTGGACCCCGGCATCGAGCTCAGCGCGTTCGGCCGCGCCCTCGCCGACGCCACCAGCGCCGAAGAGGTGGTGAGCACCGCGTTTTCGCTGTGGTCGGCCCAATTCACTTCCTCCGCCTCGGTCCGGATCGAGGGCGATCAGCTCGTCGGAGTCCAGGGGCGCGGCCTGAGCCGTCCGGCCGAATCGGCGAAGCTGCCCGCTGGCGACCAGCCTCTGTTTCGGCAAGCGCTCCTGCAGCGCCGGGCCGGTCTCGGCGAGGGCGGGTACTGGCTGGTCGAGCGACTGGGCTTCGCCGCTCGGATCCCGGTGGCCGTCGTCCCGCTCGCCGACCCCCGCGGCGCCGTCCGGTGGATGCTGATCGGTCAGGGCCCGAAGGTCGCGGTCGACCCGGCGACGCTCGACGGCCTGCGCGCCCGCCTCGCCGCCGCCCTGCGCCTCACCGAAGCCCGCGCCGAGCTGCTCGAGGAACCGGTCAACGCCGGGGCGCCGAGGAGATGAATCGGTTGATGCGGTACCCCTCGACCTTGCGCCGCAAAAGCTGAGGAACCCACCTCAGGGCGAAGCGCAACAATGGGGGAAGATCGGCCCGAAGATCCGCCGGGGCATCGGCGAAGGTCATCGAGCGCTCGAGCCGAAGCCCGCAGCGCTCGAGTTGCTTCGGGTCGTCCACCCGCCACCGAAACCAGCTCTCAGGGGGGAGGTGGCGCATCGCGTCGTGGGTTTTTTGCCCGTCCACCATCCGCCCCGAGGTCGTGTCGGTGATGACGACCGCGCCGGGGAACCGGTCGGCGATGGCCGAAAGCGCCCTTTCCGCCTCTGCCGCCGGAAGATAGATGAGGACCGCCTCGGACACGAAGCAGTAGGGAGGGGGGCACGCGCTCACGGCGTCGAACCAATCGGCGTCGAGCACGCTCGCGGCGATCATCGTCCTTCTTTTGGTTTCGGAGAAGAAGCGACGGCGGAGCGCCATGCTGTCCGGAAGGTCGAGCTCGACCCACCGCGCTCGCCCGTTGTCGAGCCGCTCGAACCGGGTGTTGAGACCGGCGCCGATCTCGATGACCGTCCCGTCCGGGTGATCGTCGAGAAACGACTTCACGAGCCCGTCGTAGATTCGGGTCCGAATACAGGCACCGAGAAGCGAGGACGCACCGCGCCACTTCGAGAAGTCGTAGTCGAGCGCCTCCACGATCTCGATCGCCTTCGGATCGTGGAGGAGGCGCGGTCCCTTCCTCGACAGCTCGGCCCGCGCAAACAGCGGGATGAGGAGGGTCTGCTGCACCGGTCCGAGCTCGAACGCGTGTTTCGTCATGATACTGCGAGTTATTATCAAAATGACGTGGGCGTCAAGAGGGCGGGTGGCCCTCGCTCGTTTTTCCCGGAGCGTCGCGATGCTGCGCCACGATGGACCTCGGGCGACGAGTGGACCACGCTCCTCTCGATGCCGGTTCTGCTGTCCGCCGTTCGCTGGTCCCAGGTCGTCCTGCTCGCCGGCTTCGCCCTCTTGCTGTGGCCGCTCACGGAGCTCGCCCGGCGGCGGGTGCTGGCTGGCCGGGGTTGGGTGGAGCTGAAGCTCGCGGGGGAGGTGACCGAGCTTCGGCGGGAGGAGCGCCCGCAGGACGTCCTGCTCCGCAAGCTGCTTCGCCAACCGGAGCCCAAGCGGGTGGTGCTCGAGCGGCTCGAAGTCCTGGTCGACGAGCTGCTGTCCGATCGGCTGGCCCGCGGGGTGCTGGTTCGGCTCGGGCCGCTCGGAGGGGGCTGGGCCTCGGCCGATGCCATCCGCAAGCAGCTCGCGCGGCTTCGGGACGGGGGAAAGCACGTCATCGTCCACGGCGAGCGAATGCTCGGCAACCGCGAGCTGCTCGTGGCCACCGGGGGCAGCCGGCTGCTCGTGCCGCCGACCGGGATCATCGTGGCCGGCGGCGTGGCCGCGCCCGGGTTGTTCTTCCGGGGCCTGCTCGATTGGGCCGGAATCACGGTGGAGGTGGCCTCCGCCGGCCGGTTCAAATCGGCCCCGGACCAGTTCACCCGGGCCGAGCGCAGCGGCCCCGACCTCGAGCAGACCCGGGCGCTGGTGGACGCGCTCGATCAGGCCCTGCTCGACGCCCTCCGGTCGGGCCGCGGCCTCGAGGAGGAGAAGGCCAAGAGCTTTCTCGAGGCGTCGCCCGTGGTGGGCCGGCGGGCCGAGGAGATCGGGCTGGTCGATGGGCTCACGCTCGATGAAGACCTGCTCGAAGAGGTGGGAAAGGCGGACGGGATCACCCGCAAGATGCCCCCGCTCGGGGCCGGCCGCTACCTTCAAGTCCGCCGCACCCCGAACCCATGGCGCCGGGCCGAGCGCCACGTCGGCGTGGTGCGGGTCTGTGGAAACATCGTGGACGAAGCCCCCGCGCAGGGCCTCGGCGGCAGCGAGGCCGCCGTCGAAGGCCGGGTGGTCGCCGACCTTCGGGCGGCCCTTCGCGACCCGATGGTCGCCTCGGTGGTGCTGCTCGTGGACTCCCGGGGAGGCAGCGTCACCGCCAGCGATGGGATCTGGGCTGCCGTGCACCGCGTGAACAAAGAGAAGCCGGTCGTGGCCTGCTTCGGGGACGTCTCGGCGAGCGGCGGATACTATGTCGCGTGCGGAGCGCGGGCGATCGTCGCCTCGCCCCTGACGGTCACCGGCAGCATCGGGGTGTTCGCGCTGGTGCCCACCTGGCCGGAGCTCACCCGCCGCTTGCGGATCGGTCGGGACGTGGTGAAGGGCCTCGAAAACGCCGACTTCTACGACCCGTGGGGCGGATTCGACGAGCGCCGCCGGGCCCACGCCCAGCGCGAGGTCGAGATCATGTACGAAGTGTTCCTCGAGCGGGTTTCCGCGGCCCGGGGCATGGAGCGCGACGCCGTCCACGCGGTGGCGGAGGGGCGGGTGTGGATCGGCTCGGACGCCCACGACGCTGGCTTGGTGGACGGGCTCGGCGGTTTCGCCGAGGCGGTGGACCGGGCCCGGCACCTCGCCGGCGGGCGGATCGCCATCGAGCCGAGGGTCGTGCGCGCCAGCGGCAGCCAGAGCCGGCCGAGCCCAGCCGCGCGAGCTGGAGAAGTGAGCCCGGCCGACATGCTCCGCTGGCTGGTGGCGCCGGCCTCCGGGACGGACATGGTCGGCGCGCTGCTCGGGTCCGGACCCGACTCCGCGCTCGCCCGCGAGCTGCTCGGTTTGTGGCTCGCCCGTCCCGGGCCCCAGGTGCTCGCCTGGGCCCCGGTCCGTTTCGATTGAACGCTTCGATTGAAGGAACTGGCGCCGTTTTGCGCCTCGAGCTTCAATCCTCGGTCCTCGAGCGGTAGGCTTCGGACATGATCGTCGAGGTGCGCGCTGGCGTCAGGCTCCGCGAGCCAGAGAACTTTCGCCGTTTTCACGTCGAAGCAAAGAGCGAAGGCGCCGCGGTGGACGGGCTCGGGCCGGATGGGCGGGCCTCCGCTCGGCCGGGGCACGTCTTCGTGCGAATCGGCGCCCTCGAGGCCCTGGCCCAAGGATCGGTGGGCCCCGATTGGGGAGAGGGTTTCAAGAAGATGATCGAGTTCGCTCGCGGCCGGGGCTGGCTCGACGAGGGCGAGACCCACATCCTGGCCCACATCGAGCCGCCGATCCCCGATCAATAGAGGAGAACGCCTCGGCGGGCCTCGGCGAATTCGGCCTCCGCCGGGGCAAAGCCAGCGACGATCTCCTCCACCGTCGCGCCGGACTCGAGCGCTCGTCGCGGCCGCTCCGAGCCGAACAACAGATCGATGGCGAGCCGGTCGCTCACGTATTCGTAGGCGTCGGTCCGCCATCTGAACGGCTCGGGGGCGAGGGCCCGGGCCGCCCGGAGCAAAGCGAGGGTCACCCGAATCGACCGCACCGCGGGGCGGTCGGTGACGTGGATCTGGACGGCGCCGCAGGTCCGACCCCCGTGCTTTTGAAAGGTGGGTTTCATCCCCGTCGGGCGCAGCACCACCCCAGGACCGACCTCGGGCGCCGCCGCCGCCGCCCAGACGGAGCCGTCGAGCCACGGCGCCCCGCACAGCTCGAACGGACGGGTGGTGCCTCTCCCTTCGGAGAGGTTCGTCCCTTCGAGCAGGCATTGCCCCGGATACACCCACGCGGCGTCCACGGTGGGCATGTTCGGGGACGGCATCACCCAAGGCAGTCCGGTGGCCTCGAAATCCATCGAGCGCTGCCAGCCGTCGAGCGGCACCACCTCGAGCTCGACGTCGAGCCGCTCCTCGGCCACGACCCACCGCGCGTACTCGGCGAGGGTCAGCCCGTGGCGGACCGGCATCGGGAACGCGCCGACGAACGATCGAAACCCCTCATCGAGCCCCGGCCCTTCGATGGTCTCTCCCCCGAGTGGGTTGGGGCGGTCGAGCACCACCACCCGGAGCTGAGCCTCGGCCGCCGCCCGCAGCGCAAACCCCATGGTCGCAGCGTAGGTATAGTAGCGAGCCCCGATGTCTTGAAGATCCACCACCAAGACGTCGAGCCCGGCGAGCATCACCGGCGTCGGGGTGAGCGACGCTTCGGTGACCCCGTACAGGGAATGGATGCGGGCGCCGGACCGCTTCTCCACCGCGGTCGCCCCGTCCTCGACCACCTCCATGTCCTGCGCCGCCCCGTCGAGCCCATGCTCGGGGCCAAACAGCGCCTCGACCTTGATCCCGGCCTCGAGCATGAGGGGGAGGACATGCCGTATCTGCCGATCGACCGACGCGGGGTGCGCGAGCAGCCCGACCCTTCGCCCGCGAAGCGTCGCAAATCCCGCCTCCACCCATCGATCGAGCCCAGTCTTGACCGCCATCTGGACAGTTTACCCCGGGGCGCGCGTCGGCGCCACCCCGCGACCACCGCGCGCGAGCAGACGGTGGCTCCGCAGAAGTCACCCTCGCCGCCGGCTTCGCCCGCCCGTTGACCAAGGGCACCGCATCCGCGATGACCGGGGCGTGGCGGCGCGGCGCATCGATGGAAAGGCGGTCGCGGAGCAGGTCCGCAAGGAGGTCCGGGCCCGGGTGACCGAGGCGGAGGCGAGCCGGGGGTTCGTTCCCCACCTCGCGGTCGTGCTCGCGAGCGACGACCCGGCGAGCGCGGTCTACGTCCGCAACAAAGGCCGGGCCGCCGCCGACGTCGGTCTGCGCAGCACCCAGCACGACCTCGACCCCGCCACCCCGCCGGAGGTCCTGCTCGAGCTGGTCCGCGCCCTGAACGAGGACCCGGACGTGGACGGCATCCTCGTGCAACTTCCCCTGCCGAAGCAGCACGACACCGAGCTGGTGATTCGCTCGATCGACAAGGCAAAGGACGTCGATGGCCTGCACCCCGACAACGCCGGCCGGCTCTCCCGCGGAGACGAAGACTGCCTCATCCCGTGCACCCCGCAGGGGGCGCTGCGCCTCGTGGTGGAGGCCGGCGGCGGCATCGAGGGCCGGCACGCGGTGGTGATCGGCCGCTCCCGGCTCGTGGGCCGCCCGATGGCCGACCTCCTGCTCAACCGCCACGCGACCGTGACCGTCTGCCACTCCCGCAGCAGCGATCTGGGTTCGATGGCCCGGTCCGCGGATATCCTGATCGCCGCGGTGGGTCGGCCCGAGTTCGTGCCCGGGGACTGGGTGAAGCCAGGCGCGACCGTCATCGACGTCGGCATCAACCGGGGGACGGACGGCAAGCTGGTGGGCGACGTGGACTTCGGCGCCGCCAGCGGGCGGGCCGGCGCCATCACCCCGGTGCCCGGCGGGGTGGGCCCGATGACCATCGCGTACCTGCTCGACAACACCGTGAGCGCCGCGCTGAGAAGACGAACATGAAAAAGACGCCCCTGCATGACCGGCACCTCGAGCACGGGGCCCGAATGGTCCCGTTCGCCGGCTTCGACATGCCGGTGCAGTATTCGGGCGTCACCGCCGAGCACCGCGCCGTCCGCTCCGGGGTGGGGATCTTCGATGTCTCCCACATGGGTGAGATCGAGCTGTTCGGCCCGCGAGCGGTCGAGGTCGCCGACCGCCTGGTCACGAACCACATCGCCCGGCTCGAAGACGGCCAAGCCGCCTACACCTGCTTGTGCCGAGACGACGGCGGGATCGTAGACGACCTCGTCGTCTACCGCATCGCCGAAGATCACGTCCTGATGTGCGTGAACGCGGCCAATCGAGAGAAGGACTTCGCGTACGTCGCCGAGCTCGTCGGGGCCGACTGCAAGGTCGAAGACACGAGCGAGCGGTGGGCGCAGATCGCGGTGCAGGGGCCGGGAGCCGAGACCCTCGTCGCCCCCCTCTGCTCGCTGCCGCTGGCCGAGCTGCGCACCTACCGCTTCGCGCTCGGCGAGGTACTCGGCGTGCCCGGTCTGGTCGCTCGGACCGGGTACACCGGAGAGGATGGGTTCGAGCTGTACCTGCCCGCGGATCGGTGCGGGCCGGTGTGGGATGCGCTCGCCGAGGGCGGCGCGACCCCGGCCGGACTCGGGGCGAGGGACAGCCTGAGGCTCGAGATGGCGTACCCGCTGTACGGCAACGACATCGACGAGAGCACCCATCCGTTCGAGGCCGGCCTCGGCTGGGTGGTGAAGATGGGCGCGGCGCGCATCTTCGCCGGCCGCGCCGCACTCGAAGCAAAGAAGGCCAACCCGCTCGAGCGCAAACTCAGCCCGCTGGTCCTCACCGGGCGGGGCATCGCCCGCGCTGGCTACCCCGTGCTCGATGGGGACGGAAACCCGGTCGGGAGGGTCACGAGCGGCACCCAAGCCCCCACCGTCGAGAAGGCCATTGCCCTCGCCTACCTGCCTACCGCGCTGTCGAGCCCGGGCACGGCGGTCAGGGTGGAGGTGCGGGGCCGTCCGGTGGAGGCGGAGGTCACCACCCGTCCATTTCTGCGCCGCGGAGCGAACGCCTCGGCTTGACGGGGGCGGCCCCGCCGTCGAAAAGCGAGCGGCAGACGAGAATACGATGGTCGACAAGCACTTTCCCGAAGACCTCCATTACACGAAGGACCACGAGTGGTGCCGGGTGGAGGGTTCCACCGCCACCTGCGGAATCACCTGGCACGCCCAGGACGAGCTGGGCGACATCGTCTTCTGCGAGCTCCCCGCGGTGGGCGACTCGATCAACGCCGGGTCGCCCTACGGGGTGGTGGAGTCGGTCAAGGCGGTGTCGGACCTCGTGGCGCCGGTCTCCGGCAAGGTGATCGAGCGCAACGAGGCGATCATCGAGTCCCCAGAAGGCCTCAACGAGGACATGTACGAAGACGGATGGCTCATTCGGATCGAAATGAACGAACCGGGCGAGGCATCGGGCCTGATGGATCACGAGGCCTACGTCCGCTTCATCGAAGAGCAGGCGGAGTAGTTCCGGCGCCGATCTTGCCTCGCGCCTTCACCCGTAGACCCAGCGAAGGGCTCCGCGGCGAACCGGTTTCGCAGCCGCGCGCCCACCGGTCGAAGAAACTCGCCCATTTCGCTTGGCTTCGCCGCTGCGGCTCGCCCTTCGGCGCCGGCCGAGATAGCGAGGCGGCATGCGTCCCCGCTCGCTGCTCGCGCCGCTCACCCTGGTCGCGCTGCTCGCCGCCCCCGCCGCCGAGGCGAAGCCGACTCCGGTCGCCCACGCCAAAGAGAGCGCCCCGCTGTTCGATGGGCCGAAAGGGAAGGTCATCGGCTCGGTGAAGCCCGGCGCCCCGATGGAGGTCCTCGAGCGCACCGGGGCGAGGGCGAAGGTTGTCCTCAACGTGTGGTCACGGGACTATTCTCCCCTGAACCTGGTGGCGGACCCGGCGTCGATGACCGCCGTGGCCTCGCTGGTTCGGGTCCCGGACGGGGCCCGCACCGTGCATGAGGAGAAGGTGGACCGCTACGACGCACGCTGGGAGCGGGTCAGCGTGACCGCTTGGATCCCGAAGTCGGCTCTCGTGGACGACGTCGGCAAGGTCTGGGCGGCGGCGCTGGCCCTTCAGCAGGAGCGGTGCACGGTCTGCCATGGGTTCAAGCCGGCCGACCTCATGAACGCATCGCAGTGGCGGGGCACCCTGGTCATCATGGCCCACCGGGCGACCCTGACCCCGGAAGAGCACGCCCTGCTGTCCGCCTTCCTGCAGGCAAACGCCAAACCCACCGAAGCGAAATAGTTGGGGCCGGCGAGAGGATTCAGGTGATTTCGCCGCAGGCCCTCAGCGTTCGCCGCCGTCGAGCATGAGCGCCTGCCCGGTCACGCACGCCGAGAGCGGAGACAACAGATACGCGACCGCCTCGGCCACCTCGGCTGGCTGAACGAAGCGTCCGAGCGGAGTCGCCTCGAGCAGCGCGGCCCGGGCCGCGGCCGGGTCTTTTCCCGTCTTCTCGGCGATGTTTGCGACTGTGCGATCGAGCATGTCGGTCTCGACATACCCGGGGCAGACCGCGTTGACGGTGCGATCGGAGCCGGCCCACTCGGCGGCGAGCGAGCGGCACAGGCCGAGCACCCCGTGCTTCGACGCGCAGTACGCGGCGACGTACGGATAGCCTCTCACGGCGGCGGTGGAGGCCACGAACACGAGCCGGCCGCCCTTGCGGCCGCGAAAGCAGCGCGCCGCCTGCTGGGCCGTGACGAACGCCCCGGTCAGGTTCACCTCGATGAGCTCGCGCCACCGTTCGAGCTCGAGCCGGTGAAACGGCGCGCTCTCGGCCACCCCAGCGTTGGCGACGACGGCGTCGATCGGGCCGTGCTCGGCCACCGCGCGGTCGAAGGCGGCCCCGAGCTGCTCGGGAGACGTCACGTCCGCGGGCGCGGCGAACACCCCGGGCGCCTCCGCCGCGAACCGCTCGAGCGGCTCCGGCCGACGACCGACGACGGTCACCCGGTAGCCGCCCGAGAGCAGTCGCCGGCCCACCGCGAGCCCGACCCCGGTCCCGCCCCCGGTCACGAGCGCATGAAGGGTCATGTGCTCTTCCTGGCTCCCGCGCCGAACCACCCTTCGCCCCGCTCCGAGAGGCGCGCGAGCTGATCCTTGCCGGCGAGGTAGGGCAGCGGCCAGTCCGGGCCCGGATCCCCGAGTGAGGCCGCCGCGTGCCTGGTCCAGTACGGATCGAATAGATGGGGCCGAGCGAGGCAGACCAGGTCGGCGCGGCCCGCCATCAAGATCCCGTTCACATGGTCCGGGGTGGTGATGTTGCCGACCGCCATGGTCCGGATCCCCGCTTCGTTGCGGATCCGGTCCGAAAAGGGGGTCTGGAACATGCGCCCGTACACCGGTTGGGCCCGGGTCGACGTCTGCCCGGCGCTCACGTCGATGAGATCAGCTCCCGCTTCCCGAAACGCGCGCGCGACTTCGACCGCGTCCTCGGGGGTCATGCCCTCGTCCCCCAACCAATCGTTCGCGGAGATGCGCACCGACATCGGTCGATCTTCCGGGAACACCCGCCGCATGGCGGAGAAGACCTCGATGGGATACCGGAGGCGCCGCTCGAGATCGCCCCCGTAGTCATCCTTTCGGTGGTTCGTGACCGGCGTGAGAAAGGCGGACAAGAGGTAGCCGTGGCCCGCGTGCAGCTCGAGCCAGTCGAACCCGGCCCCTGCCGCCCGCACCGCCGCCGAAACGAACTCCCCCTTCACCCGCTCGAGATCGCCTGCGGTCATCTCTTTGGGGACCTGGCACTCGGGCGACCACCGGATCGGCGACGGCCCGAGGATCGGCCAGTTTCCAGCGGGAAGCGGCCGATCCATCCCCTCCCAGGCCACCCGGGTGGAGCCCTTCGGCCCACTGTGACCGAGCTGCACGCCGATCCGGGCCGACGTCTCCTCGTGCACGAAATCCACGATGCGTCGCCACCGCTGCTCCTGCTCGTCCGAGTACAGGCCGGCGCAGCCGGGGGTGATGCGGCCTTCGGCCGACACGCACACCATCTCGGTCAGCACGAGCCCGGCCCCGCCCTTGGCTCGCTCCCCGTAGTGGACGAGGTGCCAATCCGTCGGGCACCCGTCTTTGGCTTTGTATTGGGCCATGGGGGAGACGACGACCCGGTTTTCGAGGGTGAGGCCCCGGGCCTTCAGGGGAGCGAACATCGGGGCCCGGGGCTCTCTCGGGGCCCCGGCTTCGCCCTGAAACCAGGCCTCGGCCTGGTCGAGAAAGTTCGGGTCGCGAACGCGGAGGTTCTCGTGGCCGATGCGCTGCGAGCGGGTGAGCAGAGAGTAGGTGAACTGGACCGGCTCGAGGGGGAGGTAGCGCTCGACCTCCTCGAACCACTCGAGGGAGTTTCGCGCCGCCGATTGAAGCCGCAGCACCTCGAGCCGCCGCTCGGACTCGTAGCGGGTGAACGCTTGCTCGAGCGTCGGCGCCTCGCACAGCGCGTCGGCGAGGTTTATCGCGCTCTCCATGGCGAGCTTCGTGCCCGAGCCGATGGAGAAGTGCGCGGTGGCGGCAGCGTCGCCGAGCAGGACCACGTTCTTGCTCCACCACCGCTCGCACCGCACCCACGGGAAGTTCAGCCAGGCCGAGCCCCGGATGTGGGCCGCGTTGCTCATCAGCCGATGCCCACCGAGGTGGGAGGCAAAGATGCGCTCGCAGGTGGCGATCGATGCCTCCTTGGACATGTCTTCGAAGCCGAACGCCCGCCAGGTCGGCTCGGAGCACTCGACGATGAACGTCGCGGTGTCGCCGTCGAACTGGTAGGCGTGGGCCCAAACCCACCCGTGCTCGGTCCGCTCGAAGAGAAACGCGAACGCGTCATCGAACTTCTGGTGGGTTCCGAGCCAAACGAACTTGCATCTTCTGCGCTCGACCTCGGGGCGAAAGACGTCGGCGTGCTCGGCCCGGACCCGGGAATGAAGCCCGTCGGCGCCCACGATGACGTCGGCGTCCCGGAGCTCGGCCGTCCCTTGGACCTCCCGCTGAAACTCGAGCTCGACCCCGAGCTCGGTGGCCCGGTCCTGCAGCAGCTCGAGCAGCTTCCTGCGGCCGATCCCGGAGAACCCGTGGCCGGTCGTCACCGTGCGGACCCCGTCCCGCACCACGGCGATGTCCTCCCAGTAGGCAAAGTGGGACCGGATCGCTGCGGCGCTCACCGGGTCGTTGTCGTCGAGCCGCCCGAGCGTCTCCTCGGACAAGACGACCCCCCAGCCGAAGGTGTCGTTTGGCCGGTTTCGCTCGAGGACCCGGACCTGGTGGCCGGGATCTCGAAGTTTGAGGGAAATCCCTAGATAGAGACCGGCGGGCCCACCGCCCAGCACCGCGACGCGCACCGCCGCATGCTGCCCCGCCCGCCGGGCGGGGGCGAGCCCGGCTCGACGCTCCCGCTGACTTCGCTGTACAGCGACGGCCAAGGAAGGCACATCCGAGGGCATGCCCAGCCCGAACTTTCCGGCCCCCGCTCCGCACGCGACCGGGGTGGACGCGCCTCCCTCGGCGCTCGGCCTTCAGTCTGCTCGCGCCCGGCCCAGCGCGCTCGACTGGGAAGACCCGTTCCTCATCGGGGAACAACTCGGGGAAGACGAGCGCATGGTGCAGGCGGCCGCCCGCGCCTACGCGACCGAGGCGCTGCTGCGCCGGGTCATCGAGGCCAACCGCAAGGAGATCTTCCACCCCGAGATCATGACGGAGATGGGCCGCGCCGGCCTGCTCGGCGCCACCGTGCCCGAGTCCTACGGCGGCGGAGGCGCGAGCTACGTCGCCTACGGGCTCGTCGCCCGCGAGATCGAGCGGGTGGACTCCGGCTACCGTTCGGCGATGTCGGTGCAGTCGTCGCTCGTGATGCACCCGATCTACGCCTACGGCACCGAGCCCCAGAAGAAGCGGTGGCTGCCCGGCCTCGCGAGCGGGGAGCTGGTGGGCTGCTTCGGGCTCACGGAACCCGACCACGGCTCGGACCCGGGCGGAATGAAGACCTTCGCCCGGCCGGTCCCGGGCGGCTACCGGCTCAGCGGATCGAAGACCTGGATCACGAACTCGCCGATCGCCGACCTCTTCGTGGTGTGGGCGAAGTCCGAGGCCCACGAAGGCAAGATCAAGGGCTTCGTGCTCGAAAAGGGCATGAAGGGCCTCGATGCGCCGAAGATCGAGGGCAAATTCAGCCTTCGGGCCAGCATCACCGGGATGATCCTGATGGATGAGGTGGACGTCCCGGAGGCGAACCTGCTGCCCGAGGTCGAGGGCCTCGCCGGCCCGTTCGGGTGCTTGAACCGGGCTCGCTACGGGATCGCGTGGGGGTCGATGGGCGCGGCCGAGGCGTGCTGGCACGCGGCCCGAACCTACACGCTCGACCGAAAGCAGTTCGGCCGCCCGCTCGCCCAAAACCAGCTCGTGCAAAAGAAGCTGGCCGACATGCAGACCGAAGTGTCGCTCGGGCTGCTCGGCGCCCTCCGGCTCGGCCGGCTGATGGACGAGAACCGAGCCCCGGCCGAGCTCATCAGCCTGATGAAGCGGAACAACTGCGGAAAGGCGCTCGACGTGGCCAGGGTCGCCCGAGACATGCACGGAGGCAACGGGATCAGCGATGAGTACCCGGTGATCCGCCACGTCATGAACCTCGAGGCGGTCAACACCTACGAAGGCACCCACGACATTCACGCCCTCATCCTGGGCCGGGCCCAGACGGGGCTTCAGGCGTTCTTCTGAGCCCCTAGAAAAGGGTTGTCCCCATGGCAGCGGGCCGCTATGCTGCGGCGCAACATGACGCACGAAACGCCTCCGCTGTCGAACCCCTGGATGGACGCGCTCGACGCCGCTCGGCTGGCCGAGACCCCGCTCGAGCATTGGATCTCGCTGTTTCCGGCCGCGCCCTTCTTCGGTCTGCGCTGGGCGTTTCAGGACGCCTTCCCGGCGATGTCGATGTGGTCCGCGGCGATGACCCCACAGACCATGGTGGGTCTGTCCTGGCGCATGCCGGACCCGGTACAGGGCGAGCCGCGCCAGGAAGTGCAAGTCGAGGCGGTGGTCCTCGAGGCGGCCGACGCCACGGCCGAAGCGCTCCCGTCGGCCGAGCCTACTCCGAGCGAGGCGGTGGTCGAGGAGGCTGAAGCTGCGGATCCTGGCCCCGAGCAACCGAAGCCCCGACCGAAACGAGGCCGGTGAATCCAGAGGTCCCGGCGCCTCCCCGCGCGGACCCGCTCGAGCCCTCGCCCCGACAGCCTCGAGGAGCAGCCTGAAGCAGCGGACCTGTCTCGTCGGCTCGTTCGATCTTCATAGGGGGTCTTCCCCTGTCTTCCTGACCAGGTTATCGGTGCGCCCGAACCACCGGGAGCCTTCCAAAAACTCGAGGCCCCAAAAAACCGTCTGGTCGGTTATGAGGAGATACCCAACTTGTTGTTTCATCGAGCAATTGCCTTCGCGGTGCCGCTCGCAGCGCTCATCGGCTGCAAGGACCCCAGCATTCTCATCCCGGTCGCGCAGCAGGCGTCCCGCATCGATCCCTGCGACTCGAACGACGTCGACCGCTCGCTGGTCGTCCGAGACCAGGCCACCCTCTCGGCCGGCGACTTCAGCTTTCAGCGAACCATCGAAGCGATTCGGTTGAGCAGCGGCGGTGCGCCTACGACCGACGCCGCGCTCGCCCAGACCTTGACCTCGGGGCTCCTGACGAACCCGTTCACCCAGCCGGAGAGCGGCTTGCCGATCCCGGCCAGCCTTCGGTTCAACGAGAGCGCGCTCACCGGGGCGAACCTGCTCACCCAGATGCAGCCGATCGCGTTGTTCAACCGGTTCGACCTGGCGGACGCAGGGGGGGCCCATTGCGGGGAATACCGGATCGTGTACGGCCGCTACCCGAACACCGCCACCAACCGGTACCTGCTCATTTTCGAGGCGGTGCTCCCCAACCCCGCTCCAGCCCTCGGGATCGAGGGATGCAGGCCCGTCGCGGAGTTCTGGCACGGGCTCTCGGACACCGCGCTCAGCCCCGCGCAGCGGGCCACGGCGCTCGAAGACTTCTTCTACGTGGGGCTTCCTGGCTTCAGCCCGGTGGTCACCCACTCGAACTACGGGGTGCCGCTGGGTCAGGTTCGCTCCAACATGTTCATGGTCCCGAGCGGTCCCTTCGAATGGAACCTCCGGGAGTGGCGGACCCTCTTCGACGGAGCTGGGCGCCCCGTGTTCGTCCCCGACACGGTGAAGGACAACCCGGTCGCCGAGTTCTACAACGCGACATCTTCGAACCCGAACCCCGCCCTCTTCGGCGCCGAGCAAGCGCTGTTTCAGACCGACTTCATGGGCGCGAGGATCCCGAATCTGCTCGACGCCGAGCTCGAGGCGCTCGCGAGCGGCAATCCCGCACCAACGGGCTGCGACCTGGTGAACTCGGTAGGGGCTGGCTTCCCGAGCCGCTTCGACGAATTCCAAGGAAACGCCGGTCCGGCCGGCGCCTCCGACAACCCGAACGTCGTAGCCTCGCCTGCCTTCCGCGCGGACATCGACTCGACCGTCACCAGCCTCGGCGTCCCCGCAACCATCACCAACGCCCACGTGCTCAACCGGGCAGGAGCGATGACCTGTGGCGGATGCCACCAGTTCACGACCGGCCAGGCGATCGGTCCTGGAACGTTGTGGCCAGGCCCCGCGGCCGGCGGGTTCGTCCACGTCAGGGAGCAAGGCGTCGCCCCCCCCGCGATGACGCCGCTGTCTTCGGCGCTGACAAGCTGCTTTCTGCCAGCCAGGCAGAGCATTCTCGAGACGTTCGTGTGCCAGAGCCCGAGTCCGGACGCCGGAGTCGCAGACACCGGGACCACCGATTCGGGCGGCGCCGACAGCGGCGCGGACGCTGGGGTCGATGCGGGACCGACTCCGTGCGACCTCTACAACCCCTGCGGATCAGGTCAGTACTGCGAGTTCAGCATCTACAACGTCTGCGGGAGCAGCGGCCCCGGCATCTGCCAGCCCAGCCCGTCAGGATGCCCTCCGACCTACGGTCAGGAGGTATGCGGCTGCGACGGTCAGACGTATTCGAGCGCCTGCGAAGCCCAGCATGCGGGAACCGATGTGGCCTCTTCTGGGGCGTGCGGCGGCGGGTGCAACCAGCGGCCGCCGCGCGGCTGCTGCTTCGAGGACGCGCAGTGCGGCCGGGGTGAGATCTGCGTCGGTGAAGTGTGCTCGACCGGACAAGCCGGCACCTGCGTCGGTTCCGCCCTCCGGGACGGTGAGTGCTGGGAGGATGGCCAATGTCGCCGGGGCGAGCGCTGTCGGGGAGCCCAAATCTGCCCGTGCGGCCTCGCCTGCCTCGTTCCGGACAGTCCGGGGCGCTGCGAGGCCACGTCGTCGGTGTCGCCCGTCGTGTCGGCGGAGGCGGAGCGCGTCGCCGAGGCGGAGGGCGCCGTCTTGTCTTCGGTCGAGGACGCAAAACGGGAGTTTCTCGCCGCGCCGGCGCAGCGGGAGTTGGAGGTCCTCGACAACGCCGTGCGCCAGGAGCGAAGCCGAGAGCGGAACCGACCTGGCGCCTTCATCCGGGTGCGCCGTAGCCACTGATCGCTGAAGCCACGGCGGCAGCGGCGCTGCTGCCGTGGCTCGGCCCCCGCACCCACATCCTTGCGGACAGGGGCGAGGCGCCTTGGTCCATCCATAGCGGAGGCAGGATTTGAACCTGCGGCCTTCGGGTTATGAGCCCGACGAGCTAC
>DAIQNR010000072.1:0-21230 GCA_036788295.1 Myxococcota bacterium
TGCTGGCCGACACCCACCTCATCGGCAGCCTCGGGGTGCTCCGCGCCATCGCCCGCTTCTGTCCGCCGGTCTAGTCTAGAGACGAGCGCCGGGGCGACACCGCTGGCCCGCCACGACCGCCGCTCCAGCCTCGACAATCCATCACCCCGCTCGGGAGAGCGGTTCGTTCGTGGTCAGTACGGGTCCTGCGACGCTCGCCCAGACATACCTGCACCGCAACCGGCGAGGCGGTGATGCTACTTCCGGGCGAAGGTCGAGGTGTAGACCAGCGGCTTTTCGAGCTTCTCGCTGCGCATGCGGACGGAGGCGGTCAGATGCTTCGCGTCGGGCGACAGCGTGTAGGTCGTGACCTGCTCGCCGTTTTCGCCCTTGCTCTCGACGATGAGCCGTTCCCCGTCGCGGCGCGCGGACATCTCGGCCTTCTTGGCGCGCTCGACCGTCGTCGCCGGGCCGCCGAGCCGAAGCGAGACGAGCTTCCCGTCGCGGGCCAGCTCGAGATTCTCGCCCTCGACCCGGATCTTCAAGATCTTCGGCGGGCTCGTGCTCACCCCCAGCCGCTCGCGAGCCTTGCCGCGCATGAAGGGGGCCATGCCCTCGGTCGCGGCCTCGATGGCCTTCTTGCGGCGCGTTGCTTCGGCGTCATCGCCGGCGTACGCCCATGTCCCAGTGAAGCCCTGCTCGCCGGGCTCGCCGAACGCCTCGCCGAACGCCTCGCCGATGGGCGAGGACATGAGGGCGAGCGCGGCGACGGCGACGCCGAGCTGAGCGGCGCGCGGGGCGCGCCGGACGGTGGGGATGAGTCGGGCCGGTGGGCTTGGGCACTGCATGTTCGACATCCTGCTCGAGCCGGAAATCTGCCGCGCGAGAGGCGGCGCCGTCTCAGGAGTTTCGTTGCGAAGCGTAGCCGCTCGGCGATGGCGCCCGGGGCGCGTAGCGAACCGTAGCGGGGCTTGCTTCTCGGCGGGGAGACGCCGAGCCTCGGGCGGTGGGCGCTGGTCATGGCCAGGCGGCGCGTGTCGTCATCGTCGAGGACGACGACGAGCTCGCCGAGCTCTTGCGCGAGTACCTCGGGCACCACGGGTACGCGCTGTCGCGGGTCGCCGATGGGCACGCTGGTGCGGCGACGATCCTCGCTACGCAGCCGGACCTCGCCATCCTCGACTTGATGTTGCCGGCGATGAACGGCCTCGACGTCTGCAGGCGCGTCCGGGCCGATTTCCGCGGCGCTCTGCTGATGCTCACGGCGAGCCAGAGCGAGTCGGATCACGTCGCGGGTCTCGAGCTCGGCGCCGACGACTTCGTGACCAAGCCGATCGAGCCCCGGGTGCTGCTCGCGCGCGTCCGCGCTCAGCTGCGGCGACTCGAGCGGCTCCGCGGCGCGATCCCGGAGGCGCCGCCCGACGCCCTTCAGGTGGGACCGCTGAAGCTCGACCTCGTCTCGCGAGGCGTTGTGGTGGACGCGAGGCCGGTCGCGCTCACGAGCATGGAGTTCGACGTGCTCTCGATGCTCGCCAAGGACGCGGGCAGCGTCGTCCGTCGCGAGGACATGTACACCCAGATTTTGGGCACTGAGTACGACGGCATCGACCGCGGCATGGACGTCCACGTCAGCCGCATCCGACGCAAGCTGGAGAGCTGCGGCTTCGACCCGAGCCGTCTCAAGTCCGTTCGGGGCGTGGGCTACCTGCTGGCTCACCGATGAGACGCTCCCTGCTGAAGCTGCTCGTCGGCAGCGTGCTGCTGACCTGGGCCGTCGGCCTCGCGCTGACCTTTCTCTACGCCCGCGGCCTGGCGTGGACCCTGGAGAGGGCGCGGGCCGACGGGGTGTTCCTCGCCCACGAGCTGCTCGCGCGCGAGCCGCCGACCGAGCGCGCCGAGAGGATCCGCCGCCTGCGACCTCACTTTCGCTTCGACCTGCGCCTCATCCCCCTCGCCGAAGCCGAGGCCCGAATCGGGCACCCCCTGACCCCGGGCCACGCCGCGCCTCACGCCATCGACACCGTGGCCGCCTCCTACTTCTTCGCCTTCGCCGAGGGGGGCGCGCTAACTGTCGGTCCCTTCAATCCCAAAGTCCCGAGGGGCTTCGTCCCTGTCGGGTTCATCCTCGTCGTCATAGGGTTCCCCGTCCTCGCGGCCTTGGTCGTCGTCCGCCTCGAGCGTGAGCTCCTCAAGGTCGAGCGCGCGAGCCAGGCCCTCGCGACCGGTGAGCTCGGGGCGCGGGTCGAGAACCGGCGCGGGCCCTCGAGCGAGCTCGCGGCGAGCTTCAACGAAATGGCGGAGCGGGTGGAGCGCTTGATCCGCAGCCGCGACGAGCTCGTGCAGGCGGTGTCGCACGAGCTCGGGTCTCCGCTCTCGCGGCTCCGCTTTCACCTCGAGCTGCTCGCCACGACCACGGGACGAGCCCGAGAGGAGCGGCTCGGCGCGATGACCCGCGACCTCGACGCCCTAGACCAGCTGGTCGGGGAGCTGCTCGCCTACGTTCAGGCGGATCACTTCGAGGTCGAGCGCGCCCTGTTCGACGCGCGACCGCCTCTGACCCAGATCGCAGAGCTCGCGCAGCTCGAGCTGCCCGAGGAGCGCGCCGTGCGCGTAGAGCTCGACCTGCCCTCGGAGGTGATGGTCTGCGCCGACCAGCGCCTCTTCTTGCGCGCGATCGAGAACCTGCTGCGCAACGCGGTCCGCTACGCGAGCGGTCGAGTGAGGGTCACGCTCTCCTCCGACAAGAACGAGGTCCGCGTCGCGGTGCAGGACGACGGTCCCGGGATCCCGGAGGCGATGCGCGAGAAGGTTCTCATCCCCTTCGTTCGCCTCGACCCCGGTCGCGACCGGAAGACGGGGGGTGCCGGGCTCGGCCTCGCGATCGTCAGCCGGATCGTCGCGCGGCACGCGGGGCGCGTCGAGATCCTGGACTCACCCCTCGGGGGCGCGGAGGTCGCGACGTACTGGCCGCTCGATGAGGGTTTCGAGCGAGGAGGGATGCATGTATCCACCGGGCGGTCGAGGCCGAGGCGTCCGCTCACCCCACCCGGGAAGAGTTCAGCGCGTCCGCGCGCGGTCAGAATTCAGCGCGTCCGCGCGCGGTCAGAATTCGGCGCGTCCGCGCGCGGTCAGAAGAATTGCGTAGCGAATCGTAGACCGCGGCCTCACTGGAAGCGGCGCGATTCGCGATAAGAGGGCTCTCGAGGGCTCCATTCGCCGGTTTCACGCTCAACGGGGCGCAGGTTGTATTTCGCCGCCGCTTGCAGGAAGCCTGCGACATGTTTCCCGACCGCCGCGGGCTCCGCTCTCGGTCTCCGCGTCGCCAACCCTCGTCGTCCCGGGCGGCATCAAGCCGCCCGCGTCGACTCCCCTCCGTTCTGCTCGCCCTCGCGGCCGGGGCGCCGGCCTCCCTCGCCGAAGCGAAGGATGTGAAACGCATCGCGGTCATGGCGGATGGGCCCGCGGACGCGCACCGGGCCCTCCTGAAGCTCGCGCAGAAGGAGCTCTCGAGCTTCGGCTACGAGGTGGACGGGCTCTTTCCCGAGGACAAGGCGAGGGTCGGGGACTTCACCCTCGCCACCGCGCTCCTCCAGCTCGACGCGCTCGACGCGGACCCCGCGGTCGAAGTCATCTGGGCCTTCGGTCCCATCGCGTCGACCGCGGCCGTGAGACGGGCCTTGGACGGCCGGCTGTCCAAGGCGGTCGTCGCGCCCTTCGTGCTCTCTGCGACGAGCCAGCTCCTGCGGGAGAAGCGCGGCGCGGCGCGTCAGCTGAGCCATCTCATCTTCGACTCGACGCTGCGCGAGGACCTCGAGGCGCTGAAGGGCATCGGCCCGATGCGGCGCGTCGCCTTCCTCATCCCGAGCTTCATCCGGGAGGTGCTCCCCGAGGTCGAGGGGATCCTCGGGGCCGAGGCCGCGCGGAGCGGGGTGGAGCTGCTCTTCGTCTCCGAGCCCGACGTCGAGAGCCTCCTTCGCGCCCTCCCCGCCGACATCGACGCCCTCTACGTCGGGTTCGACCCTCGGCGCAGCGAGTCGGACCTCGAGGCGCTCGCCCGAGGCCTCATCGCGCGGAATCTGCCGAGCTTTTCCCAGGTCGGCCGGGTCGAGGTCGAGCGCGGCCTCATGATGGGCCTCGGCAGCACCGAGAATGCCCTGCGACTTGCGCGAGCGGTCGCCGTGAACACGGACGCCATCCTGCGCGGAGAGGCACCGGAGCACCTGAGCTACGCGCTCCAGAGGGTCGAGCGCCTCGTCGTCCACGCGGGGACGGCGAAGGCGCTCGGGCGCTCGTTGAGCTGGGCGCTCCTGAGCGAGGCCGAGCTCGTGGGCCTAGCCGAGCCCGAGGACGCGAGGAAGCTGAGTCTCCTCGGGGTCGTGAAGGAGGTCGAGGCTCTGAACCTGGTCCTGCGCGCCAACCGCGAGGAGCTCGAGGCCCGCGAGCAGTCGGTCCGTGAGGCCCGCGGCGCCTTGCTGCCCCGCCTCGACTTCGGGTTCAACGGCGCCCTGAACGATCCCGACGCGGCGAACCCGCTCAACCCCGAGCGGAGCCTCACGTGGTCGGGGAACGCGTCTCAGGTCATCGTCAACGAACCCGCCCTCGCGCAGCTGAGCGTTCAAGAGCACCTCCGAGACGCCACCCGCTTCGACAACCGAACCGCCACCCTGGAGGTCGTCCAGAGCGCGGCGATCAGCTACCTCTCGGTCCTCCGGGCGCTCGTCGGCGAGCGAGTCCAGCGCGAGAACCTGCGGGTCACGAAGACCCAGCTGTCCCTCGCCCAGATTCGGCAGCAGGTGGGTTCGGGATCGCGCAGCGAGCAAGTTCGGCTCGAGAGCCAGCTCGCGAACAATCGCTCGAGCGTGATCGACGCCATCGCCTCACGCAACGTGGCCGAGATCGACCTTCGACGGCTCCTCAACCGGGGCAGCGAGGACCCAATGGTCCTCGAAGACGTCTCGCTCGAGACCTCCCCCCTGATGAAGAGCGGGCAGCGCCTCCATGTTTACCTGGAGGGGCCCGCCGGCTTCGAGGTCCTTCGGCAATTCATGGCTCTCGAGGCGCTCCGAAACGCGCCGGAGCTGCAGGCGAGCGCGGCGCGACTCGCTGCGCAGGAGCGCCTCGTCCTGAGCAACCAGCTCTCCCTGTTCCTCCCGTTCGTCTCCGTCACCGCCGGCGTGACCAGCGTGATCGCGACGGGGGGTGCGGGGACCTCGCCGGAGGAACAGGCCATCTTCGCCATCGATCCCCTCGCCTGGCGGCTCGGGTTCGCCGCGTCCTGGAGGATCTGGGAGGGCAACGCCCGCTACGCCCGCATCCGGCGTGAGCAGGCCATCGCGCGGGGCCAAGACCTCGATCTTCAAGCCCGGCGCGTCGAGGTCGAAGCCAAGCTCCGAAGCGCGCTGCACCGGGCGGCGGCCTCGTACGCGGGCATTCGCCTCCAGCGACTCGCCGCGGAGGCGGCCGCCGAGAACCTGAGGCTCGTCAGCGAGGGTTTCGGGCGCGGCAAGGAGAACGTCATCACCCTCGTCGACGCCCAGAGCCAAGCCCTCACGGCGCAGCTCGGCGCGAACACCGCGGCCTACGAATACATGATCGACCTGCTCCAGGTTCAGCGCGCGATGGGGCGCTTCGCCCTCATCCAGACGGAAGAGGAGGTCGAGGACTTCTTCCGGAGGCTTCGGGCCTTCGCAGCCAACGAGGAGGACCCCCAATGGGTGAAGCACCGATGAGCATTGCGCCCCACAGCTCGAGATCCCGACGGCTTGTCGCCTTGTTCGCGCCCATCTTGCTGGCGCTCGCTCTCCTCGTGGCGCTCCGGCTGGCTCGGCCCGAACCAAAGCAGCAAGAGTTCGAGGCACGAGGTGTTCCGGTCCGCGTGCTGGAGCTGCAGGCTCGACGCTCGACCCCTCGGGCGCTCGGCTACGGGGTCGTTCAGGCCGCGATCGAGTGGGAGCTCGTCGCGGAGGTCTCCGGCCGGGTCGTCGAGATGAACGAGGACCTGCGCGTGGGGAAGGTCATCCGCGAAGGCACGCCGCTGCTGAAGATCGATCCGGGGAACTATCAGCTCGCAGAGAAGCAGCGTGAGGCTTCCCTTCGCGGGGTTCAGGCACAGATGAACCAGCTCTCGGTTCAGCGGCGAAGCCTCCAGTCCAGCCTGACGATCGAGCGCCAGGCGCTCGAGCTGGCCCAGCGGGATCTCCAGCGGGCGCGGGCACTCTTTGCGAGCGGGAGCGCGACCCAGGCGGACGTGGACGGCGCACAGCGCGCCGCCCTCGCGCAGCGGAGCGCGGTCCAGAGCCTCGAGAGCCAGCTTCAGGAGTTCCCGACCCGGATGGCCTCGCTGCGCGCTCAGGAGAGCGAGTCGAAGGCGGGCCTCGAGGGCGCGAAGCTCGACGTCGGCCGCACGACGATCGTCGCCCCCTTCGACATCAGGGTCCGCCAGCTGACCATCCAGATGAAGGAGCTGGTGACGGCCGGTCAGGTCCTCGGGGTGGCCGATGGCGTGGACGCAGCCGAGGTGGAGGCGCAGCTCACCCTCGGCGCTCTTCAGCCCTTTCTGGCGCAGGCGGAGAGCGCGGGTGACCGAGGCCGGGTGACGTCGGCGCGGGAGCTCGGGCGCGAGCTCCAGGGCCTCGGCCTGTCCGCCCTCGTGAGGATCGAGAGCGGGGAGCAGGTCGCGGAGTGGCGAGGGGAGGTCAAGGGGATCACCACCGTCAGCGGGACGACGCGGACGATCGGGGTGGTCGTCGCGGTGGGTGAGCCCCTGCCGTCCGCGAAGGCGACGCCCTTGCTGAGCGGCATGTACGCGGAGGTCGAGCTGACGGGCGCCGAGCAGGAGGGCTGCCTCGCCGTGCCCCGCTCCGCCGTTCGGGCGGGTGGGCGCGTCTTCGTCGTCGCCGAAGGGTCACGCCTGGATCGGCGAGAAGTGAAGGTCGGGCTGCGACAGGCGACCTATGTATGCGTCACCGAGGGCCTCTCCCCGGGAGAGCAGGTCGTGCTGACCGATGTTCAGCCGGCCGTGCAGGATATGTTGCTCGCACCCAGGGTCGACGAGGCGGCGACCCGGGTCTTGATCGACGACCTCGAGGGTCGGGGTTCAGCGCGATGATCGACTTCTTCGCCCGCCACCCCACGGCGGCCAACCTCTTGATGATGACGATGGCCGTCCTCGGGATCGTCGCCCTCCCGAACCTGCAGCGGGAGACCTTCCCGGACTTCTCCGTCGACGTGCTCGTGATCACCGTCGCGTATCCCGGCGCGTCGACCGAGACCGTCGAGCAGACCGTGGTCCAGTCCGTCGAGGAGGCGCTCGATGGTGTCGAGGGCGTCCAGGAGGTCAGCTCGGTCGCCCAGGAGGGGCTCGCGACGGTCACCGTGGAGATGACGCCGGGCGGTGACATGACGACGTTCCAGGCCGACGTGAAGGCGGCCATCGACGGGATCCGGAGCTTCCCGAGCGGGGTCGAGGCGCCGATCACGACCCGAGGCGGGCTGAGCTCCGCCGTCATCTCCATCGCCGTGCAGGGAGAGATGGCGCCGACAGACCTCCGGGCCTACTGCGAAAAGCTCCGAAGAGATCTCCTCCGCCTCGGTGAGATCTCGCTCGCAGAGGTCGCCGGCTTCTCGGACCGACAGCTGAAGATCGCGGTCCGAGAGGGGGTCGCCACCCAGTACGGGCTGAGCATCGACGGGCTCGCCGACACGATCGCCTCCCAGAGTGTCGACATGCCCTCGGGGAACATCGAGACCCGTGACGAGACCATCCTCGTTCGAGTCTCCGAGGAGCGTCGAAGCGTCGAAGAGCTCGCGGACCTCATCGTCGTGGAGGACGCGGCGGGGGGGACGCTGAGGCTGGGTGACATCGCCACCATCGAGGATGGCTTCGAGAAGGAGGAGGAGAGGTTCTTCTTCAACGGGCGACGCGCGGGCCTGGTCACGGTGAGCAAGACCCGGGACCAGGACGCGCTCCGAGTGTTGTCGGTCGTCCAATCCTTCGTGGAGCAGCTCGAGAAGACGAAGCCGAGCGGCATCACGCTCACGTTGACCCAGGACCGCGCCTCGATCATCCAGGACCGTGTAGACCTCCTCGTCGAGAACGGTTGGCAGGGCCTCCTTCTCGTCTTCGCGGTGCTGTGGGTCTTCTTCGGGGTCCGCCTCGCCTTCTGGGTCGCGGCGGGCCTCCCGGTGTCCTTCCTCGCCGCCTTCTTCGTCATGGAGAACATCGGCTACTCGATCAACATGATGACGATGGTCGCGATGCTGATGGCCCTCGGGCTCCTCATGGACGACGCGATCGTGCTCGCGGAGAACGTGGCCGCCCACGCCCAGCGAGGAAAGTCCCCCACCCGAGCGGTGGTCGATGGCGTGACGGAGGTCGCGACGGGCGTCTTCAGCTCCTTCCTGACCACGCTGGCGGTCTTCGTCCCCCTCGCCTTCTTGTCGGGGAGCATCGGGAAGGTCCTCTTGGTGATACCTGTGGTGCTCTGCGCGGTGTTGAGCGCGAGCCTGGTCGAGGCGTTCCTGATCCTCCCCAATCACCTGAGCCATGTTCAGCTCGCTCAGCCCGAGGGTTGGCGGGCTCGCTTCGAAGCGGGCTTCGAGCGGCTGAGGGAGCGTGTCGTGGGGCGAGCCGCCGACGTCGCGGTGGACAACCGCTATCTGACCGTCGGAGCGACGGTGGCCCTCTTCATCGCGTCGATCTCGGCGTTTGCCGGGGGTCTCCTGCAGTTCGAAGCCTTCCCCGACACGGAGGGCAACATCGTGCAGCTTCGGCTGACCCTCCCGGCGGGGACCCCGCTCGCCCGGACGGAGGCGGTCGTCGCGCGAGCGGAGGGCGCGGTGGCGCGGGTCAACGAGGCCTTTCGAGCCGACCAGCCCGGAGGCAAAGACATCGTGCAGAGCTTCTCGTCCCGCTTCGCCTACAACCCGGACGCGGGCGAGAGCGGCCCCCACCTGGCTACGGTGACGCTGGACCTCCTCCCCGCCGAGCGCCGGGTGGGGCGGATCGAGGCCATCATTCAGCGATGGCGCGACGAAATCGGCCCCCTCTCTGACGTCATCGGGGAAAACTTCACCGAGCCCACCGTCGGGCCCGCGGGCTTCGCGATCGAGGTGCGGCTCAGAGGCGATGATCTCGCGGCGCTGGACGCGGCCGCGCAGGAGACGATCGCGTGGTTTTCGGCCTACGAGGGGGTATCGAACCTGCGGAGCGACCTCAGGGCGGGCAAGCCCGAGGTCCTCGTGCGCATGCGGCCCGGCGCGCTCTCCAGTCAGCTCCAGGCGCAGCGCGTCGCCAGCCAGCTACGCGCCGCCCTGTCGGGCCGGGTGGCCACCGAGGCCTTCGTGGGGACGGACCACTACGAGATCAAGGTCGAGCTCGCGGCCTCGCAGGCGAGCTCCTTGAGCGACCTCGAGTACTTCCAGGTGAGCCTGGGCAACCAACAGTACGTCCCGCTCGGCGCGATCGCGACCTTCGAGTCGACGCGGGGCTACGCCCGGGTGGGGCGGGTGGACGGGCTCCGCACGGTCACCGTGACCGGGGACGTGGACCCAGAGCGGGGAAACGCGCTCGAGCTGGTCGAACGCTACCGCGCGACGCAGGTGGCAGCGCTCGAAGAGGCGCTGCCCGGGCTCGAGGTGGACTTCGAGGGCGCGTCCGCCGAGACCGACAAGACGATGGCCTCGATGGTCCGAGGTTTCGCCGTGGGCCTGTTCGCGATCTTCACGCTGCTGAGCTTTCAGTTTCGCAGCTACCTCGAGCCCTTGATCGTCATGGCGGCCATCCCGCTCGCCTTCGTCGGGGTCATCGTCGGGAACCTGCTGCTCGGCACCCATCTATCGATGCCCGGAGTCCTCGGGTTCTGCGCGCTGGCCGGGGTGGTCGTCAACGACTCAATCCTGCTCGTCGAGCACATCCGCAGCGAAACCTCGGCCGGGGCCGATCTCCTCGCGGCCGCCAAGCGGGCGAGCCGCGCCCGCTTCCGCGCCGTCTTCCTCACCTCGGTCACGACCATGGCGGGGCTCATCCCGCTGATGTTCGAGGCGAGCCTCCAGGCCCAGTCGCTCATCCCCATCGCCACGAGCATCGTGTTCGGGACCCTCGCGAGCACCGTGCTCGTGCTGCTCGTGATCCCCTCCCTCTACGGGATCCTCGGTGACCTGGGAGGCTACGGAGACGCTGCGGCGGAGGCCGAGCACCCGCTCGAAGCGATCGGATGAGGCGACACCCGGGGCGCTCACTTGGCGCTCGGGAGGCGCAGCTCGAGCCCCACGGAGGCGACGACGTTGGGGTCGAGGATGAAGTCACCCACGTCCGCGACCTCCCCGTCCACGTTCTTGAACTCGTAGCGGCGCAACACGGCCGCGCTCACCCTGATATGAAACCAGAGCTGCGCGAGCAGCCGAATCCCGACGTAGGGACCCACCTCGACGGTCGAGTAGGCGAGCTGCTCGAAGCACCGACTCGGGTCGGCCTGGGCCTCGTCGAAGGCGGTGTTGGGATCGTCGACGCCCTCCGCCGTGCAGGGCCAGGTGCGGGCTCGTCGCGACCCGCTCAGCGCGTAGGCGTCCCCGTCCACAGTGCCCGAGAGGCCCAGCTCCACCCGCTCGTGAGGCGCCCACCGCAGCTTCAGCTCGACAGGGAGGAGGGCCGTAAGCTCCAGCTCCGGCGTCGGTGCCCACTGGACCGCCACGACCGGAACCGGGAGCAGCTCGCCGAAGCGGTAGGTCGTCATGACCCCGGCGCCGAGGAGCAGGCTGGGCTCGAGCCGATAGGTGGCGACACCCCCGAAGGTGAACCGGAGCGCCTCGCGCTCGACCTCGACGAGATCGCCGGAGAGGCCGCCGCCGGCCTGCAGGAGGAGCCGCCAGCGCTCGTCGAGCTGATGGACGAGACTCAGGGTCATGGAGAGGGTGTGGAGCTCGGTTCGGCCGGCGAGGCTCCCAAACCCGCCCTGCCGGTCGGTCAGGAGCAAGCGATACCTCGACCCGACAATGAGCGCCGTGCCCGGCGCGAGTCGCAAGGGCAGGTTGAGCTCCGCGTCGAGCTCCCCGATCGTCACCTGAGCGGCGGGCACCTCGGTCAGGGCGTCGGTGACGGCGGGGGGGAGGGTCGCTGCCGACTCGGGGAGGAAGTCCCCTCGGAGCCGGACCAGCGGCAGATCCGGACCCACCGAGCCCACGAGGCTCCGCGCAGGGATCGCCGGTGGTGGCTCGCCCGCCTCGCTGCCGGTGTCCTCCGCTGCCGCGGTGGCCGCATGAAGGATGGCGACGAGGACCGCGGGGCGGAGCAGCGGGGCGAGGGGACCTGGACGTCTCGACATCGCCTCGGATGAACCCAAAGGACGGGGGGGGACGCCACGGGCGGATTGCAGCGAAGGGTAGCGCGAACCGCAATCGATCGCCTGTGTCGGAGATCGCGGGCCGCGTCGGGCGCCCGGCCACGTCGCTCTCGCGCCCGCTCGCAGCGCCGAACCACTCCGAGCATGGGTCGTCGGTAGAGTATTGTAACCCTTGGCGACATCGGCGGGTTCGACCCGTTAGGACTGAGCGACGCCATGGACATCAGGACCCGCCCACCGAACCCCACCCTCCTCCTCGTGATCCTCGCCGGCTGCGCTGGCGAAGACGCACCGACCGATACCTCGAGCGTGACCTGGGGTGACGACGTGAAAGGCCTCGTCGAGGCTCAGTGCGCGGGCTGCCACTTCGAGGGCAGCTCGGCGCCGCTCGCCTTCGAGACCTACGCGCAGGTGGCGGCGGCGGCCCCGGCGATGCGGGCGGCGATGGTCGCGGGCCGCATGCCGCCCTGGCCCGCCGACCCGAGCTGCCGAAGCTATGTCGGCCAGCGGGTCCTGTCCGCGGAAGACCTCGCGACCTTCGAGGCGTGGGTGGACCAAGGGCTCGCGGAGGGTCCGCCTACCTCCCCCATCGCCGTCTCCCCGGAGCCCTTCGCCGCCGACCTGACCCTTCGAGCCGTCGCCCCCTACACCCCGCAGCTCGGGAGCTCCGGCGACGACTACCGGTGCTTCCTCCTCGATCACGCGATCACCGAGCCGACCTTCGTCACCGGCAACACGGTCGAGCCGGCCACCAACGCCGTCCATCATGTGCTCGTGTATTCCCTGAGCGCGACCCAGGCCGCGGAGGCGGAGCAGCTGGACGCGGCCGAAGCGGGCGAGGGCTACACCTGCTTCGGCGGCCCGGTCCCCTCCTCAGGGGCCGGCATGGGCATGGGCGCCGACGCGGTCTTTCCGACGCAGATCGCGGGTTGGGTGCCGGGAACCGAGCCGGTGCGCTTGGAGGCGGGCTCCGCCGTCCCCCTCGAGCCGGGTTCACGCTTGGTGATGCAGATCCACTACAGCGCCGCCGGAGGCGCGCCTCAGCCCGACCACACCGCGCTGCTCCTGAGCGTGACCGAGCAGCCCCCGGCTCGGGTCGTGCGCACCGTCCCCTTCGCCGTCCGGGACCTCGACATCCCTGCGGGGCGCGCGTCGGTCGAAGTGAGCCGCTCGTTCACCAACTGGTCGAGCAACCCCGCCACCCTCACCAACCTCACCGGTCACATGCACCTCCTCGGTCGGTCCATCCGGGCCGATCTCATCTCCTCGAGCGGTCCTCCCGCTTGCGGCCTGTCGATCCCGAGGTGGGACTTCGACTGGCAGATCAACTATGAGTTCGACCCCTCCGACCCCTTGGTGGTCGCCCCCGGGGAGAGCGTCCGGCTGTCCTGCACCTACGACAACTCGGCCGCGAACCAGCCCGTCGTCGACGGGATGCAGCAGGCCCCGCGCGACGTGTCCTGGGGCGAGGGCTCCCTCGACGAGATGTGTCTGCTCTACGCCGCCGTGGTCGAGGACTACGTCCCGCCCTCCGCGTCCGGCGCCGGCGAGTGCGCGCCCGCAGAGGCCTGCTTCGAGGCGAGCGACGGCAGCCTCTCTGGGATCCTCGCCTGCGAGACGGCCTCTCCGACCTGCGGGCTGTGCGCGGTGGGGGCGCTTCAGCGCTGCGGCCTGATCCGCTGCCTCCTCCCCCTGGCCAGCGCTCGCGCGTGCGTCACCGACTGTGTCCTCTCTCTGAACGCCTTCGGAGGCTCGATGGACACGTGCCTCCGCGCCTCCTGTGGCGCCGAGTACACCGCCATGCTCGGCTGCGCGGATCCCGAGGTCGTCGCCGGCTCCTGCGATCAGGCGCTCGCGGGCTGCGGTCTCACGCCATGAGCGCCGCGCTGGGCGGCGGGGGGCGCCCCGCCCTCGCCGGGCTCCTCCTCGGGGCAGCGGCCTGCGGAGGGAACGCGTCCGAGCCCGGCCCGCTGGTCGAGGCCTCCGCCTGGAGCGCCCTCGCCGCAGACGCGGATCCGCTGGCCGCGCACCGCCCGCCCGAAGTGCGCTGCGCCGCCGCCGGCTGGGGCCTCGAGGACGGGACCCTCGAGGTCGACACGGGCGCCTGCAACTACCTCGCGGTCGCGCAGCCGCTGCTCCGGGACGTCCCCGAGGGCGTGCCGGTCGAGGTCGAGCTGTGGCATCAGGCGCTCCACGCCGAGGGCCCCGCCGAGGCCCACGCGGCGCTCCTCGCCGGCGGGACCCTCGTCTGGGAGCGGCGCGTCCCCATCCCCAACCTGGGGGCGGTGTGGCGCGACCTAGCGCCAGCGCCGCGGGACCTCCGGGCCGGCGAACCGGTGGTATTCCACCTCCACAACCACGGCGCCAACAACTGGCGCCTCGGTCAGGTGCGCTCGACCCGCTGACCCGACGCCGACCGCGAGCGAGCCGTCGAGCGGGGGCGGGGAGCCGAAAGGGGCGCTGGGTCGTAGCCCGGGTCGAAAGCGCCGGCGGCTGGCCGAACGGGAAGGCGTGAGCCGGGAGCATCGCAGGCACGACCGGTACCGGGTCCGCATCGACGCCGAGCTCGTCGTGGGCAAGGTCCGGCAACCGGCGCAGATCACCGACGTCTCCTTCGGAGGCCTGGCGACGCGCACCTACCCGCCCCCGCCGCTGCGGCAGCTGATGAAGCTGAACGTGGACCTGCCCGGCCACGGCCCCACCGAGCTGCTCGCCATGGCCGTCTTTCAGGAGCCGGCCGGCCCCCCGCGGGCGCTCGTGGGCCAGGGCCTACAGCTGTTCGGGGTCTCTCCCGAGATCCGCGAGCGCTGGGAGCACTTCGTCAAAGGGATCCGCACCGGGCCCGAACTCGCGTCGGGGGTGGATCCGTCCGACCCGATCCTGCCCGAGCTGCGGGTGCGCTTCTCCGGACCCGAAGCGCTCGACGACCTGCTCGACCGAAGCTACGCCCGCGGCCGGATCTACGTTCGGACCCCGGTGTTCCTCGAGCCGGGCACCGCGGTCATGGTCGCGCTCGTCCACCCCCGCTCCGAGCAGGAACACACCCTGCCCGCGGTCGTCCAATCGGTGATCCGCCGCCCCGACTTCGAGGGGCTCCGGGTCTCCCTGCCCCGCCTCGACACCCCGGGCCAGGAGGCGCTCGGCCGGTTCGTCGGCCGGGCTCCGCACATCACCATCGACCTCGACGGAGGCGACATCGACGACGGCGAAATCGACGAGAGCGAGATGGAAGAGCCGGGCCCGACCCTGGCCTGAACGCGGCCCCACTTCCCGCGATTTCGGCCGGACAGGGTTCAGGCGATGCGGTCGAGCCCGTAGGCCATCAGGTATTCGGAGACGGCCGGCACCAGCTCGCAGGCGAGGCCGGACCAGAACGCGCCATACGGGGCCTCGCGGGCGATCTCGACGAACGCGCTGTCCTCGTCCCGGTTGAGCACCACCACCGGCGTCTTCGTGCGCACCGCGGTCGCCGCCATGCGCAGGGGGAGGTTCGTCACACCCGAGCTGCCGACGATCACGAGCAGGCTCGCTTGCTCCGCCGCCTTCAGGGAGCTGTGAAAACGAAACCTCGGCTCGTCGTAGGCCTCGTCGAACCACAGCACGTGCGGCCTCGCGAGCGTGCCTGCCTCCGGGTGCCGCAGCAGCTCGAGCTCCCCGGGGGTGAGGAGGCGGCCCCGGTTCCACTCGATGTCGAGCTCTTCGGGCAGCGGAACCGGCTCGATGTGCCCGGCCTCGTCGTGGCGCATGAAGTCGATGTTGCCGTGGACCTCGTAGGTCTGGTGCGGCATCGAGCCGGCCCGGAGGTGGAGGCCGTCCACATTCTGGGTCACGATGACGAGCCGGTCGCGCAGGCCGCGCTCGAGGTCCAGCAGCGCGTTGTGGGCCGCGTTCGGTTCCGCGGCGCGGCAGACGCTCCTCCGGTACAGGTACCAAGACCAGACCTCGTTCGGGATCCGGGAGAACGCCGCAAACGTGGCCAGGTCCTCCGGCCGGTAGTGCTTCGACCCGACCTGCCAGTACCCCTCTTCCCCTCGAAACGTCGGGATCCCGCTCTCGGCGCTGATGCCGGCGCCGGTGAGGAACACCACCGGCCCGCTCCCGGCGATGCCTCGGTCCAGCAGTCGTCGAACCTCCCCCGGCAGCCCCATGCCGCCACCGTAGCCCGAAGCCGCCCCGTCCGCAGCCCCCTAGACCCGAAAACACCGGATTGATGAAACCGCCCTTCCGGCGTTAGACCAATGCAATGAGCGATTCGCTGCCCTTTGTCTTCCTCACCCCGTCGACTCTCGACCCCGAGCTGCTCGAGCGGATCCGAAAGTCCCTCGCCGACCTGCCCGCCTACCACGACGCCTTCGAGGACCAGTACGTGCTGTTCGAGTCCGAGGAGGAGCGCCGGGACGCGGTGGATGCCTACGTTCGCACCACCACGCCCACGTTCGAGGGGGAGACCAGGGTGCAGCTTCGGCCGCAGCGGGTGGAGCTGCACCTCGGGGTCGAGCCGGGCGCCCGGGCCCACCTCGACCCGTGGGTCCGGTGGCTGCTCGAGCAGTGCCCGCTCCAGATCGAGCGAGGCAAGACGCCGGTCTCGGCGGAGGCCCTGCTCGCCGCGATCGCCGCCCCTTGATCCTCTAGCGCGGCAGCCAGCGAGCCCCGCCCAGGGCCAATCGGACCGGTCCGCTCCGACCGAGCGCGCCGAGACCGACCCGGCGGAGCCGGCGCGGATCAAACGGTCTGTCGGTGCGGTGGGGCGAGATCACCGCCCGCTGCCGCCCGTCGCTCGGACCAGCGCTCTTGTCCCCAGCGAAGAGGACCTCCCAGGTCATCCACGCCGCCGGCACGGAGACGGTGGCCCGGTAGGATTGCCAGGGTCGCTCGAGCTCCGAAGTCTTGAGGAGCGCGGTGTAGCTCCCCCCGTCCCCGAACAGCTCGAACGAGATCCCGCGGTACCGGGAGGCGTCGAAGTCCTCCCCGGCGGCGAGGTCCGCGTTCACCTGGATGAAGCCGCCCCCTTGGTCGAGGCTCAGCTCTCCGGCGAGCAGGAGCGAAAGCTGGCCTGCCACCGGCTCGAGCCGGATGCCGCCCCGGGAGCGGCCGCCCATCACCGGATCTCCGACGTACCGCCACTTGGTCCCGAGCGAGGTATGGTCCCCGTCCACCGCCGGGTCGTAGAGCATGGCATCCCGTAGCAGAGCGGGCGCGATCGGTCTCGCCTCGGCGCTGGCCTGGGCCCCGGCCGCCGGCGGCGCCGACTTCGCCGACCGGCTCGACGCCCAGACGAGGCCGCTGCTCGGCCGGCCGTACCTTCCGTCCCCGCTCGGGGAGGGCGAAGGCGAAGACCCGGACCCTCGGTTTCGCCTCGACGCGTTCGACTGCACCACGTTCGTCGAGACCGCGCTCGCCCTCGCGCTCGCCCCGAGCGAGGCGGCGGCCCCGGACTACCTCGACCGGATCCGCTACCGGGGCCCGCCCCGGTTCGAGCACCGGCGCCACCTCGCGACCTCGCAATGGATCCCCGGGCTCATCGAGGACGGCTGGCTCGAGGACGTGACCGCAGCCGTCGGGGGACGAGCCACGAAGCAGCTGCGGCTGCGGCTCGACCGGCGACGATGGGAGCGGCGGCGGGTGGCCAAAGCGCTCGTTCTGCCCGAGCCCCTGGTCCCCGAAGGCGTGTTCCCTCTGTCCTACATCGACCTCGACACCGCCCGCCGCCTCGCCCCCGACCTGCCCCCTGGGCTCGTCCTCAACGTGGTGCGGGCGGACTGGGCGGGCAGCCCCGATGTCGTCACCCACCAGGGTCTGCTGTTGTGCGTAGGCGGCCGGCTCGTGCTGCGCCACGCCTCGCCGGTGGCGCGTCGGGTGGTGGACGAGCCGCTCACCCGGGCGCTCGACCGGTACAAGAAGCCGCGGCGGTGGCCGGTGCTGGGCGTTCACCTGCTCGCTCCGGTGGGGCAGGCCGCTCGGTCGCGAGGCTGCCCCCCGATCGATTCGGAGACGGCTCACCCGCAGTGAGCGAAAAAAAAGCAATCGGCCGGTCGACTTTGCCTCTCGCTGGACGATACTTAATCTGATGCTCCTCGTCTGGCTCGCCCTCACTGTCGCGTTGCCAAATCGCCATGATCTCGCCGAGGCGGTGAGTTCCGGCGAACCGAAGGCCGAAAAGGAGCTGGTCGCCCTCGGGCGGCCCGGGCTGTGGGCCATCTCGGGCGCGCTCGACCGCCATCCGGGGGGCGAGCCCCGGGTCCACCTGGTGTCCGCGCTCGGCGCCTTCCCTGCTTCGCTCCGCGACGCCGCAACCTGGCTCATTCGTCAGGAACTGAACCATCCCGAGCCGGAGGTGCGCCGGGCGGCGGTGCTCGGTTTCGGCCGGCTCGGCGACCCGAGCGGGGCCCGGGTGCTGCTCAAGCACCTCGACGACCCGGATAGGGAGGTCCGGCGGGCCCTGGCCTTGACCTTGGCGCTGCTGGGACAGTCCGACCGGATGGGGGATCGGCTCGACGCCCCGGAACCCATGACCCGCGACGTCGCGGTCCGCACCCTCGCCCGCAAGCTGAGCGGCGATGAGCAGCGACGGGTGCTGAGCCGGGCCCTCGCCGATCCCGACCCCGAGGTCCGGCGCACCGGGATCGAGTTCGCGACCACGACCCGGGACCCCGCCTACACCGAAGCCCTCGCCCGCATCGCCCACCGCGGAGAAGCGGAGGAGGCCCAGCTCGCCGCCGAGGCCCTGCGCGCCCTCCCCGAACGGCGCATCCGGCTGGCCCGGCTGCTCGGTGACCCCGAGGCCCCGCTGCCCGCCGCTCGGGTGGCTTTTTCTGACCTCCGGGCCGACGGGCGGCACGCGCTCGACCACCTGCTGCCTCCCCTGCTTCCGCTCGATCCGGCCCGCCGCGACGCGCTCGCCGCCCCGCTGCTCGAGCGGCCGACGGAGACCGAGCTCGCCGACCTGCTCGAGCTGCTCAGCCACTGGGAGCCGGAGCGGGTGGCGCTCGCGAAGCGGTGGCTCACCGCGATCGGGGACAAGGCGGACGAAGCCGCCGTCCGCGCCCTGCCCGACGCCGACCCGGCTCGGGCGGCGAAGCTTCGGGCCTACCTCAGCGAGCGGCCGGAGCGGGGTCTCAGCCCGGCCTTGTTCGCCCGGATGAAGGAGGGGAGCCCCGAGGAGCGCCGTCTGGCCACCCAGGCGGTCGCGGCACTCGGAGCGGCGCGGGAGCGACGGGAGCTGCTGCCCCAACTCTCCGATCTCGACCCCGGAGTTCGGGCGGTCGCCGCCGCGGCGGTGGCCGACCTCGCCGAGGCGGAGCCGAAGCTGGTCGAGCTCGCCTCCGACCCCAGCCCCGAGGTCCGGGCCGCGGCCATCGAGGCGCTCTGCCACCACCCTGGACCCGAAGCGCGACGGGCGCGTCGGGCGGCGCTCGAGGACGGCGACCGGGCGGTGCGGCTCGGCGCGATCGGGAGCTTCTTTGGCACCGAGGACGAGGAGGCGCTCGGGTGGATCGCAGCCCGCGCGCTCAACGGCGGGCCCGAGGAACGAGCGGCCGCGGTCGCCGTCATCGCGAGCAGCCAGACCACGCGGGCGGCGGTGCTGCTGGTGGAGCTCGTGACCCACGCGGACCCGAAGGCCAGGCAGGCTGCCTTTCACTTCCTGAGTTCGCTGTAGCCGAGGCCAACGGTGCGCGCCTCGGAGCCGCCGACGAAGCTTCTGCGAAGCGAAGACGAGCTTCGCCGGCCGAAGGCCCATGGTTCGCCTCTTGCTGAGGGCGACCCCATGGTCTCCGCCTCGACGCTTCCTACCCTCCGCGCCTTCCGGGTCCTACTCGGAGAGCGCCTTCTCGGCTTCGTCGGGGACGGAGACGGCCCGCTCGAGACCGCCGACGGGAGCCGGTTCCCGGGTCCGCGCGGGTGCCGGTTCCGAAGCGCCGCCGCCGAGACCGAGCGCGCCCTGCTCGAGCTCGTCCACGCCGCCGATGGGCTCGACGAGATCGTCGCCCGGCTCCGACGAGCCGGCCTCGCCCTCGAGCCGGCCTCGCCCGAAGGCCTGTTCGCGGACAGCTGGGTGGCGTCGAGGTGGGTCGTCGGCCCGTGACATCATGAGGGTATCTCCCGGTTTCGGAGGCGGCGCCGCGGCGCGGATGTGACGTCTCGAAGCGCGGTCGAGCGTGCAGGGAACGCGCCGGCCTCCGCCCCGATACCGCTGTCCGTGGCTGTACGACACCGCGTTGGGCGCGCGAACCAGAAGGCGCAAGCCGAGGTGAAGCCGACCGAGCTCGAAGCGCCCCGGCCCCCGCCCCCAAAGACGGCGGAGGACCGCAGAGAGGCCCCGTTGCCCCGGGCCCCCGACGCCGGTCTCGGCCCGAGCGCGACGACACCCCGCGCCGGAGGGGAGAAGGGCGCGCTGCCGCTCACCGGGACGTGGCACCCGGACCTCTCCGCCCGCGGCGACACGGGCATGACGAAGTTCACGCCCGTGTCCACCCCCTGGCCCAAGACCTGGGACGACGCGGTGCAGGCGGCCCGAAGCGTCAAGCCCTTGCCCGAGCTGACCCCGAGCGTTCGCGCCGCGGAGTCCTCGTTTCGGGACCTGGTGGCCCAGGACCCGGCCGGCGCCGCCGCCGCGTACCTGCGGCAGGCGAAGGTGGTGCGGGCCCGCTACGTCGCCGAGCTGCAGCAGCAGGTGAAAGCGGCCCTCGCCGGCCTCGAGGCCGGTCCGGGTCTGGCCGCGGCCGCGGAAGCGAAGCTCGCCGCCATCGGGAACCTGAAGCCGAGCGTTCGGGCCAAGGTGCTCGAGACCCTGCTGCTGGCGGCCAAGGCCTCGGAGCTTCCGAAGGCCATCGACGCCGCGCTCACCCGGGTGCAGGTGCCGCTCAAGATCGAGACCGACGAGATCAAGCTGATGTCCCCGCACTTCAACGGGACGAAGGTGCAGCTCGGAGGCTCGCCCTACGAAGGGGCCGACGCGGCCAAAATCGGGCCCGCGATCTTCAACACCGCGCTGCACCCCACCGCCACCGCGGTGGCTCGGCTCGCGCTCGAGCTCGCGCTGAACGACCTCGCCCCCGGCGAACAGGTGGTGGTGATGGCCGGCGGCGTGGCTGCCGGCAAAGGCTACGCGGCCAAGAAGGCGAACTTCGACGGCGCGGAGGCGAAGCTCGTCTTCGACCCGGACGGAGAGTCGAGCCAGACCTTTCTCGAGACCCTGAGCGCGATGACCGAGGAGCGGGGCCTCAAGCTAAAGGTCGTCGGGGTGGTGACCGACCCGATCGCGGCGTGGCTGCGGGCGATGTCGCGGGCCTTCGAGGAGGGGCGGACGGTCTCCGAGACCGCGTTTGCGCATTCGCACACGACCGGCGTAGACAACCTCGTGGCCGCCGCCCGACACTTGGCGACCCGCGGGGTGGAGGTGGCGCTCGTGGACAACAACCAGAGCCCCCGGGTCATGGCCCCGGGCGAAGCGCCCAAGACGATGACGATGGCCGAAGCCTACGCCAAGGTCACCGACATCACCGACAGTTTGAAGCGGACTGGTGACGTCCCGGCCTGGGTCCGTGAACAGTACGCCGCCAACCCGTACATGATGGCTTCGGTGATCGAGCCGCTGCGGGCCCGGATGCACGACCCAGCGAGCTTCACCCAAAAGGCCGCCATCTTCGATAGTTTGAGGGAGGACCGAGATGTCTTCAAATACGCGCACGCTCGCTGAGCAGCTCGAGGAGGGCTTCTCCACCTCGACCACCACGCCGGAGGAATTCGACGCAGAGCAGGCCCGCCGCCGGGAAAAGCTCGCCCGCGCCTTCGAGCTGTTCGGCGAAGGCGCCCCGGCCATCCGCCCCGAGGGCCCCGCCTCGGCCGACGAAGAACCGGCGGCGGACTGAAGCCCGGCGTCACGGGAGGATGTCTCGATAGAGCTCGCCGATG
>DAIQNR010000072.1:21330-28601 GCA_036788295.1 Myxococcota bacterium
GCGGCGGACTGAAGCCCGGCGTCACGGGAGGATGTCTCGATAGAGCTCGCCGATGTCGAGCGTCTGGCCGTCCGCGTACGTCATGACCCCGGCGGCCGCGATCGATGCGGTCCACTCGTCCTGGTCCCGCGACCAGACCGTCACCATGCGCTGGTACGGGTCGATGATGAGGTAGGCTCTCAGGCTCGCGAGCCGCAGGGAGGCGAGCATCGGCGTCCGGGTCTCGCTCGCCATGGGCCCACGCTATCGTCTCGGTGCTGCCGCGAGCACCGGAAACGGCTCGGGCGGCCGTTTGGGTACTGCCGCGAGTACCTGAAGGGACAAGAACGCTCCTCTCGGTACTAACGGGAGTACAAAACCCAGAGAAAACCTTGGTATTTTTGCTAGCGCTAGGACGATACCCAGAGAAAACCTTCTTCATCGTACTAGCGCGAGTACGAAAAGAAGGTCTGGCCGTGGTTTCGTTCCTACCGCTAGCACAAAACATCGAAAAAACCGAATCTAGAGCACACCCGCGGCCACCATCGAGGAGCGGGTGGCGGTGCGAGCGCTCGAGGTGATCGAGAGCTCGGGCCGTTTCGCCAAGCGGCTCGACCTCAATCTCGCCGACCGGGACGCGAGAGGCTGAGCCACGTGTCGTCTTTCGGGCTCCGCTGCCGCGGCGCCAGGTCGAGGAGTTCCACCTTCCCGGCCTTCTTCAGGTTCTCTATGGCCCGCTTGACGTCACCGAGCGTCACGTGGAGCTCCTCGAGGAGTACGGGCCAAACGTCCTTGAACTGGGTCGGGCCTTCGTGGAGCCGCTCGACGATGCGCTCCTCGATGTCCTCGAGGTCGGCTCGCCGAAGTCGATCGAACTCGACGTTGGGCGCCCCCTGCTCAGCGAACAGGGGATGCTGGCCGGTCTCGTGGAGGGCCTTCCTGGCCTTCGCTCGACTGAGGACGATCTCGGCTTTTCCGCCGATGACCTGCTTTTCGGTGTCCCGAAACAGTTTCACGGCCGCCGGGTTGCGAGCCCCGAGCACGAGGTGGAAGTAAGTCCTGCGGGCGGTCGGCTTCGGAACCGCCAGGCTCAAACAGAACTGGAAACCGCAGAGCGCCTTCAGTCTCGTCCGGTACTCGCCGACGAGTTCTGACTCGTTCATCTTGGCGAGCCGGGCAACGTCGCCGTCGCCGAAGAAGCTCTCGTACTGTTCGATGAGCCACCTACGGCTTTGCTCCCTGGTGGCCTCCCCCTTGAACCGGTTCAAGAAGTCGAACATGAAGTTGACCATCACGTCCCTGGGGACGTGCCTGCGGTCGCATTTCACGAGGCTCGCGATGGCGTGCATGTCCGCTCCCTTGATGCCGGTTGGGTCGACGAAGACGAAGGCTGCGTCGGTCCGCAAGACGTTCTGGATGGTGGGAGCGGCCTCCGTGAACGTCCCCAGAATGGGCTGAGTGCCAATGGGCCCGGCCTCCTCGATCAGAAACTGCAGGAGCTCGTGGAATCGGTCGCGGTCCTTTTCGACGAAGATGGCCCCCACCTTGGCGCCCGTCCTCTCCTGCACATCGCGGAGCCTCTTGAGCGCGATGGCCACCGAGGTGTCCTCCCTCTGCTCGTTTTCGGAGCGCCAGGGACCAGCGAAGCAATCGACGAACCAGAGAGTCCCCGTGGTGGTGTGCGCGAGCTTCATGCCCCACGCGCTCAGGTAGCGGTCGAGGACCATGTGCTTGAGCTGCGTTTGTTCCCGCCCGGCGTAGTCGTCTCCCACGTCGTCTCCTTGCAACGAACGACGCTAGACTGTACGCATGTCCACGTCAATGAGCGACGGGAGCGGCATCGAGTGGACGGACGCCACCTGGAACCCGTTACGGGGGTGCTCCAAGGTGTCGGCGGGCTGCAAGCACTGCTATGCGGAGACCTTCTCTGAGCGCTTTCGGGGTGTGCCTGGGCACCCCTTCGAACGCGGATTCGACCTGCGTCTCGTTCCGGAGGCTCTCGACCGCCCTCGTTCGTGGAAACGCCCCAGGCGAATCTTCGTCAACAGCATGTCGGACCTGTTCCACGAGCAAGTGCCGCTCACCTACATCCATCAGGTTTTCACGGTGATGCGAGAGTGTCCGCAGCACCGGTTCCAGGTGCTGACCAAGCGGTCGGAACGCCTCTCGAGGCTGGCGCCGAAGCTGGTGTGGGCGCCGAACATCTGGATGGGGGTAAGCGTGGAGAGGAGCGACTTCCTCCATCGGGTCGACGACCTGCGGCATATCGGGGCGGGTCTCCGGTTCCTGAGCCTGGAGCCTCTCTTGGGGCCGCTCGATGACCTCGAACTGGAGGGCATCGGCTGGGTCATCGTCGGCGGCGAGAGTGGCCGGCGTCCTCGCCCAATGGACCCCGCCTGGGTCCGGAGCGTGCGAGCCAAGTGTCGAGCTTCGGGGACGCCGTTTTTCTTCAAGCAGTGGGGTGGAACGAACAAGAAGGCCGCCGGACGTCTCCTCGACGGCCGCGAGTACAACGAGATGCCGGAGGCGCCCCGAGACCGTCTGCGTGTCCTGCCGTCATCGGCCGTTGCGACAATATCGACGATCGCGTCGAGGCCCGATTCGCGCATGGGCTGAAGTCGCACGGGTTCCGCGGAGTCGGCACGGAGCCATGATGGACATGAACAGAGGGAGGGGCGTCGGGGGAATGGCGACCAAGAACGGCGGACGGTGCGCGCCGGCGGTGCCGGGACGTCGGTGCCGGGTCGGCGCCGCTCTGGTAGAGGCGCACGGTGTCCTCGCTGGCCGACTTCCCGTTCGCGCCCCGCCGCCTCCCGTTTTTCTACGGGTGGATCATCCTGGGGGCGGCGACGCTCGGGGTGCTGATGAGCATTCCCGGCCAGACCCTCGGGGTGGGCGTGTTCACGGACAGCCTGCTCGAGGCCACCGGCCGCTCGCGGACCGAGGTGAGCCACGCCTACCTCGCCGGCACGCTCCTGTCCGCCCTGTGCCTGCCCACCGCCGGCCGCGCGCTCGACCGCTACGGGGCGCGCGCCACCGGCATCGCCGCGGTGGCCCTGTTGTCGCTGACCTTGCTTTACTTGAGCGCGGTGGACCGCGCCGCCGCCGCCTTCGGGGGGTCGGTGGTGGCGACGATGGCGGCGCTGGTGCTCGGTTTTTTTCTGCTCCGCTTCTCCGGGCAGGGCGTGCTCACGCTGGTGAGCCGGACGCTCATCGCGCGGTGGTTCGACCGGCACCGGGGCCTCGCGTCGGGGCTGTCCGGGCTCTTCATCGGCTTTGGGTTCGGGCTCGCGCCCCGGCTCTTCGACGACTGGATCCACCTGTCCGGCTGGAGGGGAGCGTGGCAGCAGATGGCGCTCATCGAGCTGCTCCTCATGGGCACGGTGGTGCTCGTCCTGTTTCGCAGCGACCCCGAGAGCTGCGGGCTCCGGCTCGACGGGCAGCGGCTGAGCGACGCGCCGCCGCCGGTGGGTCCGCAGCTCGACCGGGCCGCCGCCGTCCGCACGCTCGCGTTTTGGGCGGTGACGCTCGCGCTCGCCGTGCAGGCGATGATCATCACCGGGGTGAGCTTTCATGTCGTGGACCTCGGGGCCTCGGTCGGCCTGTCCCGGGGGGAAGCGGTGGCGCTGTTCCTCCCGATGGCGGTGGCCTCGACCGTCGTCGGCCTCTTGGCCGGCACGCTCGGCGACCGGGTGGGGATCCGGGTCCTGCTCGTGGCGATGATGGCGGCGCAGGCGGTCGGGATCTTTGGCGCCGCCGACCTCTCGAGCCGGTTCTGGCTCGCCGCCTTGGGCCTCGGGATGGCGGGCGGCTTCTACGGGCCGCTCCCCACGCTCGCGTTTCCTCGGTTCTTTGGGCGGCGGCACCTTGGCGCCATCGCCGGGCTGGAGCTGATGGCGGGGGTGGTGGGCAGCGCGCTCGGCCCGTCCTCGTTCGCGCTCGCCCGGGATGGGTTCGGATCCTATGGGCCGGCGCTGTACGCCTGCCTCGCGCTGCCGGCCGCCGTCGCCGCGCTCGCGCTCACCTACCGGGTGCCGCGGACCACAGCCTGAGGAAAGCCGCGCCGCCCGTTGCCCGATCTGCTACCCCTACGCCCATGACGCAGATGGAGTACCGGCGGCTCGGCCGCTCCGGGGTGAAGGTGAGCTTGCTGTCCTTTGGGTCCTGGGTGACCTTTGGCCCGCAGCTGCGCGAAAACGACGACACCGCGCTCGAGTGCATGCAGGCGGCGTGGGACAGGGGCTGTAACTTCTTCGACAACGCGGAAGTCTACTCCGGGGGAGAGTCGGAGCGGATCATGGGCCGAGTGCTGGCCCGCCTCGGCTGGCCTCGGGAGAGTTACCTCGTCTCGACGAAGTTCTTTTGGGGGATCCGCCCCGGCCCGAACACGAAGAACACGCTCAACCGAAAGTACCTTCTGCAGGCCATCGAAGGCTCGCTCGAGCGGCTCGACCTCGACTTCGTGGACCTCGTGTTCTGCCACCGCCCCGATCCGAACACCCCGCTCGAAGAGACGGTCTGGGCGATGTCGGACATGGTGAGCTCCGGACTCGCGCTGTACTGGGGGACGTCGGAGTGGCCGGCGGACCAGATCAGCGAGGCGTGGGCGATCGCCGACAAGCACCACCTCCACAAGCCGGTGATGGAGCAGCCCGAATACCACCTCTTGAACCGGGGCCGGGTGGAGCGGGAGTACGCGCCCCTCTACGAGAAGATCGGGCTCGGCACCACGACCTGGTCGCCGCTCGCCTCCGGCCTTCTCACCGGAAAGTACGCCGCCGGGGTCCCCGCCGGCTCCCGCGGCGCCCTGCCCGGCTACGGGTGGCTTCGGGCCAGCCTGACCGATGAGGCCAAGCACGCGAAGGTGAAGCGCCTCGCCGCGGTGGCCGAGCGGCTCGGCGTCACGCTCGCCCAGCTCGCGATCGCGTGGTGCGCAAAGAACCCGAACGTCTCGACCGTGATCACCGGAGCGAGCAAGAAGAGCCAGGTCGAAGAGAACTTCGCCGCGCTCGACGTGCTCCCGCTGCTCGACGAAGAGGTGATGGCCGAGATCGACGCCGCGGTGGCCTGAGCCCGCGCGGCGCCGCCCCATCGGGCGCGGCGGCAAGGTGGCTTGAACGGCGCACCGCGCACGACATAGCCTGTGCAGGTGACGAGGGGTGGTTGGTCGCTGGTCGCCATGAGAATGCCCGTTTTCTGGCTGGCGGTTCTGGCCGTACTGGCGCTGCTGGCCTCGGCGGGGCGATTCGCCTGGTCCTGGTCGATCGCCGAGCAGATGGCCGGCAGCGGTGTCACCGTGCCCGGCGTGATCGTCGAGATGCAGCGCCGCGGGGGGCAGGACCGGTCGATGCGCCTGTGGGTGACGGTCGAATTCAGGGCTGGCGACAGCGTGCACCGGCAGACGCTCCGCGCGACCAACGCCCTGGCCGCGCGCGCGCGCTCGGGCCGGTTGAGGGCGGGCGACAGGGTGGATGTCCGCTACCTGCCGGACCGGCCGCACATCGCCGAGCTGGACGGCGAACGGATCGCGCGGCCCTGGTTCGAACTGCCGGTGATCGCGCTCATCCTGTTCTTCGTCGCTGTTGTTGTGCTGGCCCTGCGCCGCGACCTGCGCGAGATGCGGACGATCGCCGAGACCGGCCTGGCCGATGTGGCGCTGGCCGAACGGGTGCAGGGCTGGGGCCCGATCCGGCGGGTGACGCTCCGAGAGATCCCCGGAACCGTGCCCACCGGCTGGGGCCACAGCCTGCTGACCGGGGCGGGGCGGGCCCGGGCGCTGGTCGCGCAGGGGCGGGTCGGCGTGGTGCGGCGCGACGGGGCGATGATGAACCGGATGTATCTGGGCAGCGACCTGCCGCCGCGGTCGGGTCCCGAGTGATGCATTGGCCGCGGTCCGGCCCGCCTGGCCACCTGTGGCCCATCGCCGAGCCCGCTGCCCATCCGCAGGTGTTGGACTCCTGCTGACCTGCAATCCCCTCAGCCCAACGCGCCCGGCGCGGCAAAGCCGCCGCGCAGCATCCAGACCGACAGGCCCAGCGACAGCGCCAGCAGCACCGCGAAGCCGCCCAGGAACAGCCAGGCGGTCCGCACTTCGTAGTCGCGGTCCAGCATGTGGCGGTCGGGGTTGGCGGGATCGACGCGCAGCACGATGGCCTGGCCTCTCGCGAAGCCCTCGGCAGTCGCCCCCCTGACCGTCACCCAGTGCTCGGGCCCCCCGCTATCGCCCGCGATCCGGAAAGACACGCTGGCACCACGGCCCGAAGCAGGGTTCGAGACGGTGCCGTCGCGGCCCCGATCGATCCGGGTGATCCGGCCCTCGACCGTCAGGCCCGCCGCCGTCATCCGCTGGTCGGCCTGGATCGTGGACCAGCCGTGCCAGATCCCAAAAGCCGACAGAGGGATCATCGCCACGATGGCCACGGCCAGAAAGACGATCACGACGGGCGGAAGGGGCTGAGCCATGGCGGTTGACCAAATGCTGAGACAGGGCGCGGACGAGTGGGGGACACATGGCATCGGCCCGCGCCGCCCGTCAACCCAGCGCCGTGCGATGCCGCTGATGACGCGATGCCCACAAGGATCCTTCAAGACAGCCATCGGGCGACCCCGAGAGCCTCCCAGCCCCCCTCGTGCGCGCACGCCCAGTACCCGGCCTCGCGGCCGAACTTCGGCTTCGGACCTCTCGAGCACCGACTGTCCCAATTTGCGCTACGCTGGCCAACTCATCTCCGTGGTAGGCTCGCGTGCCTCGGCATGAACACCCGTCAACATCCGAGCAGCCTGAGATCCATGAGGGAGCGACCTGCCGGACGTGCCGCCCGACGCATCCGAGACGTCGAGCCTTGTGCCCTTCAGCACGATGCGAACGCAACCCGCCTGCATCGATAGGTGGCCCTCGGTTGGTGCGACCGGCAGGAGTGGCTTGTGCTCGAAATCCACCGTCTCGGCCACGCCCGGAACCTGGTGGAGCTGCCGCAGATCGTTCGACAGGTTCGGGTCATCGACGGTTCGCCGAAGGTTGCACTCGAAATGCCCGGGGTAGACCGGATCGAAGCGGACGAGGGTGATGAACAGGCACCCGTCCGTCTCGGTGCGCCGATCTCCGGTCGTGTAGGCTGCTTCGACAACACACCTACCCAGTGATCGATCGCGTCGAAGAGCTCGATGACCTTTAGGCAGATCAGGTGCAGCCGACATGGAAGGAGGCGACCGTTCCCGGACCCAAGTTCGGTGGGGCCGCTGGCTGGCCGCCCTCCATTTGTCCAAAAAAGGGCTCGGTCGGCATTGCCCCT
>DAIQNR010000073.1:0-12602 GCA_036788295.1 Myxococcota bacterium
GTCCGAGTTGCTCCGCCAACAGAACCAGGTTCTCTGAGGGCACCGCTACCATCTCGAGCAGGCGGAGCTTTTCCTCGAGCACCCGAACCTTGGACGCGCGGCGGTGTTCGTGGGAGATGTTGGAAATCCTGGTCGCGAGGAGGACCTCCGGAATCGTTAGGGACGTGCCACACCACGTAATAGCACAGAATATCGAAAGTTGGCGAATCCACCAGAAGCAAAGGTCTAGTTGCGTTCGGCACCGACCCCCGCCGCGGACGGCTCGAGGAGCCGAGGCGATCATGTTGTTTTCCATCTGCATCCCTGGTCCTCGGCCCATAGTCTTGTCTTGGGGGTTCGTAATTCAGCTCGGAGTTTCGGAGGTCGTGCAGCCGGCTCCAGAGCCGCTCAAGAAGAGTATGGGCGCAAACAGAGGGACGCTGGCGCCGAGCTTGCACTCGAGAAACATAAGCTGGTGAATGATGTCCTTCGTCCTCTCGAGGATGTTCGCCATGTCCGCTCTCGCCTGTTCGTCATCTTCTTGTCGAAATTCTCCCCGTGCGAAGAGTGCGCATTCTAGCGCGCTTCTCTCGACTTGCAAGGCCATCATCCTCTCCGTCACCTCGATCCTCTCTCTCAAGACCTGTTGCACGAAGAGCTGGTTCGACAACAGAGCGCCATATAGAACGACCCACCCTACCTTCCCAAAGGACAAGGCGAATGGCCTGGGCATCCAGCGGATTGAGTCAAGAAGCTTGGTCATCAAGTCCTCCAATCCTGAAAACATTCATGCAGCAAGCACGCCATTCCTGCCTCGGGCTTGGCCAATACGTCGCGCCGGGCGCCGAGCAGGAACTCATATTCGCACCCCGGCGAAATCTGGGGCATGCCGCGCGTACCCTCGTCCGTCGAACGCCAAGAAGCCATCCGCCTCCGCCCGGATGCAACTCGGCCTGCGACACTGGTGGCACCGATCTCCAGACCGCGCCTCTCCTGGCCCGAGCCTATGTCGAGGCCGGCGGCCAGCGTAGCTTTTGCCATTTGCCCCTCCACGCGATGAACGGCTCTCCCGGTGCTCGCTGCGTTGGTCATGGCTCCGTTGCTCCATCAGTGGTTTCACCCCACGGCCACCAAGCGAACAGGGGAAAACGCTGCTGCTGGAGCAGCCTCCTCTCTTCGACGATGGCGCCCAAGCGCTCCTCGAGGTGGGCTTGGCGGTCCAGGAGCTTCGACATCTCCCGCTCGACCTCCGGAGCGTTTCGGTTGGGCCACCGGGACATGGAGGCCAGCGCGCACTCGATCCCGCCCAGCTCCGCGTGCACCGCCATGGACGTCTCCGACAGTTCCACGGCCATACGCAAGGCGCGCTGAACGAGGACCTGGTTCGCGAAGAAGACCCCAAGGAGGGCGAGCAGCACCCACTTCGCCGTCCGCAGACGCCTTGCTCGAGCGACGACGGCATCAAAGATGTGGAAAAACATACCATCTCCGTTTGGCGTGCTCGGCCTTGCTGGGGTGATGCGTCGAGCCCGACTTGAGGGTCTCGACAACAGCCATCTTCGACGAGCGAGGACGGCAGGACGCGCCAACGCCCTGCTCAGCCATCATCCCCTCCATGAGCGGCAAAGCCATCGCATTCGGGCACACGCGGAATGGGACCCACATGGGGTGCGAAGACATGAAGGGCACTGGATTGGAGCGGCGCCAGTATGGCTCGGCTCATGCAACGATCCTCGATATCGCGTTGATTCTCGTCCTGGATCTCTTGTTCGAGTGTCTCGGCGAAGCGGGGCTGGATTCGTTGCGAGACCGGCAGCGTCTCCGCCAGACGAAGCTCGACTTCCAGTGCCTGGATACGGGACGCCCGGTGATGGTCCGCACCAACATCCGTCAGTCGTAGATGGAGGATCACGTCGGGAACGAAGAGCCAACAGAGGAGCCAGACGCAGAACACGGTGCTGATGACCTCCCGAAGGAACCTGCGGGCCCTTCCCCGTGCCCCTGCAGGCCCCAAAGATGAACCGTGGCCTTCGTTCGCTCGCGTCGGTTCCTTCGTCTTCACCCCATCCTCCGTACTGCTACAAGCTGTCGAGACCCTTCGGCTCTGCATCGCAGTTTTCCCTCGTCGCAAAGGGGGCGAGCCCGAACACCCCAACATCGGGCAGTTTGCATTGGAGCGTCTCCAAGCGGCGCTCGTTGCCGGCTATCCGACCCTCGAGCAGCGACCGCTCGCGCTCGAACTCGGGGTCGCGTGGGTGAAACTGGAGCAGAGCAAACCAAGAACACCGAAGCCCAAGCCCCTCCCGCTGAAGCCTCATCACCTCATCGGTCAATTCGAGCTTCGTTCGGAGCTTGCTCTGCAGCACGAGTTGGTTCGGGACCAGATAAACTCCCAGAACCACCAGCCATACGGTCGAAGCGACCGTCAGCATCCGGTACAGTTGGGAACCCAGAGACCGAGCATGGCGGCCGATCATTCGCACCCCTTCCAACTTTCCATTCGAATCGACGGTTCGGTCGTCCCGCGTGGAGCGGGTGTCGATCGAAACCGGTTGGGGGGTCGCATGGGGAGGAGGGTGAAATGGGCCGATGGTCGAGTCAACCCCCCCCGAAGTCGGGAAAGCAGGGCTCGCGCTTTTTTCTCGATGGTCGAGCCCGATGGGCGCCTCGGTTACCGCTCCGAGGCTGGCATCGCCCGACGTCGGTCGGCCGGAGCACCGGACCGGCGCCGGCGACCGGCCTGCTCGGCGCGCGGGCACGTTGGTGGGAGGCTTGACGGCCTGGCCGAGTCGGGCTTCAGTCGAGTGCCCCGGCGCGGCCGGGCGGTACGCCATGATCGAGCGAGAACCAATGACCCCGGCCGGCCATGAGGCCCTCAAGGAGGAGCTGCGACGGCTCAAGGCGTTCGAGCGCCCCCAGATCTCGAAGGAGATCGAGGAGGCCCGGGCCCACGGCGACCTCAGCGAGAACGCGGAGTACCACGCCGCCAGGGAGAAGCAGTCGTTCATCGAGGGCCGGATCAAGGAGGTGGAGTCGAGGCTCGCGCTCGCCGAGGTGATCGATCCCTGCCGCCTGTCCGGGGATCGGGTGATGTTCGGGGCCACCGTGACGCTGCTCGATCTCGAGTCGGACGAGGAGACGACCTACCAGATCGTCGGCCACGACGAGGCGGACGTGAAGTCGAAGAAGATCTCGGTGCGGGCCCCGCTCGCCCGGGTGATGCTCGGGAAGAACGAGGGCGACGAGGTGACGCTCGAGCGGCCGAAGTCGGGCGGCAAGCGCAGCTACGAGATCGTGAAGGTCGAGTACCGCTGAGCGATGGCGACGGAGGAGGACCTCGAGGCGGCGCTCCGCCCGCTCCGCTTCGCCGCCCGCCGCGACTTCGCGAACCTCCCCGTGGTCCGGGACATCGAGGCGACCGTGGGCCGGGGCCTCGAAGGCCGAGCCGATCCCCGCAGCGAAGCCATTCGCGCTGCCCTCCGCGGCGTGGATGACCTCCCGCTGTTCTCGCGGCGCACGGCGGTGGAGCGAGCGCTCGCCGCTGCCTCCGCCCCGTCCGAGTCGTCCGCGCCCGCCCCGCCGTCCGGCTCCGCTCCTCCGAAGGCGGCGTCCGCTCGGCCGAAGTCGCCCGCTCGGCCCAAAGCGGCGTCCGCTTCCGCGGGGCGTACGTCCCCCAGCCCGCGATCAAGACCCTCGTCCCGGGCCGCGGCCCGGACGGAGCCGCTGCCGTTTCAGGACCCCATCGAGGCGGCAGGGCCTTTGATCGAGGCGCCGCTGCCGTCGGCCCGGGCCCTGTTCCTCGCCGCCCCGCGCCCGCCGGTCGACGAGACGACGGCGCGGGTGCCGCTCGCCGAGGCGAAGCCTACCCACCCGCTGAATCATGTGGTGGGCGTCGGAGCGAAGACGGCGGACCAGATGGCGAAGAAGGGCATCCTGACCGTTCAGGACGCCCTGTTCTTTCTGCCGAGCCGCTACGAAGACAGGAGCCGCGTCGTGCGCATCGAGGCGCTGGCCCCCGGGATGCGGGCGACCGTCCAGGGGGTGGTGGCGGCGTCGATGCTGCGCCCGATGGGTCGAAAGCGGGTGTGGGAGATGGCGATCCGGGACGGGACAGGGAGCCTTTGCTGCCGGTTCTTTCGGTTCTCGCAGCGGCAGATGCAGGACCGATTCCCACCGGGCACCCGGGTTCGGGTCCACGGGGCGGTGACCTTCTTTGGGGCGCAGCGGCAGATGGCCCACCCCGAGGTCGAGCCGGTCACGAGCGACGCGCCGCCGGACGGCGAGCTGAAGGCGGTGTACCCGGAGATCGACGGGGTGCCGGCCCGGACGCTCGCCCGGACCCTGCAATCGGTGGCGCTCGCCTGCGCGGAGCGGGTCCATGACCCGGTGCCGGCGTCGGTGCGCTCGGCGTACGGGCTCGATCCGCTCGGGCCGGCCCTGCTGCTCGCCCATCTCCCAAAGCGCGGCGACGGCGCGGCGCTGCGCCAGATCCGGCGCCGGCTCGCGTTCGACGAGCTGTTCTACTTGCAGCTCGTGCTGGGGCGGGTGCGCAGCCACCGGGAGGACAGCCCCGGGATCGCGCAGGACCTCGGGGACGGGTGGCGGCCGCTCGCCGAGCGCGCCCTGCCGTTTGCCTTGACCGGCGCGCAGGCCCGGGTGCTCGACGAGATCGCGCGGGACCTCGGCCTCCCCCGGCCGATGAGCCGGCTGCTTCAAGGGGACGTCGGCAGCGGAAAGACCGCGGTGGCGCTCCTGTCCGCGGCGGCGGTAGCCAAATCAGGCCGGCAAGCGGCCTTGCTCGCTCCGACCGAGATCCTGGCCGAGCAGCACTCGAGAAACGCGCACGCCGTGTTCTCCGCGCTCGGCATGCAGGTCGGGTTGCTCACTGGATCGACGCCGGCAAAGGCCCGCGGCCCCCTGCTCCGGGCGCTCGCCCGAGGGGACGTGCACCTGCTCGTCGGCACCCACGCCCTGCTCGAGCCGGACGTCGGGTTCTTGGACCTCGGCCTCGCCATCATCGACGAGCAGCACCGGTTCGGGGTGGAGCAGCGGGCCCGGCTCGTCGGAAAGCGGGTGGGCCTCCCCCCCGACGTACTGGTCATGACCGCGACCCCGATCCCGCGGACGCTCACCCTCAGCTTGTATGGGGACCTGCGGGTGTCGGTGCTCGACGAGCTGCCGCCGGGGCGGAGCCCCACGGAGACCAGGGTCTATCCCAGCTCCCGGGCGGAGCGGGCCTACGCGGAGGTCGAGGCCGCGCTCGACGCCGGCAGGCAGGCTTACGTCGTGTACCCGCTGGTCGAGGCTTCGGAGCAGCTCGACCTCGCCGCCGCCACCGACGCGCTCGCGGAGCTCGAGGCCCGCTTTGCCCCCCGGCGGGTGGGCCTGCTTCACGGCAAGATGACCAGCGACGCAAAGTCCACGGTGATGCGATCCTTCTCCCAAGGGGAGATCGCGGTCCTGGTGGCGACCACCGTGATCGAGGTGGGCGTCGATGTCCCAAACGCCACGGTGATGGTCATCCAGGAGGCAGATCGCTTCGGCTTGTCGCAGCTTCACCAGCTCCGGGGCCGGGTCGGCCGGGGCAAGAACCGGGGGCTGTGCGTGCTGCTCGCCGGGCGGGACAGCGAGCGCCTCGCGGTGATGGCCGAGACCACCGACGGCTTCGTCATCGCCGAGCGGGACCTCGAGCTGCGCGGTCCGGGCGAGGTGCTCGGGACCCGGCAATCAGGCCTGCCCGACCTCGCGCTCGCCGACCTGGTCGCCGACGGCCGGCTGCTCGAGTCGGCCAAAGAGGCGGCCGAAGCCCTGCTCGCCACCGACCCGCTGCTCGAAGCCCCCGAGCACGCCCCGCTCGTCGCCGAGGTCGAGCGCCGGTTCTCCGGACGCCTCGCTCGCCTCCACGCGGGGTGAAGCGCTAGTAAAAACCCTCGATCTGCGTCGCGTCTCGAGCGGGGCCGCTTTACCGAACCGGCCGGCGGGGCTAGCAACCCTTTGGACCGATGCAGCGCGACCCGTCCCTCCTCCACCTCGCCATCCCGAAGGGCCGAATGTACCAGGGCGTCGTCGACTTGCTCGCCGACTCTGGGGTTCGGCTCGCCCACGGGTCCCGCGGCTACCGGCCAAAGGTGAGTCTGGTTGGCGTTGAAGCGAAGCTGCTCAAGCCCCAGAACATCGTCGAGATGCTGTCGGTCGGGACCCGGGACCTCGGGTTCGCGGGCAAGGACTGGGTAGCGGAGAAGGGCCTCGACCTCATCGAGGTCCTCGACACCGGGCTCGATCCGGTGCGGATCGTGGTCGCGGCGCCCCGTGAGCTGGTCGTGGACGGCCGACTGCCCGAATCGAGCCCGCTCGGCGGGCGGCTGCGCATCGCCTCGGAGCTCGAACGGCTCACCCGGTCCTACATCGACCGGGCCTGCCCCGGAGCCCGCTTCGTTCGCACCTACGGCGCGACCGAAGTGTTTCCCCCGGAAGACGCCGACGCGATCGTCGATGTCACCCAGACCGGGGCGACGCTCGAGCAGAACGGCCTCGCCATCGTGGACGAGCTGCTCGTGTCCTCGACCCGGCTCTACGCGAGCAGGCAGGCCATGGACGATCCGGCCAAGCGGAGCCGGATCGACGACATCGCGACGCTGCTCACGTCGGTGCTCGCCGGCCGGCTCCGGGTGATGCTCGAAGTGAACGTCTCGGCCGAGCACCTCCCCCGGGTCATCGATGTCCTGCCGGCGATGCGCCACCCCACGATCTCCGAGCTGCACCGCCACGAGGGGGCCCCGGCCAGCTACGCGGTGAAGGCGGCGGTGCTCCGCGCGAGCCTGCCCACGCTCATCCCCGAGCTGAAGAGCCAGGGCGGGACCGACATCGTGGTCTCGCCCTTGTCGCAGGTCGTCCCGTGAACCGCGCGAACCCCGGGCTCCACGGCGATGGTTCCGCGAGCCACGGGCCTCGGTCCGAACCGGATACGCTCGCTTCGTCGAGGCTCGACGGTCTGACCCCCTACCGTCCGTCCGCCCCGGACCAACCCGGCGCCTGCCGGCTGCACGCCAACGAGGGCCTCGCGCCGCACCTCGACCTGTCCGCGGCGCTTTCCGGGCTCGACCTCTCCCGCTATCCCTCCGCCGGGCCGCTCGAGGCGAAGATCGCCGCTGCGCACGGGGTCGAGCCGGAGCGGGTGGTGGTGACCGCCGGGGCCGACGACGCGCTGTCTCGGCTCGCCGGTTTTGCGCTCGAGCGGGGGCGGGCGGCGGCCCTCTTCGAGCCGACCTTCGAGATGATCCCCCGCTACGTTCAACTCTCGGGGGCGGAGGCGAGGCCGGTCCCCTGGCTCGACGCTCCGTTTCCGGAAAAGGAGTTCTTGGCTGCGCTCGAGGAGGCTTCGGTGGGTTTTGTGGTGAGCCCGTCGGCGCCGGGCGGTGAGATCGCCCCGGTGGACGCGATCCTTCGGCTCGCCGACCGTGCGAGGCTTCTCGTCGCCGACCTCGCCTACGTCGAGTTTGCTCCCGAGGATCCCACCGATGCGCTCGTGCGCCACCCCCGGGTGGTCGTGCTCCGAACCTTCTCGAAGGCGATGGGGCTCGCCGGCCTCCGGGTGGGGTACGCGATCGCGCCGCCGGCGGTGGCGGACGGGCTTCGCACCGTCGGCCAGCCCTACGCGGTGTCCTCGGTCGCGCTCCATTTGGCCGAAGCGGCGTTCGAGCAGCGGGAGGCGCTCGTCGCCGCCGCCCGGTCGAGGGTCGAGACGGAGCGGCACGAGCTGTTTTTGGCGCTCGAGCGGGTCGGGGCCCGCCCGGTGCGCTCCGCCGCGAATTTCGTGCTCGCGCGGTTCGGATCGCGCGGCCCGGCCGTGGCCGCTTCTCTCGCCGAAAACGGCTACCGGGTGCGCCTGTTCTCGGGGGGCCTTGTCGATGGCGCCCTTCGCATCACCTGCCCGCAAGACGAGAAGGTCTTTGCCGGTCTGCTCGCCGCGCTCCAAGAGGGGGCCCGATGACGGTCATCGAGCGGGTGACGTCCGAGACCCGGGTGCGGGTCGAACTCTCCGTGGGTTCCGTGTCCATTCGGACCGGCCTAGGGTTTTACGACCACATGTGGACCGCGCTCGCCCACCACGCCGGGCTCGGGCTCACGGTGGAGGCGGAGGGGGATCTGCATGTATGTGACCACCATACCGTCGAGGACGTCGCGCTCGCGATCGGCGCCGCGCTCGACCGGCGGCTCGGGGACCGGCGGGGCATCGTGCGCTTCGGGCACGCGTACGTTCCGATGGACGAGGCGCTCGCCCGGGCGGCGGTAGACCTCGTGGCCCGCCCGTACTCGGTGGTGAAACTGGGCTTTCGCCGGGAGCGCATCGGGCAGGTCTCGACCGAGGCGCTGACCCACGCCCTTCAGTCGCTCGCGGTGGCCGGCCGGTTCACGCTGCACGCGGAGGTCCTCTACGGCGAAAACGACCACCACAAGTGCGAGGCGGCCTACAAGGCGGTCGGCCGGGCGCTCGCGATGGCGCTCGTCGCCACCGGCAAGGACGAGGCTCCGAGCACGAAAGGGACGATGGGATGAAGGTGTGCGTCGTCCGCACCGGCAGCGCGAACCTCGCGTCCATGGTCGCCGCGCTCGTGCGGGCCGGGGCCGAGCCCCATCTCACCGAAGATGCAGATGAGATCGCGCGCTCCGAACGCCTGGTGCTGCCCGGGGTGGGGGCGCTCGGGGCGACGAAAGCGAGGCTCGATGCGCTGGGCTTGTCGCCGCTGCTCGCGGAGCGGGTCCGGTCCGGGCGGCCGACGCTCGCGGTGTGCCTCGGGCTTCAGCTCTTGTTCGAGGGCAGCGAAGAGAGCCCGGGCGTGGCCGGGTTCGGGGTGATGCCCGGGATCGCCACCCGGTTTCCCCGCTCGGTCCGGGTGCCGCAGCTCGGCTGGAACCGGATCGAGGCCCCCGAGGGGGCGCGGTTCTTCGAGACCGCGGAGGTGTATTTTGCCAACTCGTTTCGGGTCGAGGCGGCGCCGCCGGGGGTTTTGGCGGCGACGGCCGAGCACGGTGGCCGCTTCGTTGCCGGCTTCGAAAAAGGCAGCCTGCTCGCCTGCCAGTTTCACCCCGAGCTGTCCTCAGCGGCGGGGGCGGCCATGATCGGCCGATGGTTGCAGCGATGCTGAAGAACCGCATCATTCCTTGCCTCGACGTTCGGGACGGCCGTGTCGTGAAAGGGATTCGATTTCAGGGCCTGCGCGACGCCGGCGACCCGGTGGAGCAAGCGGCGCGGTACGCGGCCGAGGGGGCCGACGAGCTCGTGATCCTCGACGTCTCGGCCACGCCGGAGGGGCGGGGCAACGCCGTGGACACCGTGGCCCGGGTTCGCGCCGTGCTCGACGTGCCCTTGACCGTGGGGGGCGGGGTGCGCCGGGTGGAGGACGCTGAAGCGCTGCTCTCGGCCGGCGCAGACAAGGTTGCGGTCAACTCGGCGGCGGTCGCCGACCCGGCGCTCATCACCGCGCTCGCCGAGCGCTTCGGGGTGCAGTGTACCGTGCTCGCGCTCGACGCGGCCCGGTCCGAGGCGGGCTGGGAGGTCGTGGTGCTGTCCGGCCAAAGGCGAACCGGAATAGATGTCGTGGCCTGGGCGGTCGAGGCCGAAGCGAGGGGCGCCGGCGAGATCCTGCTCACGTCGTGGGACCGGGACGGGACCGGGGAGGGCTACGACCTCGAGCTGCTCGCCGCAGTGCGGGCCGCCGTTTCGGTACCGATCATCGCCTCGGGGGGGGCGGCCCACGCCGGCCACTTGGCCGAAGCGCTCGAGGCCGGCGCCGACGCCGTGCTCGCCGCCACCATCTTTCACGACCAGCGCACGACGGTGGGATCGGTGAAGGAGGCGCTTTTTTCCCTGGGCCTGCCGATGCGAGGCTTCTTCTCATGATGGTGCCGAGCATCGACCTGCGGGGCGGGCACGCGGTGCAGCTCGAGCGGGGCAAGACCTTGAAGATCGACGCCGGTCCGCCCGGTCCGATCGCCGAGCGCTTCTCTTTGGTGGGCCCGATCGCGGTCATCGATCTCGACGCCGCGTTCGGCGAGGGCGACAACCTCGAGCTGGTGAAGTCCTTGTGCCGGCGCCACCGGTGCCGGGTCGGGGGCGGGATCCGAACGGTGGAGCGGGCGCTCGATCTGCTCGACGCCGGGGCGGAGCATGTCATCGTCGGCACGGCGGCCACCCCGGAGTTTCTCTCCCAATTGCCCCGCGAGCGGGTGTTCGCTGCGCTCGACGCCGTGCACGGGGAGGTGGTCGTGGACGGGTGGCGGACCCGCACCGGAGCCTCCGTGCCGGACCGCATGGCCGAGCTCGCGCCCTACGTGGCCGGGTTCTTGGTCACCTTCGTCGAGGTCGAGGGAACCATGAGCGGGCTCGACCTCGATAGGGCCAAAGAGCTGAAGGCGGCGGCCAACGGCCGGGCCCTGACCGTCGCCGGCGGGGTCAGGGACGCCGAAGAGGTCGCCGCGCTCGACCAGCTCGGCATCGACGCCCAGATCGGGATGGCGCTGTACAGCGGGCGCTTTCACCTCTCGGACCCCCTGTGGGCTTCGCTGTCGTCCGACCGGGAGGACGGGCTCGTCCCCACGGTGGTGGTGGACGCCTACGAGCGGGCGCTCGGCCTCGCCTATTCCTCCAAGGAGAGCCTGCGGGTCGCCCTCGACGAGCGCCGCGGGGTGTACTGGTCGAGGCGGCGCGGCCTGTGGCGAAAGGGCGAGAGCTCGGGCCACGCCCAGACCCTGCTTCGGGTGGACCTCGACTGCGACCGCGACGCTTTGCGCTTCACCGTCGCCCAAAGCGGCCCCGGGTTCTGCCATCTATCGACCGAGAGCTGCTTTGGCCCGCTCGCGGGGCTCGGAACCCTTTCGGGGAGGCTGCTCGATCCGGCCACCCGGGCGCAGCCCGGCTCCTACACCCAGCGGCTGTTCTCAGACAGGGAACTGTTGGCTTCGAAGCTCACCGAAGAGGCCGCGGAGCTCGCCGCCGCAAGAACCATCGAGGAGGTCACCCACGAAGCCGCTGACGTCCTCTATTTCACCCTGGTGTCCGCCGCCGCCGCCGGGGTCTCGCTCGACGAAATCGAGCGCGAGCTCTGCCGCCGCCGCCTCCGCGTCCGCCGCCGCCCCGGCGATGCCAAGGCATCGGCCCCGAAGTAGGTCTTCTTCCCTTTGCCAGCAGAGCGGGCCGAGCCGTGTTCGGAGGTCCCAGGGCTCTCATCTGCAAGCATTCAGAAGAAGAGGGTGACGCCCGCATTGATGGAGCCGCCAAAGTTCGATCCATCCACCTCGAGCCGGAGGCCCAGGGCGTCCACGAAGCGCCAGTGGACGCCGGCAGCGCCTCCGAGCACGAACAGCTGGCCGGTGCGCCCGCTGAACGAGATCGCTGGAGACGTGCGCGCGGCGGTGTACACCGACCAAGCACGGGAGAAATAGATGTCCCAGCGCACCCCGGCGAGCAGGGTAAGGAAACTTCCGGTGGTGTTGTTCCCGTAGTTCACGAAGGTCATCCGCGCCCCGGCCTCGAAGTGAAGGGCATCGTTCAGAACCGGGATGAAGCTGGTGCGGATAGGGGTGCCGATGAGGCCACCCACCCCGAAGGCGGCTCCGGCGTACCCTCCGGCTGCTCCGAGGGCGGAGATGTGAAACCGTCGCGATGGACCTCCATTGGGTTGAAGGATGAACGGCCGGTTCGAATCATCGGGTGCGCTCTCGACCTGGGTCGGAGGCGGGGGGGGCTGCGGAGGCGGAGGCGGGGAGTAGGAAGATGGAGGCGGAGGCGGGGAGTAGGAGGGGGTGGGCGGAGGAGGAGCCGCGGCCTCGGAACGGCTGTGGCTACCTCTTCCGAAAATATCAACGTTGACGTCGATTCTGCTGGGGATGTTCACGTTCCCGGAGAGATTGATGTTTGCTTGGCCCCAAATGCCCACGCCGTACATCCCAAGGAACCCGCAGTTGCGGTCCACGGGAACGGTGCCCAGCTCATCCATGACCTTGCTCCCGGCAGGAGCCAGGTAGTCCTGCATCCAGCTTCGTCCGTCCCCCGTGCACTGGGGGGCAGGCTCGATCTCGCGCTGAAATCCGTTGTAGTATTCCTTCATCCAGCGCTTGGTGGAGGGCTTGCAGTTCGCGAGCTGTTCCTCGCAGGTCCTCCCCTCTTCCACCCGACGAACCGAGGCCGAACGCTTCAGGTCACAGGTCTCGATCTTGCTCATGTACAGGTCCGCCGCGTCGGCAGCCATGCGGCAGAGCTCTTGGTCAGTGGGTACCCCGTCGAGGGCCGAGGCCGGCCCCGAGGCAGCACTGAGGGCGAGGGCCAGGGCCAGGGCAGCCGTTCTGGTGGTGAGTGAGCGGTTCGTCTTCGAGTTCATCATCCTCTTCCTATGGTCGCGACGCGCGGGAGCGGGTTGGCCGATGCCGACCCGATGAGCCGCCGACGTGATCCTCGACTCCGGCGGGGGCGCAGCACGCCTCATTTGCTCGATGCTCCGAGGGGCAGAGCGCCCCCGGCGCCGAATCGATCACCCAATTTTTTTTTCTGACCGCGCGGGGACGCGCTGACTTCTGACCGCGCGGGGACGCGCTGACTTCTGACCGCGCGGGGACGCGCTGACTTC
>DAIQNR010000073.1:12702-28290 GCA_036788295.1 Myxococcota bacterium
TGACCACGTTAGGTTCTTCGGTTCGGTTCGCCGAACGACCGAACCGTCGAACGTTCGGTCCGAGCGTTGCGGGCGGAAACGACGGGCCGGTTCGGCGGCGCCGGGCATGGTCCGCATCTTGCTTAGGGACGGGCATGCGCTGGTTCTGGATCCCCATCCTGCTCTCTGCCTGCGGAGGTCTGGCCGACGAGCCTGGGGGAGGTCTCGCCGACGAGCCTGGGGGAGGGCGGCACCCCGAAGGCGTCGGCGCCGAGGGCTCGCGGCCGCCCGAGCAGAGCGCCCGGCTCGCCGCTCTTCATTCCGCCGCTCCGGAGCTGGCCAGGGAGGCGTCGGTGGCGCTTGGGAGCGTGCTCGAGGCGGTGGCTGCAGCGAGCCACGCAAGCGGCGTCCTGACGACCCACGGCCGGGTGGTGCAGGATCGCCCCGGAGGTTCGGTGCGGTACGAGGCCTCGCCCCGCGGCGCGCTCGAGGTCGAGGCCTTCGGACCGGACGGGGCGCCAGTCCGCTTTCGGGTGGTCGTCGAGCGGTTCGAAGGCACCCAGCTCGATCGAGAGCACCACGTCGTCGTGCACGCCGTGGTCCCTGAGCGCTTCGACGCTCGCATCCGGTCGCTGATGCAGCCGGGCCAACATGGCCTCGAGGTCGAGGGGCGGCTGAGGTTTCGAGACGAGTGGGTGGTCGTCGATCTATCGGTTCAAGAGTCCCGCACGGGCGACGTGGACAGCACCGGGAGCGCCTCGACCACGCAAACCCTCGTTCGAGGCACGATGGAGGGGCCCGGGTACCGGGCCGAGCTCGAGCATCGCTTCGACGCCGAGATCGTCACCGCCGGCGGACGTTCGGGCCAGGCGTCCACCACCCAGATCGGCCACCGGGTCGAGCTCGACGGCCGAGACCTCGCGTTCGTCGGCGTCACCGTCGGCAGGAGCTTTCGCGACGGGCGTCCCAGCGAGATCGACCGCTTGTGGCGGGCCGAAGGAGAGGTTCGGGCCGGACCCGAGGTCTTCGGCCGCTACGCCCTCCGCGCCGACCGGGCCTCCGGAGGTGAGTTTCTGCTGGTCGTGCTCGAGACCGGCGAGGGGGAAGAAGCGCTCGAGCGATGGGCGGTGCGCTGACCGAGCCGAGCCTAGGTTACCCCTGCGGCGCAATGGCTCTGCGGGGGGGCTACAGCGGTTCGAGCTTCACGACGACGGGGAGGTGGTCGGAGAGGTCGCCGGCGACGCTGCGGGGGACTTCGGCGCCGAGCTCCTGGTAGCCGGCTCCGTGGAGGATGTAATCCAGCTTTCGGTTCGGGTCGTGGGCGGGGAAGGTGAGCCAGGATGCCTCGTTCTTCAGGTAGCGCTCGCCGGCGATCGGATCGACGAGCCCCGAGACCCCGCGGATGAGCTCGAGCGTGGGGTCGTCCACATGGCTCGTGTCCGGCTCGTCGGGGTAGCCCCGGCGCAGGCTCGCTTCGGGCAGGACGGTGTTGAAGTCACCGCCGACGACGGTGTGCGGGGTGATTTCGGCGGCGATGCGCTCGGCGAGCCGCCGGGCGTGCTGCACCCGGTTGTCCTGGTCGAACGCCTCGGTGTGGACGTTGAACACCACCACCGGGCCGTGATCGGTGTCGAGCGTGAGCTGCTGGTGGTAGCGAAAGAGATAGAATAGATTGTACCACCAAGGGTTCGCGTCCGGCTTTTTCACCGTCTCCACCCTGTGATCCCGGATCGGGTGGCGGCTCAGGATCGCCCCTCCTGACTTCATGGCGCCGAAGTGATCGGATACGGGCCAGTACGGAAACGGCACCCAGTTCGCCGACCAGGACACCGCCTTGGCGACGAAGGGGAGGCCGGCCCGCCGGGCGAGGTGCTCGGCCTGGTCGATGTGGTGGCTCCGGGTGGCGTCGAAGTCCACCTCCTGCAGCAGCACGACGTCCGGGTCGAGGCTCGCGAGCACCCGGCCCATCTCGCCGAGCGTCCGCTCGAAGTGGGCTCGCGTTTTGGACCCCCCCGAGCCCTCGGAGCCCCATCCGTAGCCCCACGCGATGTTCCAGGTCACCACCGTGAACGGGGCGCCAGCGGACCGGGACGAGGTCTCGACCCCGGGCAGCTTCATCAGCGGGGGCAGGCTGACCTTGGGCCGCTGCACCCCGCCGGCCATCCACAGGACGAGCACGGCCAGACCGAGGGCGCCGATCACGAGGGCGATGAGCAAGCTGAGCACCGCGCGCATGTTGGCACGTCCGTACCACGCCGCCCACGCCTTCGGGTTGTCGTTCGCCTCCGGAGCGCGGATCAGGTACCGAGAGGCATGCGCCGTGACGTGATGGTGGACCGGGCGTTCGAGGAGCGGAGCCGTTGGGACCTCGTGATCATCGGGGGGGGCGCCACCGGGATCGGGATCGCAGTGGACGCGGCGAGCCGCGGCTACGAAGTGTGCCTCATCGAGCAGTCGGACTTCGGCAAGGGCACGTCGAGCCGCTCGACGAAGCTGGTTCACGGGGGGGTGCGCTACCTGCAGCAGGGCAACATCTCCCTCGTGATGGAGGCGCTCAAGGAGCGGGGTCTGCTCCGCCAAAACGCGCCCCACCTCGTGACCGACCTCGCGTTCATCGTCCCGAACTACGACTGGTGGGAGACCCCGTTTTACGGGGTCGGCATGAAGGTCTACGACATGCTCGCCGGAAAGTATGGCTTTGGGCGAAGCCGGCTGCTCACCACGGACGAGACCATCGCCCGCATCCCTGGGCTCGAGACCGACGGGCTGCGCGGGGGCGTGCTGTACTACGACGGGCAGTTCGACGACGCCCGCCTCCTCATCAACCTGGCCCAGACCGCGGAGGCGCAGGGGGCGGTGCTGCTCAACCACTGCCGGGCGGTCGCGCTGACCAAGGACGGGGATGGTTTCGTGAGCGGGGTGGTCGCGCAGGAGCTCGAGTCGGGCCGCGAAGTCACGCTCCGGGCCCGCTGCGTCATCAACGCCACCGGCTGCTTCAGCGACGCGGTCCGCCGGCTCGACGACCCGGAGGCCGAGCCGATGATCGCGCCCAGCCAGGGCATCCACCTCGTGTTCGACGCCCGCTTCCTCGCCGGCAAGACCGCGATCATGGTTCCTCGAACATCCGATGGGCGCGTCCTGTTCGCGATCCCTTGGCACGGGCGCACCGTGGTTGGCACGACCGACACCCCGATCTCGGAAGTCTCGCTCGAGCCCCGGCCGCTGCGGGAGGAGATCGACTTCATCCTCGAGACCGCCGCCGAATACCTCGAGGAGGATCCGACCGAGGCCGACGTCCGCTCGGTGTTCACCGGGATTCGCCCGCTGGTGCAGGCGAAGGGCACGACGAGCACGGCCGCCCTCAGCCGAGATCACAGCATTCACATCTCCGCTTCGGGCCTTCTCACCATCGCCGGCGGAAAGTGGACGACCTACCGGCGCATGGCCGAGAGCTGCGTGAACCACGCCTCCACGCTCGGGCTGCTCGAGGAGCGGCCGTGCATCACCCGGCAGCTCAACATCCACGGCCACCACCGCAGCGCCGCCCGCCACGGGGACCTTGCGGTGTACGGCTCGGACGCGAGCGAGATCGAGCAGATCGCGAGGACCCACCCCGAGCTCGGCGAGCGGCTTCATCCCGACCTCCCGCTCATCGGCGCCCAGGTCCGGTGGGCGGTCGACGAAGAGATGGCCCGCACCGTCGAAGACGTGCTCGCCCGTCGAACCCGGTGTCTCTTGCTCGACGCCCGGGCGTCGGTCGAGGTCGCCCCGAAGGTCGCGAGCCTCATGGCCGAGTCGCTCGGAAAGGACCTCGACTGGCAGAAGGAGCAGCTCGAGGCCTACCGCGAGGTCGCGGCGGTCCACCGGCTCGACGTCTAGCTTTCTAGCTGGCCGAATATGTTTCGCGTTGACCGGTGCGCAGCCGGCGCCTGAGCGGCCTCGCCGCCGGTCCGGATTGGGCCCCGCCTTCGGCGGACGTACCGTTTCGTCGCGCATGGCCGACACCATCGAAGCGTTCGTGGCCAGGCTGAAGGCCGAGGCGGTGGGCGAAGCGGAGAAGGCGCGGCTCGAGCGCCGAGCCGAGGCGGAGGCGGAAGCGGAGCGGGTGCTTCGGGCCGCCAGGGATGAAGCGGCCCAGATCGTCGCGAGCGCCGAGGCCGATGCGAAGAGGACGATCGCCCGGACCCGGACCGAGCTGTCGCTGGCCGCTCGGGATGCGCTCGGGCAGCTCCGGTCGGCGCTTCGGAGCTCGATCTCGTCGGTCTACGAGCGCCGCGCCGCCGCCGTCCTCGAGGACCCGGCTTTCGTCGAGCGGCTGCTTCACACCGTCCTCGAGCACTACCTCGAGTCGGAGCGGCTCGGGGAGCGGACCTTCGAGGTGGACCTCCCCGCGCCGATGCGGGCCGCGCTCGTCCCTTGGGCGCTCCGCGAGCTCGAAGAGAAGCTGCGCCCGGCGGGGGTCTCCTTCGCGCTCGAGGGCCAGCTCGCCGAGGCTGGGTTCACCTACCGGGTGGACGGGGCCACGGTCGAGGTGACGGTGGACGCCGTGCTCGAGGTGCTGTCGCCGCTCGTGTCCGAAGAGGTCGGGGCTCTTCTGGCCGAGGCGGCGAAGGAGGCCGGCTGACCGTGCGGAGCTTCCTGCTGGCGGCGCTGCCGATGCTGCCCGGGCCCTTTCTCGGAGCGGGTCGGCCCCCGATCGAGCGGTCGGCGCTGTCGTCCCTGGTGGCCGGCACCCGATCCGCCCCGGTCGTGCAAGTGGTCCTGCTACGGGCCGAACTCGAGGCCTGGGCGAGCGGAGGCCCGGCCGAGGCGATCGGCGATCTGGCCTCCGCCGGCTCGCTCCGGGAGGCGTGGCGGCTGTACGCCGATCGGGTCGAGCGCGTGGCCGAGCAGGCCCGTTTGCCGGTCCTCGCCGATTGGATCCGGGTGGAGACCGGGCTGAAGTCCGCGCTCGAGGCGCTGCGGGCTCGGCGGCTCGAGGAAGAGGTCCCCGACTTCGAAGGCGACCCTGCGCTCGCCTCGGCCGCGGAGGCCTGGGCTTTGGCAAAGGATCCCATCGAGGGGGAGCGGCGGCTCGATGAAGCGCGTTGGCGCTGGCTCGATGAAAACGTCCGGTTCTTCGGCTACGGCGACGAGGAGCTGTTCGCGTACGCGGCGCGCCTTCTGTTGCTCGAGCGGTGGGCCCGAATCGAGGGCCGAGCGTGAGCCGGGGCCGAATCCTCGCCGTGTTCGGCAACATGGTGACCGTCGAGTGCAGCGGCCCGGTGGTCCAAAACGCGACCGCCCGGTGCGAGCGGGAGGGTGGGGCAAAGCTGCTCGCCGAGGTGGTCCGGGTTCGAGGGCGGCTCGCCGACCTGCAGGTGTTCGAAGAGACCCGCGGGCTCCGGGTTGGCGATCCGGTGGTCTTCGACGACTCCCCGCTCTCGGTCGAGCTCGGCCCGGGGCTGCTCGGGCAGACCTTCGACGGCCTCCAAAACCCCCTGTTCGACGTGCACGCCGCGACCGGGGCCTTTCTCGCCCCTGGTATCTATCTTCCGGCGCTCGACCGAGCTCGGCGCCACCCGTTCTCCCCGGTGGTGGCGCCCGGCGACGTCGTCTTCGCCGGCGACGCGGTCGGCACGGTTCCGGAGGGCCCGTTCACCCACCCGATCATGGTCCCGTTCGGTCTCGAAGGTCCGCTCGAGGTGCTCGAAGTCGCAGACGAGAGCGAACCCACCGCGCTCGACCACGTGGCGAAGGTGAAAGATCGCCGAGGGGCCGAGCACCCGGTGTCCTTGCTTCAGCGGTGGCCGGTCAAGCGGCCGCTGGGCCTCGGGCGGCGCATCCTCCCCAAGGATCCGCTCGTCACCCGGGTGCGCATCGTGGACAGCCTCTTTCCCGTGCTCCGGGGCGGCACCTATTGCATCCCGGGGCCGTTCGGGGCCGGAAAGACCATCCTTCAGCACATCACTTCGCGCCACGCCGAGGTGGACGTCGTCGTCATCGCCGCGTGCGGGGAGCGGGCGGGGGAGGTCGTCGAGACCATTCGAGAGTTCCCGAAGCTCGAGGACCCTCGGACCGGCCGGTCCTTGATGGAGAGGACGATCTTGGTCTGCAACACATCGGCGATGCCGGTCGCGGCTCGGGAAGCCTCGGTCTACACCGCGGCGACGCTCGGTGAATACTACCGGCAGATGGGTATGCATGTCCTCTTGCTCGCCGACTCGACCTCGCGCTGGGCGCAGGCGATGCGCGAGCTGAGCGGGCGGCTCGAGGAGATCCCGGGGGAAGAGGCGTTTCCCGCGTACCTCGAGAGCCGGATCGCCGCGTTCTACGAGCGGGCCGGTGCAATCGTCCTGCGGGACGGGCGGACGGCGAGCCTCACCATCGGGGGCACCGTCAGCCCCGCCGGGGGCAACTTCGAGGAGCCGGTCACCCAGGGCACGCTCAAGGTGGTCGGCGCCTTTCATGGGTTGTCCCGCGCCCGCTCCGACGCCCGCCGCTACCCGGCGATCGACCCGCTCGAGTCGTTCTCCCGCTACCCGGGCATCCTCAGCCCCGGGCTCATGCGGGAGATTCGCCAGCTGTTGGCTCGAGGGGACGAGGTGAAGCGCCTCATCGCGGTGGTGGGGGACGAGGGGGTGTCGCTCGCCGACCACGCTGCCCTCGAGAAGGCCGAGCTGGTGGACGCGGTCTACCTTCAGCAGGACGCCTTTGACCCGGTCGACGGGGCGACTTCGGCCGAGCGGCAGCTACGGGCGGTGGACAAGCTCATGGATGTGGTCCGGCTCGATCTTCCGGTCCGGGACCGGGAGGCTCTGCGGGCGGCGATGGTGCGGGTCAAGGCGCTGTTTCGGGACTACAACTTCGCGCCGATGCCGAGCGAGGCCTTCGATGCGGCGGAGCTCGCCATCGATGGGTTCCTCGCCGCGGGGGGGGCGCCATGAGGCGGTATTTCGACGAGATCCTCCGCATCGCCGGCGATGTGCTCACCGTGCGGGCGCACGGCGTGGGCTACGAGGAGCTCGCGGTGGTGGTCGGGCCGGAGGGCAGCTCGCTCGCCCAAGTCATCCAACTGTCCGGACACCAGGTCTCGCTGCAGGTGTTCGGAGGGACCCGCGGGGTGGGTACCGAGGCCCGCGTCCGTTTTTTGGGCCACCCGATGCGAGTCCCGGTGTCCGACGAGCTCCTCGGCCGGGTGTTCGATGGGTCCGGCCGACCCCGGGACGGGCGGCCGGAGGTGGACGGCACCCCGGTGGAGCTCGGCGGGCCGGCGGTCAATCCGGTGGCTCGGGCCATGCCGAGCCGCATCATCAGGACCGGGATCCCGATGATCGACGTGTTCAACTCCCTGGTCGAATCGCAGAAGATCCCGATCTTCAGCGTGGCCGGTGAGCCCTACAACGAGCTGCTGGCCCGGGTGGGGCTTCAGGCTGACGCCGATCTCATTGTGCTCGGGGGGATCGGTCTGCGCCACGACGACTACCTCGAGTTTCGAGCCCGATTCGAGGCCGGGGGGGTGCTCGGGCGCACCGTGATGTTCGTTCACACCGCCGCCGACCCGGCGGTGGAGGCGTTGATGGTGCCCGATCTCGCGCTCGCGGTGGGGGAGCAGCACGCGCTCGCCGGGCAGCGGGTCCTGGTGCTCTTGAGCGACATGACCGCCTACGCCGACGCGCTGAAGGAGATCGCGGTCACGATGGAGCAGATCCCATCGAGCCGGGGCTACCCTGGCGATCTGTATACGCAGCTCGCTCGCCGCTACGAAAAGGCGGTGGACTTCGAGGACGCGGGCTCGATGACGGTGCTCGCCTGCGTCACGATGCCCGGCGGAGATGTCACCCACCCCGTCCCTGACAACACCGGATACATCACCGAAGGCCAGTTCTATCTGATGGACGGAGTGATAAAGCCGTTCGGCTCGCTGAGCCGGCTGAAGCAGCAGGTGAACGGCAAGACGAGGAACGACCACCGGGCGCTGATGGATACATGTATCCAGCTGTACGCCGCGGCCCGCGAGGCGAGGGAGAAGCGGGACATGGGCTTCGATCTATCTCCCTACGACCAGCGGCTGCTCGCCTACGGGGAGGGATTCGAGCGGGAGCTGATGCCGCTCGACCTCGATCTACCGCTCGAGGCCGCGCTCGACCGGTGCTGGTCGCTGCTCGCCGCCTCGTTCACGAAGGAGGAGCTGGGCATTCGCCGGAGCTTGGTGGAGGAGCACTGGCCCGGAGGCCCCGGTGGCTGAGCGGCTCCGACTCACGCGCCCGGAGCTGAGGCGGCAGCGGGACGTGCTCGACCGGCTGAAGCGGGCGCTCCCGCTGCTCGAGCTGCGGCGTCGGCAGCTGCAAGAGGGGTTTCAGCGGCTGAGCCGGGAGCTGGCGGCGGCGGAATCGGACCTGAGCGCCGCCCAGGAGCTGCTATCGGCCCACGCTCCGCTCTTTTCGGACCACGCCGGCACCGATGTGTCCGCGCTGTCCACTCCGACGGTCGTGCTCGAGGACGCGCACCTTGCTGGCCTCGCCGTTCAGCAGATCGCGTCGATCGACTTTCCGGAAGCGACGCCCTGCCGCTTCTTCACCCCGCCGTGGGTGGACTCCGCGATCCTGGCCGGCCGGCGGACGGCGGAGGCAAAAACCAGGCGCGACGTGATCGCCGAGCAGCGGGCCACGGTCGAAGCGGCGCTGCGCCGGCTGCAGCAGCGGGTGAACCTGTTCGAGCAGGTGCTGATCCCCGACGCCGAACGGGCCATCAAGAGGATCGGGGTGCGGCTCGCCGACGAGAGCACGGCGGCCATCGGCCGAGCGAAGATCGCGAAGCAGAAGATCCTGGCCGCGTCCGAGCCGGCCGGGCTCGGCCCGGCCGATGGCCCGAGCCGGCAATCGCCGGGGCGAGCATTCGCCGGCGACGCGGGGGCGAAGCCGTGATCGTCCCCATGAAGCGAGTGTTCGCGGCCACCCGGGTCGCCGACGCCCAGGCGATGCTCGACCGGCTCGAGGAGATGGGGGTGGTGCACCTCACCGCGCTCGGTCCGGCGGAGTCATCTTCGGCTGAGGCCGAGCTCTCGCGAGCGGAGGCCGCGCTCGGGCGGCTGGCCTCCATTCGCGCTGCGCCCGGACCGCCGCCCGACGTCGAGCCGGCGACGCTGGTGGACGAGCTCCACGCGATCTTGTCCAGGGAGGAGGAGAGGGGGCCGCGCCGGGCCGCGATCGAGCGGCGCCTCGCCGAGATCGCGCCGTGGGGGCGGGTGCGCCGCCAGGACCTCGAGGCGCTCGCCGCCGCCGGGGCCCCGGTGGCGCTCGTTCTCGCCGAAGCCGGGGCCGAGATTCCCTCCGGTGCCACATCCTTGGGGGACAGGTTGTACGCGGTGGTCCCGGATCCAGGCCCACGGCCCGGCCTCGTCTCGCTCCCGTGGCCCGAGCAGGGCCGCGACGAGCTCGAGGCCGAGCGGGCGGCGATAGACGCCGCGGCTCGCGTGGACGCAGAGCGGCTCGCTGCCCTCGCGAAGACGAGGGCTGTCCTCGAAGGCGAGCGGGATCGGCTGCGGGCGGCGGCGGAGTGGGCCGCGGCCCGGGCCGGCGGGCTCGAGTCCGAGGCGCTGTTCGCGGTGGCCGGCTTCGTGCCGGCCGGGAAGCTCGCCGAACTCGAGCGGGGCCTCGCTGGCCTCGCCGCGGTGGTCTTCCGCGAGCCGACGGGCGAGGAGGCCCCGCCTACCGAGCTTCACTACCCGCGATGGACCCGCTCGGTGCTCGGGTTGTTCGACCTGCTCGGGACCCGCCCCGGCTACCGGGAGCTCGACCTCGGGCCCCTGTTCATGGTCGCGATGCCGGTCTTCGCGGCGATGCTCATCTCCGATGCGGTCTACGGCCTCGCGCTGTTGCTCGGCGCCGCGATCGCCCGGCGGTTCTGGCCCGGCCGGGGGCTCGATTTGCTCGTCGTCTCCGGGTTCGCCACCGCGGTGTTCGGGGTGCTCTCGGCCAACTACGCCGGGGTCTCGCCGGAGACGATCGCCCGCTGGGCCGGCCGAGGGAGCGACGTGGGCGCCTTCGCCGCCGAGTCCGGAGGTCTCGTCCGCGCGATGCTCGCCGCGGCGCCCCTGTACCCGCTCGACGAACGAGGTGTCCCCGATGCTTCCGCCGGCCGGGATCGGCTCATCTTGCTCAGCTTCGTGGTCGGGACGCTGCACTTGGTCGCCGGCCGGGTCGCGCGGGCGGCGGCGAGCCCCGGGGCGGCGGCGTGGGTGCAGATCGGGTGGATCCTGTTTCTCGTGGGCATGCTGCTCGTCATCGCCCGGCTGTTCTTCCCAGCTGTCCCGCTGTCGCCGATGGCCGGTCCGGCCCTGCTCGGCGCCGGCGCGGCGCTGTTCGTGCCCCTCGGGGCCCGAGGAAAAGCGGGGCTGCTCCGAGGCGGGATCGCCCAGAACATCCTGCCGATGCTGTCCGCGTTCTCCGACACGATGAGCTACCTGCGCCTCATGGCGGTCGGCCTCGCGAGCCAGTACATCGCGTCGAGCTTCAACCTGCTCGGCGAGCGAGTGGCGGAGGCGAGCCACCTCGCGCTCGCCGTTCCCGTGCTCCTGTTCGGCCACGGCCTCAACCTGGGCCTGTGCGCCATCGCCCTGTTCGCCCACGGGGTCCGACTCAACATGCTCGAGCTGTCGAGCCAGGCCGGGGTCACCTGGGCCGGGTACCCCTACGCGCCCTTCGGCGCCCGGAGAACACCATGCAGACCGCCACCCTCCTCCTCCAAACCGGGCTCGGCCTCTGCCTAGGGCTCGCCGCGCTCGGCAGCGCGCTCGGGATCGGGGCCGCCGGACAAGCCGCCGCCGGTGCCTGGGCCCGGGAGGGCAAGGAGGGCCGGCCGCTCGCCTTCCCCTACGTCATCCTGGTCGGGCTGCCCTTGTCGCAGACGATCTACGCGTTCGTGCTGATGCTGGTGGGTCTTCGCGGCGCCTACCTCGACGGGCCGGCGGAGCAAGCGGGCCTGCTGTTCGGCGTGGGGCTCGGCTGCGGGCTCGGTCAGCTCGGGAGCGCCGCGATGCAGGGGCAGATCGGGGCCGCGGTCATCCGCGCGATGGTGGAGACCCAAGGCAAGCCGCTCGTCTTTGGACTCATCGCGATGGGGATCGCGGAGACGGTGGGCCTGTTTTCCTTCGTGTTCCTGCTGCTCATGCTGCCCTGACCGTCCACGCGAGGGCTTCGATGGGGGCGGACAGAGGGCCGAGCAAAGCGGCGGCTTGGGCGGCGAATCGGTCCGGGTCGCCGGTGGTGCACAGGCGGTGGTGGGCGGGGCCGGACGCACGGAGCCCTCCGAGGCGGAGCAAGGCCTCGTCGGCGGTGGCCTCGGCCGGGTCCACGAACGTCAGGTGCGGGGCGAGCCGGGCGAGGACCGGAAGCAGATAGGGGTAGTGGGTGCAGCCGAGAACGACGGTGTCCACCTCCGCCGCGGCGAGCGGGGCGAGCGCCTCTCGCACCGCGGTTTCGGTGTCCGGCCCGTCGAAGGCTCCGGCCTCCACCAGGGGAACGAACCGGGGGCAGGCGACCTGCGTGACCTGCGCGGCGGGCTCGAGCCGCTCGACGGCCACCGGGTAGGCCTCGGTCGCGACCGTGCCCGCGGTGGCGAGCACCCCGATCCGGCCCCGCCGGCTGGCCTGCACCGCCGCTCTCGCCCCCGGCTCGACCACCCCGAGCACCCGGTCCCCGTAGCGGGCGGCCGCCTCGTCCCCGTAGGTCGCGGACGATACGTTGCACGCCATCACCACCAGCTTCGCCCCGGCGGAGAAGCAGAACCCGGTGAGGCCGGTGGCGAAGCTCCGGATCTCCGGGAGCGGGCGGCCGCCGTACGGGACATGGGCCTGGTCGGCGATGTACAAGAGCGGCTCGTCGGGCGCCCGCCGGTGGAGCGCGGACAGAACGCCGAGCCCGCCCACTCCGGAGTCGAACAGCGCGATCGGCGCGTTCGGATCGCTCGAGGGCTGGGTGTCGCCGGGGTCGAAATGCAGCATGGGCTCTCGGTCTCTTCCCGAACCGTCTCGTGTACCGATCGGGGGCGGTTCGATCGGGGGAGGCCCTTTCGAGGGAGGCTCGACCGGGTGGACCTCAGTCTGGCAGCTCGGAACGCGACGACCAAGCGCTTGCGCCGGCTCCCGGGGGCGGGGCATTGCGGAGGGGACCGTGGGTGTGATCGCCAGAGCCGCTGCCGTCGCCGTCGTCTGCTCCGGCTGCTTCGGGGAGGAACTGACCCCGTTTCCGTCCGGCCTCGAGCCGCTCGAGCCGAGCCAAGCTCCGCCGCTCGGACCGGGCTGCCCGCGGGACCTGGTCCTCGCCGAGGGCGAGCGACCGGAGCATCTGTACGTTCACGCGCGGGGGTGCGTGCCCGCTCCCCTCGCCGAGACGTGGGAGGCGATGCGGGAGCCGGACGCCTCGGTGGACCGCCGCGCTGCCGCCCGGTGGGACGTCAGCCTCGACACCGAGCCCCAATACCCGTTCAGCTATACCCTGCACGTCGAGGTCCGGCGCTTCTTGACCGTGCGTTTCGACATGGCGTGGCGGCACGGGCCGGTCGGCGGCACCGTGGAGGCGCCGGAGCGAGCCGCGGCCCGGTGGCAAAAGGTCGCCGGCACCACCGCGATCGCGGTGCTCGAGGGCTCGGCGCTCGCTTTCCCCCGGGACGGCGGGGACACCGAGATCGAGCTCGTCTACCGGCTCGACGGGGCGCTTCGAAACCCAGCCGACATCCGAGGCTTCGTGGAGGACTACCACGCGAGCGTGGTCGCCTTGGTCGAAGGCCGGCCGCTGCCGACCTGGCGAGATTGACAGGTGATCCGAGGTCCTCCGGTAGGTACCGATGGACGGGCGGCGGGCGCCTCGAATAGGCCCAGAGGGTGGATTCGGTGTCGCCGGCGGAGGCCGGCTTCTTCATGCCGGCGGAATGGACGGCGCACGCCGCGGTGTGGACCGCCTGGCCCGATCACCCGGACTGGGGCCCGGCGCTCGATGGGGCTCGGCGGGAGCTGGCGGGGCTGCTCGACGCGATCTGGGCCGAGGGGGGAGGCGAGCGGCCGAAGGTGCTGGTCCGCACCGAGGCGACCGACATCGGCGTGCCCGGCGCCATGGGGGTCGTGGCGCCGTACGGGGACTCGTGGCTGCGCGACACCGGACCGCTGTTCTTGCTGGACCGGGCGGGCAAGGTGGGTTCCGTCGCCTACCGGTTCGACGGCTGGGGCGAGAAATACGAGATGCCGGGGGACGAGCAGGTGGCGGACTTCGTAGCTGGGGTGCAGGGCGGCCGGCGGTTTCGGCGGGCGGCGGTTCTGGAGGGCGGCGCCATCGACGTGGACGGGCAGGGCAGCTTGCTCACGACTCGGCAGTGCCTGCTCGGCGGCAACCGAAACCGCTGGACGGAAGAGGAGGCGGAGGCGGAGCTGCGGGCGAGCCTCGGCGTGGAGACGATCCTGTGGCTCGATGAGGGCCTCGCGAACGACCACACCGATGGCCACGTCGATACGCTGGCCCGTTTCGTCGGGCCGGGCCGGGTGTTCGCGATGCGCCCCGCCTCGCCGTCGGACCCGAACCGAGCGGCGCTCGAGTCGATCCTCGCCGCGCTCGGGTCGATGCGGGACGCGAGAGGCCGGCGGTTGGAGGTCATCACCGCCCCGTCGCCGGGCGCGGTCCTGGGCCTCGGCGGCGAGCTCTTGCCCGCCAGCTACGCGAACTTCTACGTCGGCAACCGCCGGGTGGTCGTCCCGACATACGGGGCGGACGGCGACGAAGCGGCGGTGGACGCGCTCGGCGCCGCATTCCCAGACCGCGAGGTGGTCGGCCGCCCCGCCCGTTTTCTGCTCGAAGGAGGCGGGGCATTTCACTGCGTCACCCAGCAGCAGCCCGAAGGAGAGCCTGCATGACCAAGCACCCACGGTCCGCCGGGCGAAGCCCAAAGACCGCCGGCCCTGGGGCTACAGAGCCCGCAGCGCGAAGCTCTGAGGTTTGCGCACCAGCCAGGCACCTCACCGTTGCCGTCGTCCAGTGCCCGCTCGGGGGGAGCCGAGCCGAGAACGTGGACCGGGTCCTCGGCCACGTCGAAGCGGCCGCAAAGTCGGGGGCGCAGGTCATCCTGCCGCCGGAGCTGTTCGAAGGTCCGTATTTTCCTCGCGAAGAAGACGAGCGCTTCTTTTCGTGGGCCCGGCCGCTCGACGGAAATCCGACGCTCTCGAGGCTGTCGGCGCTGTGCCGCGACCTCGGGGTGGTGGTGCCGTTCTCGTTCTTCGAGCAGGCGGGACCCGCCCATTACAACTCCGTGGCGGTGGTGGACGCCGACGGCTCGGTGGCCGGCGTCTACCGAAAGAGCCACATCCCCGACGGCCCCGGCTACGAGGAGAAGTTCTTCTTTCGCCCCGGAGACACCGGGATCGCGGCGGTCTCCACCCAGCACGGGCGGATCGGGGTCGGGATCTGCTGGGATCAGTGGTTTCCGGAGTGCGCGCGGCTGCTCGCGCTCGATGGAGCCGAGATCCTGCTCTATCCGACCGCGATCGGCTCCGAGCCGGTCTCGGAGGAGAACACGGCCGAGCCTTGGCAGCGGGTCATGATCGGGCACGCCGTGGCCAACGCCATGCCGGTGGCTGCGGCGAACCGGATCGGCGAGGAGGGCGGCCAGCGGTTCTACGGGCGCTCGTTTCTGTGCGACCCCCGGGGAGACAAAGTCGGCGAGCTCGAGGGTGAAGAGGGCGTGATCGTCCACACCTTCGACCTCGAGGCGATCGCTGCCCGCCGGGCGACCTGGGGCTTCTTTCGAGACCGTAGACCGGATCTCTACGCCAGGCTGCTCACTGCCGACGGACGCACCCGGATCGGCTGAGCGCGGCGACGAGCTTTCGGTCGATGCGGAGGGTTTCTCGTCCCCCGTCGGTTTGACCTCGGATGGAGGAGCGACCGGAGGACCTCGACACCCGCTCAGCGGACCGCCGCTTTGGCCTCGTCGCTGCGGGGGACGGTCTCCCGTGCGACCGCGGCGTCCCCGGGAAGCGGACTTGAGATGTCCATCGTCCGCCGGCTCCTTCAGCTCCTCCTCGCTCTCGCGGTGGTATGGGCCCTCTATTTGGTCGCCATCAACGCGTGGATCCAAGCCGGAGGGTACTCGAAGCTTCTCGCCTCGGAGTCGGACGTCGACGGATGGGTACAGAGCGCCTACTCCGTGTGGCCCGGAGTCATCGAGGGCCGCGGCTACCACTTGGTCGTGCACGACCCCGAGATCGAGGCCCACCTCTTCATCGAGCGCTTCTGGCTCCTCCTCGACCCGACCCGCGTGGGGGAGAAGACCGTGCACATCCCCCGGGTCCGCGGCCAGGGGCTGAGCTTTCGGCTCCGCGCCACGCGCTCGCTCGAGAGCCTCTGCCAGCAGCCGCCCGGGCTCCCGCCCATCCCCGGGCTCGCCGATCCGCCCGGGGTCGTGAGCGGAGCCTGCCTGGATCAGGAAGACACGGCGCACCCACCTGGAGAGATGCCAGACCCCTCGGGAGTGGTCCGGGTCCTGCTCGGCAAGGTCGTCGCCGACCCCATCACCGAGATCTGGATCGAGGCTTCGGCGCTCACCAAAAGTGATCCACCGCTGCTCTCGAGAAGTGATCCACCG
>DAIQNR010000074.1:0-28218 GCA_036788295.1 Myxococcota bacterium
CCAACCAGGATGAGTTCGTTTCGATCGTTCATTTCAGCTCCAAGAAGCCTTCCGTCCGCGCCTTGAGTTCCTTGACTGCCGCGAGCAACGGAGCGAGTATACTCGGGCTCTCGCCGACTTCGGCGCGATTCTTCACCGTCATGACCAAACATTTCTGGAGTTTTCTCCATCGAGCGAATGGCGGACTCCACCTCGTTGAGATGGTCCCACACCGCTCCCGTTCCGTCCTTCTTCGACACAGGGATCCCGAGGCGGTCGCGGAGCGCACCGGTCAGGTCCGCAGGCTCGAGGTGGTCGCGTAGCCCTCTACGAAGCTTTTCCGAGCGCTTCAAGATCTGCTCGTCGATCCCGCCCCGGGCGAGCAGGTCTTCGAGGCGGGCCATCAGCTCCGCTCGGCCCGCATTGAGCGTCGCGAGCTCCTTTTTCGCCCGCTCGGCGCCTTCGGCGCTCATTTTTTTCGCCGCTTGCTTCAGGCCCGCTCTCGCTGCGTCGTCGATGTTCTCGGCCGCTTCCTTGATCGCGCGGCGGCTGAGCCGGGTGCCCGCTTTCAGGAAGTCGAGGCCGGGGATGAACCCGAGCGCGGCCGCGCCGACGGAGAGGCCCGCGCCCGCGTGGCCCTCGGCGAGGTCCTCGAGCGCGGCGAAGAGGTCCCGCACGTCGGCGACCTGGCCTGCGATGGGCACGAAGCCGATGGCGACTTGGCCTGCCAGCGCGCTCCAGCTCTCGTGGTCCGAGAAGTCGCCGAAGAGGGCGCCTTCGAGAAAAGCCGCCCAACCCTCCTGAGACACCGAGCTCGGCCCGTCGGGCCCGCCTTGGCCGCGATGTGGGGCGCCGGTGTCCTCGAGCCGGCGGGGGACGAGGAGGACCCCTGCTTCCGCCGGGACAACCGCGACCTCCGCCGTGCGCTCGCTCTGTGCGCTCCACCCTTCGGCCGAGGTGAAGCCAAGCCGAAACCGGGCCTGCCCCTCCGTCCCGAGCTGGGCCTCGAGCATGAGCTCGCCCTGCGGCGTGCAAAGGTGAAGGCGCACGCCGCGGCTCCGATCGTCCCGATGGGTCTCGAGCTCGAGCGTCGAACCCTCAGGGAGCGCCTCGAGCCCGCTCGCCGCGGTGAGCGCGCGCCCGACCATCGAGACCAGCTCCGCCCGCTGGCCGGGCGAGAACATGTCGAGCTCGACCCCGAAGGCTTCGAGCGCGAACAGAGCGGCCCCGAGCCGACGGCTCGAAGCCTCCCTCCCAAATCCTATCGGTTCCCCGGCGCTGACCACCTGGTCCCCGTCGGTCTTCGACCTCCGGGCGGGCTCGGCCGACGCCGGAGGGAGGCAAGCAGTCCCCGGTTCCCGAACCCATGGAGCGCCGCTCCGCAGACGGACTTCGCTCATGCCCCCGAACCAGCACGAATCATGCCTGGCTTCTTGAACCCGCGCTGGCTGTTCCTGGTCCCTCGCTTTCGTGTTCCCCGTTCGTTCGGTCCGTTCGCCGAACCGTAGAACCGTCGAACGACCGAACGACCAAGTGCCCGAAGCGGCGAATGATGCCCTGCGCGAAGCGGGAAGCCCTCGGGGCCATCGCGTCCTTGACCCTCGGCGCCCGTCGGCGACGATGCCTCAGTGGCTGCGGCTTCTCTGCGTCTGCCCATCGAGGGGATGACCTGCGCCGCGTGCGCCAGCCGGCTCGAGCGGGTCCTGACCAAGGTCGAGGGGGTCGAGTCGGCGGCGGTGAGTTTCGCGGCCGAGTCGGCCGAGCTGCGGCTCGTCGGCGCCCCGGCCCAGGTCGGAGAGCGGGTCCGGGCCGCGGTCGCCCGGGCTGGCTTCGCGGTGCCGGCGGCGGCGGCCCGCTTCTCCATCGGGGGCATGACGTGCGCGACCTGCGCCCAGCGCATCGAGAAGGTGCTCGGAAAGCTCGACGGCGTGCTCGGGGCCCAGGTGAACCTCTCGGCCGAGCTCGCCACCGTCGCTTTTGTCCCTGAAAAGGTGGATCCGGCGGCGATCGCGAGCGCGGTGGCCCGGGCCGGCTTTTCGGCCACCCCGCTCGGATCGGCGGCCGAGGCCAGGGAAGCCGCGGCCGAGCGAAACCGGGCGTCGGACCGCCGCGACAGCCGGCTGCTCGCGCTCTGCCTGCTGCTCACCGCGCCGATGGTGCTCCCGATGGTCCTGCACCCGTTCGGCGTGCACGCCATGCCCCGAGGCTGGGTCCAGCTCCTGCTCGCGGCCCCGGTGCAGGTGCTCGGCGGGGCCCGGTTCTACCGGGCCGGCGCGCTCGCCCTCGCGTCGGGCGGCGCCAACATGGACGTGCTCGTCGCGCTCGGCACTACCGCCGCGTTCGCGCTGTCCTTGTTCGGGCTCGCCACCGGCGGCGACCTCTACTTCGAGAGCGCGGCGATGGTGATAAGCCTCGTCCTTTTGGGCAAAACGCTCGAATCGCGAGCGAAGCGGCGCACCACCGAGGCGCTCGAGGCGCTGTCGGCGCTGAGGCCCGAGCGGGCCCGGGTCGAGCGCGACGGCGAGTGGGTGGAGATCCCGGTCGAAGCGGTGCCCCGCGGGGCCACCGTGCTGGTGCGGCCGGGCGAGCGCATCCCCGTGGACGGCACCATCCTCGCCGGGGACAGCGCCGTAGACGAATCGATGGTCACCGGCGAGAGCCTGCCGGTGGAAAAGAGCCCCGGGGCGGCGGTGCTCGGCGGGACCCTGAACGGCCCGGGCCTCTTGCGGATCGAGGCGACCGCGGTCGGGGAAGACAGCGCGCTCGCCCGCATCATCGAGGCGGTGCAGGCCGCGCAGGCGTCCAAAGCCCCGGTCGAGCGCCGGGTGGACCAAGTGTCGGCGGTGTTCGTGCCCGCGGTGGTCGTCTTCGCCGCATTCACGTTCGGCGGGTGGGTGCTCGCCGGCGCCGAGGTGCCCGACGCCCTCATCCGCTCGGTGGCGGTGCTCGTCATCGCCTGCCCGTGCGCGCTTGGGCTCGCGACCCCGGCGGCGCTGCTCGTCGGCACCGGCGCGGCGGCCCGAGCGGGCATTTTGGTCAAAAACGCCGAAGCGCTCGAGCAGGCCCGGTCGATCGACGTCGTGGTCTTCGACAAGACGGGCACGCTCACCGCCGGGACCCCGACCGTCCGCAAGGTGCTGACTGCCCCCGGCCACGACGAAGCCGAAGTCCTGAAGTGGGCGGCGGCCGCCCAGGCCGGCTCCGAGCACCCGCTCGCCCGGGCGGTGCTCGACGCCGCGGCCCCGACGCCGCCGCCGGACCGGTTCCTCGCCCTCACCGGACGAGGCATCGAAGCCACCGCCCGCGGACGAGACATTTTGGTGGGGAGCCCGCGGCTGTTCACCGAGCGCGGCCTCCCGTTCGGTGGGTTCGATCTATCGGCGGAAGAGGCCCACGGCACGGTGATGGGGGTGGCGGTGGACGGCGAGGTCTTCGGCTTCATCGCCGTGTCCGACCCGCCCCGGCCGACCAGCCAGGCCGCCGTGGCCGAGCTCCGCCGCCAGAAGGTCCACGTGGTCATGCTCACCGGGGACGGGCCGGGGCCGGCCGCCGCCGTCGCCCGCGAGGTGGGCATCGAGCACATCGAAGCCGGGGTCCTGCCCGAAGATAAGGGCCGATTCGTCGCTCGGCTCCGGGCCGAAGGGCGCCAGGTGGCGATGGTGGGCGATGGGGTCAACGATGCCCCCGCGCTCGCCGCCGCCGACCTCGGCATCGCGTTTGGCACCGGAACCGACGTCGCCCGCCACACCGCGGCCCTCACGTTGGTTCGCCCCGATCCGCTGCTCGTGGCCGCCGCGCTCGACATCGCCCGCCGCACCCGCGCGAAGATCGGGCAGAACCTCTTTTGGGCCTTCGCCTACAACGTGATCGGGCTGCCGCTCGCCGCCCTTGGCTATCTTTCCCCGGCGGTGGCGGCCGCGGCGATGGCCGCCTCGAGCGTGAGCGTCGTCACGAACGCTCTCACCCTTCGCCGGTGGCGGCCCCGCCGCCCCCCTGAGGAAACCCACCATGGCTGATACCGAATACCGGGTGACCGGAATGACTTGCGGAGGCTGCGTGAAATCGCTGGCCCGAGCCCTCGAAGCGGCCGCCCCCGGCCTCGACTTCGACGTCAACCTCGACGGAGGCCAGCTCACCGTTCACGGCGAGCACGACCCGAGCATCATCGCCCGCGCCGTGGACGACGCCGGCTTCGAGCTCGCAGCCCAAGCCTGAGCCGCTCGATGAAGTGAGGGGCCAGCCTGCGAGCGGGTACGACCCCGCGGCTACGGGAGCAGCTCGGTCACGGCGACGTCGTCGTCCCGCTCCGGCCATGGGACCCGGTCGGCCTCGCCGAGCGCCTGAAAGAACCCGTACTGGCCCCCGCTCGGGGCGCGGCGCACCTCGAGCCGGCGCCGCTCGGTGTCGACGATCCAGTACTCGGGCACCCCGCCCCGAGCATAAACGGACGCCTTTTCTCGGTCGAAGCTCACGCTGCTCCGGGCGATCTCGACCACCAGCACGACATCGGGGCCTTTCGGGTGCGGCGCTCGCTTCTTCCGCGCCCCGCGAACGAGCGCCACGTCCGGCTCCGGCTGGTCATGAGGGGAGATGTCCACAGGGCTATGGTCGCGGACGTGAAAGCCGCGGCCGTAGGTCTTCATGAGGAGGTCGCGAATCCACCCGGTGAGGTTCGCGTGGACGGGGCCCTGGGGATTCATCTCGATGAGGTCTCCGTCGATGAGCTCGACACGACGGTCGTCCAGAAGGCCGACCTCCAGCATTCGCTGCACGTCGGCGTCGGTGAATCGGGTCCGGGCGCGCGCCAGCTCCGTCATGGCGAAATCGTGCCTGTTGTCGGTCTCCCAATCCACGGCGGCGTGGAAAAAGGCGCGTTCGGTCGGCGGCCGTCCGCGTTCCGAAACCTCAGCGGCCGGTCGACCGATAAGGACCGCATGACGGGAGCCGTGCGCCGCCGAGGAGGACCGGAGTTCGAGCCACCCCGCGACCCAGCGTCCGAGACGGCGACCCGAGCTCCAGAGGAGAAGGCGCCGAAAGACAAGGCTCCGGCCGACACCGTGAGCCCGGCGACCGAGCGCCCCAACCCGTTTTTGGCCGCCGCTCGGGTCGCGGGCGTAGACGTCGAGCGCCGGGCCCTCCTGCGACAAGCGATCGACCGCGCGAGCACCGAGCAGGTCCGCTCGCGGCTTCAGGCCTCGGTCGCCCCCACCTCGCTCATGACCGAGCGGCTCCGCGACGGGGACGCCAACTGTCTCGAGCACGCGGCCACCATGGCGCGCCCGGGGCGCGACGAAATCGTGTTCATGGACGATCGCCGGGCGGCCGACGACGGCAACGCCAATGGCGCCGGTCACGTCCTCGTGCGCGACCGAGCGAGCGGCCGGGTATGGGACCCGAACGACGGCCCCGCCCCCGTGAACCCCAAGGCGTGGCCCTACGCCAGCGTCGCCGCCTGGACGGCAGCTCGAGGGCCGGCTGCCGACCGCGGCCCCGCGTATGAGGTCGCAGGGGCGGTCCGTGCCGAGACGGTCCAAGACGTGCTCACCACCCCGCCCGACGGGCGCGCAGCGCGCATCGCCGAGCTGGGCGACCCGGTTCTTTCGGCGGTCGCAGATCGCCTCTACGCCGACGAAGGGACGGACCCCGTCGCCCAGCGCCGCGCGCTCGACGCAGTGCGGACCGCGCTCGACGACTCCGGGATCTTCGGCCGGGTCACCGAGAGCGAACTCCGCACCGCCACCGAAGCCATCTCTGGGCTCCAAGGGCCGGATGCGGCGGCGGTCATCCAGCAGCTCGAGCGCGAGGGCCTCCTCGAAAAGATGGCCGACCGGCTCGAGCGCCGGGGCGCCGGGGCGGTGGCCACCGCCTTCGGCCGCGCGATGGGCCAAACGGTGGACGGGACCACGCTCGCCACGCTCGCCGAGTCCATGCGCGGGGCCGGCGAAGCGACCCGCGCTGCTTTCATGGACGGCGCGAACGCGACCGCCCCGGTCGAGACGAGGCTCAGCTTCGCTTCTGCGCTGGCGGGGCGCACGACCGACGGCACCCCCTCGCCTCACGAGTTCTCGGGAGGCTTCGGGTACGCGACCTCCACTTCCTTCGCGGCCGACGGCGACGCGGTGAGCGTCGCGAGCGCAATCGCGAGCCTCCGGGGCGAAGACGTGGCCACCGCCTTCGGCCGGCTCAGCGACGAGGAGCGAGCGGCGGTCCTCGACGGCGCCGCCAATCTCCGCACCTCCCGGCTGTCGAGCGGCTACGGCGGCGGAGCCGACTTTCACGAGCCCGACCGCGCCGGCTTCGGCGGGATGATGGACGCCATCGCGTCCATTCCCGACCCCGAGACCCGCGCCCGCTACCTGAACGAAGGACTCGAGGCCCTGGGGCGGCTCGAGGAGGCTGGCGTCCATGGGTTCCGGCGGGCCGAGCTGGCCGAGAGGGCGCTTCGCCACCTGGATTCGGACACCCTGAGGCGCATCGAGCCGGACGCGATGGCGGCGCTCGCCTCCGGTCTTTCCGGGCGTCGCGAGGGACCGGTGGAGGCCCTCCGCACGATCGACGGGCTCGAACCGTCGCCGGCGCGCGAAGCCCTCGTTCGAACCCTGTTTCTGAAGACTCCGGAGGGCGCCTACCGAGAGAGCCCGGAGCTCGCCGGCGCGTTCGCGCGGGCTCTGGCCGCCGGGCAGGGCGATGCCGAGCCTTCAGTCGTGGCCGCGCGGACCCGCGCCCTCGAGCTCAACCTCTCGACCGATCGGGGTCGGGCCCTGCTCGTGGACGACGACATCCCGGGCGCCAGCCGCATTTGGGCCGCCCGCGAGCTGATGAATGGCAACGAGGCGGTCGCGGCCGCGGCCGGCGCAAGGAGGCCCTGGGAGCACCCCGGCCTGCTCGAGAGCCACGCCCGCGCCCGCTTCTCGCAATTCGAACACCGCGGGGACCGGGCCGTGCCCGTCAGCGGCAGCAACATCGAAAACCTCGTCGGCGCCGGCCTCGGGATGCCGATGCGGGACGACCTGCCGGCGGACGAAGCGGGACTCGCGAGCGTGCAGGCCCGCGCGCTCGACGGCCAGTACAACTATTTCGAAGGCAATGAGGCGGTCGAGCGGGTGGCCGGCGGCATCCGGGTCGCCCAGGAGCGCATGGGCGGGGGGGACATCTCCGTCGCGACCTTGCCCATCCAGTTTTCGAGCCAACGGACGGGCCCAATCGATCTTCAAATCTATCGGGTCGAGGGCCAAAACGGGCAGACGCGCTTCGTGGACAACACGGGCCGCGTCTACGACGACTTCGAGGCGTGGCGCCGACACAACCAGCTCCCGCCGGGCAGGATGACTTTCCCCGCCGGTGGGCACCTCGGGGAGCCCGGCGAGACCCGGATGGTCACCGAGAACACACCGGACGTGAGCGACACGTTCTGGGAGCACGTGGGCGACGTCGCCGACGTCGCCGCCCTCGTGGGCGGAGTCGTGGCGAGCGGGGTCATCATCGCCGGTTCCGGGGGCACCGCCACGCCGCTCGTGGCCGGAGCGTGGGGGGTGGCCCTCGGCTCGGCCGGATACATGGGCATCAAGGCCGGAAACGAGCTGTTCGACCGCCACCAGCACGGCCAGACGCTCTCCCTTTCCGATCCGGACGCAAGGGCCGCGTGGCTCAGCCTCGGTGGGGCCGGACTCACGGTGCTGGGGGCAGGGGTTGCGCAGGGGGCGGGCGCGCTCGCCGCGAACGGCTCGCGCGTGGCCCCCAACGTTGCCCGGGCCGCGGGCATCCTCAACGCGAGCGCCAACTTCGCCGACGCCGCCGCCTCGGTGGATCAAGCCCACAACCTGATCGCGAATTGGGATGAGCTCAGCCCCGGACAGAGGGCCCAGCTCGGGCTCTCGATCGCCTTTTGGGGGGGCATGACCGGCGTGTCCGCTCGGGCGAGCGGGGGCCGAGCGAGCGACGCCTTCTCCTTTTCTGCGCAGATGAACCGCGCGCTCATCGAGAGCGGAGCGGCCGTTCGCGCCAACCCGGACATGGCGCCCGGCCACGTTCGGGTCGAGACCGGCTACACCCAGGGCGGGCACCTCGACCTTCGGGTGCAGTACGGTCCAGGCACATCCCAGACCTCGATCGACATCCACCGGCAGGTGGCCCATGGCCTGATCGACAACACCGGCGTGCAGGGCGCCCTGCGGCGTGGGTTCGGGCTGAACCATGGGTTCCGCCCAGGAACGCGCGGCGAAGAGGTCGCGCTCGAGGTCGCGAAGCATCGCGCCCTGGTCCGGGCCTACGACGAGCGTTTGCCCGGAGCCGCGGCGGGCGAGCGGGTAACGCTTCGCGCCGAACGGGACGCCTACGCGGCGGAGCTGGCGCGGTACGAGGTTACGCTCCGCCATTTGCGGGCGAACCCTGCGCTCGCCGGCGCGCCGGGCCGCGGCTACGTGGACGCTGCCCCCGAGGTGGGCGAGCGCCGCCTCGACCGGCTGCTCGAGCGGGTCTACACCCGCGCCGAGACCTCTTTCCCCCGCGCGGGGAACTACCACGCCGACACCCGGCACCAGATGCCGGACGAGGTGGTGCGCCTGATCCTCCGCGAACCCGACGCGATCTATCGCTCCCAGGGCGGCTCGGGGCGCCTCATCTACCTGCGCGGGGGCGACATCGCGGTCGTGGAGGGCCCGGGGAGCGGCGGAGGCAACGTGATCACCGCCTACGGCCCAAGCGGAATCAAGGGTGAGTCGGGGGTGGCGGCGCTCGGGGGCGCCCCCATCGATCCCGGGCCGGCGATCACCGCCGAGATGCTCGTGAACGGAACGATCCCTTCGGGCCAAGGGACCCAGACCCTTCCCCCCGCCGACCTCATCTGGTCGAGGTGACGATGATGGCGACCATTCGAGAAGGAGAGTGGACGCTGAGGGCGGACTCCGGCCCAACGATCCTCCCGTCCCCCATCTGGGAGCTTCGCCAGATCCGAATCGGGCCCGCGCCCGGCGATGCATCCTACGACGCTCACGAGTCCCGCACGCGGGGGAGCTCGTTCGTGTGGGGCGACGAATGGCGCTTTGGGGAGGACGGCCGGCTCCTTTCGCTCATCTGGACGGTGCCCGAGCGAAGGGCCCCCGTGCCCGCCGAGCTCGGTCCGGTGGAGCCCGCGGCCCTTCGATTCGAAGCGCTCGGTCGCCTGCCCACGTTCACGGAAACCATCGCCTTCGACTCGCGGCAGCTCGTGTGCGGGCGCGAAGCGCCGCCGAGATCCCCCCGGAGCTTTCTCATCGCCCCCGACCTCAGCGTGGTGGCCGACGGCGACGCCTGGTGGGGCTGGCGGCTCGAGCGGCCGCTCGCCCATCTCCCCGAGGGCCCCGGTCCACGCGCGCTCGCCCCGCTCATCTCGCGGTGGTTCGAGCTGGTGAACGAGGAAACCATCGAAGCCCTCGAATCCGGCGACCCGAGCCTTCAGCAGAACATCGAGAGCCTGCTCGCCGAGGCCGAGGCGCTCCGCCACCCCGCCGCCCATCCGCTCGCCGAGGAGGCCGCGCGGGTCCTCGACAACTTCTACGGCTGAGCAAACCGCTAGGAAGCCTTCGCTTCGGTCAGGCTATGCGCCAAGGTCGAGCGGCCAAGTCGAGGAGAAGCCGCGAGAGCGGTCGGACATCAGGCGGCCTCAAAGACCCTCCGTGAGGTCCACGAGGTCCTGGGGGATGGCGCCGCGCCCCTCGATTTCAGCGCGAAGCTCAGGGCCAATGCGGGGGGCGATGGCCACAAGTTCAGTGCGCCAGTTTCGGTACTTGGAGTGCGCGTCGAGAAAGCGCTCGACATGCGAGCCCAACTCGGTCACCGCGGCAGGGAGCTTGTCATCGCTGCGCTTGCATGTCCCAAACCGGACCAGCTTTCGATCCTCGTCGAGCGCCACGAGATCGATCTCGACGTCGCTTCGGTCCCAGTAGCCGTCGATGCGGTGCGTGAGCGCGAAATCTCCAACTGCGCGGCGGCTTCGCTCTTCGTAGAGCTGCGCGACGAGGCGCTCGAGCCCGTGGCCTTCGGCGACGGAAAGACGCGTGTCGGCCTGGGCAACGAGCACGCCGACGGGGCGAAAGTTGAGGGCCGAGACCGAAGTCTGCAGCGCGGCGAGCCAACTTCGGAGGAAGTTGTCGCGAATGTAGTAGCGTCCGCGTCGGGCCTTCGGCGGCGACAGGATGGGAAGGCGGCGCTCGAGCATCTGGTAGCGGTCGATCAGGATCTTGAGGTAGCCGCCCGCCTGCTCGGCGGTCGTCGGGCTGATCTCGCGGACGTGGCTTTCGATGTCGCCGTTCGAACATCCCGGATGCCGAGCCACGAACTTCAAGACGACATCGTATCGGCCGCGAAGTTCGCTCAAGAACCAGTTCTCAGCCTCTGTACGTAGGGGTGAAGAGGACCGAAAGAACAAGCGCTCGAGCAGCTCGACGCGGTCCTTCGACAACACGTCTTGCTCGTAGGCGTCGCGGTAGAACTTCGGCACCCCCTCGAAGAGGTTCCACAAGAAGAGCAAACGATGGGGGTCACGGTCAGCGTGCGCGTCGAGCAGCGCGAGCAGTGCCTCGAAGTCGAGATGCCGAAGTTCGAGCTGGTCGGTCGTGCGATTGTAGAGGGGCGCATCACGGTCGTCGAGCAGAGCCACCAGTTCGGCGTGGAGGGACCCCAGCACGATGAGGCCGCCGGGGCAGCGCTCCGCGCGGTCGAGGAGTCGGTCGACGCTGGCTTGAAGGTGCGAGGTGAACTCGGCAAGATGCTTGCGACTGAAGTACTGGAACTCGTCGAGGGCAACGACGTACCCCGCCTCGCAGAGCGCCTCGACGGTGCGTGCGAAGGAAAGCAGACTATCGGGTCGGGGAAAGCGGTCTTGGGGCAGCGCGAAGGTGTCCATCGCGTCGTGCACGCTCGACAGCACCCCTGCGGGGGCGGAGTCGGGGATCTGCACGTAGAACGTGCGGTCCCGTTTCGAGGCGTCGAGTGCGCGCTGCACGAGGGTGGTCTTGCCGATACGTCGCCGGCCCGTGACGCGGGCAAAAAACCAGCGCCGACGCTGCAGGATCGAGGTGAGCGTACCCAACTCATTCGACCGACCATAAAAGCCCCAGCTCATCGCGCCCCACTTAAGAAAAAACGTTTTACCTTAGCCGCAAGAATACGTCAACTCCTTGAAATTAGGAGAAAATCGAAGCGCTCGGGTGCGAGGGCGTGGCCGGCGGCCGGCCAGCAGCGCCGACGAGGAGTGCCGCGCGTTCCCGCGCTCCGAGGACCTTTGCCGCGAGCGCGGCCGCCGCGATCACAAAGGCCCTTCGGCCGGGGTTCTCGCGAGCGGAGGTTCAGGAAAGGAGCGCCTCGATGGGGCCGGTGCAGAGGTCCGCGTCGCCGAAGCGGTTTTCTTGGACCCCCATCGCGTTCATGAGGGTGACGAGCAGGTCGTTGTGAAAGCGGTCGCCGACGTCGATGTATTGTCCGGAGCGGAGCGCCCCGCCGAGATCTCCGGCGACGAGATAGGGCATGTTTCGGTGGCTGTGGGTGTTGCCCACCGCGACCTCGGTGAACCACACGATCGCGGTCGAATCGAACAGGGTCCCGTCCCCGTCGGGCACCGCCTGCAGCCCGCGAATGAGCCGGGCGAGCATGCCCATGTGGTACGAAGTCACCGCCGTCCACGCCGCCTGCTCCGCGACCTGGTTGTCGCCGGCGTGGGACAGATCGTGGTTCGTTCGGGGGCTGTCGATCCACGGATAGGTCATGCGGGCCCAGGCGTTTCCGAATTGGTAGGTCGCGATCCGGGTCCGGTCGCAAGCGAGCGCGAGCACGAGCATGTCCATTTGCAGCTCGGCCACCCGCTCCATGGTCGCGTCGTGGTCCGGGTTCGGCGAGCCGTCGCCGTTGACGTCCTCCACGACCGGCGGCGCCGGGCTTTCGCATCCCCCGCCGCCCCCCATCGCCGCCAGGCGGGTCTGGATGGCATCGACGTGCGACATGTGGGCCTCGAGCGTTCGACGGTCCTCCGCCGACACCGCCCCCTTCACGAGCTCGATCTGCTGCTTCACCGCGTCGAGCACCAAGCCCTGAAACCCAGCGCCGGCCCGGTCCTCGACCACCTCCGGAAAGAGGGTCTGCCACAAGGTCGCCGGGTCGCTCACCGGGGGGATCGGCCGCCCCGCCGCCCCATAGCTGAGCCGGCTCATGTTGGTGGACCGGTGGTGGTCGCAGCGCACGCCGACCTGGAGGGTCGGGAACATCGTCCCCGGGGACAGCCGCGCCGCGAGCACCTGATCGAGCGACGGGCCGTTCGCCCACCCGGCCAAGGTCCCGTCGTTCGACGGCATGTCCCCCGGCTGAAGCTGGGTTCCCGTCAGCGCCGTGCCCACCCCCCGGGCGTGGGGTCCGCCCGGCCCGCGAGCAGCAAAACTCAGGCCCCGCACCACCGTCACCCGGTCCGACCACGGTGCGAGCGCCGCCTGCGCCGGCCCGAGCTGAAGCGCCGCCCCCGGCGCCGACAGCGGCCACCACGTCGCCGGCGGCACCCCGTTGGGAGCGTACATGAACACGAGCCGCTTCGGCGTCGCCGCCCGAGCCGCGCTGGGCCCGAGCCGCCACCGGCCGCGGTCGAGCGACGGCAAGAACGGCAGGAGCGCCGCCCCACCCGCAGCCTTCAAGAACCGCCTTCGACTGCTCATCGGACGTCCTCCGCGGCCCGGGTCCCAAACGCGTCGGAGCGCACGAACGCCGCCAACATCGCCTCGAACTCTCCGGTCTCGTGCAGCGCCTCGCCCATCCGCCGGATCGCCGCTTCGTCCCCTCGAGTCTCCGCCCGTCCGAGCCCGTACCGGAACCACTGGCGGGCGACGCAGTCGCGCACCTCGCGGGCCGACGCGAGCCGGCCGGCGAGGTCGACCGCGTCCTCCACCGGACCGAGCAGCTTCGTGTCTTCGGCGAGCGTCACCGCGCCGCTCGCGTCCACCGGACGGCCCCGCTCGAGCGCCCGCCACCGGCCGATCCCGTCGTAGTGCTCGAACGCGAATCCGACCGGGTCGATGAACTGGTGGCAGCCCTGACAGGCCGGGTCTTCGGTGTGCTGGGCAAACCGCTCCCGCGTCGTCGCGTTCGGGTCGGGGTCGGGCGCGACCACCGGCGCGTCGGGCGGAGGCGGCGGAAAGGACCGGCACAAGAGCCGCTCGAGCACCCAGACGCCGCGAAGGATCGGGGCCGATCCGTCGGGCTTGCCGAGCGCCGCCATCAGCGCCGGCTGGGTGACGAGGCCCCGCCGCTCGGGGGCTGTCACCGGCCCGAAGTTCCCCTCCGGAGCAGGGAGATCCAGAAGCGCGGCGAGCTCCGGCGTGGTCCAAACCTCGCTCGAGCCGAACAGCGCGTCGGCGCCGCCCTCGAAGATCGCGTGGTCCACGAACGCGTGCAGCGATCGCCGCAGCTCGAGCGCGAGCGCGGGCTGAAACCCGGGGTAGGCCTCGGCGTCCCGGCTCATCGTCTCGAAAGCCTGGGTCTCGAGCCACTGCCGGTAGAAGTTCTCGGCCCCAGCCCGGGCCTTCGGGTCCCGGAACATCCGCCGCGCTTCGGCTTCGAGGCCGTCGGCGGTGTCGAGCGCGCCGGCCGCGGCCGCGTCGAGCAGCGCGTCGTCGGGCATGCTCGCCCACAGCAGGTACGACAGGCGGCTCGCGCGCACGTAGCCATCGAGACGGACCCGCTCCCCGTCGGCCACGCCCGCGAACTCGACCCGGTACAGGAACTGCGGCGATTGAAGGATCGCTTGGACCACCGCCTCCGTCGCCGCCGACGGCCCGGCGAGCCCCTCGACCCGGCTGTACAGGGCCTCGAACCGGGTGAGCTCGGCGTCGGTCGGCGGCCGCCGAAACGCCCGTCGTCCGAAGCTCCGAAGAAAGCTCGCTCCGCAGCCTTCGCCCTCGCACGAGCCGAGGCCCCGCTCCACCGCCGCCGCCGACAGCGAGGCCGCCGCCTCCCGGTAGGCGTCCACGTGGCTCTGGCTCGCTTGGTGGGACGTGGCGATGTTGTCGAGCCCGAGCGCGTCGTTTTCCGCCGGGAACCGCGACGTGCTGTCCTCGAAGTGGGGCCCGAGCAGGTCCCGAATCGTGTTGCGGTACTCGGCCCTGGTCAGAAGCCGAAGCGGCGCCGGCGCGCCCGGTCCGTCCGCCTCCGCCGGCTGATCCGGCGACCGCGGGCCCTCGGCCACGCACCCAGCCAGGATGAGCGCGATCCCCACCAAGCGCATGGCGGAGGTCGTACCGCAAACGCGCCCGATCCGAAACCGCTTCGGCGCCACGCGGAGGAAACCGGGGGTCGCCTCGGCCTCCGCGTTCGGGGTATCGACCGAGCGATGGGTCTGGGCAACGTTCTCGCCGCGCGCCCGAAGCGCCCGTCCCCGAACCGGAGGTGAAGGATGTCCGACCTCGACGAGATGAGGACCCGCATCGACGGGATCGACGAGCGCATCGTCGATCTCATCAACGAGCGCGCGCGGGTGGTCGCCGAGATCGGCGCCCTGAAGCGCGCGGAGGGGACGCCGATCTACGCCCCGCACCGGGAGCAGGCGGTCATCCGGCGCGCCCTCGAGCGCAACGCCGGCCCCCTGTCCGACCGGGCGGTCGAGGCGGTCTTTCGGGAGCTGATGAGCGGCTCGTTCGCGCTCGAGCGGCCCATACGGGTCGGATACCTAGGGCCGCCCGGATCCTTCAGCCACGTGGCCGCCGTCGCCCAGTTCGGCTCCTCCGTGGATTTCGACGACGTCTCGGAGATCCGGACCGTGTTCACCGACGTGAAGCGGGGACGGCTCGACTACGGAATGGTCCCGATCGAGAACTCGACCGTCGGGGGCGTCGCCGACACGCTCGACGCCTTCACGGAGCCGGGCGAGATAAACGTCTATGCCGAGGTCCTGGTCGCCATCCGGCACCATCTGCTCGCCATGAGCCCAAGCGAACCCATCGAAAAGATCTACTCTCGACCCGAGATCTTCTCGCAGTGCAGAGCTTGGCTGTTTGCCCACTACCCCAGCGCGACTCTCGTCCCCACGCCGAGCTCGAGCCACGCGGTGCTGCTCGCGCGCGATGAGCCCGGGTCGGCCGCGATCGCCTCGGAGCTCGCCGGGCAACTCCACGGGATGGAGGTCCTGTTCGAGGACATCGAAGACAACCCGAACAACGTCACGCGGTTCTTCGTGCTCGCCCGCGAGCGCGCCGAGCCGAGCGGAGACGACAAGACCTCCTTCATGCTGGTGACGAAAAACGAGCCCGGCGCGCTCGCCGAAGCCCTCGCCGCGTTCCGCACCGCCGACGTCAACCTCACGCACATCGACAAGCGGCCGAGCCGCCGAGAGAACTGGACCTACGCCTTCTTTCTCGACGCCGAGGGCCACCGCGACGACCCGAAGATGGTGCTGGCCAAAGACCGGGCCCTCCCCGCCGTGGAGAGCCTCAGGGTGCTCGGCAGCTACCCGCGCGCCACCCGAATCCTCTGAGAACCGCTGTCGCGGCGGCACCAAAACCAAGGTTTTTTCTCCTCTTCGAACTCGCGGCAGTACTCGAGCGACCGCTTTGGTCCGTCCGGATGCTGACGGCAGCACCGGAGCGACGGCTTGGCCGCACGACGGGGCCGGACGGTCATCGGCGGCGGCGGACGAGCGCGAGCAGGCCGAGAAGGGAGAAGAGGCCGGCGTTGCCGACCTGGGCGCAGGAGCTTCCCGAGGACCGGTCGCCGCCGATGTCCACCCCGACGCCCACGCCGGGGCGGCCGGAGCAGGCGCCGGCGCTGCACAGCTCGGCGTCGGCGGGGCAGCTGGCCTCCGTCTCGCCGGCGGCGCAGGCCGCCTGCGCCAGCTCGCCGACCGAGGAGCAGGCGGTTCGGCAGCACTCGAACGCGGGGTCGAGCGGAGCGCAGGTGCCGGAACCGGCCGGGGTCACGCACTGGCCTTCCCGGCAGAGCTGTCCGGCGCCGCAGTCGGACGCGAAGCGGCACTCCGGAGGGGGGGCGAGGCACACCGATTCGGCGCACTGCTGCGACCCGCGGGGGCAGCTCGCCATGGTCTGGCCGTCGCCGCAGCGGGCCTCCACGATCGGGGCGCCGCCTTGGCAGCCGCCCTGGCAGCAGACCTGGCCCTCCGGCAGCGGCTCGCACATCCTCTCCGGCGCAGGCACGCAGCCGCCGTCGATGCACACGAGGCCGCGGGGGCATTGCTCGTCGGTGCGGCACGGATCGTTCGGGTCGTTCGGGTCGGTCTCGCCCGGGTCGACCCGCCCGTTTCGGTTTTGGTCCTCCTGTCCGTCGAGCAGCCCATCGCCGTCGGTGTCGGGGTTTGCAGGGTTCGTGGTGGTGGTGGGATCGGCGTCCGGGGTGAAGCTTCCCACCGATACATCGGTCCCGGCCGAAGCAAAACCATCGATGGTTCGAGCGGGGACGGGTTCGGTGATCCCGAGCTCGAGCCCATCGAACAAGCCATCACCGTCGGAGTCGGGGTCGAGCACCGCGGCGAGACCGTCGGCGTCGATGTCCGAGAACGGGGCCGGGTCGCAGGTCGGGCACGCGCGGCCCTCCTCGCCGTCGATGAGCCCGTCGTCATCGGAGTCGGCGTCGAGTGGGTTTGCGCCGTTTTCGACCTCTTCGCCGTCGAGCAAGCCATCGTCGTCGGTGTCGGGGTTGTTCGGGTTCGTGCCGAGCCGGGCCTCCTCTTCGTCGTCGAGCCCGTCCCGGTCGGTGTCCGGATAGGCGAGCACCACCACCGCGACCCGCGCCGGGCTCGAGCTCGCGTCGCCGTCGGACACCACGAGGTCAAACGAGAGAAACGTCGAGCCCGACCGGATGGACGGAGCGTCGAAGCTCGGGGTGGCCGAAGCGGCGCCGGTCAGGGGGACCGCCGGGCCGCCGGCCTGCGTCCACGCGAAGCCGAGTCCGTCGCCGTCCGGATCGAAGCTCCCGGTGCCGTCGAGCACGACCCGGGCCCGCTCCATGACTTCGACCGTCTCCACCACCACCGCCACCGGGGGGCTGTTCAGCACCGACAGCGGCGCCGAGGACACCGGCGCTCCGAAGGACAAGCCATCGCTCGGGGTCACTTCGGCCACGAACACCCTCCCCCGCCGGACTTCCGCTCCCGGAACCCGCCGTGAGTCATCGAGCGCGGGCAGGGGCTGGCCTTGGTCGGTCCACCGAATCCGGGTGGGGCCTTCTGCGTCCCGATCCGGATCCGAATAGATGTAGACGAGCCGGATCGGGTCGCCGCCCCGAACTGGCTGGGTGGGGTCGCCCTCCCGCTCGATGCGCACGCCGGTGGCTTCGGGCGGTGCGTTTCCGATGGTGACCGGAGAAGAAAACGCGAGCGCCCCGAACCCTTGGCCGTCGCTCGGCCGCACCGAGGCCCGCCAGACTTCGCCCCGCTGCGTCGCCGACGCAGGGATGGTTCGGGCTCCATCGAAAGCGGGGAGCTGCACCTGGTTTCGGGTCCATCGAATCTCCGAGGGCCCCTCCGGGTCGCCGTTCACGTCGAAGAACGCGTAGCGAAGCTGCAGCGGCACCAAGGACGTGGGGGTCGCGGGCTCGATGCGGACATCCCGAGCCACCGGCGGCACGTTCACGAAGGTCGCCGTCGCCGAACCCACCGCCGTGCCCTCCACCGAAGCCACCGTGACCGTGGCCGGACCGGCCGTCGTGGACCGGACCTCGACGAAGACCTGCCCCTGCGCCGACGCCACCTGCACTCCAGGCCGGGCCGGGTCGGCGTCGGGCGTCGCGACCTGCACCCCGGGGCCGGTCACGGTGACGTCGTATTGGGTGCCGTCCACCGCTTGAAACCCACTCGCGCCCCGGGCCGGCCCAAACCGGAGCGGCGCGGTGGCGACGCCATCGGCGAGCGCGGTCTGGGCAGCAGCGGTCATCATCCCCGCCGGGGGTTCGTCGCGGACGATGCGAAAGGACAAGCGGCTGGGACTTCCGTCGAGGATCGCGGCGACCAGATAGTCAGAGGCGGGGCCCTTCACCACCGCCGGCTCGAAGGCGATGCCAGCGAAGGAGAAGATGGGAAACTCCCCCAGCACCTGGCCCTGGGCGCCGAGCTGCGAGGCGAAGATCTCCGGGTTCACCGACGAACGGCGCCGGTCCTGGTACACGACGAGCGCGCCGCCGGCGTGGCCGGCCACCGCCGGGCCGAGCTGGTCCCGCCGGGCCACGGCGATCGGGATCTCACCTCCACGTCGAAGCAAGGTGACCGGGTCGAGCCGCGCCCCGATGATGTCCCGGTCTCCCTGCTGGTCCCGCTGCCACACCGCGAGCACGTCCTGCCCCAGCACGGCGAGCCGGGACCGGGTTTCGGAGCCGGTGGAGGTCCCGGCCCGCCGAGGCGCCGTCCCCGGGCCGCCGGCCGCGGGCACGCTCCCCGCGAACACCTGAGCGCCCGCAGACACATAGCTGAAGACATGGCGCCCCGCGAGCCCGGCGACATCGGGGTCGGTCCCCACCGAGAGAGGTGTCGCCGAGCCGGTCGGCAGCCCGTTTGCGTCGAGCCGCTGGCCCACGACGGAGCCGCCCCCCTCGTAGACGGCAAAAGAGCCATCCTGGACCAGCCGAGGGAACGCCTGGGGAGAAAGCGCGCCAGGACCCAGGAGATCCCGGACCGCCCCGGAGACCAGGGCGTTCGAAAGCCGGGTGGTGAACACCCGGTTGCCCACCGTGAACGCGAGCTGGTGCCCGGGCACCGGCCCGAGAAGAGACGCGGCGAGCGCCGGCTGGCGCTCGTTCCCCATCCCTGGCGGCCGCAACAGCCGCACCGCCGACCCGATCGGGACCCCCGCTTCGCTCAGGCGAAGCCCGTAGAGGGCCACATCGGAGCCGCCGCCCCGGCTGTCTTCCCACACGAGCACATAGTTCCCGGCCCCAGCTCCGGGCTGGTAGGACAACGCTGGAGACCGGGGCCCGGCCGACGGCGGCACGGCCACGACGACCTCGTCGGACACCGTCGTCGCGTGGGCGAGCCCGGCCCAGAGGCAGAAAAAGGCGGTGAGGGTTCGCATATGGCTCGGCTGTCAGCAAGCGTCGAGCCACATCGAGCCCCGCGGGTTCGCCTCGCCGCCGAGCGTTCGGTCGTTCGGTTGCTCGTTCGGTCGTTCGGTTGCTCGTTCGGTCGTTCGGTTGCTCGTTCGGTCGGGCTCGTTTTGTCCGGGACGACCGCTCAGGGGAGGACTCGGATCTCCTGGGGCTCGGTGGTGCGGGGAGGCGCCGGCCGGGGCCGCATTCTCGGCCGCCAGATCGCGAGCACGATGTTCGCGACGTAGAGGAGCAGGACCACGGCCACGCCATACTTCTCTTTGCTCATCGCCGAGAGCAGGGCCGCCTCGGCCGCCTCCTGACCGCCGGCGAGCTTGGCCGCCGCCGCCGCCGCCGCCTTCGCCGGCGCGACCACGGCCAAGAACGTGGCCTCGAACACCAGCGGCGTCATGAGCAGCTTCACGAACGCCCACTCCGCGTTCTGAAACGGCTTGTGCACGGTGATCGAGAACACGCCGCTGATCAGCGTGATCCCGAGCGACGGGACGAGGACCTTGTCGGCCACGAACACGATGACCTCGCGGACCACCGCGTGCTCGGCCACGGGCAGGGTTGCCCCATATAGGGCCAGCACGAGTTGCACGATCACCGCCCCCATGGCGCCGACGGTGCCGACCTCGTGCAGCAGCTTGAGCGTGTGCTTCATGGCCGGCATCAAAGCGGCGGTCCCCGGCGCGGGCAAGGACGCGGGGTTCTTGGCCGGCGTCAGCGACCGGTTTGCGTCAGCGACGCTTTCATCGAGTACAGGTGCTCGAAGAGGTCGGCGGCCCGCTCGTAGGCCGCCATCGCTTTTTTGGCCGGGGCCTTCTTCTGGATCGTGCCCCGGCTCGCCAGGGCTTCGAGGGCCTCGTACCGGGGCCGCATGGCCGTGATCACGTCGTCGATGCTCGCCCGCTCGAGCCAGGCTTCGATCGCGGGGAACCCGGCCGAGACCTCGGATGGCGCCGGCGCGGACTGGGCTCCGCGATGGGTCGGGGCGCCGCGATGGGTCGGGGCGCCCCGAGCAGGGCCACGCTGAGGAGGGCGCATGACCAGCAGGTGCCACGGTCCACGAGGCCGCGCAAGCGGCGCCGCCTCGCTATCCCCCGGGGCTGTTCGGGTCGAGCGGGTCGGTCCCGCGGCAGACCTCGACGAGGTTGCTGAGCCCATCGAGGTCGGCGTCGAAGCTCGTGACCAGCGTGGCGGCGCCGAAGTCCACCGGGACCTCTTCGCGGGTCTCCTCGGTCAGGTCCACGGCCAAGGACGCGCGGGCGAGGTCCACCTGGGTGCTGACCCCGGTGAAGTTCGGGAGGAACACGTAGTAGAGGATGCTGAACACCCGCTCGGCTCGACCGGGCACCGGCCCGCAGACCCCTTGGATCGTGCGGTCGGGGAGGACCTCCAGCGGGCAGAACCCATCCACGCCGCTCACCTGCAGCCACGCCTGCAGGTCCCGAACCTCGCACTCGAGCCGGTGGGTCGAAAACCCAACCTCGAGCTCCGGCCCGGGCTCCCCGCACGCGAGCGCAAACCCGGCCGCTACCGCGCCGAACTGGAGGCCAAGAGGTCTCATAGGTCGCGGGCGGGGTCGGGTCCGGTGATTCGGGCGCTCACGAAATCGCGGGGCGTGGGCTGAACGGCGACGGTGACGGCGATGGCGGCCCCAGCCGCCGCCACGCCGATCAGGGTCCAAAACCACCACTGCTCATGAACCCCCCGCTCCTCTGAGTCCTTGGGGCTCGGCGCGACCTCGCCAAGACCGAGCCGGTCTTCGGCCGAAACCGGGGCGACTTCAGGAAGGATCGCCGCGACCGGAGGCGGAGGCGGCACCGCGGTCACCCGGAACGGGGCGTCCGGGGTCCCGGCTCGGGACGGCCCGTTTCCGTGCTCGTCGAAGGCCTCGATGAAGTATTCGATGACCCCCTGCACGTCCTTTGGGGGCACGATGGCCCGAAACCGGCCGGGGCCGACCTCGGCCATGGGGCTTCGCCGGTATCGATCCATCCCCGAGGAGCGCAAATAGACGGAAGGCTCGAAGATCGCGCTGTCGTCCTCGATCTCGGCGTCCACCGCCAGCGGCTCGCCCTCGATGACCTCGGCCACGCGAAGGTGGGTGATGGAGGGGGGCGTGATGTCCGCCGCCGCCGCCGCCGGGCCGACGAGCAGGGTGAAGAGCGCGGCCGTGGATCTCATGGCGCCGTCCACCGCAGGCTCAGATGCAGCTCACCGTGGTCGGGGTGGGCGAATCGGAGCTTGTGAGCGCCCGCGGCATCGACCTTTCTCGGGCTGCGGCCGAGCGCGAGATCGTTTCGGTAGATGATCGACCACGGCGTCGTCTTCACCTCCAGCTTCAACCCTCCCGGCTCCACCGCATAGTCGAGGGTGATCGTGTACGCGACATCGGCGCCCCCCGACAGCTGGACTTGGCCTCGGTCCCGGCGAAGCACGACCGACCGCACGCCGCCGAGCCGCTGGCCGTCGGCGATGACCGCCATCGCGGGGGCGCTCGGCAGCACGAGGCGCCCCCGGGCCGCCGGCTGCACAGACTCAGCCGCGGGCCGAGCGGGGCTGGCTTCGGCCGTGGGCGCCGAGCGCGGCGGGTTTCGGCGGGGGGGACGGCGTTTGGGTCGGGCCCGAGGCGTCTCGGCGGTCGCTCTCGCCGTCTCGACCTCCGCGGGTCGTTCGGGCTCCACCGCCGGCGGCGGCGCGGGGATCGGAGGCGGCTGGGCGGGCAGCGTCTCCGGGGGCGCTCGTGGGGGAGCCTCCAAAGAGGCGGCGTCGGTTCGGGCCGGCTCGAAGCCGATCTCCGCCGGTTTTGCCATCGGCACCGGAGGGGGCGAATCTCGGTCGCCGAGCAGCAGCCGGGTGCCGGCGAAGCCGGCGGCCGCGGTGAGGAGGAACGCGAGTCCGTAGGCCATGTCCCTCAGCCACGAGGGGCGGCTCTTGGCCGGGCGCAGCGCCTCCCGGCTCGGGGCGGGGACCGGCCTGTTCACCCCGGCCGTCCCCCGGACCATGGGCACCCCGGGCGAAGCCAGGTCCGAAGTCCACCCCTGGACCTGGCTCGCCTCGAGCGACCGCTGGGCGAAATCGGACGGGTTGCCGGCCACGGTGGGCTCTTCATCGACGAACGCCGCCGGGCGGCGGGGGGCGTCGATCAGCTCTCCGGCCGGGGGCGGCGTCAGAGACACCGGCACCGTAGGCGGCGGCGGCAAGCGACGGGCAGCTTTGTCGGCTTCGGCGAGCAGCCGATCCTCCTCGGCGATGTCGGCGGCGAACAGGCCGTGCAGGAACCCGGACAAATCGAGGTCGGCGGGGGGCACCACGCCGGTCCGAACCAGGTCCCTGAGCGCGTCCCGCATCTCGATGGCGCTTTGAAACCGGGCCTCCGGCTGCTTCTCGAGCGCGCGCAGCAGCACCGCGTCGAGCGCGGCCGCGTCCGAGCGCCGGCGCGACGGCGGCACGAGCGGGTGGCGCTGGATCGCCTCGAGGGACAGCACGACGTTCTGGCGCACGAACGGGTTCTCGAGGGCCAGCATCTCGTACAGGACGATGCCGAGCGAGAAGATGTCCGAGCGCTTGTCGAGCGGGTCGGCCGCCGACTGCTCGGGCGACATGTAGACGAACTTGCCCTTGATGGTCCCCGTGGCGGTGTGGACCGAGGTCATCTCCGACTTCGCGATGCCGAAGTCGATGAGTTTCAAGTCTCCGGTGTAGGAGATGAGGACGTTGTGGGGGTTGATGTCCCGATGGACGATGTTCATCGGGCGGCCGCGAATGTCGCGGGCCTGGTGGGCGTAGCCGAGGCCCTCGCACAGCTTGATGCCGAGGTCCACGACGTGGGCGACCGGCAAGCTCTTGGCTTCGGCCCGAAGCTCGTCGATGATGTCCCGGAGACTCTTACCCCGGACATATTCCATCGCGATGTAGTGGTCGCCGTCGATCTCCCCCATCTCGATGATCTGGATGATGTTGGGGTGGTTGAGGCGGGCGACGAGCCGGGCCTCGGAGAAGAACATGTCGAGGTAGTCCTTCTTGTCGAGGTGGTGGCTCAGGATCCGCTTGATGACGAGCAGCTTCTCGAATCCGGACGGGCCTCGCTGCTTGGCGAGGAAGATCTCGCCCATGCCGCCCGAAGCCAGCTTGCGAAGCAGCACGTACTTCCCGAAGGTGGAGCGGCTCGGCGAAGCCCTCGGCCCCTCCGCGCGCACCTCGTTGGCGTCGACCGTCGGCATCACGATGGCTCTCGGGGGTAAATCGCGAGCGCACTCGCCCGACCAACGGGCGATCGTCCGAGACCGGCCGCCCCACCGCCGTTCTACGCCAAGTCCGGCCCCCGAACCAAGGGGAGCCCCGGGGAATCGCGAGGGTCGAGCCCAGAACCCGGGAATGAAGCCGGGCCGGCCCCGCGTTTCGCTCCGGGTGCCTGCGACCTTCGCCCACGCCGCCTTCGCGTGGCCGCTGCGGCGGCTGCGGCTCCCTTGGCTCGCGCTGGTCGTTGGTTCGGTCACGCCGGACCTCGCCCATCGGCTGCCGCGCAGCGCGTGGACCGACCACACCGTTGCGTCCTTGTTCGCGTTTTCGCTGCCCCTCGGCCTCGTCCTGCATCACCTCGCCCGCTGGGCGCTCCCCGTGCTCGCGTCGGTCGCGCCCGCCCCGTGGCGGAGCGGCCTCGTGGCCGCCGCCAGCGGTCCCCGCCCTGGGCCCATTCGAGTTGCGGCCGCGATCCTCGCCGCCGCTGCGCTGCACCTCGCCATCGACGAGGCGATTCGCGACACCGGCCCGGTGGCCTCCTGGCTGCCGCTCTTGGCGGCCCCGGTCGGGGACGCGACGGTGGGGCTCGCCCTTCGGTACGGGCTGAGCGGGGCCGGCCTGGTCTTCCTGCTCGTTCAGGCGCAGCGGTTCGAGCGCCGTGCTCGGTCGGAGCCGATCCGGCCGAGGCACCTGGCCCCGGTCGTGGGCGCCGGGGGGATGTGTTTGGCGGTTGGCCTTTGGGCCGGGTGGACGAACAGCCACTGGCTGCCCGCACCGACCCGCGGCCACGTCTTCCTCGTGGAGGGCATGACCGCGGTGTCCTTGTGGCTCCCCGCGGCCGGGCTCGTCGTCGCCGCGGTGGTGGAGGTCGCGCGTGGCCTCGCCCGAAAGACTCGATGGGTCGAGCCCGAGGCTCGGTGATCGCCGGCGAGAGCCGCCGATCGGGCCGGGCTAGACCGGGCTAGACCTTTCGCAGCTTCATCTGCACGTCCGAAGACCAGTGGTTGTCGAAGGCGCGCACGCAGGTGGATAGGTAGCGGTCGTAGTCGTCGTACACCTCATCGCCGTAGGTGCCGCGAATGGTCGCCTCGTGCAGCCGGAGGCGGCGCAGCCACTCGCCCGTGGTCTTACCGTAGCTCTCCCGCTGCGTCCGCAGCTCGAGCACCTCCCACGCCGGGTGGGCCGCCATCACGAGGTCCTCGAGCCGCGGGTTGAGGCCGCCCGGGAAGATGACGTCGGCCGTGAACCGGAGGTCGTCGAGGTCTTGGCGGCGCCGGGGCACGACGTTGCGGAGGATCGCCTGAAAGCCGAAGCACGCCCCTGGCTTCACCCAGCTGCCGACCTTGTTGAAGTAGGCCCGGTAGATGTCCACCGCGAGCCCCTGACGAGCCTGCGCCGGGGAGACCAGGTGGTCGATCATCTCGATCGAGATGAGGGCGTCGTACGGGCGTTCCGGCTTGAAGTCCTTGTAGTCGCACACCATCGCGGTGACGCCGGGCAGCTTTCGAGCGTGGATCTCCTCGGCCTGCGCCGGCGACAGCGTGATGCCGTGGGCCTCCTTCACCCCCTGGTCGAGGGCGAGGAACTGCAGATTGGCCCCCCAGCCGCAGCCGATGTCGAGCACCCGCTTGCCCGGCTCCATCTCGGCATAATCGTAGAGAATTTGGCATTTCTGCAGCTGCGCCTGCTCCAGCGTCTCGTCGCCGGTGAAGAAGCTCGCGCTGGTGTAGTGCATGTTCTCGTCGAGCCAGAGTCGGAAGAACTCGTTGGAGACGTCGTACGAGACCTGAATGTCGCGCTGGGTGGAGGTCATCCCGAAGGGAAATCCACGCCACCGCCACCGCTCGGGGCAAGCCCTTTTTCGCGTCGGCTCGCTTTCCAGGAGGTCGCACCCCGCCGTTTCGAGCCGGGGGCCTCGCTCGGGCCCAGGACTCGCTCGGCGGGCCGATGGGCTCGAGGGGCGCGCAGCGTCAATCCGCGGGCGTGCTCTCCTGCCGGGCGACCAGGTCGTGGGCCAGCGCCCCGAGGTACCGCTCGAGCTCGGTCGCGAAGTCTTTGGAGAAGAAGGCCAGCTCGGGTCGGGCGAGCGCTCGGGCCGCAGCCTCCGATGGGTGCGTGAACGGGTACAGACCGGCGACGACCGTGGCCGTGTCGTGCAGGAGCTGCGCATGGCCCGACGCGGGCAACTCCGGACAGCACGTCGCGAAAACGGCCGCGGCGTCGTTGATGAGCTCCATCGACTCCAGCTTGAACGCGCGGATGCCCTCTTCGCTGAGGTTGTGCTCGAGCACCGACGGCAAGGCCGCGGTCAGATCGCACATGAGCGGGCGGACGGCGAGCGTCCGAGCCATGTGCGCCACCAGGGAGTCCAAGGCCTTCGGCCCAGGCGGCTCCTTCGTGATGTGGTCGATGAGCTCCTCGAGCCAGAGCGTCCACTCCTCGCCCATCAGGGCGAGCAGCACCGCTTCGCGGCTCTCGAAGTATCGGTAGAAGTTGGCCTTCGCCATGCCGGCTCGGCGCGCGAGCTCGTTCAGGCTCAAGGTGCGCGGCGACACCCCGCGGTGAAGCAGCGCCCGGGCCGTCGTCAGGATCTGCGCGCGGCGCTCCTCTCTCTGCTCCGGCTTGCGGGCGCGAACGAAGTCGCTCACCGGGGGCACGCTATCGGATCCACGCAGAAGCGACCACCGGTCTCTTGACAGCTGACCGGCGGTCACTATCCACTCGACAAGTGACCGACGGTCACCTCTCGAGTCCAAAAGGAACCACCCTCATGCCCAACCCGCTCGTCTGCCCCCCCGAACTCCTCACCCAAGACCTCTCCGGCCGCACCTACGTGGTCACGGGAGGCAACTCAGGGATCGGTCTGACCACCGTAGAGCAGCTCTGCACCCAGGGCGCCCACGTGGTCCTGGCCTGCCGCCGCCCCGCCGAGGGCGAGCGCGTCAAGTCCGACATCATGGCTGCCGGCCCCCGGGGCACGGTCGAGGTGGCGGAGCTGGACCTTTCGAGCCTCGCCTCCGTGCGCGCGTTCGCCGCGGCCGTCCTGTCCCGCCATCCTGCCGTACACGGCCTCGTGAACAACGCCGGGGTCATGAACACCAAAGAGGCCAAGACCGCCGACGGCTTCGAGCTCCAGCTCGGCACGAACCATTTCGGCCACTTTCTGCTCACCGAGCTGCTGCTTGGGGCGCTCGCGAAGGGCGCGCCGTCCCGCGTGGTGAACCTATCGAGCTGCTACCACGACAAGGCCATGGGTCGCGAAGGGCGAATCGACTTCGACGACCTGCACTTCGAACGCCGAAAGTACGACGGCTGGGAGGCCTACGCCCAGTCGAAGCTCGCGAATCTCCTCCACGCTCGCCACCTGGCGCCCCGCGTTGCCGACCAGGGCATCACCGCCGTCAGCGTCCACCCCGGCTGGGTGAGGACCAACCTCATCCGGGGGTCCATGCCGGTCTGGGTCCAGGACGTCCTGCTCCGCCCCGTGCTGCGGCTCGCCGGAATGATCGAGCCGTGGGAGGGCGCCCAGACCACCCTGTACGCGCTCTTGTCGCCCGAAGTGGAGGCCCACCAGGGCGCCTACTTCAGCCAGCTCGGCATGTACCGGGACAAGTCCAAGAACCGGGGGGGCTGGCCGCTCGAATCCCCGAACCCACACGCCCACGACGACGCGGCCGCGGCCCGCCTCGACGCAATCAGCCGGCAGCTCGTCGGACTGGCATGAAGGTCTGGCCGTCGCATGACCCCTGCCAGGGGGGACGCCGCGGTCTTTCTTGCCCTCGTCCCGCCCTGCTCGAACCCATCCGTTAGGTTAGGTTGGCGTTCGGTCCGGCGTTCGGTCCGGAGGTTAGCCCAGGTAGCCCCCTGGCCGCAACTTCCAGCGGATTGTTCTTCCGCAAGCTATAGGCTGGGCTTCCTACTCACATGCTTGACTGCGATAACTCGAACAACTTCGTCGTCAACGATAGTATGAACCAAGTGGTAGGGGAAGGTACTGAGTCGAAGTTGCCGAATCTCTCTTCCTCGGGCGTCACGGTCAACCGCGCGGAAGGCATGCGCGAAATGGTGAAGTTTGATGGACGCATCTTCGACCTCACCAAGCAGGCGCTCCGCATCGTCCTGAGCATCCTGGGAAACATACCAACGATATGCGAGCCGTAGTTCCTCCTTTGCTCGGCGGATGAAGACAACCTTCCGATCTCTCAAGTGCCCTTCGCAATCTCGCGCCTGACCTCGTCAAATGTCTGACCCTCTTCCTCGGCTTCTCCGCGTCTTCGGAGTTCGACGGCGAGCTCTTCATCAGTAAGGTCGGCATGCGGGTCGAACGACTCGACACTCTTGAGCAGTGCCAGTGCGAGCCTCGTCCGGTCTCGCTCCGGCAGGACCAGGAGTTGCTGCAAGATGTCTTCTGCGGTGCCCACGCCTGTAGTGTACAGAGCCCGCTGGCTGGAGCCAAGAGCGCTAATTGGCTTTACTTGCGGGAGCTTGGCCCGCTCGAGCACAAGGCTGGAGCTCTCTGCGCGACGTACAAGTCCGCCTCCTGGCCTTCGTCGGCCAGCACCATCGCGCCTCGCCGCACTCGGTCTCTCGTCGGGCGCAGTCCCGCCCACGCCTACGGGGCGGAAAGCCCGGGCCCGGACTTGCTCGATGAGGAGGATCTCCGCGACGCTCTCGTCGTCCGCACCACCCGGCGGACTGTCGTCTCCGCCACCTCGACAATGGCACCGGGGCTCAGGAGGTCCAGTTCCTGAGCCCCAACTTCGGCCGACCTCGAGACCCTACCGAGCACCATCAGACGCGCCAGTTTTCGGCTCACCTACGGGCTTACCCGAAACACCGCTAGGACTCGCGACGACTTCTGTCGGATCGCCGTGGCCGTCAACCCCCATGCGGTTCTCCGACTCCTCAGCCTCGTCGTCCGCTGCTCCGGTCTCCCTTGCAGCGGTCTAC
>DAIQNR010000075.1:0-27801 GCA_036788295.1 Myxococcota bacterium
GTGACCCAGCGGTTATTCTGGCTGCGCTGGCTCATCCTCGCCCTCCTTGTCTTCCCAATAGGCCATCTGCGTTTGCATCCCTGCGTTGAGCAGGCGGGCCAGCGACCTATCCCCGGCCGCCTGCGGGTCTTTCGGGATCCACTCTCCCTTCGTCCTGGTGGCCACGCGGCCCTCGTGGACTGCGAGGAAGGTCCAGTTGCCATACATGTAGTGGATCATTTATCGGTCCCCCTCTACCTCTTCGCCCTCGGCCCGAGCCGGCCGGGCGAAGAGGGTCCGCAGCTCGTCCAGGAGGCGACCCTGCGCGGCCTCCAGCTTGACCTCCAGCTCGGCCACTCGCGCCCGTTCCGTGCGCTCGGCCTCCGCGGCGAGCGCCCGGTCCTCGTTGAGCTCGTGCTGATAGAGCGCTCCCAGGCGCCCGAGCAGGCGCCGCATCGCCTCGGACGCCGCCCGGGCGTCGTCTTCCGCCTCGGGGGGGAGGCCCCAATGGACCCACTTCGACAGTCGGTCCACGTAGTCGCAGACCTGCTTACGCCAGTCGGTCATCCCACCCTCCTTGCGCGCTCGGCGCGCCTGCGCTGGCGCTCAAGGCGCCGCCACGTCTGCCACCGCTCGACCGTGCCCCACGCGCGGTCGCACACCTCGTCCCAGGCCGCCCCGACGCGCTCGAGCACGTCGGAGACCCACTCCAGATAGATCATATCTTCACCACCAATCTCGTGAGCCCGTTGGCCCACGCGAGCTTCACGAGCCCGTTCTTCGATGCCGCGCTGATCGCGCGGCTGCTTTTCGCGAACGCCGGGTGCAACCACACCGGCGTCCACCGTTTCAGTTCTCGGACCGACATCGGCCCCTCGGGAGCGCCGAGCAGCAACGCCTCGGCGTCCCGCCAGATCTCCCAAGCCCAATCGGGCATCGGCCCCGGCGACTCGTCCGGGAACGGTCGCGTCATCGCGACCGTTCCCATGGCCGAGAGGTCGGGCCGCCAAACGAAGAGACGGTCCCCGCGGCGGTACACCCGCCCGCCGAGAACGTCTCGAAACCGCCTGAGGCTGTTCTCTGCGCTCACGAGTCGAAGGCTAGCTACCAGTTGCGGCTACGTCAACCGGTTTCTGAATCGGCGCGTTCACGGAGGAGCTTCTTCAGCGCCTCGTCAGCGCGCTCAAGGATCTTCCACGCCGCATCAGGCGTGGTTTGGGCGGCGGCCACGGGGGCGAGTGACCAGACTGAGAAGAAGTTGCGGTTGTATTTCCTCTCCCTCCGGGAGAGCCGGAGCGGCTTGCCTGTCACGTTCTGTACTCGGACGGCTTGGGTGTCCATGACGGCGCCGACCGCCCTGGCTGCGTTCGCGGGCACGGCTTCGACATGCAACCGAACCCAGTTGAGGACCTGCTCCCCGGATACCATTCGGACACCGCGCTCGCGCATGGCTGTCAGGAGGTCTACGATCACCTCGTCGATCTCGGACTGGTTCTCTTGAACCATCGCTACTTTCCCTGGTGTTTCGGGTGGCATGCCGAACGGGTCGTAGGCTACCCCCTCAGAGAGCCCGGAGAGCAAGTCTCGCTTCAGCGCGCCGATGTTTTCGGGATGGTTTACCCAGGCGTGGATCTCGTGCATAAGGTCTGGGTTGTCGCTAAGCGGTAGGCCGTTTCGCAGCACGATGAACCGCCTATCCCCCGGCTCGATAGCCAGCGCATCGCTGTGGTTCGTGGCGATGAAGAACGAGCAGAAAACTCGCTGCTGTGTGTTCTGCTGCCCTTTCCGGACAATGTGGGCGGTCTTACCCGTCGGGTCCACGAGCGCTTTCAATCTCTCGTAGGCGGTCTTGCGGGCGTTCCAGTCATTGAACCGGGCCCCTATCCCACCGCTGTCCCGTGCTTCCTCGACGACGACGAGGAGGTTGTCAGCCAGAAAGTCCGTGTACTGGCTCTGGTAGGTCCGGCCGAGCAGGGTGTCGATGTCCACGCTCGCCGTGTACCCCTCCCCGAGCAGCTTGGACATGATCTGGATCAACGTCCCACGGCCGGTCCCCTGCCGAGCCGCAGCGACCATGACCAGCCCGTGCAGTCGGAGCCAGGGCTTTGCGACCTTCGTTGCAAGCCAGGACAGGAACAACTCGCATTCCTCGCGGTGCGGTAGAAGATGCCTGAGGAACTTGAAAAAGACCCGGGAGCTACCCCCTTCGGGGAACGATGGCGCCACGTACGTGTTGAGCGTGCTCGTCTCCTCGTCGACCAGGACCACACCGGGGGGCTGGTCCGGTAAGAGCGCTCGGCACTCGACCCGCTTCGTGTCCTGGAAGTGTAGCCAAGCGTTGCCGAGACCCGGGTGGAGGTTCCGGAAGCCCACCATGGGGATCGCGATGTTGGGTCGAGCTACGCGGGAGCAAGTGTTGTCGGCGGCCACGTAAACCCAGTCAGCGACGAGCGCGGCGAGCGCCTCGGCTTTCGCGGGCACGGTTGTGGTGGGCTTGAGCGCCAGTTGGGCGGGCGCGCTGTCGGCGAGCATGTCGTCCGCCCCGTCAGACAGCCGCCTGGCCACCTCGGGGGCGAGGCTGAACATCTTTCGGTGCGCGAAGTCGGCGAGCAGGAACACGCCGGACGCGTCCACCCGCATTCGGCCGGCGCCTGAATCGGAGCTCGCGCGCACGCCATCGAGGTGGCAGTTGATGTAGGCGTCCGTCCCCGCCTCGAGTAGCCATTCGCGCGCGTCGGCCACCGTGACGGGCCCATCGGGCGCGCCTGGGCACCCGCCCAGCGCGGTGAACTCCATGTCGAGGGTCAGGATCGGCTCGGCATCGCTCCCCCCGACCGAGCGCGAGGACGCGACCGCCCAGCCCTCCGATAGCGTCTTCGCGTCGAGCGCCTGTTCGCACCAGTCGAAGATCTGGTCGGCCACCCCCTCGCTCAGTACCGGTAGGTGCTCCCAAAGCGGGAGCGGCTTGGGCCACGTGTAGGGCGCACCGCTCGGGTGGACACCGATGGCCGCCAGCTGGTGTCTGCTGCCCGTGAGCCGCTCGATGACGTGCTCTCGCCCAAGCTGGTCCACGTACTTGGCTGACCTGCGGAAGGGGACGACGCCGACGTTTCGGAACACGAGCGCACGTCGCTCTGAGTTTGGCCGCCCCCGGACCGCCGGCATGAAGTCGAAGGTGTCCTCGACCCATCCCTGAATCGTCCCGGCCAGGGCCTCGGAATCGATGTCGAAGACAACGAGGTTGTCGCAACGGACCCCGGTGTTGGCTCCGGTGGCCGCGTGCTGCTCGAGCCAGGTCTCGTCGATGCGCGCCTTGGTCCATCCCTTGATCAACGCCCGCTTTCCTCGGAGCGGGACCGGCAGGTACCCAGCCTTCAAGAGCTGGAGACGGGTTTCGTGTGGCGTCATTTCCCGAACCTCGTGCTGGTCGTAGCCTCGGCATCGAGCGGTAGCCCGTCGGCCCAGGACGGTGCCTCACGCATCATTTCGACGAGCCGCGCGGCGGCAGCCTCGGCGCGCCCCTCGGGCACTTCGAGCACCACCTGGTCATGGACGTGCAGCACGACATGGCCGACATCGGGCTCGACCTGGAGCCGGACGAGGAGCTCTCGTAGGCAGTCGGCGGCGGTGGCCTGCGTCAGGTTCTCGACGCCGAGCCCGCGCCACCAACGCTTGCGGGTGACCTGGCCCCCCTTGGTGCTGTGGTAGGTGAACTGAAGCCGACCGTAGTTCCCCTGCTCGGCCCTGATCTCGGGGTAGGTGAGCATACGGCCCGAGGGGAGTCGGGCGAGAATGGTGCCGCCCAGTAGCTTCGGCTCGAAGCGGAACGCGCAGCGGCCCGCGTGGACCCATACCCGTGGGGCGTGAAAGCAGGCCTCGAAGGACTGCTCGACCGTGGACCAAAAGCCGGTCGCCCACGGGTTCGTTGCCCGCCACCGGTCGGTGATGTCCTGCGCTACCTCGGGGTCGAAGTTGATCCCGTAGCCCGTGGCCATGGCGGCGAAGGCGCCGGCGCCGCCCCCGAACCCGAGCGCCAGCACCGGGACCTTGCCGTACTTCTGCCGCTCGTCCTTCGTGACCGACTCGGGGGGCTTCTCCAGAATCTTGGCGGCGGTCTGGATGTAGACGTCTTCGCCTCGTCGGAACGCCTCGAGCAGCCCGTTCGCGTCGTTGCGGTACGTGAGCCAGGGCAACACCCGGGCCTCGATGGACGACCAGTCGGCCGAAACCAGCCGCGAGCCGGGGGGCGCCACGAACGCGCAGCGGACGAGCGAGCCAAGCTGGTCGAGGTTCACTTCGGCCGGGCTGGCCCGCAACGTCCGGATGAGCCCCTCGGGGTCCTTGGGCGGGTCCCGGCGCAGGTTGTGGACCTGCACACCCTTGGATGCGAAGCGGCCCGTCTGGCCGCCCCCGCTGAACTTGAAGGCGCCCCGGAGCCGCCCTTCGGTCGCCATGCTCTGCAGCGTGCGGAACTTGGACGCTGCGGTCCCGGCGCTCAGTTCGACCAGATCGAGCAGACGGGAGAGCCGACCCGAGGCGTGCGGCGCCAGTGCGTCTCGCACGGACTTCGCTGCGCTCATCTTCCCTTCGGGACGGACGACCTTTGCAAGGTCGGTCCCGTCGGTCAGCCTGCCCAGCAAAGCGGCGATGCGGAGGTGTTGAGTGCTCCGAACGCCGAACTCAGTTTCGAGCAGCAAGTTGGCCTCGGTCCGGGCGTCCTCGGCGCGCCTCGCGGCGGCCTCGCACAACCCGAGGTCCACGAGCACCCCCCGGTCGTTGATCTCCTCGCTCACATGGAACTGCGTCCAGTCGTCCACACGGAGGGGGAGCATCCGCCCCCACGCAGCACGCGTGGCGCGGACGTCCTGCTTGCAGTAGTCCACAACGGGCTCGACCGCTTCGCGGACGAAGGACGGTGCTCCGAAACCGGCAAGCGCCGTCTGTAGCCGCTTCAGCGCGAGCTTGCCGCTCTTGTCCTTCGGCGCGGTGCCGAGAGCGCGAGAATAGCCGTCGAGGCTACCCGGTAGGTTGCTCGCCAAAGCCCGCACGGACGCGCACACCCACTGACGCACCTCGGTGCTCTGCACGAAGCGCGCAAAGACGTGCCGGTCGAAGAAGGAGTTCGATGCGACGAAAGTCCCGCCGTCCTCGTTGTGCTCATACACCTCGTCGAGAGACCCCGGTGCAGCGTAGAGCGGTGAGTAGGCTTCGACTGGACCGTCGTCGAACGCCCACGCGAGGCAGGCGAGCTTGGTGGACGAGTCTTGGATGTAGCGGAACGCCCCCGCGGCCCCGAGGTCCACGTCCGAGAGCGTCTCGAAGTCGATGAAGCACAGGCGGCTCACGCGCGCACCTCCTGAGCCACGGCCATCATCATGCCGCGCTCGTCGTGGGTCTTCGTCTCGAGCTTGCGTGCCACGGTGGGCTCGAGCGTGTCGGCGGTGATGAGCCGGTGGACGACGACGCCTCGCTTTTGGCCCAGGCGCTGAAGCCGGCCGATGGTCTGTAGGTACTCTCGCCCCGAGGTCGGGAGGGTGAGGAACACCATCTGGTGTGCACCCCCCTCTTGCAGGTTCAGGCCGTGCCCGGCGGCTGCCGGGTGGATAGCGAGCAGCCGCAGCCGCCCATCGTTCCACCGTCGGAGCAGATCTTCCGCCTCGGACTGCGCTACGCCGCCACCTATGACCCCGATGTCGGGGTACCGGCGCCGGAGCTCGTCCGCCTGGGCCTTGAACGCGTAGACGATGAGGAGGGGTTGCCCCTGTAGCTCTTCGACGAGCCCCTGGAGCTTTTCGTACTTCGCCGCGTCCAGGGTGATCGTCCCCTCGGGCGTGTAGATGAAGCCCGAGGCCACCTGTCGCAGCTTGGCGAAGAGGGTGCCTTCCGACAAGGCGTCCACCGTCTGGTCGTGCACCTGCGCCACGAAGTCACGCTCTAGGGGTTTGTAGACGTCGAGCAGCTTCTGCGTGGGCGCGATGCGGTGGTCCACGACGAGCACCTCGGGAAGGTCCAGGTAGTCCTTGGCCTCGAACACCGAGGTGAAGGGCTTCAGCTTGTGCAGCACATGGTCTCGGGTTTCGCGCAACGGGGTCCATGTGAAGCCGCGCGGGTCACGGGCTCGGAAGTACGTCGCTCGCCACTCGTAGAACGACCGACCGAGGCTCCCGTCCTTGACCGCCGTGGCCTGGGCCCAAAGGTCGAGGAGCCCCTCGGTCCCGGGGGTGCCGGTCATCCCGATCCGGAACGCCACCGGCAGCTTGCGGGCGGCCTTGAACCTCTTCGCCGTCGGGCTCTTCAGCTTGTCCACTTCATCGAAGATCACGACGTCGAAGACGGACCGGTCAGTGTTGAGAGTCCCCTGGAGCCACTCGAGCAGCTCGTAGTTGATGATCCCGACGGCCCTGTCGGCCTGTCGGATGTCCTGGAGCGCCTTCGAACGTCGGGCGGGCGGCCCGGACAGCGGGAACACCTCGTGCGTCCGCAACCACGGCCAGCGTCGTAGCTCGGCCGGCCACGTCAGCTGAGCCACCTTGAGCGGGGCCACGACAAGGACCTTCGGGAAGTCGCCGAGCGCGGCCGTCGCCGCGACGACGGTCTTACCGAGGCCCGGGTCGGCCCAGAGCTGGGCGCCGTGATGCAGGCTTAGGTTCCGCCGAACATCGGTCAGCATACGGATTTGGTAGGGGCGCAGTTCTGTAGCCATGCGTTCGACCGGACTGGCACTCGGTTACGATTCTGTCAACTAAAACACGAAGCGGAAAGTGCTTGCGCTAAGGGTCGCGTGCTTGCTACCTAGGGTGTATGACCGTTTTGAACAACCTCCGGCTTGGCCGGCTGCTGGTCCTGAAAGGGCTGTCAAAGTCGGGCGGGGAACCGGTGAGCGGCCCCGCCATACGGGAGTATATGGAGCAGGAGGGGTTTACCCCCATGGCTGCGCCGGCGTTTTCGAAGTTCATGGCCCGGTTCGTTGAGGACCGCCTGGTCGAGGAGGTCCCGTCGTATGGGCCTACGAAGCTGTGGCGCCTCACGTCGGAGGGGGCTCATGTGGTGCGCACGGCGCTCGAGGTGCTCCGGTGACGGCGCACAGCGCGCTCGTGGGCGGATCGTCTGCCGAGCGGCGGATGTTTTGTCCGGGCTCGGCGCGGCTTGAACCGCAGTACCCTGACAGGGGTTCATCGATGGCGGCCGATGAGGGGTCCATGCTGCACTCGGCCGTCGAGTTCTGGCTGACCTACGACGCTGAGGACCCCGTACCATTCGGGCCGGCGGAGGTGACCCGTCAGGGCGCCGAATGGAGCATCGAGGCGGTCTTCAATGAGGGGCGGGAATGGGTCCGTCGCGAGGGGCCCGAGCAGCTCATCGGGTGGACTTTCGCCCCCTACACCGAGCTCGCGGTGACGCCTGAACACGTCGAGACGAAGATCGAGCCGGCGCTCGCCGCTTGGCAGGATGTCCTAGACAGGTACACGGCGACCGCGGCGCTCTTCGAGCAGCGGCTCACGTTACCGGGGGCCGGCTTCGGGACGGCGGACGTGCTCGCGGCGACCGCGGACCCGAAGACCAAGATCGTGCTCGACTGGAAGTTCGGGCACGGGGTCGTGCCCGCGCACGAGAACTACCAGCTCGCCTACTACGCTCTCGGGGCGATGCTCGACCCGGACCCGGACGTCCGGGACCTCATGGACGGCGCCGAGCGGTTCGTGTTCGCGGTGGTGCAGCCGAGCCGGTACCCGGCGCTCGACGTTTGGGAGACGACGGCGGATTGGGTTCGGGCGTTCCACGGGGCGCTCTTGCGGGCCATCGAAAAGAGCCAGGAAGCAACGGCGCCGCTGTCGCCCGGTCGCTGGTGCAAGTGGTGTCGGGCGAAGCCGGGCTGCCCGGCGCTCAAGAGCGCGGCGGCCACGTACCCCAAGGTCGAGCCCGAGGCGATGTCCGAGGTCGAGCTCGCCGAGGCACTTGCGCTCGCGGACCCGCTCGAGCAGTGGGTCAAAGCGGTGCGGGCCTTCGCGAAGGACCAGCTCGACGCCGGTGTCGTGGTCCCGGGTTGGAAGCGGGTTGCGCAGCAGACCCGCCGCAAGTGGAAGCACGAGTACGAGGCGGAGGTCGTGCTCGGAGAGATTGGGATTGCGTCGCCGTACGAGACCAAACTGTGGTCTCCTTCGGTGGCAGAGAAGAAGGTGGGGCGCGAAGTATTCGCGGAGAGGCTGGCCCCGCTCGTAGTGAAACCCGTCGGGGGTACGGTCCTCGCACCTGACACGGACAAGCGCCCTCCGGTGGGCGTTGATGATGACTTGGTGGGGGCGCTGAGGCGCTCCCTTGAAAAGGTGGACAAATGAATCTGTTGCAGATGAACCCGGATGATTTCTTGGACGCGCTCTCGGAGGTCTCGGTCGCGGCACAGCCGACCATCGGCTCGGCGGACCTTGTGCGCTTCGACGGCAACTCGGGTGTGTGGTCCATGGGCCTTGAGCGCGTCCCGGTTGAGGATGGCGAGCGTTTCGTGCTCGACCCGCTGAGCATGGCCCGCGGCTTCCGCCGCTGGTACATGACCGACTCGGGCAAGCGGCTCCCGCTCGACATGACCGAGCCGCTGTTGGCGGTGAGCGCCGGGAAGATCGGCAAGAACCCGCGCAGCATCGGCATGAGCGACTTGCCCGAAAACCCGCCGTCCGGGGCCTGGGCGCCGCCGATGAACCCGGGAGACCAGGACTGGTCGCCGTTGGTGGTCTTCTCGGGCGTCTATCCCCAGGGCGGGACGTGGGCGTTCTCGCACACGAGCGGCGGAGCCAGGGCGGCGTTCGACCGTCTGGTGCTCGACTTGCGGGCTCACTGGCAGACCGGCGGGGCGCCCTACCCCGTGGTCGAGCTGACCGTGGACTCCTACAAGCACAAGAAGTACGCGAGGATGGTCCACAACCCGCTCGTCCGCATCGTGGGCGGCTCGGACTCGCTCGAGGTGACCGAAGCCGTCGTAGCTGAGTTCGAGGAGGAGGAGGATGCCCCGCCCCCTCCGCCGCCCCCTCCGCCGCAGATCGCAGCTCCGCGGTCCAAGGTGAGGAAGCTGCGGTGAGGTCGGTGTGGGTATGGGGCTGGGACGACTACGACGAGCACGAGACGCACGACAGCGCCCGAGAGGCTCTTGAGCACTGGCAGGAGCACGAGCAGGACACGGACGGGGTGACCATGACCGAGGTCGAGCGCATCCCCGTGCCCGACTGGCCTCGGCAGGCTCGCGGCCGAGCAGACGTCGAACTGGCCCGGGGCATCGTGAAGCAGCTCGTCGAAGAGCTCGACGGCGAGTGCCAAGGCCCTTCAGCGGAGGGCGTCACCGAGCGCATGGTCGAGGCGGCGATGCTGCTGCTGCGGACGGTCCGCGAAGAGTACGTGCCCTGGGAGGTCCGGCCTACGGGGGTCAAGATCACGTACACTCGTGAGGAGGCGCTCGCCCTCATCGATGACATGGAGAACTCCGATGGCTGATTGGCTTCCACTGCTCATCCCGGTGACCAGTTTCGCGCTCTGCGCGGGCATGTTGACCTTCGCCGAGTGGCGCTTCGCTCGGCTCAAGCACGTCGCATCGTTCGGCCCCCTGATCGACGCGATCGAGGACGAACTCGCCTGGCTTGAGCACACCGAGTTGGCCGGCCGCGTGCGGGTCGTGGTTCTGCCGGTCGAAGACCTAGGGAGGACGCTGGTCGATGGCGAGGTTCGGCGGGTGGCGGCCCGCTCGAGCATTGAGCGGGCGTGGCGGCCGTGGGGCTCGCGACGGTACCTGATTGAGGTCGTCAACGGCTCCGTAGGGTGCGTATCGGCGCTGCTGAAGTGGGAGCTGAAGCAGCGCGTCATTCCGCACCACGAGGGCAAGGGCTGGGGGCCCGCGTGGATCCCGTCGTATGGGCGCACCGATGTCTGACCACCGCTTGCGTGATGACCGCGGTCGAAGGGGCGTGAGTGCTTGAAAAGAACCTTGAGGCGGCGTGCTATAAGCTAGCCGCCGCCTCGAGGTGCCTGTTCCCCAAGTTCAGCGGCGCCCGGGGTTGGCCGGACCGGCTCTTGGTCCGGCCCGGCAAGCCGCTCGTTCTCGTCGAGCTCAAGGTCGGCAAAGGTCGGCTCACCCCTCTTCAGGCTCGCATCCATGCTCGGCTCGCGGAGCTTGGGCATACGGTCGTCATCGTCCGCACGCTCGACGACATGCGAGCGCTACTGGCTTAGCCGTAGCACATAGCCGGTCAGCGTTCGCGTCAGAACAGCGTGCTGGGCCAAGCTAATGGAACCTACCACCGTGCCGCCAAAGGTGTAGACGTTCAAACCGTTGACGACCCGTGGAGACGTGCTTGCCACTGTGAGGTTTCCGCATATCACCGTTTCGGTGCCCGCGGGGGCGCTCGGGTCCACGAGGTTCGTGAGGCTCAAAGAGAACTGCGTCGTCGTCGTCGCGACGATAAAGGACCCCTGAAGCGCTCCAGCGGGGGTGTAGGTTCCTGAGGGGGCGACTTCGACGAAGTTCCGCCCGATGATGACTTGGTTCGACGTGACCCGGAGACGTTCACCCCCGCTGGCGTTTCGGATGATGGTGTCCGAGGGCGTCACCTCGACCCGGTTCGTGTTGTTGACCAGCACCCGCGCGAGGTTGGGCTCCGCCGAGAACTCGGTTTGTGGGTTGACGTTGGGGGCGGCGCTCGAGCGCAGTCGCGATCGCGAGGCGCCGCGAACGGTGGCTTCGGTTCCGGCTACGACCTGCGCCGTGCCGGCTCCTGTGACCAACGCGGTCGCGCCGCCCAAGCTGAGCGCCCCCCCGGCGGTCACCGTGGCGCCCAGAGTGGTTTGGACCAGCGCGCTGTTGGTCTCGGCTCGCAGGAGGCCAGGGGACGTCAGGTCTACCGCGCTGCCGCGGAGCACGGCGGGCTGCTGCAAGTTTCCGAAGGTGATGCGCGAGGTTTCGGCTTCCAAGATGGTCTGCGGGGATGCTTGGGGGCTTTCGCCCAACCGGAGTCTCGACAAGAGGAACCGGGCGTCAGGACCGCGCTCTTGCACGATCACGGACTGGAGGTCGCTCACCCCGAGGGCGAGGATAGGTCGCCCGGCACCTGTCCCTTGCGGTTCTATCGTGTTGGTCGCGAGCACGGTCCCGAAAGCGGTTTGGAGGCGGATCCCCCCGTCGGTCACGAAGTTTCTGATCACGAAGTCGCGTCCAAGGGCCCCGTAGTCCTCGCTGAGGCCGGGCTCTCCGAAGCCGAGCCGGGCGAGCACGCCCGACCGCGTGTTACCGAACATCATTTGGACGGATTGAGCCGCTGATATGTTCGGGGAGCTTTCGAGAAGGGAGTTAGTGATCTGCAATACGGCAGCGGGGTCGTCGGGCCTCGGAATCCCATCACCACCCTCCTCGCTGTCGATATGAAGTTTTTCGCCGATGATGACAGGACGGCCCTGGAAAAGTAGAGGCCCAGGGTTGGCTCCGATACCGCCCACGATGGTGGATAGCCGAATGTCGAGGCCGAGCCCGCTCAGAGTCTGCCAGCGGTTGCCGGTGCGGTTGTAGACGAAAGAGTACAGGCCCGGGGATAGCTGGTTTCTGGCGCCGATGCGCGAATCGTTCGGGGTGTGGAGCGGCCGGGTGATGCCGTTGTTGACCCTGATCGACGTAGCGGCCCCGGTGGCCGACGGAACGCGCGCCACGAACGACCCGATCTCTTCATCGGTGGCGCTGCCGCTCGCGGCGGTTCGGTTGAGCGCGACCGTGATCACACCGCTTGAGGTCGAAGTCACTACCGAGCCGTTGTGGTCGGCGTACCACCGGGCGAGGGCGGCCATGAGCTCGCGAGCTGCGTCGTTGACCGCCCGGTAGGGCATGCCTTCGGGGAAGCCGTCCGGGGGCGCGAGGCTGTTGTCGGGCGGGGCGTTGGTCAGCCCCCAACGGTTGATGTCGGTCATGACCTACCCTCCGCGTAACCGAACACGGTCACGGTCAAACTTTCCGATTCCCCACAGGCCCCACCGAGGGAGCCACCTCGAGGTATGACTATCCCCGCAGAGTCGGCCGGGGCGCCGATGTCGAGCCGGGCGACCACGGCCTCATCCCAGGCCAGCGCGTTGGCCAGGGTGAACGCGGCGTCGCTCTCCCGAAGGAACAGCCGCAGCGCGCCGGTGCCAGCGATGATGATGCGGGTCAAGGTCAAGTCCGCATCGGCTGAAGCCTCGATGATCACGCCGGGCGTGCTGGTCAAGGCGGCCCGAGTCAGGAACGCGGACCTCACAGAGCCCTCACCAAGTATTGGGTAAACGACCCGCTCAAGTCGTCCATGGCTTTGGTTATGTCCTGGATGTAAGACTTGAGCGTTTTGCCGTCGATCTCTGGAAAGACCGAAGCGTTGTCGATCAAGTCTTCGAGGGCTTTCACTCGGTTTTGGTCCAAACGACCGTCCGAGGTCAGCCGCCCATCGATGAGATCGTCGATCTGCTTATCGAGGCGTTTCCGGACTTCTTGGATGACTTGCGCACCGGGGCTGTCGCTCATATCCCGCAGGAAGTTATCAATGGAGTCGCGCACCTGCTCTTCCGTCGTAGCGGCCCGGACCCGCTCGATCATGTCGTCCCGGGCCCGAAAGGCGTGAAACAGGTCGGCTTCCTGCCGTACTTGCTGCGCCATCGTGGGTTGCAGGGTGCCATCTGCCAAGTCATCTACGAGTTGTTTCACGTCCCCCGGCCTGAACGCCTGCCGAAGCTGCTGCAAGCTAGCGGGGTCCCGCCCACGCGAGAACAGCGAGTCAGGCAGGACTTCGCGCGCGTTGGCTTCTGCGGCGCTCTTGAGCGCGTCGATTCGCACGTCCGGCAGGTCGAACAGCTGTCGGAAAGACGGTGCGTCCTTGAAGAACCGCTCACCGGCTTCGTTGACCGCCGAGACCATCATTCGCTCAAAGGCTTCGAGTCCTGGTTGGTATTTCTGGGGTTGGCTTGCAACCTTTCGCAGGAAGGGGCGAACGAGCTTGTCGTTGGCAAGCTGGACCCCCGCGAGGGCTAGGCGTCCTTTGAGCCCGAGCCATGCCCGGTTGGCCTGTCCTATCCCGCGGTCCACGGCGTCCATGAGGTTGTCGGCCACCAACGCATGCTCGGGGACGTCTTTCACGATACCGTCGGTGACCTTCTTCAGCTCCGCGAGCGCCGCGTCGCGCTCGCGCTGTGCTAGGGCCGAGACTCGCCCCTGGAGGCCGTCTTCGACGAGCTGCCGTGCGTTGGGCGACAGGTCGTCGATCATCATGTGGTAGAACCGCATCTCCTGGGGGTCCGGCGCCACCGTCGGCTTGGTGTTCTTGAGCGCCCGAAGCCGGTCGGGTGCGCTCGCCTTGGCGGCCAGGAACCCCTCTTGAACGCGGTCGTCGAGCGCGAGCTTCAGCGCACGCTCGGCCCGGGCCGAGTCACCACCCGCGGCCGTCCATGCGCTGCGCAGGCGCGCCTCGGCGTCGGCCACCTGTTGTCGTCCGAGCGCCGCAGCCGCTTCTTGAGCCTTTTCGCGCTGCACCAGAACGGCCTTGGCTTCGGCCTCCTTCAGATAGGCCAGGGTTTCGGCTTGCGCCGTCTCCTGAACGGCCCGGGTACGCTCCCCCACTTGTGCTCTTGCGAACAGGAGCCCCTCGCGTTGCTCACGTCGGTTCATCTCCAAGAGCCGGGCGCGCTCGCCCGCTCGGAGCCCTGCCGTGGCTTTGGCGGCCTGGGCCTGCTTGACCACCTCTTTGCGCTCGACCCATTCGGCTTGCTTGGCCTCGAACTGCTTCACCGCCTCGTGGCGCGTTCGGATGACACGGTTCACCGCGAGCGCGTCACGCCGTGCGGCCTCGCGGTCGGCGAACTCGAGCGCCAGCTTGCGCACGTCCTTCTGCACCGCGGCGCCGCCGGGCCCCCGGTAGTTCTGGGCGAGCTCGGCGAGCTTCTTCGGGCCGAGCTTCACGCCGTCGGGGGTCTGGTAGAAGGGCTTCTCTTTGTACCTGAAGCGCTCGGGGATCCCGGCTGGGGGCCGAGCCACCGGCTTACCGGTCTCCTTGTTGACCCACCGGCGGCCGAGTTCGGGGTTGCCGTCGATGGCCTCGAGCTTGTGGCTCGCGAAGAAGTCCGCCTCTTTGACGTAGGGGACGGGCACCTTCTGCCCCCGCGCGGGGCCGTCATCCATGGCAAGGCCAAAACGGACCGCGCGGTCCTTGGGGTCGTAGCTGATGCTGCTGACCTTGGGCGTCCGGCCGGGCGGGAACACCGTCCCAGTGAGCGGGTTGATGCGGGCCGGGGGCGCGCTCGGGGGTGGCTCGAGGAGCTTCGACTTGACGAGCGCCTGCGTCGCCTCCCCGGGCTGGTAGACCGAGGCCGCGGGGACGGCTGGCCCATCGGGCCCGGCGTCGAGCAGCCCGGCGGCGCGCGGGGCGGGCTCCGGTAGCGCCATGACGGCGGGCTGGAAATCCACGCCGGTGTCGTCGAACCCGGCTCCGCGCCGGGTGTTGAACAAGTCGTCCTGCTGAAACTCCGGGCTCGGGGGGCGGTTCGGGACCAAGGCTCGCTGGTCCACCGTGGTGTCTGCAGGACCCGGGACGGGCGCGCGGCCCGCCGGTGGGGGCGGTGCCAGCACGTCGAACACCGCGCTTGCTTCAGGAGGCGGCGGCGCGACCTGAAGGGTGGGCTCGTCGAGCATTGACGAGGGCGCCGTAGGCCCAAGCGGGAGGTCGGCGGCCTGCGCCACTGGCGAGGATAGCTGCGTGGTCGCGTTCATGGGGTCGGGTGCCACCGCGCCAGGAGCGACCTGGGTGTTAGGCTCAACGCCTCGTAGACGGTTCCACAGCTGGCGAGGGCGCAGCGCACCCCCTTGCGCGGCCTGGCCCGCCATGGACGCGAACCGTCCGACGCCCCGCGCCGCCGCTCGGGCGCCCAACGCTGCCCCCGGGATCGCGCCGCCGATGGCGGCCATAAGGGGCACGTTGGCCATGCGGTCGCCTTCGTTGGTGTGACCTGCGACCGACAGACCACCCTCGATCGCACCGGCGCCGATGGTCCCGAGCGCGGCGCCGGTACTCGCCCCCGCCGCGGCTGCTCCACCGGCGATGGCGACCCCCGCCGCGGCCGAACCGATCACGAGCCCGACGGTCGCCGGGATGGCGGACAGCGTGCGGGTCACGAAGTTCGTGACCGGGTTCGTCTGCTCGTCGAGCCACATTGCGTCCCGGGCGTCCTTCAGCGTCTTGTCGTCGAGGATCCCGAGCGCCCCCGCGATCTCGTCGCCGAAGCCGAACGCGGCGGTCTCGACCGCGCTGTCGAAGCGGCCGGTGCGGCCCGCGATGTTCGTGACCCCGAACTGCTGGGCAATCTGCCCCGGCTCGGCGTTGAGCTGCTGCGCCGCAAACTCGATGGCCTCGCGGGTGGACAGGCTGTCCACACGCTCGCGGGGCAAGAACAACTCGGTGAACGCTCGCAGCTCGGTTTCGCTCACCTGAACACCCCCTTCGCCTTCACTGTATCGTACCTCGCGAGAACATTTCGGAGCCACGTCCCCGTGTTCTCGCCGTAGCTACTGCGCTCGAGCTTGTCCACGATGGCGAGGGCGGCCGTGCGGCGCTCCTCGGGGGTGTTGGACATGGCTGCCTGGTTGGCGAGCTTCGACTCCCGCTGCATGACTTTCCGGATCGCCGCCGCACCTTTGTGGTGGGCGGCCAGCGCGAGAAACTCGTTCCCACCGAGCTGCCGCTTGTTGTCGGCGAAGAGCCGAGCGGCAGCCTGGGTAGACTCGATGGGGTCCATCGGGTCTTGCAGACCGAGCCGCTGGGCGGTCGATGGGATGAACTGGAACGGGCCGAGCGCGCCCGAACCCTTGCTGTTGACCAGGTTCTGCCCGGCGTTGCTCTCCACCTCGGCAACGGCGTAGAGCATCTCCGGCTCGACCACGCTCCGAGGCACTCGCTGTATGGCGCCGGCCAGAGCTTGGGTCTGCTCGGGCGTGTACGACCGGGGCTGCGCCGACATCGGGTCCTGCGTGAGGCTGATGCCCCGGCCGGCGCCTTGCGCGGCCGTCGAGGGGGGTGTGAGAAGCTCCGCGGGGAGCAACAACTCCCGGTGCGCCTCGATCCGGTCCCGGTACGCCTTGACTACCTCGTCTCGGTTCATCCCCGGCTGAGGACCAAGGTCTCCCGCTCGCCGTGCCTCTTCGACCGCGATGTCGGTCACGAGCTGCTCGATGTCACCGCCATGGGTCTCAAGGAACGACCGGTACTCCTCGGCCCCGATGCGCCGCATACGGGTCAAACCATCACGGAGCTTTGGGACCCGAGCTTGGACCGCGATGTCGTGGAGCACGCGCTTCAAGTATTCGGTGCCGGCGAAGACACCTTCTTCTTCGACCACGCTGATGAATTTCTGCTCAAAGTTCGTGATCTGCCCGCCACCTGCCGCGTCACGACCCGCAACGTTCTGGGCGAAGGTTCGGAGCTTGTTTCTGAACGCTTCCAGGCGGGTAAGAAACTCTCTATTGGTTCCGGTCAGGTTACTGCCACCCCGCAGCGCTGATGCGAGTGCCCTGCTAGTGAAGTCGCTGCTGGTCGAGAGCATGGGCCCACCCAAGCGCTTCAGCTCCGCCAACTCCCGCTCGTGGTCCTTGAAGAGCCGAGCGGTGGACAGGTGCCCGGTGATCTCCTTGGACTCGTCGTTGAACATGCCCACCCGTCGGAGCCGGTCGGACTCCTTCTCGGGAGGTACGTTCGCAAGCTGGGCCTCGGCTACCCTAGCCGCCTGGATCCCACGAAGGCGCTCACGGTAGGCGGCATGTCGAGACTGGTACCGCGCGATGTCCCCCTGCGCCCCGATGGACTGCACCTGCCGAGCGTCGGCGGACTGCTGCCGAAAGACCTCCGTGTCGCGTCGCTGTTGCTGCGCCGAGGCGAACTGCGCGTCCTGAAGGGACAGCTGCTTGAGGGCCTGAACGTTCTGAAACCCACGCTGAAGGTTCTCCGACCCGGGAACAGAGACCGCCGGGTTCATCGCGAGGGCGAACATGAGCGGGTCCATTTCGTCTGGACGGTAGTCGGTCGCCTCGGGTGGGGCGGGAGCGTTGAGCCCTGGAGGCGCACCGAGCTGGGGCTCGGCCAGACCCGCGGCAAAGGTCGGAGGAGGGCGGACGGGCGCCAAAGGGGCTACGCGGGATGGGACTGGTGGTGGCGCCTCCTGCGGCATGCCCTGAATCTCGGCAATGAACCGATCGGCTGTCTGCCGGGCCCCCGTCGCCGGGTCTTCGAACTCCGTCGCAGGTGCGACCCCATCCAAAGCGGCCAAGTTGGTGGACCACCCCTCGAACCACTCGGGGTTTTCGCGCTGCGCGCGCTCCACTCGCGCCGCCTCCTCCTGCGGCGACAGCCTCGGAATCGTTGCCAGGAATGCGTCGAGCGCGGCGTCCTGCTGTTCGGGGCTCACTTGTACGCCTCTCGCTTGCGGCGGGGCCCCGGCTCATAGCCAAGGTCGATGGCCGCGTCCCTGAGCGCCGAGCGGCTCTTGGGGACCTCGACCGGGGCGTCCGGGTTCGCCGCGTTGTGCTGCTCGAGGAAGCGCCGGTACTGCGCGGATTCGAGCTTGCGCGCCTCCGAGCGGCCGAAGAGGTCGAAGGCCCGCCCGGTCGCCTGGTTGAACGCCCCGAGCACCTGCGGCGCTGCCGAGGGCTTCTGCGGGGTGGCCATGCCCTGCATGAGCATCGCCATCCCGGCCTGGGTCATCGGGTTCATGAAGTAGCGCAGGAGCCCGCTCTGCGTCGGGTCGGGACTCTCCTGCTCAACCCCTTGAGGCTGGGCCGCCCCTTGAGGCTGGGCCGCCCCTTGAGGCTGGGCCGCCCCCGAGAACAGTGGTCCCGGAGCCATAATCCCGGGGTATTGCGCCGCCATCGAGCCTAGCTGCCCGGGAGGAACCAAGGGCTCCGATGGCGCCACCCTCATGTTACCAAACGAGGGACCTCGGGGCATCTTGGGCTTTTCTGACAAGGGCATCGCACCACGGCTCATGGCCAGCATATGAAGTAGGTTCTGGTTCATCTCTCTCCTCACATGCCGAACAGGCCGCCGACCATACCGGCGGCTCCGAGGCCCATCTGCGCGTAGTCCAGGGCGCCGGGCTGGTAGCGTTGCGTCTGCGTAGACGACCCACCGTATTGACCCATCGTTCCGGACAGCGCCATGAGCTGCGAGATAGCGTCTCGCTGCGCGTTGAAGGCGTCGATCCCATCCTGGCGCCCCCGCATGGCGAACTGGTCCCCCACCTGACCGGCGCGGAACTGGTTGTCGAGGTTCTGGCTCTGCATCCCGAAGAGACCCGACAGCGCATTCAACCCCATCCCTTGCCCCTGAAGGTCGAGCCCCTGCATGCCCTGGAGCGCCCCGATCCCTTGACCGGCAAGCCCAGTCAATGCCCCCTGGGCGCCCATCATGCGGTCTCGCTCAGACTGGTAGTTCTGAGAATACATTCGCGACGATACGTCTCCGATGGCGCGGTTCAAGTCCTGGCCGCCCTGGAGCTGCGCGTTCAGGTGCAGCCCCGAGCCGCCCCGGCCAGCGCCGCCGAACGTGGCGTCTATCCCGGGCGCGATCTGGTTGGTGTAGGCGTCGATCATGGGGTTGACCGCGCCCTGGATGGCGCGGTCCATGAACGGGTTCGCGTTCAGAAACCCGCCGGCCGCGGTCTGACCCATCCCGCCCATGCCGAGGCCAAGGCCGCCCATCATCTGGTTCGCGCTCGATTCTGCGCCGCTGAGGTCGGTACCCTGGCCAAGCGCGCCGAGGCCGAACCGCTGCATCGCATGCATGTAGGGGTTGCCAATCCCGCCAGCGGCCGTCCCCATGGCGTTCTGCATCGCCGCGTTCATGCCGGGCGAGCGCTGGCCGTGGTACCCGAGCGCGCCCCCCTCGTAGGCGGAGAGCATGTCGTCGAGACCGCGGTAGACGTTGCGCTCTTGCGGCGCAGCCATACGGCTGGTTTCTTCGGTCGTGGTCGTTCCTCCGCTCATGACTCACACCTCCCGGACGAAGAGCCGCTGCCGCTCCTCCCACCCGTATTCCTGGGCTGCGCGAGCCCACCCTGCGCGGCCCCACATGAACACGCGGCGCACACCGTTGGCCACCGCCGTCTGCCGAGCCCACGCTTCGATCTCCTCGAGCCACAACGGCAGGTCATGGCCCCCAAGATACTGGAGCATGAGTCCCGAGGAGGTGAACGCGGTCGTGAACGCCGCGTGCATCACCCCATCGAGGTAGAGCGCCCACATGGACACCGCGCCCGTCTGGACCTGCTGCTCGATGGACGAGAGGGGGGTCCCGTGTACCTGCGCGGCCTGGTGGATGAACGTCATCGCTTGGTCGTAGGCGGGGCCGGGGAGGCGGAGTTGTACGATCATCGGAACTTCCTCTGGAGCCGCAGCGCAGCCAGATCGTGGGGCGGCTTGATCGCCACGTCCTTGGGCAGGTCCGGCGAGAAGTCGGGAACGGTGTTCTGGTTGACCGGCGCCTGGGGCATGAAGCTCTGCGCCGTGTTCTGCGGGTGCGCCGCGTTGAGCGTGTCGTACGGGTTCATCTGGCCGGGGAGCATGCCCTGGCCCTGCGGCGCCCCGTAGCCGAAGCCCACACGCCCCGGAACCCGGAGCGCGAACTGCGCAGCCAGGTTCGGCATCATCATCCCGTAGGGGCCGAATCGGAACAGCGGTGGCGTGATCATCGTCTCCCGGTCCTCCTGCGCTGCTCGACTTCAACCCCAGTCGCATGGTCGAAGTCTACACCCTGCACACGAACCCGAAGGCGCGCGTAACGAGCGTCTACCCGCAGCCGCACCTCCCCGTCCGAGTCCAGAGCTTCGAACGGCGTCCGAGCCGGGGCCGCCGAGAGCCGGTCCCGCGTCGCTGCCTGGACTTCGATGCGATCCGGATCGCCGCCCTCGATGTGCGGACGGCTCGAGGACAAGAGGAGCCGGCCCGCCTGGAACCCTCGCCACTCCCGGGTCTCAAGCTCGGCGATGAGCGGGGCACCCGTGAACGCGAGCGTGCGGCCGTCCGAGTCGAACGCGATGACCGACAAGTCCCCGCCCAGAAACTCCGGCGAGTCCACCAAGAAGAACGAGCCGTCCGCTCGAGCTTGGTCGATGTCCGCCGGCAGCGGCCCGCCCACGTCTTCGTCGAGCTGGTCCAGGTTGAACCCCGTCGAAAGGTACTCGGCGACAAGCACGACGTCATGCGTCGTGTAGGTCCAGCGGTCGAGCTGGATGTCGTACACGAGCAGGGTCATGACGGCACCTCCCACTCGATCATGACTCGTTCGTGAGGCTGGCGGTCGCCGCTCATGCGCGTGGATGCCTGGCCGTTGGTGACCCGGGACACGAGCCCCTGCATGCGCGCCGTAGACGGCGACAATGGGTCTCCCTCGTCCACGGCCGGCGTTGAGCCGTAGCCGTAGCCGACGAAATAGAGCAGATCGTCCTCGGTGCCCGTGTCCGGCGTCCCCACCGGCGTCCCTACCGGGTCATCAAGGGCGTCTCCGGTCGAGCCCACCGAGGTCACGTTCGACACGCCGGAGAAATACCGCGCGGTCGCGCCCCAGCCCATCGAACCCGACGCGCCGGCTATGGTGACGACGCCAGAGGGGCGCCCCTCGTCGAGAACCGACGGGCCTGCCCACCACACGGACGACCGGTAGAAGAGGTCCCCGCCTTCGTCGAAGGCGGACTCGTTGACCAGGGTCAGCAAGTTGTCGATTGGGCCCAGGCTGACCGCGGTGACATCGCCCGTCCCGGCGTCGAGCGCTCGCGAGAAGACGTGGACGACCAGAGCGGCGTTACCCACGTTCGGGACCGTGGACTCGAACGCGCTGAACTCGTCCACCCCCTCGGCGACGAAGCCGCCGAGCGGCTGGAGCTCTTCCTGGGGCTGCACCACCACGGGCTCGAGCGCGGAGCCCGAGCTCGACCGGGCCGCCACCTCCGCGGTGACGTCGCCGAGCAACTCGGGCTCGAGCGTAGAGCCAGAGCCCGACCGGGCCGCCGCGCCGAACTCGGCCGCCGAGGTCACGCTGAGCACCTCGATACCCACGCTGGCGGTCGAGCCCGACCGGGCGACCACCTGCGCGTAAGCGAAGTCAAGACGTGGCCCGGCGAACGCCTCGAAGAACCAGAACACCCGAGAGTTGCGGCGGTCGATGGCACCCCTGATCCTGTCCACCGAGCGGTCACCCTGCATGCGCTCCGAGAACCAGCGGTCGATGCGAGCGTGCCCGATGGGACGGAAGCCGTTCCCGTCGAGCGCATAGAACCCATCCCAGCCGTAGAAGAACACGCGGTCGCCGTAATTGACCACCGAAGCCGCACTCGGAGTCCCGCGGCCTTCGGCGATGCGGTCGAAGCGGAAGACGACCTGCGGGCCCACGTAGGTCATCCGCCATATCGCGTGCTCTTGGAATATGATCCCATCGCCGGACGGAGACGAGACGATACGCTGAACCCTGCCCCCATTCCCGAAAAGAAGCTGAAAGTCAGCTTGAAAGCGCGGGTTGGGGGCACCCCATATCTCGGAGTTGAAGAACCCCGACCACTGCACCCGGTTCGGTACCCCACCCACGTCTCCGAGCACAACGAAATCTCGGACGATGCCGATGCGGTGAGCGAGCGGTGCGCCCGGGAGGTCCACAAACGTAGTGGGCGCTGGGTCGTCAACGTCGATATATTGCGGGACGGTCACACCGTTCGTGGCGATGACTCGCGAACCGAAGCGTGCGAACTCCCAATCCTGAACGTTCTGGTACCCACCGGGCCGGGAAACACGGTCCCAACCGTCCCCGGTGGTTCGGTAGCGAAATAGATCCGAGCGCGTGCCAATGAAGAACAAGACCGCGTTGGCCGCGTTTTTGAGCCAGAACGAGCCGATCGGTGGCTCTGGGGCAGGAGGGCCGAACGGGCTCCCATCCCGGACCGCGCGGTACCCTTCGCCCGAGGGGACGACGTTCCTGGCATCCAAGCACCCCGGGTTGTCCGTCGGGCTGATGTCAGGGAGCCATTGTCCGAACGGAACGATGAACGAATCGAGGGTCACACCACCCCCGTCCTCGGGCGGATGAACGCCGAGCCCCCGTATCGGCTCTGTTTCTCACGGTCCATGAACCGCGCGAGTGCCTGCTCGTACTGACGCTCGAACTCATTCGCCATGGGTAGGTCTTGGCTGTACCGAAAGATCTCGGCCACGAGCGCGTAGAGGAAGAGGTCGTAGGCGTTCTGGAGGAGCCAGTTGGTGTCCTCGGCCTCTTCGAGGCGGTCGAACGACGCGAAGTATACCACCTCGACCGAGACGGGGCCGACCGGGCGGGGTGCCAGGACCAGCCGACCTCGCTCGACAGAGTAGGCTTTCGGCTCGCCCGATGCGTCCCAGAACCTGCTCTCGCGGATGAGCTCGGGGCTGTACCTCTCGAGCGTCCGCCGGAACGGGACTGTGGTCGTGACCGAGCGGGCGCCGAGGAAGTTCGACGGCAGGCGGATCTCGTTCGGGGTCGCCTCGGCCGCGGTGAACACGGCGCGAAGCTCCTGCTCCTGGGCGCGGACGTCACGCCTGATTCGCATGTGGATCGCGTCCGCCATCGGCCGGATCTCGGTCCGTAGGTTCGTTCGTGCGCTGTAAGTCAGCGCGTCCTCGAGCAGCCGAGCGTAGTTGAACGGCGACACCGGGTCGCTTGCTTCGGGGGCCGGCGGCGACACGTCGAGACGCACGAGCCCCGCTTCGGTCACGTCGAGGCGATGCGCCCCAGGGGTCAGCGCCCACTCGGCCGAAACACCGATGTCAACGGACGCCGCGAGCAAGTCCACCCCACCACCCTGAAGGAGGGTGAACACCCCCGACGCAGACGTGCGGGGCGGGAAGATGGTCCACTCGACTTGAGCCCCGTTGACCCGCATGATCGCGGTCTCGTTGTCGGGCAGCAAAACCAGGTCGAAGACCGACCAACCGTCAACGCTGACGGATACCGGAGGGGGGTTCGACGCCGAGATGTTGGTAAACACCCGGGCGCTCCGGTTCGGGCTATCCGGGTTTACCACAGCCCGAATCAGGCAGTTGGCTATCGCACCATAACCCAGGGGAGTCAGGCCGAAAGCTGGTTGCGGGGATACCGGGTGGCGGAACACCAGGCGCGCCACGACGAGCTCTCCTGCCGGAATGTCTAGAGTGACGTCGGTCACCGAGTAGACCGGGAAGTTCTGGGGGAGGAGGTCGGTGGGAGTACCCCGAAGGGCACCATTCTCGAGCCCTGCCGGGACCGTGATCCCGTCCGTCGGGCGGGCGCGGTCTACGATGGCGCCCACGCGCAGCGTGAGCGTGGGGGACCCCACCGTACGGGCTGGCCAGCCCGCAGCCAGGTTGGCCGGGTCTACATCGTCCGCTCGCCACTGGTGCTGATGGACACGAGACCAAACCATCCGTTCACTCCTTTGCGGACAACCGGCCCTTCCACAGCCGCAGCGCCGCGTTCGCGCTATTGTTCAACTTCGTGGACAAGAAGAACGGCCACGAAACGTTACGACACGCTCCGCCCCTCTGGTACTCGTCCCGCCAGTCCCAGTAGACACCAAGCGGGATAGACCCCGCCAACCGGCCTTCGCCCGTCTGTTTCACGTCTTGGAGTTGGCGGTTCGTATCCACCACCTCGCGGACGTGGCGAGGGTTCGATTCCGTGACCGAGACCCACTCGCCCGCGGCAGGGTCCTGAATGAGCCTTGAGCGAGTGGCGCCGTTGTCGCGGTCGTAGAAAACCCTCTGGCTCATGGCCCTGCGTTGGGTGGGGATACGATGCCGCCCGACCCGGAAGAATAACTGACCCCCGAGCCGGCGCCGACAGACGGTTGGGCTTCCGCGATGCGGAAGCCCCACATGAGCAGGAACCCGGCGAAGACTGTGAACGTCACGGCAGCGACGATGTTCAAAAATTTCATGCCTTACTCCTTTTGTTGATGATCGCCAGCGCTTCTTCTGCGCTGGAGTCCACACCCGCCTTGGACGCGGCCTCGAGCTGCTCAACAGCCTTGGTCGCACGCGCACGCTCGGTCTCACGCAAGGTTTCGTCTCGGTCCTGGAGCGCCATCTCCATCCCATCGACCGTGATCCCAGCTGCTTTGTACTTCCAGTGCCCAGCCCGAGCCGCCGCCTCGCTGCGGAAGCTGAACGGGCGCGACGGCGCCCCGTCGTACTCCTCGCAGACCCGGCGCACGTCCTTGGAGAGAGCCCAAACATCTTGGGGGACGTCCACGGCTTCGCCGAGTCGGATGGGCGGGCAGAACACGCCCTCGAACTGCCCCGGGGGGAGCCTGAAGTGCGCCTCCCCGGCGGCGTAGTTCGCCCCGATCTGCTTGATCTTGACGACCGGCATATCAGGTGCCCGCCGTCACGGCCGCAGCCGGGTCGATGTTCCAGATCACGCCGGACGACCGGTCGCTCTTGCAGATGAGCGCGCCGTCGGCGAGCATCATGTGCTTCTCGCGGTCGCCGTCGAGGCCCTGCTGCTGGGTCGCAAACGCACGGCCCCGCATGAAGCGCCACTCCCACTGCTCGAGGTCGAGCAGGAAGGCGTGACTGCGGCCGACCGCCGATGCCATCCGAACGTTCGGCATGATGTCGATCACACCGAAGTCGGTGACGTAGACATCCACCGACCCGACCACGGTCACACCGCCCCGTGGGCTCTTGCCCTGGTCCTGGAACTGCGTGGCCACGCGCCGGTTGGCGCCGACCATGAGGAAGGACGACAGCCGGCGCTTGGGCCCGGGGGCCAGCATGAGCACGTCGGGCTGACGCGACGAGACCTCGTAGATCTCGGTCATGAGGTTGAGCACCGCCAGTTCGGTCAGGGCGCCGGCGGTGCCGGGGACCTCGGCGACCGTGGGGCGGCCGTTCGCGTCGAGCGCCGGGCCCGTGCCACCGGTGCCGACGTTCTCCCGGTTCTGGATGAGCCAGGTCGAGAGCGACGCCATGAGCGGTTGCGACGTGGGGCCCACGACACCCGACGCGACCGTCGCACCCTCACGGGTCGCCTGGTTGATGTCCACCATGATGGCTTCCATGTCCCGGCGAAGCGCCACAGCCTTCTTGAGGCGCTGACGGTCGAGCTCGTCAACGCGGCCGGCCACGTCCATCTCGCGCGCACGGCCGGTGACCGAGAAGTGCTTACGGAAGATGTGCAGGTACACCCCGAGCCGGGCCGGTGGGACATACTGGTTGTCGTTGCCAGGGTCTCCCGGAGCGATGAAAACCGGGTCTACGAACGCCTGACCATCGGCAAACGCGTTGGTCGTATCAACGGCCTCGTACTCGTCTCGGAGCCACTCGGTCAGGTTGTTCCGACAAGACTTCCCCCGGCGGAGGAGCGAGAAGAGCGGCGTCTCGGGTTGGTCCAGGTTGGTGATAATATCGCCGAGTTCCTCGCGAACGTTGTCGCTGGTGGCTCCCCGGCGGAGTTCAAAACGGCTGACAGCCATCGGTCATCCTCCTTGTTGGCGGCGCAAGCGCATGACCGCCATCGCGTCTTCGAAGTTGGAAGTTTTGGCGAGACGCTTCATCGCCGCGGCCTCGTCCAACTCTCTCTTGTTGGCGAGGGAACGTGAAGCGCCGGGCTTTTGCACGGGACCCGGGTCGCTCTTGCGCTTGACCTTGACCTGAGCCTTACTGGCCCGGGCTTCCAAGGTCCGCTTGAGCTTCTGGTTTTCCGCGCGCAACTCCGCGAGTTCGAAGGCGCCGGAGAGAAGGCGTGCATCGGTGAGCGCGTTGCCCTTGGCGATGCCCGTGATTTCCTCGTCGCTGAACCCCAGGTCGTACAAGGTGTTGGCCACCTTGCGAATGTGGTCTTCACCCCAGTCGGGGTGCTTTTGGGCAAGCTGCTCGGCCTGCCGAGCGGCGTGGTCCTGCGCCAACTTGGCCTGTTGGTTGGACCACATGGCCGAGAATTGCTGCTGCACCTCGTGGAGGCGCGACTTCTCCATCTGGACCTGCTGGGCGAGCGCGGCCCACCGGCCCGGGTCCGTCTGTCGAAGCTGTTGGGCGTAGGGGCTTTCGAGCGCGCGGTTCGCGACCTGCATTTGCTCGGTCAAGACCGCGACGAGCTTCGTATGGTCCCCTTCGATCTCGCGCACCTTGGCTTCGTGAGCCGTCTGGTACGAACGCGCCTGCTCGGCGAGCCGCTGCGTCTTCCGCGTGTAGTCTGCGCCTTTCGCAGCCTCCTGGGCGAGCTCGGCCAAGGTCAAGGTGCGGTCTTCGCCATCCACCTTGATTGTGTGCTTCAGCGTCTTCAGGACGTCTTCGGGCTTCTTACCCAAGACCTTGGCCACGTCGGCGAGGGTCTCGACCGCCGAGTCTTCGTCGGAATCCTCGTCTGGCTCCGCGTCAGCTTCCGCTTCATCGGGCTCTTCGTCGGTATCTTCGGTCTCTTCGTCGGGGTCTTCGGCAGCCTCCGGCTCGTCGTCGGGCTCCTTTTCGGGAGCCTTCCGCTTCTTGGGCGGCGGGGGCGCGTCGTCCGCGTCGTCCTCATCGAGGAAGTCAGGCCGTGTCGGGCGCGGCCCTTCCCGCCCGTCGTCGGGCGGCTCGTCAGCCATGGGCAGTCCCGCCGCCGCACGCTCGGCGCGCATCGTCTGGAGCTGGTCGAGCGCTTCCTGCATGCTCACGGTTGGGCCTCCAAGGTCTCGGAGGCGAGGTTGTTCAGCTGATGCACGAAGACCTCGAGAGCCCGAAGCCCTGCGACGGCGCGGAGGGTGTCGTTGTCGTTCGACGCCCGAACCACGTCTCGCACCGCCCGAGCGTGTAGCTCCCGTAGAACGAAGTGCGAAACGTCGCGCTCCATCATCTCGCGGGCACCGCGGCACAACTGCGGAAGGTCCACCGAGGACTCGTGCGGGAAGTTGAACCTCACAGGCGACCCGTTACCGCAACTGCTACCACGAGAGCAACAATCTCGTCGTCATCGTCCTGGAAAACATTCGATTCGAACACCGGTTGTGGCACGAGGACGACTTTCGGCTGCCCCGTCTGTGGCGCAGGCGACGGCCCGCCGGACGGGGCGCCCCCTACGGCCACCAAAGGTGGGCCGAGCGACGGCAGAAGAATGCTATTCGTCCCAGACCGGGCGACTGCACCGAACTCGGCCGCGCCCGTGGCCTCCAGCACCATGGGCTCGAGGGTCGAGGTGGAGCCCGAGCGGGCGACCGCCCCGAACTCGGCGTCGAGAACAACTTCGAGAGCAGGCTCAAGGGTCGAAGTGGAACCCGAGCGCGCTGCGGCCCCGAACGAAATGGTACCGACGGCTACGAGCGCCGGCTCCAGGGTCGAAGTGGAGCCCGATCTCGCCACGGCTCCGAACTCGGCGTCATCGACCGGGAGTGACACCCCGTAGACCCGCAGCGTCAGGTCTGGGTCCCCGACGATCGTCGTCCACGCGACGTCCACGATATCGGACCAGCGCGTCTCGAGGCGCGAGTCGAGCGTCGGGTTATCGAGGAGGGATATCGGGAAGGTGTCGCTCGGCCTTACGCCATAGATGGCGATAAAATGAACAAGACCACTCAGAAAGTACGTGCTGTCGGTACCGTGCGTGCCGTCGGCAAATACTTCGTCAAAGGTCCAGTCAGACAGGGGCCCGGAGCCTGTGAACAGAGCCTCGAAGACCTGCGTCGTGGGGACGAGACGGATGGTCGCTGGCTCGCTGTTGGCCGCGAGGAGCGCGTTGATACCATCCTGCAAGTCTTCATAGTAACTGGCGAAACCTGGCAGCCACAGCTTCCACTGGGCGAAGCCGGCCGCGTTCCATCCGC
>DAIQNR010000076.1:0-27788 GCA_036788295.1 Myxococcota bacterium
GGGGGCTCGGCAACCACCCCGGCGGCTGCGGGCCACCATCCCGGCGGCGAGCCTTGCCCGGCCGCTCGTTGGGGGGCTCGGCAACCGCCCCGACGGCCGCACCCCCCCGGCGGCGAGCCATGCCCGGCCGCTCATGGCGCTCGGTCTCGGTCGTAGACCGCTGACCGCAACCTTCTGTCTTACATGCATCGCGCGCTCGAAGCGTTGGACGCGGGTTCGTGCGCGGGGCCTGGGTCGGGGGGACGTTCCCTGAAGGGACAACAGCTTCGACGGCCTGGGTCCAAATGATCCAGGACGCGAACCGGACCGGGGGCGGATGCTCCAGCCGCCCTTTCAGAGCACGGCCGGGACAGGTTCTACGGCGAGCTCGTACCTATCGTTTGGACGCAACCAGAGCGCCCGCCGCCCGATAACGGTGCGACTGCGAGCAGGAGTGAGATCGTTCGTCGAGGGGGGGACGGAATGACCAGGCGAGTCGGAAACCGGGTCGACGCCTCATCCACGGGCGCGAGCCTTGGCGGGGCGGCGACGCCGGGCGCCATCCTACCAACCCGGAAACGGACGGCAACCCAAGCGGCCCTGGGCGACGACCGGTTCGAGCCCCGTCGTTCCTCGCGCCTTCAGGACCGCCGGGAAGAGGCCATGCGAGCGTTCACGCTCGCGGTGGGCCCGTCGACCTCGGCCTTCGATCGAACGCCGCACTTCGCTCGACCGCTCGAGATCGGGTCCGACGGTCGCCCGTACACCTCCACCGAGGCGCGGGCCGCCCTCAACCGGGACATCGACGCTTCGGCAAAAACCTTCCCCTCCCTGCTCGCCGCCACCGCCGCGGGCGCCTGGCCCGATGCGGCGCTGAAACTCGACGCCCGAGCGGTTCGGGAAGGAAGCGTGCACATCGAGGGACGCAGCGCAGGGACGGGCTTCAAAACCGGGCACGACAGCACGCTCACCCATGTGAGCGGAGCCCCGATGGGATGGGGCCGAACGGCGGCGGACACCCCCGAGCCGAGGAGCCCCAAACCAACCCGGCCGGACACCCGCTTCGAGCGCGCGCACACCGCGCCGTTTGCCCGGACGGGGCTTCCCGGCCGCACGGTGTGGGCGCCTACGCAGGCCAATCAGGTCGTCGACACCCACCATGAGCGACATGCCGGGGTGCCCGGTGGGCGCTTGTTTCGGCAGGACACCTACGACACCTCGACGATCTACTCGGCTCGACCGGTCGAGGATGGATTCGAGATCAAGCAGAGCTCCTACCGCCGCCGCTATTGAGCGCTCGAAGACCGAGAACCCCCCCCAGGGATGACGTCCGCCCGGTCCCTTTTTCGTGCCGTCGGGCAGCCTGAACGGTAGGTTCTTGCCAGATGGCGTCGTTGTCCGGGCCCCCGTGTCTTCGAGCGGTCGCGTTCGCCGGTCTCTTCGTCTTCATCGGCTGCGACCGCGACCCGACACTCGAGGAGAGGTCCATCGAGCGCTTCAGCGTCTACGTCGCGGAGAGCGCGCTTTGCCCGGACGGCTTTGGCAGGCTCGGGGTCACGGTCGACCTGGCCGACGATGACCGGTACCAGCCCGGCGCACGGCTCGCCCTCGATGGGCCGGATGCCGTCGGTCTGGGCTGGGAGGACGTCACCGTGGAGGTCGACCGCGGCAGCTTCGACGGCCGCGGTCGGGTCCGAATGACGAATGACCCGCGACAGACCTGGGAGCGCCCCCTGCGGGTCCGAGCCTCGCTGCGCGCCCGGGCCGAGTTCGCCTCGGAGGCCGAGGTTCCCGCGCGCTACGACTGCGACTTCGACGCGCTCCACCTCGGCGCGCCGGGTCGGGGGGGGGCGCGCGGCGAGCGGGGGGAGAACGGCCGCGCGGGGGCCGATCGCGACAACGGCCCGGGCGGGGATGGCCAGGACGGACGCAACGGCCAGAACGGGCAGAGCGGTCGCCGCGGCGGCGACGCGCCCGCCGTGGACGTCCACCTGCGCCCGCTCCCGGCCGACGCGGAGCTCATCGAGGTGGTCACGGAGGACGCCAATGGTCGCTGGCAGCTCTTCTACGTGGACCGGACAGAAGGCTCGCTGGTCGTCCACGCGCGCGGCGGGCGGGGGGGAGCGGGCGGGGACGGAGGCGACGGCGGGACCGGCGGCACCGCCGGCCGTGGCGAGCCCCCTGGCCGCGCAGGCGACGGCGGAAGCGGGGGCGACGGCGCCGATGGCGGCGACGGCGGCGCGGGGGGCCAACTGACCGTCTTGCTCTACCCCGGCGACGGGATCAGCGAGTTCGCAGTTGATCGCCTCCGCCTCGTCCCCGCGGGAGGGGCAGGCGGGCGCGCCGGGCGCGCTGGCTCGGCCGGGAGCGGAGGTTCGGGCCAGGGGAGCCGCCCCGGTGAACCCGGGCGCTTCGGTCGCACCGGCGCGGAGGGACGCTCCGGCCCGACCCCAGAGGTCTCCGAAGGCGCTCACTGGCCCCGCTGAGCGAAGCTGCGGGCCGGGATCCCGAGGACAGCCTGGGGGATCCCGTCCCACGCCCCCCGGCCATACGGGTCCGTACCGGGCTGTTCGACGGGCTGGGCTACCTACTCAGGCTGAGGAGCCCAAGTGCCTGGCTCCTGCACAGACCTCAGCGCTGCGCGCTTCGGGCTATCCAGCCCCAGGGCCGGCAGTCTTTGGGCTGCGCCCAGAAGACCCTGGGTCTGTGGAAATAGGCAGTTGGGGCCAGGCTCATCCACCTGAACTTCGACGATCGCCAGGCGAACCGCCGACGCAGGCACAGACCGCGAACCTCGTCGGGCTCGAGCCCCGCCCATGCAGCTCCGCCACCATGCGCAACCCAGCCGAAGGGGACCGGACTTCACTCGGCAGCCGACGCGGTGGGATCGGACCCAAGGGCCGAGTCTTCGTCGGTCCGAAGACGAGCGGCGGCGAGCGCGGCCTCTTCTACCGCGCGCAGCGGAACCCCGGCGGCGGCGGCGGCGCGGGCCACGTCGTCGTGCTCTGGCTTCAGCACCTCGGGCGCGCCCGGGCGGGGCGATCGCTTCACTCGGATCGGGCCGTACTCGGTCTCTACCGTCTCCATGCGCCGCTCGAGCCGGCGCCTAGCCGCGGCGAAGGAGCGAACGCCAAGCGTCGGGCTGTGCCGAAAGAAGGCGGTGGCCACCGCCGGCTCGACCGAAGCCGGGGCGATGGCCCCGACCACGAGGCCCGGCCGCCCCTTCTTGAACACCGCCGGGGTCGCCCACGCGTCGAGCGCGCCGGCGTCGAGCAGCCGCTCGAGCAGCGCGGGGAGGTGCTCCGGGTTCATATCGTCGAGGCTCGCTTCGACGACACACGCCTCCTCGAGGGGGGCGACGGGCGTCGCTTCGGATCCGAGCAGGGCCCGGACGACGTTCGGGCGATCGGGCCACGTCTTGTGCCCGGCCCCCACGCCCACCCGCTCGAGCACCATCGACGGGATGGGGCCAAATCCGGTGGCCAGCGCCCGGGCGAGCGCGGCCCCGGTGGGCGTGACCGTCTCCCCGATGAGCTCGGTCTTCACCACCGGAGCCCCGGCGAGCAGAGCCAGGGTCGCGGGCCCGGGCAGCGGGATCGGGCCGTGGGCCCCGTGGGTGAGGCCGCGGCCGAGCGGAAACGGGGACACATGGATTCGCTCGATCCCAAGGGCCTCGACCGCGACCGCTACGCCTACGATGTCGGCGATGGCGTCGTCGGCGCCCACCTCGTGAAACTCCACCGAGTCCACCGGGACGCCGTGCACGGCCGCCTCGGCCGCGGCGAGCCGAGCGAAGGCGTCGAGCGCGATCTGTCGGGCCCGCTCGGGCAGCTCCGCCGCCTCGATCATCCGGCGGACGACCGTCCACGGGCGGTGGCCGTGCCCGGCCGGGTGGCGCGGATCGTGGTCGGGGGTGCGAATGGTCGGCGTGCCCTCCACCGTCGCCTGGTCGGCGAGATGCCCGCCCACGAACACGTCGAGCGCGAGGGCCCGAAGGCCAGCCGGCCGCACCTCCCTGGGCTCGAGCCGCACGTCGTGAAGCCCGAGCCGGTCGAGGGCGGCCCGGATGGCGTCGATCGGCGCCCCCAGGTCGAGCAGCGCCGCGAGCAGCATGTCACCGGCCAAACCCCCTACGAGGTCGAGGTACAAGATCCGCGTCACGCCGCGCCCCGGTCGAGGTTCATGACCGCCGCGGCGTACCCGGCCCCGAATCCGTTGTCGATGTTCACGACCGTCATGCCCGGGGCGCAGGCGGAGAGCATGCCGAGCATCGGGGTGAGGCCGCCGAGCGCCGCCCCCGCGCCCACGCTGGTGGGCACCCCGATCACCGGCCGAGAGACGAGGCCCTTCACCACCGCCGGGAGCGCGCCCTCCATCCCGGCGACGACGATCACGACCTCGCACGCCTCGATGTTGTCCCGAACGGCGAGAATGCGGTGGAGGCCAGCGACGCCGACGTCCACGTACCGCTGCACGATCATGCCGAGATGCTCGGCCGTGCGGGCCGCTTCTTCCGCCACCGGGAGGTCGCTCGTGCCCGCCGCCACCACCGCGATCGGCCCCCGGCCCCGAGCGGACAGGGGCGAGCCGGCCACCATGAGCCTCGGCACCGGCTCGTAGCGGGCCGCCGAGAACCGCCGCTGCACATCGGACGCCTTGTCCGGGGCCACCCTCGTGGCCAGCGCCGGGCCGCCGCCGGCCGCCATGCGCTCGAGAAGGGCCGCGATCTGCTCGGCCGACTTGTGCTCGCCCCAGATGACCTCCGGAAAGCCGGTTCGAAGGCTCCGGTGGTGGTCGATGCGGGCGAATCCGAGATCTTCGTACGGGAGGCGGGCCAAGTCCGCCATCGCCGAGTCCACGGGGAGGGTTCCGGCGGCCACCCGCTCGAGAACCGACCTCATCCAATCGGGAGCCATGGGCGGCGGAGCGTGGTCCACAGGAACCCCCATCGCAAGCGCCACCGGCGGCGAGCGAAGGGAGGCCTGGCTTCCTGATGCTCAGGCGAGGGCCGGCGAAGGGTGGATCTCAGGGTCAGCCGGTCTTGCCCCGGCCCTTTGGCATCGGGGTGACCGTGGCCCCCTCCTTGGGCGCTGGAGCGGCCTCGGGGGGGGGCAAGCCGAAGTGGGCCCGGATCTTGGCCTCGATGGCGTCCGCGAGCGCCGGTTTCTCGAGCAGGTAGGCCCGGGCGTTGTCACGACCCTGCCCGATCCGCTCCCCTTCGTAGGAGTACCAGGCCCCGGACTTGTCGATGAGACCGAGGTCGGTGCCGAGGTCCACCAGCTCGCCCGCCTTCGAGATCCCCTGGCCGTACATGATGTCGAACTCGGCCTCCTTGAACGGGGGGGCGAGCTTGTTTTTGACCACCCGCACCCGCGTCCGGTTGCCGACGTTCTCCTCGCCCTTCTTGATCGAGCCCACCCGGCGGATGTCGAGGCGCTGCGAGCAGTAGAATTTGAGCGCGTTGCCGCCGGTGGTGGTCTCCGGGGAGCCGAACATCACCCCGATCTTCATTCGGATCTGGTTGATGAACACCACGCAAGTCTTCGAGCGGGAGATCGAGCCGGTGAGCTTGCGCAGGGCCTGGCTCATGAGCCGGGCTTGGAGGCCGACGTGGGAGTCTCCCATCTCCCCCTCGATCTCGGCTTTCGGGACGAGCGCCGCCACCGAGTCGATGACGACCACATCGACCGCGTTGGACCGGACGAGCATGTCGGTGATCTCGAGGGCCTGCTCCCCGGTGTCGGGCTGGGCGATCAGGAGGTCGTTGGTGTGGACCCCGAGCTTTTGGGCGTACCCGATGTCGAGGGCGTGCTCGGCGTCCACGAACGCGCACACTCCGCCTCGCTTCTGCGCCTCGGCCACGATGTGGAGGGTGAGGCTCGTCTTGCCCGACGACTCCGGCCCATAGATCTCGACGATGCGCCCCCTGGGTACGCCGCCGATACCGAGCGCGACGTCGAGCCCGAGCGAGCCGGAAGGAATGGTCTGCACCTGCCCAGCGAGGTCGGTGCCGTCGGCCATGCGCATGATGGCGCCCTTGCCGAACTGCTTCTCGATGGAGGCGAGGGTGAGCTCGATCGCCTTTTCGCGCTCGGTCTCGTTGCTCGGGGGCTTGGGGTCATCGGCCTTCGCCATGCGGATGTCCCTACAGGCGTTCAGTGTCCTCAGTCAAGGCCCGACGGAGCCGATCGAGGGCGAGCTTCGCGGATCGGCTCCGGACCTCGTCCCGGTCGAGGCCGGGCAGCTCGAGGCGATGGGCCAAAGAGCGGTCCGGGCCGGCGAGCCCCACCCAGACCGTCCCCACCGGCTTGTGCAAAGTGCCTCCTCCCGGACCGGCCACGCCGGTGATGGAGAGCCCCCAGGTCGCGCCGAGCCGGTCCCGGGCTCCGGCGGCCATCGACCGGGCCACCGCCTCGCTCACCGCGCCTTCGGCCTCGATGAGCGGCCCGGGCACGCCGAGCAGGCTCTCCTTGGCCGAGTTGGCGTAGGCCACCACCCCGCCCACGAGCGCCGCGGACGCGCCAGGGACGTCGGTGATGAGCTTGCAGACCCACCCTCCGGTGCACGACTCGGCCAGGGCGAGCGTCTGCTTCCGCTGGCCGAGCGCCGCCACCACCGCCCGCTCGACCGAGCCCTCGGGCAAAAACGCCGCGCCGAGCGCCGCCGCTGCAGCCCCGGCTGCCAACTCGAGGGAACGCTCATGCTCGGACGACAGCTCGACGTCGTTCTCTGGGCCCCGCGTCCGGTACCCCACCTTCACGTCGGGGTGTTCGGCCAAGACCGGCGCCACCGCGGCCTCGACCGCGCTCTCCCCGAGCCCGGCGGCGCTGACCGTGCGCCGATGGAGTTCGGTCCCTCGGGGGAGCCGAGGCAGCACCGCGTGCTCGAGCATCCACCGCATCTCGCGGGGCACCCCGGGGAGCGCGAACACCCGGGCCGAGCCGAGCCGAACCTCGATCCCGGGGGCGATCCCCGCCCCGTTTTCGAGGACCGACGCGCCGGACGGCAGGAGCGCTTGCCGCCGCTGCGCCGCGCTCGGCTCTCGGCCCCGCGCGGCGAACCGGGCGACGATCGCCGTCCAGACCTCGGGGTCGAAGCGCAGCTCCACCCCGAGCGCGGCGGCGAGCGCCGCGAAGGTCAGATCGTCCTCGGTCGGTCCGAGGCCTCCGGTGACGAGCACGACCGGCGCCCGCTGCGCCGCCGCCTGCACCACCTGGGCGATGGTGGTCACGTCGTCGGGGACGGTCTGGTGCCGCTCGATCCGATAGCCGTGGCGCCCGAGCACCTGGTCGATGTGGTTCGAGTTGTTGTCGATCACCCGGCCGGACAGGAGCTCGTCGCCCACCGCGACGACCTCGGCGGTCAGGGCCGGCATAGGCCCTGGTACCGAATTCGGATCTCCGCCCCCGGACCGGGCCGGGCGGTGCCGTGAAACTCCACCGAGTTCGCGCCGAAGTCGTACGTCCAGCCGTTGTCATTGTCCTCCGGGATCGGCCGCCCGTCGATGGTCACCACGATGGTGGAGGCATCGGCCTGCCTCGGCAGATCCCACTCGGTGATGGGAGTGAAGATGTCGAGCCCGAGGTCTTGGAGGATCGCGTCCCAGTCTTCCCGGCAGATGTTGAGGAAGCGACCGCCGAGCTCCCGGGCCATCCATTCGTACCGGGTCCCGCTCTGTCCAAACAGCTTGTCCTCGCAGAACTCGAGCGTGGTGGTGGGATAGGCGATGGCATGCATCGTGACCTGCTCCGGGCGCCGCTTGAGCGAGCGGTAGAAGTCCCGCAGCACCGGCAAGGACAAGCGCGTGCCGTCGTCTTCGTCGCTGATGACGATCATCACCAGCTCGGCCAGCGGCCGAAGAAAGCCGAAGTTCGGGTTCGGCGACAGGTCGGGGTCGAGCGCCTTCTCGATCGCGCTCTTCGCCGCTCCGAGGCCGCCCTCGTCCCCCGGCCCCATGATGCCGACGTCGAACATGCAGCGAAACGCGGCTTCACGGGTGGCTTGGTCCCCATACCCGGTCCCGACGACGTGGGGATGGGGGAAACACCGGCGAAACGTCCCCGCCCGGCTCGACAGGTGGTCGGTCGTGGTCACCGCCATTCGATAGTTGGAGTCGAGCCCATCCGCGTAGGTCACGAACGTCGAAAGGTTCGAGATGAGGCGGGCCTGGGAGTCGAACATCGAGCAGGAGTCGTCGATGACCCACAGGATGTCGGCCTGCGGGCCGTCGGGCTGAACGAAGACCTCTTCCGCGACCTCGTCCGGCACGCCTTGTCCCGCGAGCTGAACGAGGGTGACCCCCGAGGGGGCGTCGTGCTCGATGCGAAGGCTGCCCTCATGGGCCGACGGCCGCTCCCGGGTGGGGGTGAAGATCAGCCCGATCCGCATCTCCTGGCCCTGCTGGAGCACGATCGGTTGGCCGAAATCGACCGGGTTGCCATCGACGAGCGCCGACGAGATCTGAAACAGCCCGTCCGGTCCGTCCAGCGCGAGCCGGGAGATCGTCAGATCGGCGCGGCTCGTCGAATAGATCTGGATCGTCCGTCCGGCGGAGGAGCACTCGGACCGGCTGAGATCGCCTTCCGGATTGCGGTAGGCCACCGCGCCGAAGTCCACCTTTCGGGGGAAGACCTCGAGACCGGGCAGCAGCGCCTCGCCGAACATGCGCACCTCCACCCGAGGCCGGGACGCGTCGTTCGTGATGACGAAGAGGCGGCCCGGGTCGCCAACGGGGAGCAAGGGCCGGTATTCGACCGGGATGTCGAGCTCGCCCCGCGGAGGCAGCGTCACCGGGAACTCGCCGACCACCGAGTAGGCGTTCCACCCGGAGGCCACGTTGGCGGCGGCGATGCGCGCCTCCTCGCCGCAGATGTTCCGCACCCGGATCGAGCGCCGAGGGGTCTGACCGATCGGCACCGAGCCGAAGAGCAGCTGGTCGGGGGTGATGCGAAGGCAGTTGAAAAGCGGCTCCTGCCCCTCGAGCGTCGCGATCCGCTCCGTGCCTTCCGACTCGCGCACCCACAGCTCGCGCAGCGGCCGACCGGGCAGGTTGGTGGTCGCCCAGTGCTCGATGTCCACGCGGCGCGCCTCGCCCGGTCGCACCAAGAACGGCAGCGCGGGCGGGTCTACGAACCGAAAGAGCGCGGCGTCGGTCTCGAGGTCGGTCACCCAGCACGGATGGCTGGTGGAGGCTCGAATCTCCACGCTGCGCACCTCGCCGAACTCGAACTTCTGCTGCAGGGGCTGAATCGAGACGCGGCACGGGTCCCGGGCCGGCCCTTGCAGCGGCCAGCGCAGCGTCGGTCGGGAGAGGTCGTTGCTCTCGAGCACGAGCTCGGCCGCCGAGGTCCCGGTGACCGTGGGCTCGAAGCGCACGTACAGCTCGCCCGCTGCGCCGGGGGGGAGGTCCGAGGGAAACGAGCTGACCCGGAACTGGTCGGCGTGCTCGCCTTCCACCCGAGCCTCGAGGATCTGCAGCAGCGAGTCGCCCCGATTCGACACCGAGACCACCCGCGGCGCCGCCGGCCCGCTCACCCCGAGGACCACCTGGTCGTACTCGAGGACGGTGCCCGCCTCCGGATCCACCTCGATGACCGGCCGCAGTGCCGACAGCCCGCCCGAGTCGTCGCAGCCGGCAGCCAGGAGCATCGCCATGCTCAGCTTCGCCCATCCAGGTGTCACCTGGGCGCCCTTCACCATCCCGTCCGCTCCTCTCACCGGTATCGCCCGTTCGCTGGTCCACCCCGGATGTGGGGCGTGCGGTTGCGGACGGTTCACGACCCGGCCGACGGAGGGCAAGCAAATTTCGCGCCGCGGAAGAGCGTAAGATTTCGAACGGAAGGTCATGGGGCGGACTCGTCGGCGAGGTTGTCGAAGCGGGTGTACTCGTGGAAAAACTTGCACTTAGCGACGCCGATCGGGCCGTTGCGCTGCTTGCCCACGATGATCTCGGCCACGCCTCGGGCCTCGGTCTCTTTGTTGTACACCTCGTCCCGGTACACGAACATGATTACGTCCGCGTCCTGCTCGATGGCGCCCGATTCCCGGAGATCGGCGATCCCGGGCCGCTTGTCGGTGCGCTGCTCCACGCCGCGGTTGAGCTGAGACAGCGCGACCACCGGGATGCCGAGCTCCTTGGCCAGCGCCTTCAGACCCCGGGAGATCTCGGAGATCTCCTGCTCCCGGCTCTGGGTGTTCCCGGTCCCCCGCATCAGCTGCAGGTAATCCACGATCACGAGCTCGAGACCGGGGTGCTCCATCCAGCGCGCATGCTCCGCGTCTTCGTCCACGTGCTCGCCGCGCTCGCGGCGCTCGCGCAGCTCTCGGCGCATCTCGCCTTCGACCTGCCGCTTCTGTTCGGCCGCCAGCCGCCGGCATTTGGCCCTCAGCTCGATGACGCTGATCGAACCGGTGTCGTCGATGAAGATCGGCACCGAGGAGAGCTTCGACGCGGCGCGGGCCAGCCGCGGCCAGTCCTCTTCGGTGAGAAAGCCGCCGCGGAGCCGGCTCGCGTCCACCCTGCCCTCCGAGCACAACATGCGGGTGACGAGGCTCTCCTTGGACATCTCGAGCGAGAAGATGGCGACCCTTCGCCCCTCGTGGGTGGCGGCGTGAAGCCCCATGCCTACGCTGAACGCCGTTTTCCCCATCGAAGGCCGACCGGCGACGATGATGAGGTCCGACGGCTGAAGCCCGCTGAGCATGTGGTCGAGGCGGAGGATGCCGGTCGAGACCCCGGTGATGGACTTTCGCTCGAGCGCTCGCTTCTCGATCTGCTCGAAGGCGCGGGTCACGATCTCCTCGACCGGCGTGATCCCCTGGCGGGCCTTGGCCTTCGCGACGTCGAAGATGAGCTTCTCGGCGGAGTCCACCGCCTGCTCCGGATCCGCGGTCTCGTAGGCCTCCTTCACGATGGTCGTGCCGGCGGCGATCAGCCGGCGCAGCATCGCCTTTTCGCGCACGATGGTCGCGTAGTGGCGGACGTTGGCCGCGGTGGGCACGACCTCCGAGAGGGAAGCGAGCGCCGACGATCCTCCCGCCGGCTCGAGCTCGCCTCGGGATCGGAGGAAGGCGGCCAAGGTCACGATGTCGATCGGCTCGCTGCGCTGGGCGAGCGTCGACATGGCCCGAAACACCAGCTGGTGCGCGGGCCGATAGAAGTCTTGATCCTCGAGCAGCTCGAGGGCGGTGTGGACCGCCTCGTTGTGAAGGGCCACGGAGCCGAGGACGGCCCGCTCGGCCTCGATGTCTTGAGGGGGGATTCGACCCATGGGCGGCCGCGGGGCCGCGAGATCCGGGGGGGGAGGTTCGACCGTGCTCGACACGCGGGCGCCATCCTCGGTCCCCCGACTCCCGGGGTCAAAGGGACCTTCGGCGACCACGCCTGCTCTTCGGAAAACCCGGATCCCGTCGAGACTTGGTCTTTGGGCGGATCAGAGTCCGTCGTCGATCGGATCGGGGGTATCGCGGGCCGCCGCGGCTTCGGCGGCAGCGGCAGCGCGAGCCACCCGCTCGGCTTCGGCCGCCGCAGCGAGCGCCTGCTGCCGCTCGCTCTCGGCCCGAGCCGTCGCCTCGGCCTCGGCCTTCGCCGCCACCTGCATCTGCTCCACCCGGCGCTTGCCCTCCTCGATGTCCTGCATGTCCTCCGCGATCACCCAAAACGGGAGGTGGGCGACGATGTTGCCGTCGAGGCGAACCTGGGCCCCGAACTTGCCGAGGCTGCGGACGGGGGCGTCGAGCAAAACCCGGTGCCGATCCACCTTCACGCCCTGCTCGGCGAGGACCCGAGCGATGTCGCGGTTGGTGACCGATCCGAACAGCTTCGGGAGCGTGTCGTGGATCGCGTTGCCGTCGTCGTCGAGCGGCGGGGGCGAGGTCTTGGCCGAGATCGCGATCGACATCTGCTCGATCATCTTTCGCTGCTTGGTGGCCTCGGCGGTGGCCTGCTCCCGGCGGTGGGAGGCGAGCCGCTTCTGGTGGTCGAGCTCGTTGACCGACCGCACCGAGGCGAAGACCGCCTTGCCCTTGGGGATGAGAAAGTTCCGGGCGTAACCATCCCGGACCGAAACGAGATCGCCGACCACGCCGAGCGCGGGGACGTCCTCCTGAAGAATCACTCGCATCATGTCATGTACCTCTGACCGGCGAGGCCGTCAGCCAACCTGGTCTTCGTCGAAGCGGCCCACGACCTCCGCGTCGCGGTCCATCTCCTGCTGCTTCGCCCGCTCGCTCCGCTCCCGGACCATCTTCTCGACCTCGGTCTTCTTCGCCTCGATGTCCGAGACCGGGCCGCGCATGTCGGTGATGAACCGAAGAATGACGTCGGTGTTCTTGGCCGTCCGCTCGAGCTCGGCCACGGTCTGGTGCTCGCCCACGTAGTGCAGGAGCACGTAGTTGCCTCGGGGGTTGCGGTTGATCTCGTAGGCCATGCGCCGCTTGCCCCAGCGGTCCTCCCGAAGGAGCGTCGCGCTGGTCTTCTCGAGCACGGCGTTGAACTTCCCGAGCAGCTCCTCGAGCGCCTCGTCCGGAATGTCAGGGTTGATGACGAATACCGTCTCGTACTCGCGCTGGGTTGCGATGGTCTTGCTCATGTCGATCCTCGCGGCCGACGGCCGCTCTTCCCCGGGGCGCTCCCCGCTGGCTGGTGCGTTTCGGCCGGCCGCTCGATGGTCGAGAGGACGGCGTCGGCCGCTTCCTCCACCAGAGCGTCGAGTTCGGCTCTCTCGGCCGCCGTGAACCGAGAGAGCACATAGTCGGCGGGGTCCCAGCCTGCTGGCGGCCGACCGATCCCGAAGCGGATCCGAGTGAACCGGTCATCGGGCAGGTGCTGCTTGAGGCTTCTCAGCCCATTGTGCCCGCCGTGGCCGCCGCCCACCTTCGTGGCCACCGTGCGAAACGGCAGCTCGAGCTCGTCGTGCACGACGATCAGACGGTCGGTCTTGACCCTGAAGAACCCGAGGGCCGGACCCACCGACTCCCCGGAGAGGTTCATGTAGGTCATGGGAGCGAGCAGGCGGATGTCCTGGTCGAGGTGCTGGGCGCGGCCGAGCCGAGCCGAGAACTTCTTGTCCTTGATGTCGGCGCCCAGGCGGGCGGCCAGGCGGTCGAGCACGACGAAGCCCACGTTGTGGCGCTGTCCTTCGTGCTCCTTGCCCGGATTGCCGAGCCCCACCACCATCCACATCGGCGCTCACCTCGACCGAAGGCCGATCACTTCTTCTTCTTCTTGTCGGCCTCTTCCTCGCCGGCAGCTTTGCCGGAGACGCGAGGGGCCTTGATCGTCAAGACGACGACCTTCGGATCGCCGAGGGCCTGGGCGCCGCTGGGCAGGGGCAGATCGCCCACCGTGACGTCCACGCCCAAGCCGAGCGGGGTGACGTCCACCACGATCTCGTCGGGGATCGACTCCGGTGCGCACAGGAGCTTCACCGTCCGCTTGAGAAGGACCAGCGTGCCTCCGGCGCTCTGACCAGCGGCCTTGCCCTCGTGCTTCACCTCGACCTCGACTCTCACCCGGTCGGCGTCGGTCACCTCGATGAGGTCCACGTGGATGAGCCGGCGGGAGACCGGGTGGACCTGCACCTCCTTGATGAGGGCCTGCACGTCCCGCTCGACCCCTTTGAGGGCGAAGAGCTGGTTTCGGCCGTACCGGCTCTTCTCGATGGCGAGCCCGAACCGGTGCGCGTCGACGTCGAACATGATCGGCGCCTTCCCGTGCCCGTAGAGGATCCCAGGGACCCGGCCCGCGGCTCGCGCCTTTCGGGCCGCGCCTTTTCCGGTGGTGGTTCGCGGCTCCAGTTCGATCGACAGTGCTTCCATGATGGGCTCCGCGGGCGGGCTCCGCCCGGTAGGGACGGAGCGGGTAGCACGCGACCTCGGGCTCGTCAACGGGGCGAAGGACCCCCGATTCAGACGAAGAGGCTCGACACCGAATCCCCGTGGTGGATGCGCCGGATCGCCTCCGCGATCAGCGGAGCGACCGAGACCGACTCGATCTTCCCGCACGCCTCGGCCGCTTCGGACAGCGGGATCGTGTTGGTGACGACCACCTGATCGATCGCGCTGTCTTGGAGCCGATCCACCGCCGGGCCGGAGAAGACGGCGTGGGTGGCGTAGGCGCTGATCCTCCGCGCCCCGCGCTCCCGGAGCGCGGCAGCGGCCGCGCACAGGGTCCCGGCGGTGTCGATCATGTCGTCGATGATCACCACGTCTCGACCTTCGACCTCGCCGATGACGTGCATGACCTGGGCTTCGTTCGGGCGAGGCCGGCGCTTGTCGATCATGCCGATCTGGGCGTCGAGCCGCTTTCCGAACGCGCGCGCCCGCTCGACCCCGCCGGCGTCGGGGGAGATGATCACCCCGGAGTCGTCGAACTGCTCCCGCATGTGCTCGAGCAGAACGGGCATGGCGTACAGGTGATCGAAGGGCGTGTTGAAGAACCCTTGGATCTGGCCGGCGTGCATGTCGATGGACAGCACCCGGGTCGCGCCGGCGACGTCGATGAGGTCCGCCACGAGCTTCGCGGTGATCGGGGTGCGGGGGGCCACCTTTCGGTCCTGCCGAGCGTAGCCGTAGTATGGAATCACCGCGGTGATGTGCTCGGCCGACGCCCGGCGGAGCGCGTCGATCATCACGAGCAGCTCCATGATGTTCTCGTTGGCGGGGTTGCTCGTCGACTGGATGACGAACACGTCCGAGGCGCGGACGTTTTCGCCGATGGTCACCTGGATCTCGCCGTCCGCGAAGCGGCCCACCTGGGCCCGGCCCAGCGGGACGTCCAGCTTCTTGACGACCTCGGCGGCGAGCCGCGGGTTGCTGTTTCCGGCAAAAATCTTCAGCACGTTGCCCACCAGCGGCGCTCCTCTTTTTCGTTGCCCGGCGGGGGCGCAGCCCTCGACGGTACTTGGGGTGGCAGGATTCGAACCCGCGAATACCGGGACCAAAGCCCGGCGCCTTACCGCTTGGCGACACCCCAGCCGCGGCCGATAGAAAAGATTCCCGGGACGCCTGTCAACGTGTAGCTTCGGAGACGAGGGCCATGGTGCGGAGGGATGCGCCCACCGGGCGAAAAGCCGTTTGGCTCGTGATCGCCGGCCTCGTCACCGCGTGCGCACGGGGCGAGGAGCCGACGACCGCTGTGCGGCAGCTGCTCGAGGCGATCGAACAGGGACGCACCGATGCGGTGTGGGACGGAATCACCGCCGAGGACCGCTCGGTCCTGCTCGAGCGTCAGGCGTCGGTGGCCCGTCTTCGGGGCGCGCCGCCCGACGAGCGGCCGGCCGCGGTCCTCGGGGAGCTGCGGCTCCGGGTGCCGAGCGCGCCCGAGCACGTGGTGCTCGCCTCCCGCCCCGGCGATGAGGTCCGGGTCCGGGTCACGGCCGTCTCGGGGCGAAGCGCGACGTTCACCGCATCTCGCGGCCCGGACGGTCGGTGGCGGGTGGCCCTGCTCGAGGCGCTCCAATCCGAGAGGGCCTCCTCGGCCCAGGTGGCGGTCGTCAGCGACGCCGCGCCGGTCCTTCCGCTGCCGCCGCCGGAGCAAAGACCGGTCGCTGTCGCTCTTCCCGACCCCCCGCCGGAGCCGAAACCGCGGGACCGCCCGCGGTCGAGTCCGGCGCTCGACGCGGCGCCGCCCGAGACCCGGGCCCGAGCGGTGGCTCCAGCCCACCGGGCGCCGACCCCGCCGGAAGCCCGCGCCGACGTCCCGACCACGACCGAGGCGACCTCGACGGTGACCGAGGGCGACCCGATGTCGCCGGCGCCGCCCGAGGGGCCTCGTTCGGTCCATGCAGCCCGGTCTTCCTCGACCGCCGCTTCGATCACGGCTCCCGGCTCGCCCGAGGGTCCCCTCCACTCCGAGGAGCGGAACGATTCGGAGCCCACCGATTCAATGCGAACCGACTCGGAGCCCACGGACTCGGAGCCCACTGACTCGGAGCCCACCGACTCGGAGCCCACCGAGGCGGCATCGGTCGGGCCGGCCGAGCCGGAGCCGGACGCGCGCTTCGGTGCGCCCGCAGATCGCCCGCCTGCTTCCGTGGAGCCACCCGCGCCGCCTCGAGAGGCGTCCCCGTCAGCGCAGGCGAGCGGCGGAGCGGAGCCGAGCGAGAGCGGAGAGGAGCCGACCGACGGCGAGGCCGAGCCGCCCCGAAGCGGAGCGGAACCGCCCCAAAGCGAAGCGGAGCCGACCGAGAGCGCGCCGGCGCCCCCGCAGCCCGGTCCGGAGACGTCCTCGACCGCCGATGGACCGGCGTGAGCGGTCAGACCGCCCGCTGGGCGACCTCGAGGTACTTCATGCGCAGCTCGTACAGCAGCGTCCCGATGAGGTTCGTCTCCTCGGGCTCGAGATTGCCCCTCGTTTTGTCCTTGAGCAGGGCGATGAGGTCGATGTGGTGCGCGGCGAGCTGGAGCTCGGCCCGGCTCGGCACCCGCTCGTCGTTCTCTTCGCCGAGGTAGGACAGCGCGTTGGCGGCGATCGACATCAGCAGGTCGCTGAACGAGACCGGCGCCGCCGCCGTGCGGTTCTCCCCCTCATCGACCTCCGCCATCGGTCAGCCTCGGCTCACCGGCAGCGGAGGCAGCGGCCCAGCCGCGCTCCCGCCGGACTGGATCGGCGTCCCCGCCCCGGGCACGGACCGGGGCAGCGCCGGAACCGACTCTTCCTGGGCGAGCAAGCGGTCGAGATTCACCGCGTCGGCGTTGTCGCCCACGTCCGGGAGCGCGGCCAGGTGGGCCTCGTACGCCTCCCTGGTGAGCTTGCCCTTCGCGATGTATCGCTGGACCACTCGCACGTCGATCTTTCGGAGGTCGATCATATTCGGCGGATAGGCAAGGGGCGGAGCGTGGGTCAAGCATTCCTTGCCCCAACCGGGAATCCGTGTAGAAGCAGGCGCGTTCTGCGGGCCCGTGAACGGGTCCCGCGGGGAGGTAAGCGCGTTGATGCCAACGAGCGGGGTGGCCCCAGACATTCGACAGTTGATGGACGTCGTGCGCGAAGAGTCCGCGTTCGTAGAGTCGCTTCAAGACGAGATCGGCAAGGTGGTCGTCGGTCAGCGGCGCATGGTCGACCGGATCCTGATCGGGATGCTGACCGGGGGCCACGTCCTGCTCGAAGGGGTGCCCGGACTCGCGAAGACGCTGTCGGTCCGGACCGTCGCCAAGGCGATCCAGGCCACCTTCGGTCGGGTCCAGTTCACCCCGGATCTTCTGCCCGCGGACGTGGTCGGCACCCAGATCTACGACCCGAAGCGGCAGGAGTTCAGCCCGAAAAAAGGCCCGATCTTCGCGAACATCCTGCTCGCCGACGAGATCAACCGGGCTCCGGCGAAGGTGCAATCCGCCCTGCTCGAAGCGATGGAGGAGCGCCAGGTGACGATCGGGGACGAGACCTACGCGCTCCCGAGCCCGTTCCTGGTGCTCGCCACCCAGAACCCGATCGAGCAGGAGGGCACCTACCCGCTGCCCGAGGCGCAGCAGGACCGGTTCATGCTGCACGTCAAGGTCGGCTACCCCACGAGGGAGGAGGAGCGGCGCATTCTCGAGCGCGCCTCGCAGCGACCGGTGGAGGTCCGCCCGGTCGTGGACCTCGAGCGACTCAAGCGGGCCCGGGGGGTGGTGTCGAGCGTGCATGCCGACGACAAGGTCCGGGACTACATCCTCGCCCTCGTGTGGGCGACCCGCGAGCCGGCCGCAGCGGGCCTCGCCGACCTCGCGCCGCTCATCGAGATGGGCGCGTCGCCGCGGGCCTCGATCGCGCTCGACCGGGCGGCCCGAGCCCACGCCTTCTTGAAGGGGCGACCGGCCGTCTTCCCGGACGACGTGAAGGCGCTCGGCCCGGACGTGTTTCGCCACCGGGTGAAGCTCAGCTACGAAGCGGAAGCCGAGAACGTCACCGTAGAGGAGGTGGTGCGGCGGGTGTTCGACGCCGTCCCCGTCCCCTGACCCCCGAGTCCGCCGTGAAGAGCACGCTCGCCACCCAGGACGACGCCCGAGAGGTCCTGCGGCAAGTCCGCCGCATCGAGATCGCCACCCGCCGGGCGGTGAACGACCAGCTGGCCGGCCAGTACCACTCCGTCTTCAAGGGCCAGGGCATGGCCTTCTCCGAGGTGCGGCCGTACACCCCCGGGGACGACATCCGCCACATCGACTGGAACGTCTCCGCTCGGCAGTCCGAGCAGGGTCTGTTCGTCAAGACCTTCACCGAAGAGCGAGAGCAGACGGTGATGCTGCTCGTGGACCTCTCGGCGAGCGGGGCTTTCGCCACCCGGGGCGAAGCGAAGCGGCGACGGCTGGCCAAATGCGCCGCGCTGCTCGCGTTTTCGGCCGCCTCGAACCAGGACCGGGTAGGGCTCGCGCTGTGCACCGACCGGGTGGAGCTGTTCTTGGCTCCCCGCCGCGGCCGGGGCCACCTGCTCCGGGTGATCCGTGAGGTGCTCGAAGCCCGACCCGACGGCCGCGGGACCGACCTCGGGACCGCGCTCGCCTACCTTCGGCGCGCGCTCAAGCGGCGAGCGGTGGTGTTCGTGCTGTCCGATTTTCTCGACGATGGCTTCGAGCAGCCGATGCGGCTCGCCGCGGCCCGCCATGACGTGGTCGCCGTCCGGGTGGTGGACCCGGCGGAGAGACGCTTGCCGAACCTCGGCCTCGTCGAGTGGGTCGACGCCGAATCGGGCGAGGTGACCCTCGTGGACACGGGCAGCGCGGAGGTGCGGGCCGCCTACGCCGAGCGCCGGGACCGGGCGCTCGCCGAATCGACCCGGCGGCTTCGCGACGTCGGGGTGGACCTCGTAGACCTGTCGACCGATGAGGACATGGTGCGTCCGCTCGTCGGCTTCTTTCGGGCGCGGGCCGCCCGCCGGAGGGCCGGCGCATGAGCCCTTTTGCGCTGGTCTTGCTGCTCGCCGCCCAGGGCGGAGGCTTGACCGTCCGGGCCGAGCTCGAGTCGAGCGAGGCGACGGTCGGGGAGCCGATCCGGGTCCGGGTGGAGGGCAGGCACGCTCCGGGCGCGGTGGCGCTGCTGCCCGATCGACTCGAGCTTCCGCCCGCGCTCGGTGAGCGGAGGGCGGTCCGTCGCCACCTCCGCCGCTCGGAGGGGGCGCTCGAGGTGGACGTCTACACGGTGGAGCTCGTGCCGTTCACGGCCGGCCTCATCGAGATCCCGCCGCTTTCGCTCGCGGTGGGGAGCACGGTCGCGGCCAGCGAGCCCATGCTCGTGAAGGTCGCTTCGAGCCTCGATGAGGCCGCGCAGGTCGCCGCTGGCTCCACCCGGGCCGAAAACCTCGATGTGCTCGAGCAGCTCGCGGCCGGGGATGCACCGCCGGTCGGTCTGACCGTGTTCGATCCTCGACCGCTGTACGTTCTCGCCGCCATCGTCGGGCTCGCCCTCGCGGTGGCGCTGGCCCGGAGGTGGTCCACCCGGCCCAAACCGAGCCAGGAGCCCCCGGCGCCGCCCTCGCCCCCGGCGCACGAGGTCGCGCTCGCTGCGTTCGGGGCGCTCGAGGGCCGAGGCTACCTGGAGAAGGGCGCGTTCAACCCCTACTTCACCGAGCTGTCGCTGGCGCTCAGGCGGTACCTCGGCGACCGGTACGGGTTCGACGCGCTCGAGCGGACGGTGGACGAGCTGCTCGAGCGGCTCGAGCGCACGTCGACGCCGGGGCTCGACCGCCGCCAGCTCGCCGCCTTGTTGTTCGAAGCCGAGCAAGTGAAGTTCGCGAAATTCCAGCCGGAGCCGGCGGAGGCCCAAGCGGCGCTCTCGCTCGCCCGGTCGATGGTCGAGCAGACCCGCGTCGACGCTTCGCCTGGAGGGGCAGCGTGAACCTCGGTTTTGGCCACCCTTGGATGCTGCTCGCCTTGCTCCCGGTGGCGCTCGCCGCCGGGGTGCTCGTCCGCCGACGCCGGCTCCGCCTCGACCCGGCGGTGGCCTTCTCCTCGAACCGCCTGCTGGCCGGGCTGCCCGTCACCGGGTGGGCCCGGCTCGCGTTTTTGCCCGACGGGCTTCGGATCGCGGCGCTGGCGGCGATCGCGATCGGGCTCGCCCGGCCGCAGGACGTGGGGGAGGCGGCCCCGGACGAGACCACGGGGATCGACATCGTGGTCACGGTGGACACCAGCGGCTCGATGAAGGCCGCCGATTTTCAGCCCAAGGACCGCATGGCGGTCGCCAAGCGGGCGATCGCCGCGTTCGTCCGCGAGCGCCCATCGGACCGGATCGGCCTCGTGGTGTTCGCCGGGGAGGCGGCGAGCTGGGTCCCGCTGACCGCCGACCACGGCCTTGTGCTCGAGCTTCTCGAGGAGGTGGAGGTCGGGATGCTCCCCGACGGGACCGCGATCGGGAGCGCGCTCGGCACCGCGCTCAACCGCCTCCGGGACTCGACGGCGGCGAGCCGGGTGGTCGTGCTGCTGACCGACGGGGACAGCAACGCGGGCAGCCTCTCTCCGCGAAAAGCGGCCGAGCTGGCCCAGGAGTTGGGGGTCCGGGTCTACACGATCCTCGTCGGTCGGGGCGGCCCGGTCCCGTTTCCAGCCGGGACCGACCCGTTCGGCCGCCCGGTGTTCCAGGATGTCGTCATCCCGGTGGACCCAGAGCTGCTCGAAGACATCGCCCGGACCACCGGAGGCGCCGCTTTCGTCGCCAAGGACTCGGAGGATCTCGACCGCCAGCTGTCGGCGCTGCTCGACCGGCTCGACACGAGCCGCCTCGAAGCGGCCGTGGCCGCCCCGCCCAAAGAGGAGCTGTTTCCGTGGGCGGTCGGGCTCGCGCTCGCGCTGCTCGCCGCCGAGGTCCTGCTCGGGTCGACCCGGCTGCGGAGGTTTCCGTGACCGGCCGCGGCTCGAGCCCCGGGGAGGGACCAGGATGAGATTCGCCGAACCGTGGGCGCTTTTGGCCCTCCTGCTCGTTCCCTTGCTCCTCATCGTGCGCCGGGCGTTCGACCGACGGCGCGCGAGCCAGATCAGCCGAGCGGGCGACCCGCGGCTGTTCGCGGCCCTCGTGGACGCCGGCCCGTGGTCGGGCCGGATCCGCGCCGCCGAGACCGCGCTGTTCGCCGTCGCCATCGCGCTCGTCGCCGTCGCGCTGGCGCGTCCGCAATTCGGGCTGCGGACCGAGGTCCAGACCGGGCGCGGCATGGACCTGGTCGTAGCGCTCGACCTGTCCCGCTCGATGCTCGCCCGCGACGTCGTCCCCTCGCGGCTCGAGCGAGCGAAGATCGAGCTCGGCGTGCTGCTCGACCGGCTCCGCGGGGACCGGATCGGGCTCGTGGGATTCACTTCCGTCGCGCTGCCGTTGTGCCCGCTGACCGTGGACCACGCCGCCGTTCGCCTCCGGCTCAAGAGCGCCGACCCGAGCGCGCTGCCCCGCGGGGGCACGTCGGTCTCGGCCGCGATCTCGGCCGCCCGCAAGCTGCTCGAAGCCGCGGGTCGCCCCGGATCCGACCGGGCGATCGTGCTCGTCACGGACGGCGAGGCCCACCAGGGCGACGCGTTCGAGGCGGCCCGGCAGGCGAAGGAGGCCGGGATCGCGGTCCACGCGGTCGGAATCGGGTCCCGCATCGGCGAGCCGATCCCCACCGTCGACGACCGGGGCAAGGTCACCGGCTACGTTCGCGACGCGAGCGGCAAGACCGTGGTCTCTCGCCTCGACGAGGAGGGCCTGGCCCGGATCGCGGAGTCCGGCGGCGGAAAGGTGGCGGTGCCCGCCGGCGACGGGGACATCGACCTCGGGCCGGTCACCCGCCACCTGCTGTCGCTGCGGCGGGCGGAGCTCGAGGCGCGCACCATTCGAACGAGGGAGGAGCGGTTCTTGTGGGCGCTGGTGCCTGCCTTTTTGTTCCTGCTCGCCGCGACCCTGCTCCGCCCGACCCGCCGGCCGGGCCTGCCGAGGGTCGTGCTCGGCGTCGGCCTCGCGCTGGCGCCCGGCTCGGCGTCGGCCCAGGAGGCGACCGGGCTGCTGCGCCGAAACCACCCCGACATCGAGCAGGGCCACCGAGAGCTCGCGGCGGGGCGCCCCGATGCGGCCCGCGAGGCGTTCGACCGCGCCGCGGCCGCGCTCGGGGAAGATCCGAGGATCGCCTACGACCGAGCCCTTGCCGACGCGGCCCGCGGCGAGCTCGACGCGGCCATGACCGGCTTCTCGGCCGCCGCTCGGTCCGATGACCCGAGCCTTCGGGCCCGGGCCCAGCTCGGCCGGGGAAACGCTCTTCGGCGCCTCAAGCGCTACGACGAGGCCCACTCCGCCTACCGCGAGGCGCTGCTCGACGATCCGGGGCTCAGCGCGGCCCGCCGAAACCTCGAGCTCACCGCGGCGATGAAGGCGATCATGGACGCGCAGCCCCCCCCCGAGGACGGGGAGCCGGGCGACCCGGACGAAAACGGGGACAAGGAGGATGAGCAGGACGAGCAAGAGGGCCAGGATTCGGACGCCGGCACCAGCGACGGCGGCGGCGCGGATGCCGGCACCGACGGCGATCCCGACGCCGGCGCCGACGGCGGTGCGAGCGAGCCCGAGGCCGACCCGGACGAGGGCTCCGACGCCGGTGCCTCCGAGGCGGGGAGCAGCTCGCAGGACGAAGGCCGCGACGCCGGGAGGGACGAGCCCGAGTCTTCGGACGCCGGGGTCGGTCCGGATGCGGGACCAAAGGCCGGAGCCCCGCCCCAGGACGAGCCCCCCGAGGCCGACCTCGATCGGCAGGCGGCCGAGGCGATCCTCGACGCGCTGCAGGCCGAGGAGAAGGCGCTCGAGCGAAAGCGGCTGCTGGAGCGATTTCAGGGGCTCCCCGTGGAGAAGGACTGGTGAAGACGTGGACGATGGCCGCCGTGGCCGTGCTCGCCGCCGCGGAGGCGACCGCCGCCCCTTCGGTGGTGGTATCCGCCTCCTTGTCCGAGACCCGCGCCGCGGTCGGGGACGTGGTGACGCTCGACGTGCGGGCGGTCAGCACCCAGAACGCGGACCTCAGCATTCAGCTGCCGCCGCTCGACGGGCTGACCGTGGTCGGGCGAAGCGAGAGTACCCAGATGTCGATGTCGTTCACGTCGGCCGGACAGCAGATTCGCCGCGAGAAGCTGCTTCAGGTCGAGCTGTCGGTCGACAAGCCGGGCCGGCTGACGATCCCACCCGTCGTCGCCCGGGCGGGCGGGTCGAGCGGCCAGAGCGCGCCGGTCGTGCTCGAAGTGGGTGGTTCGGCGCCGGCGAACCCGGTCCGGCCCGAGGACGGCGCGGTGATTTCTCCCACCGGCGGCGAGGGCGACCTCTTCGTTCGCTATCGGCTGAGCCGAGGCTCGGTGTGGCTCGGCCAGCAGGTGCTGCTCGACCTGGAGATCTTCGCTCGGCCCGGCTTTTCGTTTCAGGTGGAGACGGTGTCCGAGCCCCCGGAGCTCGATGGGTTCTGGCAGGAGGTGCTCGAGCGGCCGCAGCGCCTCGTGCCGAGGAACGAGACCGTGGATGGGGTTCGCTACCAAGTGTTTCGGGCGTGGCGGCTCGCCTTGTTCCCGCTGCAGGCGGGCGCCAGAACGATCGAGCCGACGTCGGTCGGATTTCGAGTTGGCGGCTCGGGCCTGTTTTCGACCGGGCGACGCATGCAGCGCCAGGCGCTGCCGCTCGAGCTCGAGGTCCGAGCCCTGCCCGAAGCGGGGCGTCCCGCCGGCTTTTCGCCGGCCCACGTCGGCACCTACGCGCTGAACGCCACCGTGGACGGCACGAAGCTCGAGACCGGGCAGGCGGTGGTGCTGAAGATCGGGCTGTCCGGCGAGGGGCAGATCAAGGGCGCGAAGCTGCCGTCGCTCGGCCGAGTGGAGGGGTTTCGAGTGTTTCCTCCCACCGAATCGGTGGACGTGGAGCTTCGACCGAACGGGGTCCACGGCACCAGGATGGCCGAGGTTCTGCTCGTGCCCGAGCAACCGGGCCAGTTCGAGCTGCCGAGCCTCGAGCTGCCGATCTTCGAGCCCTACCAGGGGCGGTACCGGGTCTTGAAGACGGCGCCCATCCCGCTCGAGGTCAAGGGTGAACCGAAGCCCTCGACCGAGCCCGACCCCGACCCGGAGCCAAAGCCCAGCGTCGCGGCGCCGGTGCGGCGGCCGATTCGCCTGACCGGCGGGATGGAGCGCCCGCCCTCACCGCCGTGGCGGTCCCCGCTGTGGTGGCTGGTGCTCGGCGCCGGGCCCATTCTTTGGGGCGGCGCGGTGGCGAACCGCCGGGTCGCGGCCGCGGTCACGGCGCGCGGCAACGACCCCCGGCGGGAGCGCTTGGCCGAGGCCCGAACCGCGGAAGCGAAGTTCCGTTCGGTCGCGACCCTCGAGCCGGCCGAGGCCGCTGCCGCCTTCTTGGAGGCCTTTCACGCCCGGGCCAGCGTCCAGCTGAAGGCGCCCACCAAGAGCCTGACCGCCGAGGAGCTCTCAGCCCGCCTGCGGGCGGCGGGCGCGGACCCCGCGTTCGCGGAGACGGTCGAGCGAGCGCTCGAGACCGCGCAGTACGCCCGCTACGCTGGTGGAGGCCAGTTCGACGCCGAGCAGGCGGGCTCGCTGCTCGACGGGCTCGAGAAGATCGGGAGGCGGAAATGATCGTGCTCGCGATGCTCTTGCTGTCCGCCCCGGCCGACATCGAGCGCGACTTCGCCGCCGCCGGCGAGCGGGCGCTGGCCGGCGACAACGAGCAAGCGGTGGCGCTGTACCGGTCGGTGCTCGAGCGGGGCTACGACGGCGCCGACGTCCACTACAACCTCGGGGTCGCGCTCGAGGACGTGGGCCGGCCGGTGGACGCGATCGTCGCCTACGAGCGGGCGCTGTGGCGCAACCCAGGAGACATCGACGCGGAGACCAACCTGGCTCGGCTCCGCGCCGCGACCGTGCGCGGGGCCCCCGATTTCGACCCCGACGCGGCCAGCTTGGGCGAAGTGTTCGGCCCGTGGGTGCGAGGGCTCCCGGTGGGTCTGCTCGGCTGGAGCGCGGCGCTCGCGCTGCTCGGCGCGTGCGCGCTTCGGGCCGCCCAGTCCCGGGTCGGCCTCTCGAACGCCCTCTTCTCGGTGGCCGCGGTCTTCGGGATCGCGGTGGGGCTCGCCGCAGCGGTGGACGGAGAGGAGCGAGCGGTGGTCACGGCGGCAGCCCCGCTGCGCGCCGGTCCCGACCCTCGTTTCGAGTCCAGAGCGTCGGCCGTGCCGGGGGAGCCGGTTCGCATCCTGAAAGCGCGGGGGGCGTTTCGAGAGGTCCTGCGCGCGGACGGGAGCACCGGTTGGATCGAGCGGGACGGCCTCGCCCTGCTGCGGTCTCCGGGCGTTTGACCGACGAGCGTCCGCTCGAGATCCCCCGGGCCGTCGCCTCAGGAGGTGGCTTCGTGGGCGGACCGGGCGAGCGCGACCAGGTCGGTCATCGCCTTTGGGTCATGAATGGCGAGGTCGGCGAGGATCTTGCGGTCGATCTCGACCCCACGCCGGCGCAGACCGGCCATGAACCGGCTGTAGCTCATCCCGTTGAGGCGGGCGGCGGCGTTGATGCGGATGATCCACAGCTGCCGGTACTCCCGCTTCTTGCGCTTCCGGGCGATGTAGGCGTGCTGAAGGCCCTTCTCGGCGGTCGCAAACGCGGCCTTGATGATCTTGGACCGGCGGCCGAAGGCGCCTTTGGCCAGTTTCAGCCACTTCTTGTGTCGGCGGCGCCCTTTGACGCCTCGGGTTACTCGAGCCATGGTCTTTCCTCACTTCGGGAGCCGGCGCCCAGAGGGGGACGGCGGAGGTCTCCGAGACGTGTCCCGGAGGGTTTCGGGGGAGCCAGGGTTCAGCGGCTCCCTGGTTGGAGATCAGGCGTAGGGCATCATCTGCTGCACCGACTTCTCGTCGGAGGGGTGCACCAGGACCATCCCGATCAGGCCGCGCTTGCGCTTTCGGCTCTTGTTGGACAGCAGGTGCCGCCGGCCCTTCTTGGCCCGCTTGAAGCCGCCCGAGCCGAGGGCCCGGAACCGCTTCGCCGCACCGCGGTGGGTCTTCATCTTCGGCATCTCTTCGCTCCTCTTCGCGTCCGAGCCTCGGCCGCGGGGGAGAGGCGCTACCACCCTCGCCTTCCTCCGCCAAGCGCTTTCCCCGGATCAGGGAGGCTCGACCTCGCCCGAGCCGATCGGGGCCGAAGGGTCGGGGTCCGGCGCCAGGATGACCTCGAGGGCGTCGGGGCCAGGGTGCCGAGCGCCGACCAGGTACACGCCGGGGTCGAGCCGAAACAGCTGGGCCCGGCCGGCATCGAGCGCGTCGTCGAGGCCGGTGCGCTCCGGGTCGAGCCGCACCGTGCCCAGCCGGGGGCCGTCCGCGGCGTCCGGAGCCCCGACCGCCACCACCCCGGAGCCGACCCGGAGCCGGCGACGAGGACCGGGCGGGATGGTCTCGGCGGCGACGAAGCGGGCCTCGACCGAACCGGCGACACCGAGCCCGAGGGGGGCGATCCTCCCCCGCCCGAGCGCGTCGGGATCCCGGGCCGGTCGGCCGCCCGAAACGAGCGCGGCCTCGACCTGCAGCGGGTCGAACAGGGCGAGGCTCCCTTTCGCGGTCACCGCCGCGCCGTCGAGCCGGGGGGCCGACCGCCCCCGCTCGGCCACCTCCCGCACCGCCGCCGCCCTCAGCTCGGCGAGGTTCGTGTGAATCGACGGGGGCACCGCCACCAGCCGCCGGGCGAGGTCGAGCAGCTCTTCGTCCCCGAGCTCCTGCGCGTACCGGAGCGCCGGGTGCGCTGCGTCCCGCCCGAGCGCGGTGAGCACGTCGAGCGCCGCCTGCTCGCCCCGGCGGTAGTTGTCCATGTGGGCTCGCACCAGGCGAAGGTCCCCAACGCCGGCGTGGGGCGGGCCTCGCCGGATCGCAAACGGGCTCTCGGAGCCCTTCGACCGGGCGAGGGGCTTGGGGCGCTTCAGGCCGCGCTTCGATTTCGCCACCGGCGCACCCTACCCGCGGAGGCGCCTCGTGGCATCGCTCACAGCTCCAACATGAACGTGAGGCCACCGGAGAACAGCGCCAAGACCCCCGTCGAGTCCCCGAGGATGACGAAGGTCGGGTCGTAGCGGAGCTCGGGGAACAAGTGCAGGGTCGAGTTCCCGATCGGGATGGGGATGTCGTAGGCGAGGCTGCCCGGGAGGGCCACGGTGACGAACGCGGTGCTGAGCTGCTGCGACCACACGAGGCCTCCGAAGCCGGTCGGCAGGTAGAAGCGAAGACCGAACGCGGGAGCGAAGAGCGGCGCGCTCGAATCCTCTGCGGTGAACCAGGCGATGTTGCCGTCGATGGTGAACGAGATGTTGTCGCTGAGGCTGGTTTCGAACCGCGGGTTCACGAACACGGCGGTGAACGACGAGCCGCCGTCCCCGCCGAGGAGAAAGGTGGAGGGGGCGATCACCGAGACTTCGGCCCCAAAGTAGGTGCGCTCGCCAAACGCGTAGTCGAAGGCGGCGGCGGGGATCAGCATCGCTTGGTTGGCGATGGTGGAGAAATCCCTCAAGGCGTCGTTGTCGAAGCTGGTCGCGCCAGCCGCCGCGAACGGAACCAGTCCGCCGGCGGAGATCATGGCTCCGCCCTCCCCGACCGGCTGCACCGGGCGGGCCATGGATCCCTTCGGAATGGCGCAGCCAGAACCGAGGACAGAAGACGTGGCGAGCAGGGCCACGAGCGCGCGCTTCATGGCCGGGCCTCTTGCCACCATCGTCGGCCCCGCCGCCATCGGGTGACCGCGCCCACACTTGGCTTGCTCTAGAGCACCGAACGGGTTGGAGCGGCGCCTCCAGGCGAAGGATCCTGTGTTCTTGGCCGTCCGGCGGCGGACCGAGGCTACTCCCCGTAACCGACGGAGCCGCCCCC
>DAIQNR010000077.1:0-27495 GCA_036788295.1 Myxococcota bacterium
CGTTTTCGGCGGCGGTCCGAAATCCGGTCCGGGTCCGTCCGGAGGCTCCGAAAATCGGACCGAATCCAGGCGAGCATGGTGTGGTCTTGGGTGGTACGACTCGTGCTTTGGTGCGTTCCATGGATGCACGTCGGGACGGACCCCAAGCTGGCCTCAGGCTCGCGACTTTGCTCGATGCCCCGGAGCGGGCGCGGGCGCTGTCCGATTGGCTCGAGCGAGCGGGGGGATGGCGCGGGGTGTACCTCCTAGGTCCCGAAGCCCTCGTCGAGGTGGCGGGGCCGGGGGCCGCGGGGCGGGTCGAGGCCCTGTTCGGTCTGGTGGACGCCTGGCTCGGGGGGCCGCACCTGTCCGACGCGGTGGACGGCCCCGAGGCGCTCGCCGAAGCGCTGCGACCTCGGCTCGCTCTCGAGCCGGTCGAGAGCTTCTGGGTGGTCTCCCTCGACGCCAGGTCCCGGGTGGTCGGGCTCGAGCGGGTGGCGGTCGGCACGCTCACCGCCTGCCTGGTCCACCCCCGAGAGGTCTTTGCCGCCGCGGTCCGGGCGAGGGCGGCGAGCGTCGTCGTGCTCCACAACCACCCGAGCGGGGACCCGGAGCCGAGCCACGAGGACCTCGTGCTCACCGAGCGGCTCGCCGACGCCGGGCGCCTGCTCGGCATCCCGCTCGTGGACCACGTGGTGGTCGCCCACAGTGGGATCCGCTCGCTGCTCGGCCCGGTCGCCGCTTGAGCGCGAGCGAGCGCGCCGGTCGGCGTTGCCGCGGACCGAAGGTGGCTGCGGTCGCTCGCCCGTGGCACACTCGCACCATGAACCGGGCCGCGCTCGCCGCGCTCCTCGGGCTGTGGGCGTGCGAGGAAGAACGCATCGGGCCGGCGCCCGTGGAGGACTTCTTCGACCCGGCCAACGTCGAGTTCGGAGAGGTCGTCATCGGGGATGTGGCCCGGGCCTTCACCCGGTTTCGCAACACCCGGGGCGAGCCCATCCGGGTCCGCGGGGTCCGATTCGATCCGCCGGTCGAAGTGTTCGGCGCCTTCTTGCGGCCGATCGGCACGCTCAACGGGACCGAGCTGAGGACGGGATCGGCGGTCGACGTGGAGCTCCGCTTCGGGCCCCTCGAGGCCGCGGAGTACCGGGCGACCATGGTCGTGGACGCGGGGGACGTGCGCATCGAGCTGCCGCTGGTTGGTCTTGGGCGTCAGCAGCGTCCGGCGGAGGTTCGACCCGACCCGGCCCTGCTCGACTTCGGCTCGGTGGTGGCCGGTCGAACCCGGCTCGGACGCGTCTCGCTGCACAACGGCGGGGACCTGCGTGCGGACATCTTCGGGGTTCGAATCCAGGGGGGCGGCTTTCGGCTGGTGTCGGGTACGGCGGCCTCGTCGGTGCCGCCCGGAGGAGAGTTGGCGGTCGAGGTTCGCTTCGAGCCCGACGAGAGCGACCGGCCCTACGGAGGCCAGGTCCTCGTCGCGCTGCCGTCCGGGGACCTCTCGGTGCCGCTCGTCGGTCGCTCACTCCCGCCGGCCAGCCTCGGGTGCCCCTCTCAGCCGGTGGATCTCGGGGTCGTGCCCCGGGGCCAGGTCCGCGAAGGCCGGGTGGCGTGCGAGGTGCTCGCGTCCGAGTGGTCGCTCGAGCGGGTGGCGCTCGCGGCGGGCAGCGCGCCGTCTTTCGAGTTGGTGGGCGCCCCCAGGATCCTACCCAGCCGGGTCGAGTCGGACGTCCGGTTCTCGGCCGAGGGGGCGACCGGCTCCCAGCTCTCGGTGGTCGAGTGGCGCGGCTCGGCCGGCGACGTGCACCGCGTCTCGGTGGTGGCCGAGACCGGACCCCCGGAGCCAGAGCAGGCCGACTTGCTCGTGACCTTGGCGTGGCAAGAGGGCGCGGCGGATCTCGACCTTCACCTGGTGCGGGCAGGAGGGCTCCCGTTCGATCTGCGCGACGACTGCCATTTTCGGTCGAAGAACCCGGACTGGGGCATGGCGGGGGTCCGCTGGGACGACCCGTTCCTCGACCGCGACGCCCGGCGCGGGCCGGGGCCGGAGGTGGTCAGCTTGATGGACGCGGCCGAGCCGAGCTTCGACGTGTACGTTCAGTACCACGACCGCGGAGAGGGGCTCGGCGGTCCGGTCCGCGCTGAAGTGTCGTGGAGACTGCGCGGGAGGGGCGCCGAGCAGGGCCGAGAGTTGCCCGGGTGCGGCGCCTGGTGGCACGTCGGAACGGTGCGGCGCGGCGATCCCCCGACCTTCGAGCTCGTGGACGCGCTGTCCACCGACTATTCGTCCCGCGCCGCGGAGCGGTGCCAGTGAGGCGGATCGCCTCGCTCGGCGTCGAGGCCGGCGCTCTCCCCGGGCGGCGGTTCGGCGCTCTTCGAGGCCCGATCGCTTTGGCCGCGGTGGTGGGCTGCGCTACGGCTCCCCCCCCGGCGGCGGAGGGGCCCCGGGTGTCGATGGAGCCGTTCGTGGTTCGATCGGCGCCGGACCCGCTCACTGGGCTCGAGGGCTACGACGCCGCGGATCTGTTCGAGTTCGGCCGCTCCTCGTTCGAGGCCGAGGCCTACGCCCAGGCTGCCCAGCTGTACGAGAAGCTGCTCGCCGAGTTCCCGAATGCGGCGCTCGTGCCCCTCGCCGCGTACAACGCCGGCCTCGCCTACGAGCGCCTCGAAGAATGGCCGTCCGCGGTGCTCCGGTTCAGCCAAGCGCTCGAGTGGGCCGAAGAAAACGGCGACCTCCACGTGGACGCCCACTACAACCTCGCCCGCGCCTACGGGAAACTCGAGGACTGGAAGCAGGTCGCGGACACGTTCTGGGCGGTGCGCCAGCTCGACGTCGAGCTGGCGCCCATGGACGAACTCGAGGCGCGGGTCGGGACCGGCATCGGGCTGTTCATGCAGGGCGACGTCGCCACCGCCGAGCGCGAGTTCCTGAGGGCGCTCGACTTTCTCGAAAAGCACCCAAGGAGAGAGTTTCTGCCCTCCCAATACTTCGAAGCTCAAGCAAGGTTCTATGTGGGTGAGATCCAGGCCCGCGACTTCGAGGGAGTGGGGCTTCAGCCGCCCGATGAGGTGAAGGACTGGGCGGCCTGGATGGGCAAGGAGCTCGAGAGAAAGTGCGAGATCCTGCTTCAAGCCCAGAATCGGTTCATCCGGACCATACGCGTCGGCCACCGGGGCTGGGCCACCGCGGCCGGGTTTCGGATCGGCGCCCTCTACGAGCGGCTGTACGAGCAGCTCATGGCGGTGCCGGTGCCGCCGGAGCTCGACGACGCGGCGGCGTCGATCTACCGGGAGGAGCTCAAGGCCAGGGTGGGCGTCCTCGTGAGAAAGGCGATCCGCGTCTACGAGGCCAACCAGAGCATGGCCGAACGCATCGGGGAGCGAAACGAATGGGTGGAGCGGACGGCCGCGGCGCTCGAGCGAATGAAGAGCCTCTACCTCGCCTCGGCGGGAAGGCTCCCAGAAGAATGAACCATCATTCAATCTCACGACCGATGAGATTGCGGCCCCTTGGCTCCGAATTTCGGGCAAATCGGAGATAAAAAATCGATATTGTTGCCAAGCGGACTGAAGGGTGCTTCGTTTCACCCATGCGCTTCGCTCAAGACTTCGAGTCCCATCTCACCTTCGAGGACATGTCGGGTGGCCTCCGCGGGTTGTCCGAGCGAATCGCGCGCGAGGTGCCTCGTCGGGCGCCCCTCATCCTTCCCGCCTCCATCAACGAAATCCCGGCCGATTTCGCGCGGGCGGCCCAATGCCTGCACGACTTCGAGCACGGGCTCGACGGCCTCTGGCCAGAGGAGTAGGCCCGAAGCTCGGCGGTCGGCCCAAGTGCGGCGAGCCCTGCGCCGAGCCACCCCGGTCGCCTGGACTCGAGCACCGCTCGGGCTGGACCAACCCCCCAGGCTCGTTTCCTGCGTCCCTGGCCGTCCGGTGACCTGCGGCGACCGTCTAGGGGCGGCTCCGTCGGCTACGGGAGTAGCCTCGGTCCTTCGCCGGACGGCCAAGAACACGGGATCCTTCGCCGGACGGCCAAGAACACGGGATCCTTCGCCGGACGGCCAAGAACACGGGATCCTTCGCCGGACGGCCAAGAACACAGGATCCTTCGCCTGGAGGAGCCGCACCAACCCGTTTGGTGCTCTAGACCGCCGCCGCCTCTCCGAGCCAGCGACCGAGCGTGCCTTGGAGCGCGGCGAAGTCGAGGGGTTTGCTGAGGTAGTCGTCCATCCCGGCATCGAAGCAGCGCTCCCGGGTCCCGCTCGTGGTGTCCGCCGTGAAGGCCACGATCGGGACCTTGCCGTTCGGTCCGCCCAGCGCTCGAATTTGGCGGGTGGCTTCGAAGCCATCCATCACCGGCATCATGCAGTCCATGAGCACGAGCGCGTACGGCTGCCGCTGGACCGCCTCGACCGCTTCTCGCCCGTTGCCGCTGATGTCCGAACGAAAGCCGAGCCGAAAGAGCGCTCGCTCCAGGATCTTCTGGTTGATCGGGTTGTCGTCCACGATGAGGAGCCGCAGCGGGCTCGCAGGGCCGTCGCGCATGTCGTCCTTGGACTCGGCTCTTTTTTGGCCCGGTTGAGCGTTCAGGGGGCTTTCTTCGCCTCTCGGACCGACCGGTCCAGTCCGCGGTCCACCAGACCGGCGGCGATGGCCGCCTCCGCGAGCGGGTCGTGGCGGTCGATCACCACCCGGGTGAGGCCTTGGGCGCCGAGGCGGCCGAGCACCGCCGCCGGTTCGAGCCCGTGCGGGCCGGCGTCGAGGCGGAGCGTGCGCCACGCGTGGCCCCCGAGCGGCAGCTCGCCGCCGACCCACCATCGCACCGGCGCGACTCCGGTGCCCCGGACCGTGGCCCAGACGCCGGAGCGGTCGGGGGCCGACGCGAGCGCCGCGTCGTGCTCGAGCGCCACCTCGGCGATGCGGGCCCCGGGGACGACGGTCACGAGCGGCCGACCGGACCGGACCCGGAGAAAGAAGCCTTCGTTCAGGGTTCGGGCTTCTTCGGCAAAGAGCCCCAGCTCCACGTCGATGCCGGCCTCCGCCAGGCGAGCGAGGCCCTTTCCGTCCACCCGGGGGTCCGGATCGACGAGCGCGGCGACGCAGCGGCGAACGCCCGCCCGCAGAAGGGCGTCGGCGCAGGGCGGGGTCTTTCCGAAGTGGGCGCACGGCTCGAGCGAGACGTACGCCGTCGAGCCTCTCGCCGCGTCGCCGGCGGCGAGCAGCGCCACCACTTCGGCGTGGGGACGGCCGCCCGGTTGGGTGGCGCCTCGGCCCACCACGATCCCGTCGCGCACGAGCACGCAGCCGACCGACGGGTTGGGCCAGACCCGGCCGAGCCCCGCCCGGGCCAGCGCGAGCGCCTCGGCCATGAAGCGCTCGTCGTCCATGGCAGGACGTTGCAACGGGCTTGCCCTCCGGATCAACACGGGAGACGGTCGAGAGCCGTGCGCATCGCGGTGAAGATCTGCGGCTTCACCCGGCCGGCCGATGTCGCCGCGGCGGTCGAGGCGGGCGTGGATGCGGTCGGCTTCGTTTTCGATCACGGCCCTCGGTGCCTTTCCCCCGAAGCGGCGCCCGCGCTGCTCGAGCTGCTGAGCGGCACCGACGTTCAGTCGGTGGCGGTGACGGGAGCCATGGCCTCGGACCGCCGGGACCTCATCGCCGAGCTCGGCTTCGACCTCGTCCAGGTCCTCGCCGAGGGGCCGGCGCCGGGCGGTCCTTACCTCCCGGTGTTCTTCGACGATGCGCAGCTCGAGGCCCGATTTTCGGCGTGGCGCGCCCGCACCGCGCTGCCGGAGGCGCGATTGGGGCGTCTGCTCGGGACCGTGAACGTGGACGGCGCCGGCGGCGGAGGGACCGGGACCCGCGCCGATTGGTCTCGGGCCCGCCGGATCGCCGAGCAGATGCCGCTCACGCTGTCCGGCGGCCTCGGCCCGGACAACCTCGAGGCCGCGGTGCGAGCGGTCCGGCCGTGGGCGGTGGACGTGTGCTCGGCGGTGGAGTCTGCCCCGGGGGTGAAGGATCCCGCTCGGATGCGGGCGCTCCTCGCCGAGGTGCGCCGGCTCGAGCGGGAGGCGGCATGATCGAGCTGCTCGCCCTCGGGACGTCGAGCCAGGTGCCCACCCGCCAGCGCAACCACAACGGCTACCTGGTTCGCTTCGGGGACGTGGACTTTTTGTTCGACCCCGGCGAGGGAACGCAGTGCCAGCTCGCCCGGGCGGGGGTGTCGGTCGAGCGGGTCCGCCGCATCTTCATCACCCATTTTCACGGCGACCACTGCCTGGGCCTCGCCGGGGTGCTGCAGCTTTTGAGCGAGGCGTCGCCCGACGAGCCGGTGACCCTGCATTTTCCCGCTTCGGGCCGCCGCTACTACGAGCGGGCGGTCGAGGCCTCGATATACGAGCGGCGGGTCGCGCTCGAGCCGGCCCCGGTGGAGGCGGAGGGCCCGCTGTTCGACGACGGCCGGTTCTCCGCCGAAGCCCGGCGCCTGTCCCACGGGGTGCCGGTGTTCGGGTATCGAATCGAGGTCCGCCGACCGGAGCAACCGAGCTTTCGGTTCGCCTTCTCGATGGACACGCGGCTTTGTCCAGGAGCTCGGGCGCTCGCGGCCGACGTGGACGTGCTCGTGTCCGAATGCACCTACCTGTCCAGCGAGGCCCGCGAGGCGAGGGAGCGGGGCCACCTGACCGCGACCGACGCCGCCCGGCTGGCGGTCGAGAGCGGGGCTCGGCACTTGGTGCTCACCCATTTCTCGCAGCGCTACCCGGGCAACCGCCCGTTCCTCGACGAGGCGCGGGCCATTCATCCCCGGGTAACGGCGCTGTCCGACCTTCGGCGCTACCCGCTCACCTGACCACCGCTCGAGGGGGGTCAGCCGCCGATCTTGAATCCGAGCCGAACGGTGTGGTGCTCCCCGCCCACCAGCGGGGGGTAGCGGAGCCACCCGATCCGATGCCCGACGCAGCCGTCGAGCAGGGTCCGGCGCCGTCCGGGTGCGATCTCTGGTTCGATGGCCTCGCCGTGCCGGTCGATGACCCAAGACAGCTCGAGGGCTTCGCCTTCGAGGCTCGGGTCGTTCTTCACCGCCGCCCGCAAGCAGTCCTCGAGAAACGCCGTCGCCTCGGCGTGCCTGGCCTCGAGGTCGGGGGCGGAGCGCGCGGCCACCGCCTTCCCTGCGCTCCGCGCGAGCCACGCTCCCGTGGTCCGATGGACCGCGCGGGCGCATTGGCCGAGCCCTTCTGATTCGTCGAAGCGGTCGCAAATCCTGGTCAGCATCGGACCGGGACGAAGCGGACCCGGGTCCGCCCGACCGGGTCGAAGCGGACCCGGGTCCGCCCGACCGGGTCGAAGCGGACGGGGAGCGTTTGGACCGGGACCCTTCGGGCCTTGGGCTTCGTCGGCGGCGATCGCGGCCCGCGCCGCCGCGATGGCCGCTGCCCGCAGCTTGTCCTCCGCGAGCGACGCGACCGCCTCGACCTCGAACGCGACCGCTCGAACGCTGGGGTTTCGGGCTCGCTGCAGCCTCGCGAGTCCGGCCCGCGCCGCTCGGGCGTGTCCCGAGCGGGCGAGCAGCAAGCGGCGTTTCGCCTCGGTCCACCGGGCCCGCCGGGCCTGCCCATGCCGGCGGTAGGTCTCTTCGGCCTCCTCGAGGGCCGTGAACGGTGGGCCTCTGCGCCGAAGACCCCGGCGGACGTCGGTCTCGGCCTTGGCAAGCTCGGCGACCATTCCCCCGGGGAGCTTCGCCGCCCGCCGCGCCCGGCCCAAATCGCGGAGGATGGACGCCCGTAGGCGGCCAGGCACCACGGCGTGATCGAGCGCTTCGACCAGCCGGGCGGCCGCCGCCGAGCGATCGCCTCGAGCGGTCTCGGCCCGGGCCCAGGCGATGAGCGCGCGGGCTGCCGTCTCCCCGCCGCTCTTCGCCTGCCCGCTCGCCTTCAGGGCGGCTCGACTGGCGTCGATCGCGGCGGCGGGGTCACCAGCCCGAAGCGCGGCGGCGCTCGATTCGAGCGCGGCCTCGGGGTCGGACAGGGCGACGAGAGCGAGTAGGCTCCACGGTCCCACGCCAAAGAAGCTACCCCTCGGCGTGGTCCGGCGGTACTCCCCCAGGGAGGGGACCGACCGGTCTTCGGTCGGCTTCGCCGAAGGCTCGGCGGTGGGGCGCCGGGCTCGACCTGGGGCCGACACTGAAAGAGAGTTGGGAGCGGGACGAACCACCGGTTTGGCTGGCGCCGAGACCCGGCGCGGTCGCACCGGCCTCGATCTCCACCGAGAGGAGTCAATGGGCATGCACAAACGATGGTTCGGAGGGTTTGTTCTGGCAGTAGGGCTGTCCGGGCCGGCATCGGCGGGGGAGCACCCGAACCTGCAGGTTCTCGATCACCCGGGGGAGCCGAGGCTCAAAAAGGCCATGAAGGACTTCTCGAGGGGGCTCGGGGTGAAATGCGCGCGCTGCCACATCAAGAACGACTTCGCCTCCGAGGCGGCAGAGAAGAAGGGCGAGACCCGGGCGTTTTTCGCCGCAGTGGTCGAGCGGCGGGACCCTGAGGTGCGCGCAGCGGCGCTCGCGGAGCTTCTCGAGGTGCTGGAGCTACCGAAGCCGAAGAACGTTCGCCTGATGTGGCGGGGCATCGACGCGATGAAGCGAAAGCCCGAAGCCGAGACCGCCGAGGCGGGCCGGTGAAGGGGATCGAGATCAGGGAGCCGGGCGGCCCCGAGGTGCTCGTGCTCGCCGAGTTTCCCGACCCGAGCCCCGGACCAGGCGAGATCAGCGTTCGGGTCGCGGCGGCGGGGGTGAACCGCCCCGACGCCCTCCAGCGCCAGGGAAAATACCGGCCCCCTCCCGGCGCGAGCCCCATCCCCGGTCTCGAGATCGCCGGCGTCGTCGAGCAGGTCGGCCCCGAAGTGGACCGATTCGTCCCTGGTGACCGGGTCTGCGCCCTGGTCGGGGGAGGAGGCTACGCGGAGCTCGCGGTGGCCCGGGCCGACCACTGCCTGCCCATCCCGGTTGGGCGCAGCTTCGTCGACGCGGCCGCTGTGCCCGAGACCTGGTTCACCGTCTGGGCCAACGTCTTCGAGCTCGGACGGCTCGCCCAGGGCGAGTGGCTGCTCGTCCATGGCGGCTCGAGCGGCATCGGGCACACCGCCATCCAGCTCGCTTCCGCTCGAGGCGCCCACGTCGTCGCCACCAGCCGGTCGGCGCAGAAGGCCGATTTCTGCCGCCAGCTCGGGGCACGAGCGGTCGACTCGACGAGCGAGGACTTCGTTGCCGCCTGCCTCGCCCACACCGGCGGGCGAGGCGTGGACGTCGTCCTCGACATGCTCGGCGGCGACACGGTGGCGAAGAACCTCGAGGCGCTCGCGGTCGGCGGGCGCCACGTCAGCATCGCTTTTCTCACTGGGCAGGGGGCGCGGGTCCCGCTCGCCACGGTGATGGCCAAGCAGGCGGTGCTCACCGGGTCGTTTCTTCGCTCCCGCGGCGACGATGAGAAGGCGCGGCTTGCTCGAGCGGTGGAGTCCGAGCTGTGGCCGCTGTTTTCTTCGGCCACAGCGAGCCCCGTGGTCGCCCAAACGTTCCCGCTCGAGGCGGCGGGCGATGCGCACGCGATGCTGGAGTCGGGGGATTTTCTGGGGAAGTTGGTGCTGACGACCGGAGGGTGAGGGCAGGAGACTGCCCCATTCGCCAGTGCATTTCGACGCGAAGCGTCGAAGCGCTGGTGCGTCGACGCAGCGCGTCGTCGCATTCGCGGCGCGGCCTGGCCTCGAAATCGGGGCCAGGCCGCGGTCGATTGCGGTTCAGTAGCGCCGGCCGCGGCCGCCGCCACCCCCCCCGCCGCCGCCGCCGCCGCCGCGGGGGCGGTCCTGGGCCTCGTTCACCCGGATCGTGCGACCCTGGAGCATCGTGCCATCGAGTTCGAGCGCGCCGGCCATGTCTTTGGCAGACCCCATGGTCACGAAACCGAAGCCGCGGGGGCGGCCGGTGTCGCGGTCCATGATCACCGCAGCGTCAGTCACGGTGCCGCCGGTGGCCTCGAAGGCCTGGCGAAGGTCGTCTTCGGTCGTATCGTAGGAGAGGTTGCCGACGTAGAGCTTGGTACCCATCTGAATCTGAATCCTTTTCCGGAGGCCTTGTTTACTGCAGGGCCTCACACAAGGACCGCGCGAACAAGGGAACCCACCTTTGGCACGGGCGGTCGGCTTGCGCCAGCATGAACGTTCTCCTTCCTGTGCGCCGAAATCGGGCGAACCCTTCGTCCGCACTGTCTGCTCGGCCGGATCGGCGAAACGCACCTCGGTCGCTCCCCCGAACCGATTCCAAGCTGCGGTTCTGCAAGCGTTGCGGCGGAGCCCCGAGGTCCGTAGAGTCGAGTCATGCCGAGGGTCTTCGAGTTTACCTACGATTTTTGTTGCCCCTACGCGTACATTGCGTTCGGCGGCGTCGAGACCATCCAGGCCCGGACCGACGCCGAGGTCGATCCGCAACCCATATTGCTATCGCAGCTGAGAGAGGCGCTCGGCGGCTCGGCGACCCGCGACGGGGAGGCCAAACGCCAACACCAGCAGCTCGACGTGCGCAGGCTCGCCCAGGTCGCCGAGCTCCCCCTCGCGACGACCACGCCTCCGAGCACAACCGAGCCTGCCCTCCGAGCGGTGCTCGCCGCGCCGGTCTCCCACCGATGGGCCCTGTCCAAACGGTTCTTTCAGGCAGCGTGGGCCGAGGGCCTCGACCTCGCCGATCCTACGATCCTCGCCGCCGCGATCGCCGCCGAGGGGCTCGATGCCAGCTCGGTGCTCGAGCGCGCCGCCTCTGCTGCGATCCTCTCCGAGCTGCGGTCGCGCACCGTGAGCGCGGCGGAGCGGGGGGTGTTCGGGGTCCCGAGCTGCATCGTGGACGGCGAGCTGTTCTTCGGGGCCGACCGCCTGCACTTCGTGGAGGCGGCCTTGGGTGGAAAGCCAACCTGCCCCTACCCCACCGTCGCGAAGGCGCAGTTGCGCCCCGTCGATGTCTGGTACGACTACGCGAGCCCGTTTGCCTACCTCGGGGTGCTCGGGGCGCGATCCGCGCTCGGGCCCGCGGTCCGGCTCAAGCCGATGCTGCTCGGAAAGGTCTTCGAGGCGGTCGGCCAGGCGATGGTGCCCATCTTCGAGGCCTCCCCCGCTCAACGAGACGCGTTCCGTCGGGATCTCGAGCGGCAGGCGGAGAGCGTCGGCTTGGCCTTCTCGTTTCCGTCCCGGTTCCCGATGAACACGGTGCGGGCGCTGCGGATCACCCTCGCTGCCGAGCGTCAGGACCGAGCCAAGGCCGGGGCGCTCGTGGAGCGGATCTTTCGCGCCTACTGGGCCGAAGATCAGGACATCGCCGACGAGGCGGGTCTGGTCCGGATCGCTGGCGAGGTGGGGCTCGACGGCCCGAAGCTCGCCGAGCAGGCGGCGACACCGGACGGCAAGAAGGCTCTGTTCACCGCCACCGCCGCCGCGGTCGCGGCTGGCGTGTTCGGCGCGCCGACGTTCATCGTCCACCGGCCCGACGGGGGCCAGAGCTTGTTCTGGGGCTCCGACCGGCTCCACATCGCCGCGCAGGCCGCTGCCGGGCACCAGTCCGTCTACTAGCTGGGCCCGGTCCGGGCGCCGCCAGGCCGAGACGGCGAATCGGCTTTGGCGTCGGCTCGGGTCGGTCGTACCCTGGCCCCATGTCGGAGCTCGCCGAACAGACCTGCGTGCCCTGCCGAGGCGGGGTGCCGCCGCTCGAAGGGGCGGAAATCGAGACCTACCTCGCCAAACTCGGAGGGGGATGGACGGTGGTGGAAGGTCACCACCTCGCGAAGGACTTTGCCTTTGCCGACTTCAAGACTGCGCTCGCGTTCGTGAACCGAGTCGGCGCGCTCGCCGAAGAGGTCGGCCACCACCCGGACATCTGGTTCACCTGGGGCAAAGCCCGGATCGAGATCTTCACCCACAAGATCGGTGGGCTGGCCGAAGCGGACTTCGTTCTCGCCGCCAAGTGCGACCGACTGCTCGGCTGAGCCCCGGGCGTTGACGAGCGACGCCGGCCCCGGGCATCCGTCCCTCGGTGCTTCGCCTCGCCTCGACCACCGATCCGAGCTGGGCGGCCCGCGCCGTCGCCGCCATCGATGTGGTCCTGCTCGATCATTGCCACCTCGAGAAGAAGGCGGCGTCCACGGCGCTGACCCTGATCTTTCGCTACCCGGAGTACCCTTCGCTCGCTCGCCCGTTGTCGGAGCTGGCCCGAGAGGAGCTCGAGCACTTCGAACAGGTGCTCGGGCTCCTCGAACACCGCGGCGTGCCCTTCGGGCGGCTTCGGCCGGCGCCGTACGCGGGTCGGCTGATGCAAGCGGTCCGGACGGACGAGCCGTCGAGGCTTCTCGACACCCTGCTGGCTTGCGCGCTCATCGAGGCCCGAAGCTGCGAGCGCATGAAGCTGCTGTCCGAGGCGCTCGAACCGGGGCCTCTCTGCGATTTGTACCGGGGGCTGCTCGCGTCGGAAGCCCGCCACCATGGGCTGTACCTGGATCTCGCGAGCGAGTTGTTCCGTCGGCCCGCGGCCACCGAGCGCCTCGCCGAGCTCGCCGAGCACGAAGCTCGGGTGCTCGAGGGCGCCCCGCTCGAGCCGCGCCTTCACAACCGCTGAGTCGAAGGATTTTTTCCTGAGAGAGAAGACAGGTCCCAAGACCAATCACGGTTGCCTCGTCCCGAGGAAAACCGATGTCAACTCCCGTTTCGAACTTCGAAATTCTCTACAAACCGATCACGCCGAGCATCGGCGACGCGGCGCTGGCCCAGTTGGGGCGCCGCGTGCTGCAAGGCTACTTTCTAACCCTGACCAATCTCGAGGAGGACCCGTATCGCTACGTGCTCACCTGGGTGCAGACCCCGCCGCTCGGGGACGGTCGCCGCACGCTCGAGGTGGCGGTGGTGATCACCGACGTGGGTGGCGCCAACACGTTCTCAGCGCCCGTCAACCTCGGAACCAATCGCTTCCGGAGCCAAGTCACTCTGCCGCCCCAGAGCACCGCCCTCATCGTGCTCCTCCCCAACATCGGCACGCCGAACTTCTTTCGCTCGCCTCCTTCGGACATCGAGGTTCGGGGCCACGTCCGCATCCGGCTGCCGCGGAGAAGCCTCACGGAGGCCCAGAGCGAGCGGCCGGTGCGCGTGCTCGTCGCCGCCGAGCACCGCAGCACCTACCTGCCGAACGGATGGCCGGCCGTTTCATCGGGGTCGCTCGACTTCGACCAGGCCGCGGCGTCGGTGCCGCTGGCCGCCGGCGCCGGCGAGGTCTCCGTGCCGCCGGATCCGGCGCTCGTCTTCAGGCCAGGAGATCTCGTTGGTTTACGACCCATTCGTCCATTCCCCGTCCCCCAGTTCCCGATCGAGCTACTCGCTCCGGACGAGGTGGCGGGCCTCATGGTCGAGAGCCTGCGCTTCCTGGGTTCGTGTGACCCCGAGGCGGAGAAGATCGCCCGCGCGCTCGCCCAGCACGTCCGCCTCCCCTACGAAGTCGACGACGCCCACAGTCCTCCGGCCGACAAGCGCTAGGGGATCGGCGATCCGCGGGCCCGGAGCGTGCTGTCGCCCTCACCGTCGATCCCGGTCCCGAGCTCGGTCGCGGCCACCGCCGGGTCGCGGTTTTGGTTCGAGACCCACGCCCGGTCGTCGCCCCGGCCCTCGAACGGCATGCCGTCGAGGTCGTACGAGTCCCGGCCGCCGGCGTCGATGAAGACCCCGAGGCTCCTGACCCTGCGCCGGGCGGAGCCGGGCTGGTCGGTCTCGAGGTTTCCCGCGCTGCCGAGCCCGTAGTCGCGGGTCAGCGAGTACTGATCGTCCCCACCGTTGTCGGCGAAAAAACCGAGCCCGTTCACGTTGCCGGCGCCAAGCGAGATCCGAGACCCGAAATAGAGGTCGTTGCCGCCGTCGTCGATGAGGAACGCGGCGGTGTAGTCGTGGGCCCCGGCCAGGGTGACATTCACCCGAGGCAGGCCGCCCCCGTACACGTCGTTGCCCCCGCCTTCGAGCAAGAGGCCGAGCGCGTAGTGGGCGCCGGTCCCCATCGCGTACCAGAGGGCGTCGTAGCTGTCGTTTCCGGCGTGGTCGGCCAAGATCCCCGTCCCGAACCAGAACCCGCCCCCTTGGGCGAAGATGCTCGCCTCGTAGCGGTCGTCCCCGGACGCGTCGAGCAAGACCCCGATCCCGCCGGAGAAGAACGCTCGGTCGGTGAAGTCGGCCCGCCGGCCAAAGCCGAAGCCCTGGCCCAGGCTGCTGTTCGCCGCGCGAGGGCGCTGGGCGCTCGCGTACAGCGGGTCCCCTCCAAACGCCGGGTCGCCTACGTTCATCAGCCACTGGTCGTCCCCGGTGAGGTCCTGGGCGAGCCCCGCGCCCCGGGCGTAGCCGTAGCCCTGGGCGGCGGCGTACGCCCGGCGGACGTCGTCGCCGCCCTCGTCGAGCAGGATCCCGATCCCGAAAGCGCCCGCTCCCTGGCCCACCGTCTCCAGCTCGTAGAGGTCGTCGCCGCCGCCGTCGAGCAGCACCCCAACCCCGAACAAGCCCGCTCCCTGGGACATTCGCAGCGACCGGTAGTGGTCCCGGCCTGAGCCCACGTCCCACAGGATCCCGATGCCGGCTCGTCCCGCCCCTTGCCTGGCCCGGTCGGAGAAGCTGATCGGCCCCAGCGGATCGGTGTCCCCGCGCGGCCGGTACCGGCCTTCTCCATCGGAGGGCAGGCGGCCCTCGTCCCCGAGCGCGGGCACTTCTACGTAGCCGTAGACGTCGTTTCCGCCCAGATCGACGAGGATCGAGACCGGGTTTGCTGCCGACCGGTTGCCGCCCGCGTCCACGAGGTAGCGGTCGTCGCCCCCCAGGTCGACGAGCAGGGCGATGTCGCCGCCGAGCCCGGGGAGGTCGGGGCGATACACGTCCGAACCGGGGCCGCCGACGACGATCCGTCCAAATGGGGTCGGCTGCGAGAACAGGAGCTGGGCCGGGGCGGTCGCGGTGCCGGTGGGCTGGGCCATGAAGCGGGGCAGATCGGCGGCGGCGAGCGCGTCGAGCAGGTCGGCCGCGCCTCCGAACAAGCGCCCATAGTCGATGAATTCGTTGAGCAACCGCCGCACCGGCCCGCTCGCCGGATCGAAGCCGAGGCCGTCCCGAGGCTGGGCTACGAACGCTGGCCCGCGCCGAAAGATGTTCTCGGCCGTCCCGTCCGGAAAGCTGGCTTGCCGAGCCTGCACGGCCCTCGTCATCCCGTCGACGACGACGGCGAGCGCGTCGGCGAGCCCCGGGGGGAGATCCTCGGCGTCTCGGTTCACCGCGGCCCGGTCGATCGTCCCGGCGCCGAGCCGAACGAAGGTGTCGAGCGCGTCCACCAGGCCGCGGGGGTTCGGATCCGGCGCCTGCCGCCGGGCCGGATGGTCGAGCTTCGAAGCGAGCGCATCCACCGTCCTCGCTGCGCGGGCCGGCGCCGGGCCGGACGCGGCCGCCGCGTCGAGCTGCGCGATGAACGTCCGGGCCACCTCCGGGGCCCGCAAGGGCTCGTGCGCCGCCTCCTCGAAGAAGCGGAGCCGGTACGGGTCGTAGAGCAGATCGGGGGGATTGGGGGCGAGGTCGGCCCTGGTGAGGATCGCGTCGCACCGGGTGATGCCGTGGCTCGCGAGCGCCTCGGCGAGCAGGTCTCGACCGCCGGCGGCGGTGGAGCCGTGGCAGGCGCAGTCTTCGGGGAGGCACCGGTCGCCCACCGCGGTCGCGAGGCAGCGGGCTCCGTCGCCGCAGCCGCCCCCGCACGGAGGGGCGCAAATCCCGGGCAGCTGCGGGGTGCTGCGGACGCAGCGCTCCCCGTCTTCCCACCCGCACTCGTGGTCGGTCGCGCACGCGGCTCGCCCGGGCGCCACCGCGCACCGCTCCGCCCGGGTGTTCTGGGCGGCCAAGCACACCGCTTCGCCCTCGTCGCCCGGGCCGCAGGTGTACCCGGTCGGGCACGCGCCGTCCGGGCACCGGCGGGTGCAGTACCCGGGCGAGAACCGGTCGGCCTCGCAGTGGTCGAGGCCGGCCATGCACGCGTCCGCTCCGTCGTAGCACGGGGTCCCGAAGCCGACCCCGCCCCGGCAGGTCGCCCCTGGCGGCACGCAGAACCGGGCCTCGGGCTGTCCGTCGGCGGCGAGGTTCAGGCAGCTGAACCCGGGGATGCAGCCGTCGAGGTCGGTGTCGCAGCGGTCGGAGCAAAACGACTCTCCCCCGGGGGCGGTCAGGCAGGCCCCGCCGGCGGGGCAGGCCCCGCCCTCGCCGCAGGGGGCGCAGGAGGCGGCGGAGAAGAGGACGCCCACGTCCGGGGGCGGGCCCGCGTCGCGGGGGCCGAGCTCGAAGACGCCCGCATCGAGGCCCAAATCAGCGCCGACGTCGCCGGGGCCAGCGTCGAGCTCCGCGTCCGGCACGGGGTCCGCCTCGCAGCCGAGCACGGTCAGCCCGAGCCAGAGGGCGGCGAGCCGGTGGGCGCCGAGCCGCTTCATCGGACCTCCCTTCGCGTCCGGCGCAGGTAGCAGATCCGGTGCTGCGACGGGTCGAGCAGCACGCTGACCAGCTCCCAGCCCTTTTCGCCGTGGAGGTTCAGCACCTCTTCGTCCATCTCCGTGTTCGAAGCCGGCAGCACCAGGACCTTGTACTCGAAGCTTGGCATCGCGGGCCGCACTCTACTCGAGCCGCGGGGGGGATGGTCCCCGGCTGACGCTCGGCGTTTCGGGGCCGGACCGTTCCGCGGTAGCAAGGGGCCGTGCTCGACGTTCACAACCACGTCCTGTTCGGCCTCGACGACGGCTGCCGGACGCCGGACGAGTCCCGCGCCCTCGCCGAGGCCGCCGCGGAGCTGGGGCACCGCGGCGTGGTGGCGACGCCGCATATCCGCCGGGGCATCTTCGACAACGACCCGGACGGGATCCGGCGCCGCCGGGACGAGGCCCGGCCTCTGGTCGAAGCGGCCGGGCTCGAGCTGTGGCTGGGCGCGGAGTATTACTTCGACGAGCACTTGCTCGAGGCAGGCAAGAACAAGTCGCTTCTCACCCTGGGGGAGCGGTCCCGCTATGTCCTCACCGAGCTGCCGCGGACCCGGCTCCCCGCCCGGTGGGAGGATGTCCTGTTCGAGCTTCGGCTTCGCGGGTACGTGGCGGTGATCGCCCACCCCGAGCGCTGCGCTGAACTGTCCGAGACCTTCGACCGAACCATGGGAGGCCTAAGCCGGGCCGGGGCGCTGCTGCAGCTCGACCTGGGCAGCCTCATAGGCCGCTATGGTCGGCTCGCCCAGAAGACGGCCGAGCGCTTGGTCAAAATCGGCGCCTACCACGTCGCGGCCGGGGACCTGCACCGACCCGAAGACGCGGCCGAGGTCCTCCCCGCGGCCAAAAGAGCGCTCGAGCGGCTCGCTCGCCGCCGCTGCCCGGACGCGCTCAGGAGGCTCACGGAAGACAACCCTCGGCGCATCGTCGAAGACCGGGACCCGGATTCGATCCTGCCCGCCTGACCACGGAATCCGGCGCTCAGGATCCGGCGCTCAGGAGGTGCCGGAGCGGTGCTCTTCGCCGGCGAGCGCGAGCGCCAACTCGGCGAGGCGGGCGTTCGTGTAGCGGGGGTCGTCCGTGACCTCGGCGAGCGCCCACGCCGGGGGAACGTAGGAGGACGCAGCCTCCACGCTCGAAAACTCCCTCTCGAGCACCACGAGCCCGTCGTGGGCGCCGTGGTATACGTCCAGCTCCAGCGGGCGGTCCCCGTCGGGCAAGAGGTAACGGGTCTTGTCCACTTCCCGTCCGCCGCCGAGCGGCCACAGTAGGCCCACTTGCTCGGGCGATACCTCGAACTCGATCTCCCGACGGGCCACGCCCGATCCCCACTTGAGGGTGACCTTGTGGCCCCCGCCTCGCTCCCGCACTCGGAGCACCCCGGCCGGGTCGGTCAGCAGGTAGGCTTGCCGAAGCCGGTCCGACGGGTATCTGTCGAGGTCCGAAGGGGGCTCGGCCAGCCATCTGCGCTCGATCTCGAGCGGAGCGTCTCTCCCCGGCGCCGCTCGATGGAGCTCTGCCGCTTGCGCTGGGCTCAGCGATACTTCACACCGTCCGAATTGGGTCACGACGACCAGAGTCTGGGTCCTCCCGGCGCCGCGCAGCGCCGCCGACCCCGAAGGCCCGTCGAGCAGTGGAGTCTCTTCCATCCCCGCAGCCTACCCCGGGCTGCAGATGAACGGCTCGGGAAAATTGAACCAGAAGTTGTCATCGAAGAGGCGAACGGAGGTCGAAGAACATGGGATGCTACACGCTTGTCCGGCCAGGAAATCTCCCTCGACATCACAGGCCCCGGGGTCGAAGTCGGTCGTTTCGAGGCATTCGATGCAGGCTCGGACCTTGGCACGGGCGTCGTCCGAGAGTCGCTCCCAAGTACGGTCGAACCACTCGAGGCATCTCTCCTGGACGCGAGCCTGGTCAGATTGCCACCTGCACTCGCCGTCGAATCGATTCTGAAACCGAGCCCAAGCCTGCTGGAAGACGGGCTTGCAGAGGACCGATTCGCAATACTTCTCCCTCTCGCCGCCGCTGCACCCAAGGAGGGCACACCCCGTCACGAGCAACTTCCACCACGGACGGGACCGCGGGCGCTCCATGAGCTCGCGCCTCTTCATGGTAAACTCTGGCTCCCATCATCGGGGGCCGCACTGGATCCTCGGTCCAGGGCGGATGTTGCTGAAGTCCGTCTCGATCACGCGGAAGGCGGCGTAGACCTCGTGCCGGTTGCACTGGCTTTCACAAGCCCTACGGCCCGCTCGGCGTCCGATGTCCGGGTCACACGAGGGCGGAGGAAAGCTCTCCCATCGGCAATCCACGCAGCTTGCGAGCAGGTCGCGAATGTCGTCCTCGAAGCTGAACTGCCAGTGCCGCCGGAAGGCTTGAAGGCACTTTTCTCGGACCGCCGCGGCCTCCACATCCCAAGCGCAATCGAGCCCCTCCTCTCTTCCCATCGCTCTTGGGCGACATTCGACCGCCTCCTCGCAGTACCGGTCCGCGCTGTCGGCGCACCCCGCGACGCCGGCGGCTGTGGACACCAGCGCCCCGAAGCTGAGGCCGAAAGCGGACACAAGGGCTCGGAGCGCGGCCACGACGCGTCCCTGCCAGCCAACCGCGGCGTTGGCGGTGACCACGATCACACTCTAGACGTTTGAACCGGCTCACTCAGGTCAGGCCGGGCAGCTTCGGTCGAACGCACCCGCTGCTCGTTCGTTCTACTCGGCGCAGACGAAGTCCCGCCCGTCCTCGAGCCCGAGATCCTCGTCGAGCTTGGACAAGAAGTCCAAGGCGAACGGGTGGACGCAGTAGGGGGCGCAGCCTCGCCAGGCTTGTCGAAGGGCATCGTAGTCGCAGGCCGCGCTCACGTCTCCCTCGTCAACGCAGGTCAGGCAGAAATGGACCTGGCCTCGGACATCGGAGGGTTCGGCTCGGTAACTCTCTAGGAATGTGCTCATGCAGCGCTCCCGCATCGCGTCTTCGTCGATTCGCCACGAGCAGGCCGGCGCCGTGGTGCTGCTCCGGGCCCGAATCTGTTCCATGAGCCTCGGCGTGCACCTCTTTGAGTCGCAGTAGGTTTCGGCGAGCGGATAGCAGCCGAGTCCGAGCGCGACAAACGCGCCGAGGGGCATCTGTTGAATGATCTGATACATGGTGCGATATATGAAACGTGGGGCGTTGGTGATGGCTGGTGTCATGCCCGGAACCTAACCCGCAGGGGTGCATTCGAAGCGGTCGGGGATCTCTGCGTAGACCTCTCCGAGGAACTCGACCGCTGCCGAAGTGCACTGTCGCTCGCACGTTCCTCCTTGTTCTGCCGAGATGAGGGAGCTGCAGGTCGCGGTGAAGTCGACCTCGTAGTAGCAGTCGAGGCAGCGCTGGATGTCCGCCCGAGCGCGGACGGGCAACCGCGCGAAGATCCGGTCGTAGGATTCGATGCACCGCTGCCGAACGCGATCGCGGTTTGCGAGCCACTCGCAGTCCGAGCGCGCGCCCGTGTCGAATTCGATGTTTTGCTCTCTGAATCGGGGGATGCAGACGAACTCATCGCAGACGTCGTCGGCGGTCGAGCGACAGCCGCCCATCGCCGCCAGGGCGGCGAGGACCATGCACACGAGGACGTCCCGTTGGGCCGCGGTGTTCCGGCCCCCGGGCCTCGCTCGGAGCAGGTCCGCGGCCGGGTCGGGGCTCCGGGTGCTGGCCGCCGAGGCCGACGCGGTTCGCTGCGCCTCGGCGGCTGCGTTGCCCATCGAGGGGCGAGTACGCTGTCCGGGCGGCCTCGATCGATGACCTGGATCACGGATCTGCGTTTCATGTCCGGAGTGGGGGAGGGCGCTGCCGTTGCGTATCGGCCGCGCAGAATCGGTGCGCGTCGGTCCGGGGTCTGCTGCGTTGCGCGCCCTCGCTGGATCGAGATCTTGACCTCCCGCCCGGGGGGGAGGAAGCAGCGCCGAGAACCACAACCGACGCGGTCGAGGGAAGCCGGTGAAAATCCGGCGCGGTCCCGCCACTGTGAACGGTAGGCCAGCGCCCGGGGCGAGAGCCCCAGCCACTCGGACAGAGGTCCGGGGAAGGCGGCGCTCGGTCATGCCGTGAGCCAGGATACCTCGCCAAGTCGCAACCTGGATGGCGCACGAGCGCCGTCCCCCCGGCGGATGACCGGGGAGGAGAGATCATGCACAAGAGGGTTTTGGCGGCCCTGTCCTTCCTCGTTCCTTTGCTCGCCGCATGCGGCGACGACAACCCAACCGACACTTCCCCCGATGCCGCGCTCGCGGACACCGGCCCCGTCCCGGACGCCGGGTCCCCGCTCGACGGCGGCGCCGACGCGGACACCGGGTCCGACGCCGGGACCGGACCCCTCGAGATCATCGGCGTGTACGCGAGCAACTTTGGCAGCGAGGAGATCATCACCGACGAGCGGTTCAACGGGGCCGCGATCCAGCGCTTCGACAACGGCGAGCGGTGGCTCGTGACCCAGACCTCGACCAGCTCGAGCTTCAACCCAGGGCTGTACAATCGGATCGCCTGGACTCTGCCCACCGGCGACATCTTCTACTACTGCTTCGAAGACTTCGGGCTCCCCTCCGTGGAGGCCGCGGCCACTTCGACGATGCGCGCGGACCCGAGCAACCCCGAAGACGGCGGGTGCGGGATGTTCTCCTGGACCCGCCTTCGCCGGGCGCTGGCCATCCGGGGTGAGTACGACAACAACTTCGGTGGGTCCGAGACGATCACGGCGGTGACTTGGACGGCCTACGGCAGCCCGTCCAGGATCGTGGACTGGGATGACGGGGAGCGCTGGGTGATCACCCAGAACCCGGAGGACGCGATGTTCGGCCCGAACCTCTTCAACCGCGTCGTGTACACCGAGCCGAACCCCGCCGGGAGCTTCTACCACTGCACGGTGGAGTTTGGACTCGAGACCGCCGCCGCCGCCCGCATGTCCGCCGCGACCGCCGACGCCACCGACCCAGAGAACTCGGGCTGCGGCATGTTTCCTTGGACCAGGCTGGACCGCCGATGAGGGCCCGGTGGTGGTTTGCCCTCGCCGTGGCCTGCGGACCGGCGGAGGACGAAGAGCCGGGCGACGCGGTGTCGGCGGACGCGGGCGACTCCGGGGTCCAGGAGCGCGGCGACGGGGGCGCCACGCCGCTGCCGTACGCGGCGCGGGTCGTGGACTTCTCTCCCGGACCGGGCGCGGGCTTTGGCCAAGACCGGTTCCCGGACATCGTGCTCGGCCCCCCGAGCGGCCGCGGGACCGGGGCTGGGTCGCTCACCGTGCTGTCCCTCGGGGTGGGGGGGCAGATCGTCCTCGATTTCGGGGAGAGCGTGATCGTCGATGGAGCGGGTCCGGACTTCGTCGTCTTCGAGAACCCCTTTTGGGCCGGCGGTGACCCGGAGCAGGTGTTCGCCGAGCCCGGGGAGGTCTCGGTGAGCGAAGACGGAGAGCAGTGGTTCGCCTTTCCGTGCGACCCGGCCGGCGACGGTCGCGGCCGCTACCCAGGGTGCGCGGGCTGGACGCCCACCGAGCGCTACGATGCAAGCGACCTCGTCCCGCTCGACGCAGCGCTCAGCGGGGGCGACAGCTTCGACCTCGCCGAGATCGGGCTCTCCCTGGCCCGGTACGTCCGCATTCGCGATCTATCGACCGAGGGGGCGGCGCCCACCGCCGGGTTCGACCTCGACGCGGTGGGGGCGGTCCACCTCGCGCCGGCTCGTTGATCCGAGCCCCACGGTCGAGTTCGGTCCCCCCGGTCGAATTCGGTCCCCCCGGTCGAATTCGTCCCCACGGTCGAATTCGGTCCCCACAGTTGGAACCAGCCCCTCGTTGCCCGCTTTTCTCCGGCCCCGGGCGCAGGTAGGGCATCGCGGCATGTCCGGCTCCACCGCCCCGCCGAAGCGGCCGATCCGCCGCGGCCCCTACCCAGAGCTGAGCGTTCAGGCGCTGCTCGTCGGCTACCTGCTCGGGGTGCTCATCTGCCTGAGCGTCGGGTACGCGTCGCTCATCTTGGGCTTCTCCATCGAGGGCTCCGAGCTCGCCGCCATCCTCGGCTTCGGGATCCTGCGGGGGCTGCTCGGCCGCCACTCGATCGTCGAGAACAACATCAACCAGACCGCGGCGAGCGCGGTGAACGGGGCGAGCAGCGGGATGATGTTCTCCGTCCCCGCCCTGTTCATCCTGGGCCACGGGGACGACTTCAACCCGGTCCTGCTCGTGCTCGGCTGCATCGTGGGGGCATTCATGGGCATCGCGTTCATCATCCCGCTTCGAAAGCAGATGATCGACTTCGCGCGGCTCCCCTACCCCGGTGGGATCGCGGTCGCGGCCATCCTGAAATCCCCAGGGGCGGGCCTGACGAAAGCGGCCTTCATGCTCGGGGCCGCCGTCGTGAGCGGGCTCGTTCATCTCCTCGTCTACCACGGGATCCCGTTCAAGAACGCCCCGGTTGGCGCTTGGCTCGGTCTTCCCGATTACATGAACGCGACCTACTACGTGTCGCTCATGACCATCGGGGTGGGATTTCTCTCAGGGCGGGGCGGGGTGTTCTTCGTCGTCGGAGGCTACACCTGCTACTGGCTGCTCGCTCCTTTGCTCGCCGCGGTCGGCACCGTGCCCGACGCTGCGACGCTCGCCGGAGTGGGCAGCGCCGCGTGGCTTCAAGCGAACATCTTTCGGCCGCTCGGCATCGGCATGCTCATCGGGGGGGCGCTGATGGGCATCGTGTTCGCGCTTCCGCTCATCGTGAGCGCGATCCGGTCCATGCAGGCGGCGGCGAAGAGCGGGTCGAAGGCGGCGGACGACGAGCTGCCCATTCGGCTGCTCGGCTACGGGGTCGTGGGCGCGTTCGCCGTCCTGCTCGCGATGGCGATCCTGTCCACGCCGAACATGTCGGTGTGGCGCGGCGCGGCCATGGCGGTGCTGGGGACGGCGTGGATCTGGGTGGCCGGGATCATTCTCAGCGAATGCATCGGCCGCACCAACTGGTCGCCGCTGTCCGGCATGACCCTCATCGGCATCACCTTGCTCGTGTTCGTCGCGAGCGGGCTCGGGGACGCGGAGACGATCGTGGCATCGGTGATGGTCGGGGCGGCGATGTGCGTGGCGATGAGCCAGGCCACCGACCTCATGATGGACATGAAGACCGGGTACTTGGTCGGTGCCTCCCCGAAGAAGCAGCAGATCGCCCAGTTCGCCGGAGCCTGGCTCGGTCCGATCGTGATCATGGTGCTCATCTTCGCCCTTCACCGCGACGCCGGGCTCGGCAGCGACGCGCTCCCCGCCCCCCAGGGCCAAGCGCTCGCCAGCATGATCCGCGGGATCCTGGGGGCGGAGGTCCCCGCGCACCAATACCTCGCCGGAGCGGGCCTCGGCGCCCTGCTCAGCGCGTCCGGGGTTGGCGGTCTCGGGATCCTGGTGGGGCTTGGCTTCTATCTGCCGTTCAACATCGTGCTCACCTACACGCTCGGGACCCTGCTGCGCCTCCTCGCCGACAACCGGCTCGGGCGGTCGTTCTCCGAAGACGTGGGGGTCCCGGTGGCCGCTGGCCTGCTCGTCGGGGAGGCCCTGGTCGGGGTTTCGGTGGCGCTCTCCCGCATCCTCGGAGGGGCATGATGAAAACGCTCGGATTTCTGCTCATCGGGCTCGGTTTCGCCGGCGGGACGGTCGCGGCCGCGCTCGACCCGGCGGCGGTGAAGGTCCCCGCCTACGTCGGCGCGCTGGTCCTCGGGGCAGCGGGCGCGGTCTTCGTTCGGCTCGGCGCTCAGGCGGTCGCCCGCGACGAAGGGCGAAGGGAGACGAACCTTCGCGCCCTGAAGGAGAGCCTCACCGAGGTGATACTTCGGCTCGAGGAGATCGACGGCGGAAAGGATCGGACCGACGTCTACGACTTCCCGGCGTGGATCGACGCGGCGCGTCCCGCCATCGAGCGCTTCATCGAGGCTCGGGAGTCGATAGAGCACGTCGCGGGCGTGATCCGGTACGGCGAGGTCATGTCCGAATTCGCGGCCGGCGAGCGGCTCATGAACCGGGTCTGGTCCACCGCGGCCGAAGGGTACATCGACGAAGCCCACGCGAGCCTCGCTCGGTCGCTCGACCATTTTCGAGCGGCCGACGCGCTCGTGGCCGAGCTGCCCCGGTGAAGAGTCAACCGGTGTTGCGTAGCCCCTGGGCCACGCCGTTGAGCGTGGTGCCGAGCGCGGCGGTCAGCCGAGGGTCTTCGTTGCCTGCCCGCTGCCGCTCGAGGAAGTGGAGCTGAAGCAGGGACAGCGGGTCCACGTAGGGGTTTCGAAGCGCGATCGCGGCGGCCAGCTCGGGCTGGTCGGTGAGCAGCGGCCGGCGGCGCACCGCCTCGATCGTGCGAACGGTCCGGTCGTGCTCTTCGGCGAAGTGGGAAAACAGCTCCCGGTCCGCGCCGAGCCGCTCGGAGTACAGCCGGGCGACATCCAGGTCCGCTTTGCCGAGCACCATCTCGACCTTCGAGAGCAGATCGTCGAAGAACGGCCAGCCGGCGGCCATGGCGGCGAGGCGATCCCGGCCCCCGTCCCGGTCGAGCTCGGCCTCGAGCGCGGTCCCGACCCCGAGCCAGCCCGGCAGCATGAGCCGGATCTGGGTCCAGCCGAACACCCACGGGATGGCCCGGATCCCCGCCATGGAGCCGGCGCCGCTCGGCCGGTACGCCGGCCGCGAGCCGAAGTGCACGTGGGCGAGCGCCCGCACCGGGGTGGCGCTCTGGAACATCGCGAACGTGCGCGGGTCCTCGTGGACCACCCGGCGATAGGCGGGGAGCGCGTCCTCGGCCATCCTGTCCATCGCCTCTCGCCATTCTTCTGGGATCGGGGGCCGGTCGCCGAAGCTCGCCATCAGGGTCCCGGTGAGCAGCACTTCGAGGCTGCGCTCGGCGATCGGGGCGAGCGCGAATTTCTGGGAGATCGTCTCGCCCTGCTCGGTGATCTTGATTCGGTCCCCGAGCGTGCCGGGAGGCAGGGCGCCAAGGGCCCGAAAGACCGGCGAGCCTCCGCCCCGGCCGACCGTCCCGCCCCGGCCGTGAAACAAGGACAGCCGCACGCCCGAAGACCGAGCGACCGCGTGCAGCTTCTCTTGCGCCTGGTAGAGCGACCAGGCCGCGGGGAGCACCCCGGCGTCTTTCGCCGAGTCGGAGTAGCCGAGCATCACCTCCTGGCGACCGCCCCTGGCTTCGAGCTGCCGCCGATAGATGGGAAGCTCGAACAGCGCCGCCATGACCTTGGGTGCGGCCTCGAGGTCCGCTCTCGTCTCGAACAGGGGGACGACGTCGATCCGAGACCGAGGAGCTACGAGGTCCACCAGCCCGGCCTCGCGCGAAAAAAGCAGAGCCCGAAGGATGTCGTTCGGGCCGCGGGTCATCGAGACGACGAAGGTCGAAGCCGCCCGCTCCCCGAGCTCGTCCTGGACGGCTCGGGCGGCCCGAAACGCGTCGAGCACCCGGCGGGCGTCCTCCCCGAGCGGAAGGCTGGGTCCGATGAGCGGCCGGCGGCCGGCGAGCTCGGCTTCGAGCGCCGGACCCTCGAGCGAGGGAAGGCCGAGCGCGTCGGTGATCTCCGCGAGCGCCGCCGCCTGCTGCGAGGAATCCTCCCGGAGGTCGAGGGCGAAGCCGAAGAAGCCGAGTCGCTCGGCGAGAGAGGCCAGAGGAGCCACGAACTGCTCGTCCGCTCGCTCCGCCCCGGCGGCGCGCAGGGCCCGGCGGATGCGGCGCAGGTCGTCGAGAAAGTGGGCCACGTCGGGGTAGCGGGCAGGGCGGTCCCCGGACTGCCCGCGCTCCCGGTCGAAGATCGCGTCGGCGGTGGCCCGCAGTCGGGCGGCGATTAGGCTCGCGGCGAGGCGAACGGGCTCGTCTCGGTCGCGGCCCGAGTTGCGCTCGAAGACGTCGGGGACGAGCGCGCGCGCCGCTTCGATCGACGCCCGCAGCTCGGCTGGGACCGGGCGGAGGGTCTCGGACAGGGAGAGCGCCTCGGCGAGCCGCTCCGCTTCGTCGGCGTAGGCGTGAAGGGTGGCCCGGGCGGCCCGGCGGGCGGCGGCGAGGGTGACCTCGGCGGTCACGAACGGGTTTCCGTCCCGATCCCCGCCCACCCAGCTGCCGAGCGTCAGGGGGACGGAGGCGGCGAGCGGCTCGTCGAAGGCCCCCTCGAACGCGCGAGCCACCCGCGCGTCGAAACCGAGCGCGGCGGGCAACAGCCGCCCCTCGAGGTACCAGACCACGGTGCTCACCTCGTCGAGCACCGACGGTCGGTCGAGTCGCACTTCGCTCGTCAGCCACAACAGCTCGATCTCGGCGTCGAGCCTCCGCGCGAGCGTCGCCTGCTCGGCCGCGCTCTTGTCGCCGCGGTCGAGCAAGGCGCTCGCGACCCGGGCCTGCAGGCCGAGCACGGTGCGCCGGGTGGCTTCGGTGGGATGCGCGGTGAGCACCGGGCGCAGCTCGAGCGCCCCGAGGCGGGCCCGCACCGCCGCGGCCGGTATGCCCCGGGCAGCGAGCGCGGCGAAGCTCGCCTCGAGCGACGCGGCTGGGTTACTGCCTGCGGCACCAACCTCAGCGCTTCGCGCTTCGGGCTGTGCCGCTGCAGGGCCGGCGGAATTTGGGCTTCGCCCTTGCAGACCTGGGTTCCTGCCTTCGGCCCAAACCTCAGCGCTTCGCGCTTCGGGCTGTGCCGCCGCAGGGCCGGCGGTCTTTGGGCTTCGCCCTTGCAGACCTGGGTTCGTTTCGGTGCCGTCGGCCTCCCGCCGCCGCCGGACCCGCGCCACCTGCTCCGCCGTGTTGATGAGCAGGAAGAACAGCGTGAACGCGCGGGCGACCGCTGCCGCCGTCGAAAGCGGCAGCGCCCGAACCTCCTCGAGCAGCGCGTCGAGCGTCGGCGCGTCCGGCTCTTCTCGGCGGCGGGCCCGGCAGGCGACGCGGAGCCGCTCGACCGCCCGAAAGCAGGCCTCGCCCTCCAG
>DAIQNR010000078.1:0-9239 GCA_036788295.1 Myxococcota bacterium
GCCATCGGGGGCCGGGGCTGCCCCGTCCAGCGACAGGCTCGCGTCGAAGGGACCGAGGCCGTCGCCAGGATCGTCAGCAGAGTCCTGCGCCGCGCAGCCGGCGGCGAGGGCAGCGACGGTGAGGGCCCGAAGCGCGGCGTTCATGCCCCCTCTTGTACGGGCAGATCGGCCCCGCTCCAATCCGGACCGAACGAAAGCGTCATCGACAGCCCCGGGCGGACAGACCTGCCACAACGTGCAGCTTCTGCATTTCGTCCGCCCAAAGAACTTGCAACACTTGCCCTTGCCGCCCAGTCGACCCGGTTGGCTCCGCGACCCCTCCTCGAAGCCGCAGCGCGCCACCCCTGGCGCGGCGCTTGCTGTCTCTTCTACCATGTACCGAACGACCAACCCGCGTCGGGGCGGGGTGATGACCGCGCAGGGGTGGGGCTTCGGGCGAGGCGCACGCACTGCCGCGGTTGCGCTCTTGGCTGCTCTCGTCACGTTGTCTTGCCGACAAGACATGGTCCCATCGGGGGGATACGAACGCGGTTCGTACTGGTTCGACGCGGTAGACATGCAACGGACCTTGGTCTCGGGCCGCCTCCTCGTTCTCACTCACACCGGAGCCGCGAAGCTCCCCGTGGAATCTTGGATGACGCTGCGGGATAGGGTGCGGAGCCGGGCGGATACCCATTTCCTTGCTCTTCGCCTTCGACAACAACTCGGCCGAGCGCCGGCCTCCATGGCCGCCGTGGCGCGGGACCACTCGGATGAGCTCTTCTCCGCACCACATGGTGGACACTTCGGCGTCATGAGGGCTCTTCGATTCCCGCCCCCAGTCGTGGATGCATTCGCGCAAACCAAGCCCGGAGAGATCTCCGAGGTTATCGACACGCCCTGGGGGTTCTTCATCGTCGAGCGCCTCGTGGTCCCTGATGAGACCATCCTGGCCGGACGTCGCTTGGTGATCGGCAGCTACCCATCGCAATCCATCGAGTACCGACCCGGCCGCGGCCAACGAACCATGACGGAAGCTCGCCAGCTCGCCGCCGAAGTCATCGAGAAACTACACGAGAAGAAGCTCGACTTCGAAGACGCCATCCGGGTCTATGGGGACACATGGGATGCGCTTCACGGTGGTGACATCGGAGCCTGGTCGACCTGGGATGACTATGGGGAACCCACAGTGATGTCCGCGCTGAGTCGAATCGAACCCGGGGGTATCACCGAGCCCATCATCACGAGGAGCGGCATCCAGATTCTGGAGCGCACTAACGACACCGAACGTGAGGCGCTTGGATTCGAGTTCCTGGTCGTTGGACATGCAGAGGTCAACCCGGACTACCTGAGAAGACCGTCTGCGCGCACCAGGGACGAAGCCATGACACTTGCCGGCAGCTTGCTCGCAGAACTCCGTGCCCGAGTCCCGTTGACGAGACTCCGCTCGGCTTGCGACGCCTGGGTGTGCCAGGAACCCCTGGGCCCGTGGCGGCGAGGCCGAATGGATCCTGATGTGGAGGCCGTGGCCCTCTCCCTGGATGTGGGCGCATGGACGGAAGTCCCGGTTTCGACGCCGTTCGGTCTCATGGTTGGCCGAAGAACTCACGCTGACGAAGGGGCGCTCCTGTCCCAATCGAGCATCGATGCGACCCCCGAGTTCCCGTCCAACCGGACTTGGAACTACGACACGGCGGTCGAACGTCTCGACGGTCCTCGCTTCGCGCTCTTCGTAGACCAGTTCCGTAGAGACCTCCCGAGCGGCTTTGACCTCAGAACCGAAGAGGCGGAGGTCCTCGACACGCTGCTCCGCTCGCTCGCCGCGAGCCTCCTCACCGCGACCATCGACGAGCGGCGTGCCCAACTCGACATCGCAGAGCAGCAGACCCAGCTCCTCATCGGGTCCGAGCGCTTCAATAATCTCAGGAAGTTTCGGGCGAGCTGGTTCAAACGGATGACCCAAAGAAGTCTGGCTCCTTCCAATCATTGACCACCCGCGTGGGGACGCCACGAACCCCCTGGGCGAACCGGTCCCCGCGCTCGACGTCGGAGTACTCCGGCAACCAACGAAAGGAATGAATACATGCGCATGAACACGACCCAGCTCAGCATCCTCGGATTGCTGGGGGCCTCGCTGACGCTCGCCGCCCCGACCGCCATGGCAATCTGTACCATCGACTCCGAATGCAAGGAACAGTTCGGCTGTGAGCCCTGCGCCCGCGCCTACGCCCTCGGGATCACGGGCACCACGTGGCAGAACCGCTCCTACGCGGACATCAACGGCGACCGGACCACCTACCGAACCCGGCGCACCTCGGCCGGGAACGGGGGCGGGCTCGTCGTGGACACGACGCAGGTCGGGTCCTCCTTTCACACCGTGAGCGGCTCGATCGCCTGCACTGGCAACACGACGTCGCCCTCGATTCGGCACACGTCCGTGAGGTCGGAGACCGTCTTCTGCCCGCCCGGCCGCACGCCGACCCGCGCAGACACCTACATCCTGGTCCCGGACCGCCTCTGCCCGGACGAGCAGATTTGCGGGTTTAACTGATGCCATGATCGAGTCCGCGAGCGGCTTCCTTGGGCGGGTGGCCATCAGCGTGGTGGCCATCCTGCTCGTCCGAAGCCTCCCCGCCTTTTTGTTCGCGCTGACTTCTCCAAAGTACGGGATGGGCGCAAAGGTCGGGGCTGGAAGCTGTTTCGCGGGCCTCGCTCTCTCGCTAGGACCGGAAGTGCGAGCACAGGTGTCGCACTGGTTTCTGTACCTCTTCTACGCCTTCTGCGCTACGTCTTGGCTCATCGGGCTCGCCTTCGAAAGAGCTTCGAGAGGGATCCCTTCATCGAACGGCGGATTCTCAACGCGCTTTCGTCACGAAGCCGCGGGAGCTCGGGTGTCCGCTTGGGCAGGCGACTGGAGCGCCCTGATATGGCTTATATTTGCATTCGCGGTCCTCGCGTGGGCCCCCGCGATGTTGATCTTTCCCGAGGCACCGGTCGGCCGAGCGGTGTGTGCGGTCATGGGTACTGAGCTTTCCCTCTCGGTAGCCAGCCTGCGCGCATCCGGCCGGCAGGGCGCGAGCATCCAGCAGGGTCTATTCTTCGTTCTCGTCGATCCGAGCGCGAGTTTCCGACATCGCGCCCGCCCATGTCGGAATTTGCAACCCAAGAAGCCGAGATGGCCCACCTTCACGGGAGCGGGACTCATCTTTCTCAGTGTCCTCTTCAGCGGCCTCCTGACCTCGGTCACCCCGCCGCTTTCCGCCTACGATCCGGGGTTCGGGATTGCGGGCATCAGTCTCCTTACTTTCTATTTGGGTCACGCTGGCGTCGCGTGCTTTCAGCTTGGCGTCATGCGGCTGCTCGGCTACCGAGTATCCCTTCGCTACGACAAACCATGGCGTGCCCAAACCCCTCGGGACTTCTGGCGGCGCTGGAACATCTATCTGGGAGCGTGGCTGCGGACCCACATCTTTTGGCCTGCTTCCAGGGCGACGGGCTCCACATCCGCCGGAGTGCTGCTCGCCTTCCTTGTGTGCGGCCTGCTCCATGCTGCAGCGGTGTCGGTCGCGGCGGGCCGTCCAGCCGGTAGCTACCTTGTACTCATTTTCGTCGTGCACGGCGTGCTGGTCGCGTCCTGGCGACCGACCTTCTCGACGCCACTGACCCGAGTTCTCCTTTGGGCGGTCATGGCCCCGCTTGGATACTTCACGATGCGCCAGCTTGGGGGATGAAGTCGCAAACGAAGCTCTTGTCAGCGGACGGCGCCGAGAAGCGAGACGGACCGCGGGGGCAGCGGGCCGTCCTCGAACCTTCGGAGCTCGCCGGCGACGAAACGGCCGTCGGGTCCGAGCAAAAATGGCCTGAGGCCAGCGCCGGGCGAGGCGTCGGGCAATAGGAAGAGGCCGGTGCCGGGGTCGAAGGCTCCGGTGCCGAACGCGAAGGGCTCCGCGACCCGGGCGAGGGATCGGGCCTCCGAAGTCCGCGCGTCGACGACGAAGGCCTCGTCTCCGCCGCCGCCGAAGGTCCCGTAGGCGACGCCGACGAACCGATCGGGCCCGATTGCGACGACCCCATACACGGCTAGCGGCGCCGTTTCCCCCCGCGGCTCGAAGGCCCACACGAGCTCCGCTTCCTCTCCGCTGAGCCGGAGCCGATAGATGCCGCTCGAGGCGCGGACCTGCGCTTCGTTTCCAAACGGGCGTCCAAACCCAGCGCAGGCCACCAGCACCGAGTCTTCCGCTCCGGGAATGCTCTGCACCGAACCGCAGTTTCGGGCCGCTTCGGGCAGCGCGACGGGGGTGAGGCCCGCGGTCTCGATGTCGAGCAGCGCGACGTGGCCGGGCGCGGCCCCATCGAACTGATACGTCTGAAGGGCAAGACCCAGCACAACCGTCCGGCCGATGAGCGCGAGCCCGCTCGGCCGGGCGTAGGCGGTCACCCTATGGGTCCCGCCGTCGCGCTCGACCCGAGTCACCCCATCGAACGACGACGCCGAGGCCCTCCGGCCGGTGAGCTCCATCGTCCCCGGATCGACCTCCACCACGTCGTTCGCTTCGTCCGACGGCGCCGCGCCCGGGTCGAGGTTAACCCCGAACCGGCTGACCCAGCCCCGCCGCTCGTCGATGATCAAAAAGTCATGAGGGTTCGTGGAAAAGTCCCCCGGGGCGACCCGGAGCTGCCCGAGGACCGCCCCGGTCTCGAGGTCGAGCCGGGTGAGCACATCGGTCCCGAGCCGGTCCACGACGTTCAGGACGGCGCTCGACCCGCCGCTGCCGAGCACCACGTCCCCGGACAGCGGGGCCACGAGCCCCACGGGCCGGCTCCCCGAGCTGAAGAACGCGGGGTGCAAGACCTCGCCTTCGCCGTCCAACGTGGCGATGGCGGTGGATTCGTAGTCGCTGCGGACCACCGCGAAGCGGGCTTCACCCTCCCGAACCGAGCCCGGGGGGTCGGCCTGCCCGCACGCGGCGAGCAGCAGGGCAAAGCCAAAGCTCCTTTGGGACCGAAAGCGGAAAAAGACATGCTCGACCCGATGGAGCGGTCTCGTTGGGATGGGAGGATTCACAAGAAGTTCTCCTGCCACTGGAGGGTGACTTCGAAGGCCCGACCAGGCCGGGGAAAGGCGAGCAGATCCTGCCCGAGCTCGTCGAACAAGTTTCGGACGAGCACCGCCACCGACACCCCCTCCGCGCTCGCCTTCAGGCCAGCGTGAACGAGACTGAGCGGGGCCTGCTCGACCTGGTTCGCAGAGTCGGCGAAAAAGCCGCTCCGGTGGTGGATCTCCGACCACAGCTCGAGCCCGGGGACCGGGGTCTTGTACCGAAGCTGCTGAAAGAATCGCCACGGAACCCTCAGCGGCTGCACCCTCGAGAACCCAGCGTTGTCGAATTCGGAGTCGAGATAGGTGAAGGAGGCGGTGGAAAACAGCGCGCCGGCAAGGCCGAAGGACAGTTCGGCCTCGAGCCCCCGGGCCTCGCCTGCTCGCTCGTTGCGAAAGACCACCGTGTTCTGCGCCGTGCGGCGGGCGACGATGATGTCCTGAACCTGCAGCCAGAACACGCGGAGCTCGGAGTGGATGAAGTGGCGGCCAAAGCTCCTCCTGAAGCCGAGACCGGCGTCGGCGGACAGAGAAGTCTCGGGCAAGAGGCCCGGGTTTCCGGCCACGGTGTCCCGGTTTCCAAACAGCTGCAAGACGGTGGGGAGCCGCACCCCGGAGCTGACGAGCGAGCTGAACTCGAACCCATCGAGCGGCCCGGCCCGAAGCTCGAGCCGATAGTTCGGGGCGGTCTCGTCGATCTCGCGGAGGGTCGTCCCCTGCTGGGCCGAGGCGGTGATTCGGGCCTCGGTGACTTGCACCGAAGCCGAGCCGCGCAGCGACACCGGCACGTCGAGCGGCCTCACCTCGAGCAGCGCTTCCCCCGAGGCCACGGTGAGGTCCCGCTCAGAGGGTTGGTCGCCCGGGGTGGCGAAGCGGTCGTTCGGCCGAAGGTCATCGCGGCGGCGAAAAGCGGTCGCGCCGACGGTGAGCGGGGGGAGGATTCGCAAGAAGGCGCCGAGGCGGGCGTCGAGGCTCGAGAATCGGTCGTCCGCGTCGTTGGGTCCAAGGCCGATCCGGCCCAAGGGATCCTGGACCTGGTCCCGGTCGTACCCCACCGCGACGGTGGCGAAGGCGTTCAGGGGCATGTCCCAGACGTCGAGGTCGAGCCGGTACCCCAGCGACGCAAACGCGCGGCTTCGCTCCTCTTCGCTGTCCCGGCTGACGACGGTGGCCGGCCCGGGCAGACCCCGGTCCTGGTGCAAGGCGAACACGAAGGCGGCGAGGCGATGGGGGCCGCTTTCGTACCGGCCGGCGAAGAACCCATGACCCTGCGCGACCTGGGCGTTGACCCGCTTCACCCGCCGGTCATCGCTCGTGTCGGCGAAGGTCGCGTTGTCGTCGAGGTAGGTGAAGTCGTTCTTCGAGCGGAGCGCGCCGCCGGAGGCCAACCACCCGAAATCTCCGGCGCCGCCTTCCCCCTCGACCCGCGCCTCCTGCGTGCCGAAGGATCCCACCGAACCCCGGCCGCTCAACCGGCGCTCGCTGCTGTCCTTCGGGACGAGCCGAACCACGCCGCCGATGGTCCCGGCGCCAAACCGGATCGGCGCGCTGCCGCGAAAGACCTCGATGGACGCAAACCCATCGATGGGAAAGAGCGAAAAATCGACCGCGCCCCGATCGGGGCCCGTCACCGGGACATCGTCGATGAGCACCACCGTGTGCTCGAAGTCGGCGCCTCGAATCGACAAGAACTTCGATCCCCCGAGGCCGCCCTGGTCGAACAGCGTGACGCCTGGGACCTCGGCCATGACATCCCCGAGGGTCTCGAACCGAAGCGGCCGGTCCTCGAGGTCGATGAGGTGCTGCGGCCGACCAAGATCGGGCCGGCGCCGGATCCCTTGCACGACGACCGCGGCGGTGGTGGAGGTCTCGGCCTCGGTCGTCTCTGCACCGGACGGTTCGGGCCCTGCGGCGAGCACGAAGAGGACAAAATGGGCTGCGGTCACCGCGTCGCCGGACGACCGAGAGAGGGCGCGGGATCGAGTCTCCCGCCGGACGCAACCAGGCGGAGTCGTCGAGGCCGGCGCGCCATCCCCGAGGCGTCCGCTCCTTTCGACGAAGGCGGGTATCCGGGCTCACGTCGCGCTCGGTTTGGCCCGAGCCGGCCCCATCCCCTTCCCAAGCGGGGACCCGTCGCCGAGCCGCTCCCCTCAGTGGTGCATCGATGGGGCCACGACGATGACCGTGGCGGGTCCGCGCCGGATTTTCACCGGCTTCCCCCTTGCTCAGACCTCGCGGCCTGACCTCCGACGGGCAACGGGTTAGCCCCCAGTTCCAGGACCGGTCAAGGGGCGCCGCCGCTGCCGCCCCCCGAGCGGTCGAATGCGCTTCGCGGGCGCGCAAGGCCGGCGCCCACCCGGGAGCTCGCAAAACCGTGACCCAATCCCGACCTGTTCCTGACACCGCTTCCGGCCTTGGTTCGTTCCCGTCCTTCACGCGGCCCTCGCCGCGCGGAGGAAGCCAATGTCGAAGCACCACCTCACCCTCGCAACGGGGATCGCCGCCTCGGCGATGATCGCCGGATGCACCTTCTCCATGGCTCCGGCCATCCCCGCCCCCACCGAAGAGAGGCTGTCCGCAGCCTCGGCCCGAGCTCCGAGGCCGGCACGGGAAAACCGAGGGAGGGAGATGCCGTCCGGGACCTCCGCCCTGGCGGGCGGTCCGGCACCCTTGGGGCTACGGGCCGCTACCTCGGCCGGTCCGGCCGCTACCCGGGCGAAGGACGCTCACGCCTACGCCGCTTTTTTGAGCCCGAGCCCGACAGAGACCGAGCGCCCGGCCGACTCGCAGCGCTGGACCGAAGCCCCGGGCCGGTTCGTCAGCCCGCTCGACGAGCCGCTGTCCACGTTCTCCGTCGACGTCGATACGGCCGCCTACAGCCAAGTGCGGCGGATGCTGCGGGAGGGGCAGCTGCCGAACGCGGGACTGGTGCGGATCGAAGAGCTGCTCAACTATTTCAGCTACGACTATCCCCCTCCGAAAGAGGACCACCCGATCTCGATCGCGGTCGAAGCGGCGGCCGCGCCGTGGGACGAGGCCCACCGGCTGGTCCGGGTGGGGCTGCAGGCGAAGACCTTCGCCGCCGGCGAGCGGCCGCCGACCCACCTCGTGTTTCTCATCGACGTCTCGGGATCGATGGCGCCGCCGGACCGGCTGCCGCTCGTTCGCGAGAGCCTCGAGCTGTTGGTGGAGCAGCTCGACCAGCGGGACCTCATCTCGATCGTCACCTGCGCCGGCGGAGCGACCCGGGTGCTCGCCCCCACGTCGGGGTCCGAGAAGGGAAAGATCCGGGCCGCGATCCGGCGCCTCGAGGCCAAAGGCAGCACCGCGGGCGGGGCTGGGCTGCAGCTCGCCTACCGCACCGCCCGGGAAGGCCACATCCAGGGCGGCAACCACCGGGTCGTGCTCGCCACCGATGGGGACTTCAACGTGGGCGAGACGAGCCACGAGGGCCTCCTGCGGCTCATCGAGGCCGAAGCCGGGCGGGGCGTGCAGCTCACCGTGCTCGGGTACGGGATGGGCAACTACCAAGACCAGATGCTCGAGCAACTCACGAACCGCGGCGACGGCAACTACGCGTACATCGACACCCTCGAAGAGGCACAGAAGGTGCTCGTGCACCAGATGGGCGGCACGCTCCACACCGTCGCGCACGACGTCAAGATCCAGGTCGAGATGAACCCCGACATGGTGCAGTCCTACCGCTTGATCGGGTACGACAACCGCGCGTTGGCTGCAGAGGACTTTCAGGACGACCGAAAGGACGCCGGGGAGATGGGGGCCGGCCACGCGGTCACCGCGCTCTACGAGGTCGTCCTGGCCGAACCGGTGGGTTCGGGCCATCAGAGGCCGGCCGCCGAGCTCATGAGCGTGAAGGTTCGGTACAAGCGGCCGGGCGAGACCCAGAGCCAGCTGCTCACCGAGCCGGTCGTAGACCGCGGTCTGGGCATCGGAGACGCGAGCGACGACCTGCGCTTCGCCGCCGCCGTCGCCTCGTTCGGGATGATGCTCCGAGACTTCGAGGCCCCGGGAACGCCCGACCCGAAGAAGGTCCGCCAATGGGCCGAGCGGGCCCTCGGCAAGGACCCGCTCGGTCGACGGCGAGAGTTCGTCGAGCTGCTCGGCTTCGTGAAGCGCTGACGGCGCCGCGAAGCCGCTCTGC